>NZ_RCUX01000017.1 GCF_003667565.1 Mycetocola tolaasinivorans
GTGTTTCGGTGGTTATAGCAAGAGGGAAACGCCCGGTTACATTCCGAACCCGGAAGCTAAGGCTCTTTGCGCTGATGGTACTGCAGGGGGGACCCTGTGGGAGAGTAAGTCACCGCCGGACTTCTTTACAACACTTTGTGTGTTGCAGGTTTAAGCCCTGGCCTTTCGAGGTCGGGGTTTTTCTTGTTTAACCCGCACCTGTGTGTGGCGGGTGGGGTGTGGGGTGTTTGTGGTGTGTGGGTTGGCGCGGCTGTGCCTTGCCCAGAGAGCGTGTGTGTGGGGTGTGTGTGGTTGTGGTTGTGGTCTTGCCTGGAGGGTGAGGCTTTTACTGTTTAACCGGGCTCACACTCTCGCATCCGAGGAGGCGGCCGTGTACTGTCTGATGCCTCCACTAGCGTGGGGTAATGCCCTCGTTTAGCTCCGCCCGTGTGACGCAACGCCTTCGCCTCGATCCGCTTCATCCTGCGGATGAAGCGGATGTCTTTCGGATCTATGGGGATCCCGCGACATGGACGCACCTGCCAGCGGGCCGATTCACGACCCCGGAACAGGCGCGTCTACAGATTGAGGCCTCAATGAGTAGTCATCGGCAGCTTGGGCTCGGTATGTGGGGTATCCGTATTCTCCCGGATCCAGCAATCGACCCCGCCCCCGACCGCAACCCAGACCCAGACCCAGACCCAGCGTCCGGGGTTCGGCGTGATGGCCGAAACCCCGTCGGCACGCCCCTGCCGGCCGGAACGTTCATCGGCAGCGGCGGGGCTCAGTATGTTGCGGACGGCGGGGTGTGGAACATCGGATACCGGCTGAGCCCGGCGGCCTGGGGGAGAGGCTTCGCGACCGAGGTGGCCCGCGAGGCGCTACGTGCGGCCCGGGAGTGCGCCCCGGGTATTCCGATCACTGCCCGCGTCCTCACGAACAACCCGGCGTCGATCACCGTGTTGGAACGGTTGGGTCTCGAGCTGATGTGGGAGGGCGCGACCGCGGCTTCCGTGGAAAATGTGGGGGCACCGCTGCGTCGCGTCTATGCAGATCGCGCGCTGCCACCCGCGGCGGAGAGGTGGCTGATTGCCAACGCGTAGCGCAGGCTCTGCGGGCAGCAAAAACCCCCGGGCGTCCCGTGGGACCACCCGGGGGTATATCGGCGCTTAGCGGGGCAGGTTTGCCTCGATGAGCTCAACCAGCGCGGGGTCGTCCGGGGTGGTCTTGCTGCGGAAGCGGTGCTTTTCACCGTTGGGCAGAACGAGGAACTTTTCAAAGTTCCAGAGCACCGGTCCGGCGAGGCCCGCGGTGTCCTTGGCATCGATGATCTCGCTGTAGAGCGGGTGGCGGTTGCGTCCGTTTACCTTGGCTTTTTCAAAGACGGGGAACGTGACGCCCCAGGTGACCTGGCAGTACTCGGCGATCTGCTCGTTGCTGCCGCCCTCCTGCAGGAACTGGTTTGAGGGGAAGCCGAGTACGGTAAAACCGCGGTCGGCGTACTTCTGCTGAAGCGCCTCGAGCGCTTCATACTGAGGGGTGAAGCCACACTTGCTGGCAAGGTTCACCACGAGCAGCACCTGGTCGGCATAGTCGGAGAGGTGCTCGGTGGTTCCGTCATTGCGGAGAAGCTCAATTGTTCCGTCGGTCATGTCATTAGGATACGCCGGTGTATCCAAACGCGCTACGCGTGTGCCTGAGCGTTTGATGCGGATTGTGCTGCACCGTCTCCAGAGGTCCGCTATCCCTTGCCGATCGGGGGTCCGAGGATCAACAGTACGGTCGCGACGATGGCCACGGCGAGGACACACAGCGCAACAAACAGCACCGGATGACGCACCAGCCACATCACCAGGCGCGGCAGCAGGCCGCGGTCTCGCGGGTCAGTACCGGGTTCGGTACGCCACTGCCCGGCGAGGTGCCCGCCGCGCTCCAGCACCCGCTCAAACGGCAGCGTGGCGTAGGGGATGGCCGCCACCACAACGCCCAGCATGATGCGACCGAATGCCCAGTGTTGATTGATGCCCACCAGGATCGAGGCCAGCGCGAAGGCGAGGAACACAACGCCGTGGATGCCGCCGGCGATGGTCGTCACGATCGGATTGGCATCTAACCCGTACTTGAGTATGAGCGAGGCGATCAGCAGGGTCCACGTCACCGCCTCGGCGAGAGCAACGATACGGTACAGCCGGCGCGGAGTCATGGGGGCCTCTTTGAATGTCGGGGGCGGTCACTCAAGCCTAGTCGACATTGTGTCGGCAACCCTGGCCGCTTCACCCGGGCGGTTAAATGCCGAACGCCGGCACGGAGTGAATCCGTGCCGGCGTTCGAGAGCCGTGCTATTAGCTGGCCTTGACCTGCTCAACGAACTTGAAGAAGTCGTTGGTGTTGCCCCAGCCGATGTTCTGGGGCGGCGAGTACTGCTTGCCGTTCACCAGGATGGTGGGGGTACCGGTGACCTTCGGGACATCGGTGTTGGGCAGCGGGCCCGCGAGGGCCTGCTGGGTGGTCGAGGTCACGAAGTTGTTGTAGGTGCCGTCGTTGATGCACTGGGTGATCTTGTCGTTCTTCACACCGGAATCGCGGATGATCTTGTCGATCTCGGCGTTCTTGAGACCCGAGCTGTTCTCCTCGGGCTGCTTGGCATACAGTGCCGCGCTGGCGTCGAGGAAGCCGTTGGGCTCGTAGTTTGCAACGCAGGCCATAGCGGCTGCGGCGCGGGTCGAGTACTTGGTTCCCTGCGACAGGCGATCCAGGATGCTGATCGGGATGATCTCGAGGTTTGCCTCGCCCGATCCAACCATGTCCTTCAGGCTGTCAATGTTGGCCTCTTCGAACTGGTTGCAGAGGGGGCAGAGGTAGTCAACGTACAGCACGACGTTGGTCTTGCCGGCCTCGGGCTTGTGGGCGACGGGGGTGGCGCCAGCCTTGAGCTCGGCGGTCTTGGTCGCCTCGATCTTGCCCGCTGCACCGGTGAACTGGATGCCCCCACTCAGCATGTTTGCGGGGCCCGGACGGTTGTTCTGTGCGGTGGTGTTCACCACGAGTGCCACAACCAGCGCGATGACCGCGAGCGAACCCACAACCACGCTGATCTGCGTGATGATGCGGTTGCGCTTTTTGCGCTTGAGCTCTTCCTCGCGACGCAGACGTGCGACCTCGCGCATGTGCTCGCGGCGGTCCTTCTTGCTCATCTTGTCGGGGTCGTTGCCCGGATCACTCGATGCCATGTGTTTTCCCAATCGGTGTCACGAATCCTCGCGGCGCGCGAAGTTGCTCCTTAGATGGTACCCGTACGCCTCCGCCTGAAACTGTTATCTTCCTTAAAGCGACTCGGCGGTGTCTGTTCCGGCATACTCTTCGATGAGTCGTGTTGCCAGAACGTCAGCGGACTCAAAGACCTCGAGTGCGCCCTCCTCCTCGCCGGGCACCGCATAGCCCCAGCTGACCAGATAGGTCGGGATGCCGTTTGCGCGGGCCCCATCGATATCGTGATGGCGGTCGCCGATCATGATCGGTGCGCTCACGTCAACACCGGCGGCGGTGAGACGCACGAGCGCCTCGGCGACCACGTCGGCCTTCGCGCTGCGGGTTTCGTCCTCGCTGGCGCCGCAGAGCACGGTCAGCGCAGAGCGCAGCCCAAAGTGGTCGAGGATGCGGACGGCCTGGGATTCGGGCTTCGAGGTCGCCAGGGCGAGCGGAACACCGGCGTCATTGAGCCGGGTCAGGAACTCGGGAATACCGGGATAGACGTAGGTGAGGTGTGAGGCATCCTCCTGACCGGCGAGCTCACGGTAGCGCTCGAGGGCGGCCCAGGAATCCTCGGCGTTCAGGCCGGCGAAGTCGCGGAAGGAATCCAGCAGCGGCGGGCCGACCCAGCGCATCATTTCGGCATCGTCCTGACGCGGGTGACCGAGCGACTCCAGCGTGCGGCCGAGACGTTCGATGATGCCCGGGGCGGAGTCGATCAGGGTGCCATCGAGGTCGAGCAGCACGCAGCTCCATGCGGGGGAGTTCCGTGCGGAATCGGCCGAGGGCGCGCTAACGGTGGTCGTGGGGAGAGAGGATGTCGACATACTTCCCCATCATACGGAAGCACCCCGAGGAGCGTGCAGACTGCGACAGTCCCTCCGAACCCGCGCCCAGGCCTGAGCCGGTAGTACCGGCACGAGAACAGGCCTGAGCCGGTAGCGCCGGCGCTAGAACAGACGCGAGCCGTCGTCGAGGCCACGCATCTCGTCATAGTCGAGGATGACGCAGCGAATGCCGCGATCCTCGGCGAGGGTGCGCGCCTGCGGCTTGATCTCCTGGGCGGCAAACACACCCTGTACCGGGCGCAGCGCGGGGTCGCGGTTCATCAGTTCCAGGTAGCGCGTGAGCTGCTCGACGCCGTCGATCTCGCCGCGCCGCTTGATCTCCACGGCCACGGCGCCGCCGTTGGCATCGCGGGCAAGGATGTCGATCGGCCCGATGGCCGTCATGTACTCGCGACGCACGAGGGTGTGCCCGGGGCCGAGCACATCGATCTGCTCGGCCATGAGCTTCTGTAGCTCGGACTCCACGGCGATTTTCTGCAGGCCCGGATCCTGGCCGAGCTCGTGCGCGCTGTCGTGCTGGATCTCAAAGATCGAGACCTCGAGCTGGTCGCCGGTCTTCGCGTGGGTGACCTTCCACAGCTCCCGTACGCCCTCGGCGGCGCGCTCGGGGCTCGGCTCCTGCACCTGCATCGTGCAGGGCGGGCTCATCCAGTTCAACGGCTTATAGCTACCGCCATCACTGTGGATCAGGAGGCTACCGTCGGCCTTGAGCATCAAGACCCGGGTCGCCAGGGGAAGGTGAGCGGCCAACCGGCCGACGTAGTCCACGGAACACTTCGCAATAACCAAACGCACCCAGTGAGTGTATCGTCCGTACCTGCGCGGGCCTACCCCACGCGGCGCAAACCGATGATTCGGTGGGGCGTCAGCCGAGGAACGCGGGAACTATGCGTCGATGAGGGTGAGCCAGCCGGTGAGGGCTTGCACGCTCAGCCGACCGTGGCCGCTGTCAACCCAGCCGGTGAAGTTGCCGACGCGATGGTGCCCGCTCGCCGATGCGGGCCCTGTGGCCGGAGTGTCTGCCGGCGCGGCGTTCTCAAACGGGGTGAACGTGAGGTCGGCCCCTGCGGCATACACGCGGGTGCGGCCCTCCGGCAGGGCCTCGATGCTTACCCCGGCCGGGTCAAAGGCGAGGCTGCCATCTACCAGGATGCCCAGGCCCGCGCCGAAGCGGAGACCGAGCCGGTGGGTGGCACCGGAGCCCTCGGCGGTGGTGATCCCCACGACGCCACCGCGTACCAGGGCGGGGCCCGAGCGGCGGCAGCCGCGGGAGAAGTCATGCAGTGCCCAGGCGGTGGTCGGATCGAGTGTGCCCCAGACTCCGTCAATGGCCACGCGCCCGGATACCGGCCGTGCCAGATCACTCAGCGTGTAGTCGAACGAGCGATCATCGTGAGCGATAACGGTACCGAGGCGATCATCGTGTGTGGCGAGCGAACCCGCCTGGCCATCCCGAGCGGGTGCCCGGCCGACGCGCACATCAATCTGCACGCGCTCGCCGTAGACGCGCACGCGGGTGCCGCCGGGCACCTCGTCGATGCTGATGTCGAGCCGCAGCGAGTGCACGCGAATCGGGCCGGATTCCGGCTCGGATGGGAGCGTGCCGGTGGTGGCTCGGGAGCGCGTGGAGAAGATTTCCACCCGGGTACCGGTGGCCCGATCGAGCGCCCAGAGGCGCTGCTGAACACCGCGCCTGTCCTGATCGGTGGCGAGCTGAATCACGTGGGTGGGGGAGGTCAGTAGCCAGTATTCCCCGCGCCGAGACTGGGCGTCCGCGCCCCCGCCCGAGTGGTGCAGCGATGCGCGCGAGAACCCGATCGCGGCCGGATTAACCGCGCCGGAATCGAGACGCAGTCGCACCGGGGCCGTGATCTCGTGATTGAGCACTCCAATGGTCATTCCCGCAGACTAGCGACCTTTGGCCGATGTGGACAGATACCGGAGAATGAATTTTCCGAATCTAGTCGATTGTCGAGGTGCCCTGACCGGTGGGCTTGGCGGCCGGAGCGGCGATCAGCGCGATGATCACCAGGCCAAGAATCGGCAGGAGTGCGTTCAGCAGGCCAACGTGCTCACCCAGCAGACCGATCGCCGGCGGGCCAGCCAGGAAGGCGACATAACCCATCATTGCCACCGCACTCACCCGCGCCGCAGACTGCGTGGGGTGCTCGGCCGCTGCCGACATACCCACCGGGAAGCCCAGCGCGCAGCCCGCGCCCCAGGCCGCGGCACCCACGAGCGCCAGCGGGAATGCCGGTGCAAAGATGAACAGGGCGAGGCCGATCACCGCGAGGCTCGCGGACAGGCGGATCGCCTGCACCCGGCCAAATCTATCGATGAATGGGCCGCCCACGAACCGAGTCAAGGTCAAAGTGGACACGAAGATTGCGTAGACGAGCGCGCCGGTACCGGGCAGCTGATCGTAGCCATCCACCACGGCCTGCGCGATCCAGTCGCCGGCGCTTCCCTCGGCCAGGCTCATGCCCAGCATGATGAGGCCGATCAGCAGCAGGCGACGGTCGCGCCATACCTGAGCGTTTGCGCGCATGCGCTCGCCGAAGGGCACCCGCTCGCGGGTGTGCCGCTCGATCGGGCGGGTGGGAATCCAGCGCACCACCACAATCGCGGCGATCGCGATCAGAACGGCCATCACGATCACGTGCACCGAGAGCGGGATGTGCGCGAACGCGGCCATCGAACCCAGCAGTGCACCCAGCACGGTGCCCACACTGAAGAACGCGTGCATCATCGGCATCACGGTCTTGCCGAGCTCAGCCTCGGCGAGGGCGCCGTCGAGGTTCATCATGACGTCGACGACGCCGTTACCGAAACCGAAGATCGCGAGGCCGATCACCACCACGGGGAGTGCGATGGTCGATCCGACCCCCATGATCGCGAGGCCCACCATGCTGATCAGCAGCGCGGTGCGCATGCCCACACGAACGCCGAGTCGCTCGCGGATGATGTTTGAGGAGGCGAGGCCGAGGATCGATCCGGCGGACATGCCGAAGAGCACGAGACCCAGCGTGCCGTTGTTAATCTCCAGGCTCTCGCGCAGGGCCGGAATCCGGCTTGCCATGCTGGCGATGCTCAGCCCGCTGAGGAGGAAGACAACAAAGAGCGCGTTTCGCCACGCGCGGAGCTGCGCGGGCGAGTGGGTGAGTGGGGAGGAAGACATGGTCACGATTCCAGCTGGGGCGCATGCGGCGCGGGGAGAATATGGGCGTTCTGCGAGTGCGACGCCCCGTGTCGAATCGATTCGATTAACGAACAACATCGCCTAAGCTATCCGATACAGACGATTCTGGTCAACCGGCCGGGACGAGCCGTCGCGAACGGAGCAGGGCGATGACTGAGCGTAATCCCGGGCGGGTAACCCTGGCCGAGGTGGCCGAGCGTGCCGGAGTATCGGCATCCACCGCCTCCCTCGCTTTTAGCGGCCGCGGACCGGTATCGGATCTCACCCGCGAACGCGTGATGGCCGCCGCGAGCGAGCTCAACTATGCCGGCCCGGACCCCCGCGGGCAGTCGCTGCGGCGCGGCACCAGCGGCATCGTCGGCGTGCTCATCGCCGATCGCATCGGGGTATCCTTCCGCGACCCGGTGCTGATCCAGACCCTCGACGGTCTCGCCGATGAGATCCAGAAGATCGGTGCCTCACTACTGCTCATTCCCGAGCTGGATCGCGGCACCGCGGCCGTCGCGAACGCCCCCATCGACGCCCTGGTGCTGCTCTGCGTCGGCACCGAGGCGAGCGAAACCGCCCGCACCCTCGGCGGACGCGGCGTCCCCGTCGTGCAGATCGAGGGCCCGCCGAGCCCCGAAATGACGAGCGTGAACCTCGATAACTTCGGCGGTGGCCGGCTGGCAGCGGAGCACCTGGCGGCCCTCGGCCACACCCGCGTGGCCACCGTGACGCTCTCGGTGGATCGACACCGCGTCGTGGCGGCGCTGACCCCGGAGCGCGAGGCCACGGGAACCGTGGAGACCATGCTTGAGCGCCTGCGCGGAGCCCGCGAGGTGTACCCCGAAATTACGGGCATGATCGCCGGAAGCAGCCGTGTGGAGGCCGGTCGGCTCGCGGCGCTGCGCCTCCTGGACGTACCCGCGGCTGAGCGCCCGACGGCGATCATCGCGCAGAGTGACCTGATCGCCGTCGGCGTGATCACCGCGGCCGAGGAGCTGGGGCTGCGCGTGCCCGCCGACCTCAGCGTGGTGGGTTTTGACGGCATCCGAGTGGACGGCTTCGAGCGCCGCCTCACCACCGTGTGGCAGCCGGCGCACGCCAAGGGGCAGGCCGCGGGCCGCGCGGTACTCGCGCTGCTCGAGGGAGACGCCCGGGTCGTGCCCGCCGCCGATTTTGAGGTGAGGTTCGTGCTGGGAGACACGACGGGGCCGGTACCCGAGGTCTAGGCAGCCGTGGCTGAGGGTCGTATCGCTAGGCCGGAACCACCCCGGTGCGCATCCAGCGCTCGCCGCGGGCGCGCAATCCGAGCGTGACCGCCCGCGCGGCGATATACCCGATCGTGAACGCGCCGGTGAGCCATGTGAGGCCCTCGGGTCCGCTCACGCCGAGTAGCCTGGTCCCGGCCAGGATCGCGAGGAAGCAGGCGAGGTTTACCACGCCGGTGAGGGCCAGGTAGCGGGCATCACCGGCACCGATGAGCACCCCGTCAAGAACGAAGACCACGCCCGCGAGGGGTGCGCCGATGGCGAGCACCACGAGGCTCGGTGAGATCATGGCGGCCAGCGCGGGGTCGGTGGTGAAGGCACGGCCGATGACACCGGAAGCTAGGGCAACGGGGAGGCCGAGCACCAGGCCCGATCCGATACCCCACTGCACGCAGCGGCGCAGCACGCGGCGTACAAACGCGACGTCCCCGGCCCCGAGCCCGCGCCCGACGAGGGCCTGCGCGGCAATAGCGAGGGCGTCCAGCGCAAACGCGAGCGTGCTGAACAGGGTCATGACGATTTGGAAGCCGGCGAGCTCGGGATCCCCGAGGGCAGCGGCCGTGGCGATCGCGAACAGCATTGCGGCGCGCAGGCTCGCGGTGCGCAGCAGCAGCCATCCGCCGGCGCGGGCAGATCCGCGCACCCCGGCGAGGGAGGGCCGTACGCGTGCGCCAACTCGACGTGCATGGCGGGCGATAACCAGCAGGTAGGCCAGCACCATCAGCCACTGGGCGATGACGGTACCGAGGGCCGAACCGGCGATGCCCAGCCCGGCCGGATAGATGAGGACAAAATTCAGCCCCGCGTTGAGGGCGAAGCCGATTCCGGCGACCCAGAGCGGCGTGATCGTGTCCTGTAGGCCGCGCAGCAGACCGGTCGCGGCGAAGACCAGCAGCATCGCCGGAATGCCCGCCATCGAGACGGCGAGATACTGCTCGGCGGCCGCGCTCGCGGCACCCTGCGCCCCGAACTGGGCGATCACCCACGGGGTCAGCAGCACGCCCAGCGCGCCGATCACCACCCCGAGGCCGAGCGCGAGCCAGAGGCCGTCGATGCCCACCGAAACGGCGCCGCGGGGGTCGCCGGCCCCGATGCGACGGGCGACCGCGGGGGTGGTCGCGTAGGCGAGGAACACCATCAGACCGATCAGCGTCTGAAGGACGGCCCCGGCCAGACCCAACCCGGCCAACTCGGCCACACCCAGGTGGCCCACCATCGCGGTGTCCGTCAGCAGGAAGAGCGGCTCGGCGATGAGCGCACCCAGCGCGGGAACCGCGAGATGGAGGATAGAGCGATTGAGTGAGGCCACCCGCACACGTTACGCGAAACCCGCACAAAACCCCAGAAAGCTGAAAGCGTGACGGACTTTGATGACGGAACCGACCACCCGACGGCCAGTCTGGTTTACCCTGGAGAGATGACGTCACCTACCCCGCGCTCCGGCATCGCTCTCGACGACCTCAACCCCGATATTCGCCCCCAGGACGACCTCTATCGGCACACCAATGGGCGCTGGCTCGAGCGCACCGAGATCCCCGCGGATAAGTCCCGCTGGGGCTCGTTCTCGGTGCTCGCAGAGGAGGCCGAGGAGGCCGTGCGCACCATCATCGAGGACTCCCGCGCCGCCGAGGCCGGAACCACCGCCCGCAAGGTGGGAGACCTCTACACGAGCTTCCTCGCCGAGGAGCGCATCGAGGCCCTGGGTGCCACTCCGCTGGCCGGCGAGCTCGCCCGGGTGGATGCCATCGCCACGATCGCAGACTTCGCCCGCGTCTCCGGAGAGCTGGACCGCGCGGGCGTCGGCGGGTTCTTTGGTCTCTGGGTTGATAATGACCCGGGCAACCCCGAGCGCTACCTGGTCATGGTTCAGCAGTCCGGCATCAGCCTGCCGGACGAGAGCTACTTCCGCGAGGAGCGCTTCGCCGCGATCCGCGAGGCCTACCTCGGCCACATCGAGCGCCTGCTGGCCCTCGCCGGGCTCGACGCCGCGGCCGAGCGTGCCGCCCGCGTTTTCGACCTCGAAACCCGCATCGCCGCCGCCCACTGGGACAACGTGGCCGCCCGTGACAGCCAGGCGCAGTACAACCTGCTCAAGTGGCCCGCTGTGCGCGAGCTGTTTGCCGGTGCGGGGGATGTCACCCTGCTCGATGCCTGGGCCGCGGGCCTCGCCGCACCCGACGGTGCGCTCGCCGAGGTTGTCGTGCGTCAGCCGAGCTTCGTGGAGGGCATCGCCGCACTCCTGACCACCGAAAACCTCGACGCCTGGACCGACTGGCTGCGCTGGAAGATCATCCACGGCGGTGCCGCCTACCTCTCCACCGCATTTGTGGAGGAAAACTTCGACTTTTACGGCCGCACCCTGTCGGGTGTTCCCGAGATTCGCGAGCGTTGGAAGCGCGGCGTCTCCCTCGTGGAGGGCCTGCTCGGTGAGGCCGTCGGTCAGGAGTACGTGGCCCGCCACTTCCCGGCCGAATCGAAGTCGCAGATGGATGTCCTCGTCAAGCACCTCGAGGCCGCCTATCAGAACTCCATTTCGGCGCTCGAGTGGATGGGCCCGGAAACCCGGGAGCGCGCGCTCGAAAAGCTGAGCAAGTTCACGCCGAAGATCGGTTTCCCGGATCGCTGGCGCGACTACTCCAACCTCGTCGTGAGCGCGGGTGACCTGGTTGCGAACATTCGCGCGGGCGCCGCGTTCGAGTTTGATCGCGAGCTCGCCAAGATCGGTAAGCCGATCGATCGCGACGAGTGGTTCATGACCCCGCAGACGATCAACGCCTACTACAACCCGGGCTTTAACGAGATCGTGTTCCCCGCGGCCATCCTCCAGTACCCGTTCTTCGACGCCGGCCGTGACGCCGCGGCAAACTACGGCGCGATCGGCGCGGTCATCGGCCACGAGATCGGCCACGGATTCGACGACCAGGGCTCCCGCTATGACGGTGACGGCAAGCTCACCGACTGGTGGACCGAGGCCGACCGCGCGGCATTCGAGGAGCGCACCACCTCCCTGATCGAGCAGTACAACGCCCTCGCGCCCGCGCAGGTGCCGGATCACCACGTCAACGGCGCCCTCACCATCGGCGAAAACATTGGCGACCTCGGCGGCCTCTCGATCGCCTGGCAGGCCTATCTGCTCTCCCTTGAGGGCGTCGAGCCCGAGGTAATCGATGGCCTGACCGGCGCGCAGCGCTTCTTCCTGTCCTGGGCGCAGGCCTGGGCACAGCTCTCGCGAGACGAGGAGGCGATTCGCCTGCTCGCCACCGATCCGCACTCGCCCAACGAGTTCCGCTGCAACCAGATTGTGCGTAACATCGACGAGTTCTACACCGCGTTTGACGTACGCGAGGGCGATGCCCTCTGGCTTGCACCCGCCCAGCGGGTTACCATCTGGTGACCATGGAATCCAGCCGGCACGACGCGCAGGGCACGGGGGCATCCACTCCCGGGCGTGCTCGGCGCGCCTCGTCGGCAGCCCCCGACACCCCGGTTGTCTCGGGCCGCTCGGCCGGTTCCGCACGCTCGGGAAACGCCTCGGGGCACCGCCGCCGAGAGATCGATCACGGCCACCCGGGTGCCGAGGCACCGGGCGGCGAGCGTCGCGGCCAGCGTCGCGGGCAGCGGGAAAACCCCGCGGCCGGGCAGCGTGGTTCGGGAGCGGGTACCCGCCCCCTTTTCACCCGATCGCTGCGGGTGCTGGAGCGCATGGTGCACGCCGATATGCGGGTGTCCGCGCGCGTAAGTGATCTCGAAACCGGCGCACCGCTGCTGCGGGTCGACGACTACGTGGTTTCGCAGATCGGTTCGCTGGGTCGCATCCTGCTGCTCATCGAGGCCGCCGATCGATCCGAACGCGGTGAGAACACGGACATCCTCCGTGAGGACTCCGACTTCGCCGAGGGCCCCGGTATCTGGCAGCACCTCGAGCGCAGCACCCTCTCCCTGCCCGATGCGGCCGCGCTGCTCGCCGGCAGCGGCGATCACACCGCGGGGAATGCGCTGCTGCGTGAGTTTGGCCTCGACACCATCTCGGCCCGTGCCGAATCGTTGCGCCTGCGCAACACCGTACTGAGAGACGGCGTGAGTCGGCGCGCCGATTCGGGTACCCGTGCCGCGGTGTCGCGCTCCACCATGACCGAGCTCAGCGAGCTGATCTGGCACCTGGAACGCGGCGAAATCGTGAGCCCGGAGGTGTCCGCACGCGTGCTGCGCTGGCTGGGGAGCGGAAGCTATCCCGGATCCGTGGTGGGCGCGCTCGGACTCGATCCGGGCCTGCGTGGCGGCGTGCGCTTCGGTATTGGCGGCTACGCCCTGGCCTCCCGAGAACTCGGTCTGCGTGCCGAGACGGGCGTGGTGCGGGGGCCCTCCGCGAGCGTGTGTTTCGCCCTGAAGGTCGCGTTCCGCGAGAACGACGCCACCTCGGGCTTTGCCGTGCAGCAGGCGCTGCGCGAAATTGGACTCGAGATTCTCGACTTTGTGAGCTAGCTCGCCCCACCAAAAACGGCGGTGCCCCACGGATCAGATCCGTGGGGCACCGCCGTTTTGGACGGGGCTACTGCTCCGCGCGGGCGCGGGCCGCGGCGGCCTCCGCGTGCCGGCCCAGCTGCTCGAGCAGCGCGCCGAGTTCGAGGTTGAGCCCGATAAACGCGGGGCTCCCCTCGGGCAGACGCTCGATCGACGCGGTGTACAGCGACACCGCCTCCTCCTCGCGGCCGGACTGGGTGAGTACGCGGGCCACAAACAGCTCACTCATCGCCGCGTTGCCCTCATCGCCGCAGTCGGAGTAGGCGTCGGCCGCGGTGAGTGCGGCCTGGATGGCCTCCTCGTTTCGGCCGAGCGACCCGAGCGCGCGGGCACGGGAGTCGGTGACGTCGGCGATGAGCCAGTCGGCCCCGCGTTCGCGGGCGAACTCCAACACGGCGTCGAGATCGGCGAGGCCGGCCTCGTCTCCGTGGTTGGCGCGGGTCTGGCCGAGGCGGTGTCGCGCGGCGGCGGCGAGATCGGCATCCTCGGTCTTCTGCGCGTTGGCGAGGGCCGCCTCGAGAATCTCGATGGCCTCGGGATCGTTGAACCCGTTGCACAGCTGGCCCAGGAGGATCCCCGCGCGGGCGGAGAGCTCGGCTGCCTCACCCTCATCGGCGAGCTCGATGGCCCGGCTGAACGCACCGTAGGCGAGGCCGTTCTCGTCCGCACCCTGCGCGGCCTGCGCGAGCCAGAACAGGGTTTCGGCGCGGGCCGCGGGCGGGGCCTCGGCGGCCTCCTCGGCGCGGTAGGCCTCGTCGAGGTTCTCGGTTGCGGACTCAAATGCGCCGGCGTTCAGCTGGTAGCGGCCGAGCAGGAAGCGCAGCCCGATCAGCTGCGCCGATTCGGCACGCTGGGCGAGGTCGATCGCATACTCGATCCGGGCGGCAGCCTCACCGGGGCGCTCATCATCGTTGAGCAGGTTGGCGGCGAGCTGGGCGGCCTGGATCGTGTTTTCGCGGTTGGTCCCGCGGGCGGTACGGGCCAGCAGCTCATCGGCGAGGGGGATCCCGGCGCGCGGGGTGCCCATCATGCCGTGAATCTGGGCGCGCAGACGCAGGGCCTGCATTCGCACGTGCGGGGCACCCTCGGCATCCAGCAGGGCGTCCAGGTGCGTCGCCGCGCCCTCGGCATTCTCGGTGTACAGCAGGGTGAATGCGGCCAGCGTCCGGGCCGATTCCAGCAGGCGCTTCGGCCCCTGCTCGGCGAGGGCGAGGGCCTCAATCGCGATGGGCAGGGCCTCCGCGGGGCGCTGGGTGCGCATCCGCAGATCGGCGATCACGAACAGCAGGTCGAGGACGACCTCGGTCGGGGCCCCGGCCACGCGGGCCCGCTCGAGCTCCGCGAGCAGCGAGTCCTCATCCTCGGCGGTTGCGGTCGAGAACATCAGCAGGCCGAAGCGCTCCTCGAGATCCGCCTGCTCACCGTGACCGCTGGTGCGCAGCTCGGCGATGCGCTCGGTGAGCGCGCTTCGTGCGCCCTCCTCCTGCTCGGCGGCGATGAGGGTCTGGATGACGCAGCTGTAGAGGCGCACGCGCGACTCCGCGTCGCCATCCTGCACCGCGAGGCCCTGATCCACGGCCGCGAGCACCGCGGCCCGATCCTCCTCGAACATCGCGGTCTGGGCGCGGAGCAGCCAGTCGGCGGTGGTGACCGGTGCGGCGTCCTCCGGGCGTTCCAGGGCGCTCGGCGGGGTGAACCGCTCGGCCGAGATCGGCAGGTCATAGTGCTCGCCCGCCAGCAGGCGGGCGCGCGCGATCCGGTCGCTAAACGCGGTGTTACCGTTGCGGGCGTTGAACTCGGCGGCGATCTCCTCGGCCCCGGCCCAGAGGGCCGCTGCGAGGGATTCGGCGGTGGGCTGCTCGCCCAGGTTTTCTCCCAGTAGCGCGGCGAGGTCGGCATTCTGGGCACCACGGATCGGGGTGGATCCGGCGCCGGCGCGGGTCACCGAGTCGAGGAACACGGCGAGTGAGACACGGGCCGAGAAGATGAGCATGCGGTTCAGCGGGTCGACCGTGAGATCCCGCAGGAGACGCTCGAGGATCGACAGGCCGCGCGACTCGTTTCCGGTGACGGCGCAGAACACCAGGTGGTCGGCAACCATCGCCAGGCCATCCGGCGAGTGCCGGGCGACCCGGTAGCTGCGCAGGTGCACGGCCCGGGCCTCATCCAGGCGGCCGGCACGCAGCAGGGCGAGCAGCGAGTTTGCCTCGACCGACTCGGGCTCCTCACCGCAGGTCAGGCCCTGCTCCATGATCTCGTCAAAGAGCGCCAGCGCGGTGTCTTCCTGGCCGATGAGGCGGAAGTAGGCGGCGTCCTCGGCACGCACGCAGGCCTCACAGTGGCTGTAGTCATCGCGCGGGATCAGTTCGCGTTCGTCGCGGAAGCGGCCCGCGGCCACGAGGTTGCCGGTGTCCATCGCGGTAGAGAAGCGGCTCTGCAGCACGCCCGACTGGCTCACCCCCGCGCGGCGGTAGCGCTCGGACATGTCCGCGTGAATCGCGTCGAGCTGGCTGAGCGGGAACGCGGGGTTCGAGGCCACGCGGCCGGCCATCCACTTGTACTGGAACAGCAGGTCGTTTCCGCCGCCCACCTCGTTGGGGAACCGGACCGGATCCTGGTCGAACTTACCGACGCACCAGCCAAAGGCGGCCAGCATCGCATCGGTGTCGCCGGTCATGTGGGCCGAGGAGGTCAGGCGCATGCGTGCCTGGTAGGCGCGCTCCTCATCGCCGGCCTCGTCGGCCAGCGTGATGGCCTGGTCGATCAGGGCGCGCTCGCGCGGGCCGATCGGGGTGATGTCGATTTCGTCCAGCAGCTCATCGATCCGCTCGGCGGCGGAACCATTGTGCGGTGTGCTCATGCGGGGTCTCCTTCTCCGGGTCGCCATCGGTGCACGGGTGGGGCTCCGATGACGGGGTGGTGTCTAGTCGGTAGTGGTGTCGCCGCCGAGGCCGATGCTCAACTGCACCAGGTCGGTGAGGGCACCGGTCATCAGCGATCGGTCGGTGGTGGTCAGGGGGCGGTGGCCGGCGAGCATCGCCTGCGCGTACAGGAGCTCGATCGAGCGACGGAACACCAGCGGGTCATCCAGCTCGGCCAGTCGACGCACGAGCGGGCTTGACCAGTTGAGGCACAGGCGTGCGCGCACGTCCCGTTCCCCGTCTGCCTCGTTCTTGCCGGTGAGCAGCCGGTCGGTGGTGGAGATCACCTGCGACCACAGACCCGGCGCCATTTCGGCGGCCTTTGTACGTTCAATCCTCCGCAGGACGGCCTGATCCGCGACGTACAGTGCGGGGAGGTCGGCGGGCTGGAAGGAGCGGATGGACACCCGGGTCTGCACGGTGGTGAGGGCCTCCTCGGCGCGGGTCTCGACCGCGGCGGTGAGCTGTCGCTCGTGCAGCGGCGGAGCCTCAAGGCCGTCGAGCTCATCCGACACCTCGATCCGCTGGACGCTCTGACCGGTGATCGCGGGAATCTGCCGCAGCAGCGCCGAATCGTACACGTAGCCGCCATTGACGATGGGCGACTCGGGGTTCGCGATCGCCGCAACCTGTCGGAACTCGTCCACCGTGTCGGTGAAGCGCAGCTCGCCATAGCGCTCCAGGTGCTCGCCGATGGTGGTTTCCCCGGCGGAGGTTTCGATCCGCAGCCACGGCAGCATGAGCGCGGCGAGCTCGTCATCGTGCACGGCGAGCGACTTCAGCGCGAGCTGATGGACCGAAACCAGGTTTGCCAGAATGTGCGGTGCCGTGGCGGCCTGCAGCATGATCCAGCGACGCAGCGCGGCACCGATCTCGGTGCGGGTGTACTCGAGCGCCTCGTTGTTCACGAAGCTCTCGCGCGAGGCGGTGGGGGCGAGACCATCGGTGTTGATCACGCAGCGCACGAAGAACGCCCACTCGGGCAGTAGATCCTCGACGTGCTCGTCCAGCAGCATGCGGCCCAGATAGACGCGGCTGGCCTGGCGGGCGCTCGGCGGCGGCGCATACGGCAGAACGTAGGCGATACCACGGGTCCCGGTGCCCGGAACGACGATCTCGATGCTGGCCAGCGGGCGTGCACCCAGCAGCTCGGTACCGAGGAGCAGCTGGGCATCCTCGGCGGCGGAACCCGGTGCGACCGGCTCAAGGAACGGTGCCGGGACGGTGATGGTCTCCCAGGAGCGGTCGGGCTGTTCCAGCTGGACGTCGACGGGAAGATAGCGGCCGAAACGCTCGGTGAGTTCGCGCACACGCTCGGGGGAGAGCAGCGCCGCGTCATCCGGCCGCGGCCGCAGCGAGATCTCGGTTCCGATCGGCAGGTTTTCGGCCTCGGTGGCGCTCAGTTCGCGCACGCTGAAGGTGCCGTTGGAGTGGCCGCGCCACTCGATCGGGGCGTCCCCGTGAGCCGAGCGCGAGCGCACCACGATCTCATCCGAAACCATGAAGCAGGACAGCAGGCCCACACCAAACTGGCCGAGGAAGTCTTCCCGGCGCAGGTTGAGCACCTCATCGCGCTTGGAGCTGCGGCCCACGGTGGAGAGCAGCTCGGCAGCCTGGGCGGCGGTCAGGCCCACGCCGTTATCGGTGAAACGGAAGATCGGGTCGGCCTCGGTAACCGGGCTGATCCGCAGCAGCCCGGCGGGTGCTCCGTCGAACTTCTGCCGCGCGGTCACCGCATCGCGACCGTTCTGGAGGAGCTCGCGCAGGTAGACCTGCGGGCTCGAATAGATGTGCCGGCTCAGCAGATCCACGACACCGCGCAGGTCTACCTGGAACGGCTGGGCCGCGGCGGAGGCGACGGAATCGGGGCGGTCAAGAGACAAGAATGCTCCTCGTGTGAGGCGGGCTCAGCCGCACCGTATCGGCGCGGCAAACCTGCGGGGCCTTCTCCAGGGTAGGGGACGCGGGGTCGGCCGGGGAGATGAGGCGACGAAATTATTGGTCCGTCTCCAGGGTAGGCGACTTCGCGCCGCGGCGTGGTGCGAGAGTGGGGGATTTCGCGGATAGCGTGCCCGTGTCCGCCACCAGCATCTCCACGGCATCGCGGACGGCGAGGACCGTTTCCGGTGCGCGCAGAATTCGAAAGTGGCCGGAGGTGTCTAATCGGACATTGTGGGCACCGGGAAGGTGGCTGCCCTCGCTCACGTGTGGATCCCAGGGCCCGTAGATCGACACGATGTGCGCGTTCAGCTCGGCCTGGCGACCGAGCCCCACGATGGTTGAGTTGGTGGGCAGAAACGCCCGCAGGCTCGGGTCAAAAATGTAGCGGGCATATCGCGAGCCGGCGAACGGTGTGGCCACGGCCACGACGCCGTGAATACCGAGCCGCTCGCCATCGGTCACCATGAGCTGCTTGCCGATCAGGCCGCCCTTGGAGTGCGCGACGATGATGCGGCCGGATCGGGGGACCGGGCTTCGGCGCAGCGCGCGCGACAGGCGCTGCGCGGTATCCACGATGGGGAGCAGGTTGTATCCGAGACCTCGCACGATTGAAATCCGATAGCCCGAGCGGTGCAGGAGTTCGGCGATCGGTTCGAGGAACGCCCAGGTTTCGTAGACCCCGGGGAGGATCAGGATTACCGGTTTGGTGGAATCCCCGCGTCGATAGCGTCGCGGAAATCGTTGAAACGGTGCGCGGAGGTGCAGCCCGATCATCAGCCCGATGTCGCGCACCAGAACGTTGACCCGCGCGAGCACGTTCACCCCTTTACGCTCCGCGGGGTGGGGGCGGGCAGACCCAGGTGCGTGCGGATAGCGCGCGCCACCTCGGGGTAACCACTGATCATGGTTTCATGACCGCGCCCGGGGACGGTGGCGGCGTGGGCATCTGGGATCCGGCTCACCACCTCGTCGACCCAGACCGTGGGGCAGAGGAAGTCGCGCTCGCCGTGGACCACCAGCGTGTGTGCGCGGACCCGGGGAAGGGTGCGCTCGACCTCGTGGGTCAGCATCGTCGCGAGCTTTTTGACGTACCAGCGCGGCCCCGCGGCCAGGTAGTAGCGGGCACCGTAGTAGAGGGTGCGCGGCTGGAACGACATCATGTCCTGGAGCATGCGCAGTGCCTGCCGGGAGATACTGCGTTCGGTCGCGTTGATGGTGGGGGCGAGCAGGATCAGGTCGGGGAAGAGCTCGGGTGCGGCCGCGGCGGCCTCGACGGCCACCTGGGTGCCCATTGAGTGTCCGATGAGGATCACGTCGCTCAGGCCCTCAGCACGCACAAAATCGGCCACGAATGCGCCGCTGGCGGGCATGTCCAGCGGCTCCTTTGGCTCGGGCGACTCCCCGAACCCGGGGAGGTCAAGCGCGAAGACCGGCCCGTATTCGGCGAGCTCCTCGGCGAGGCCCTTCCAGTAGCCGTGGCCCATGCCGATTCCGTGCAGGAGGACGATCGGCCGTCCGGTGTGGGCACCGGAGCGGAAGCTGATGATCTCGCGTCCGTCGCGTTCGAACCGCTCCCGGGTCGCATCCTCAAATGCGGTGATCGCGGTGCTCGATCGCCCCTCGTTTTGCTTCTCCTGCGGCATCGATACCGCGCCTCCCCTCGGCTACGTTCCGTATTCTCCCGGGTAAACAACCCCGTAATCACGACTGTAATCCAAATGGATGCCGTGATCCCGGACTTCCCAGGGGACCCTGAGCCTAGTCGATCAACCCGTCCCGGTGGAGCACGTGCAGGAGGTCGGCCCCGGCGGGCGGGCATCGATCGGCATCGGCGAGCCGTACCCAGTGCACCTCGCTCACCTCGGCGCTCGGCACCGGTTCGTCCAGGAGCTCGCCCGAGAAAATCGTCATCGCGACCAGGCGACCCTCGGGCTCACCGTGTGCCTGTAGCGCGAGACGGTGGTAGACGCTGAGCGTATCCGGATCGATTCTCGCGCCGACCTCCTCGAACACCTCGCGGATCACCGCATCGCGCGGGGTCTCGCCGGGGTCGATTTTTCCGCCCGGGAGAAAGTAGACATCGCGGCCACGGGCGGTGACCATCAGGAGTCGGCGATCGCGGACCAGCGCGAACGCAGCCACCTGAATATCGGGAAGTGTGGGGTGACTCATGGCATCAATCCTAAAACGTCAGCGGAAACCGTCGCCGAACATGGGTAAACTTAGGCCCTAATGCCCGGCACCCGGTCGGGTCATCTTTCAGCAACCTCAGGAGCCACCGTGGCAGCCAGCCGTCTCGATAAAGTCATCGCCCTCGCCCGTCATCGCGGATTTGTCTTTCAGGCCGGTGAAATCTACGGCGGATCCCGCTCCGCATGGGACTACGGGCCCCTCGGTGTGGCGCTGAAGGAGAACATCAAGCGCCAGTGGTGGAAGTCTATGGTTCAGGGCCGCTCCGACGTTGTCGGCCTCGACTCCTCGGTGATCCTGCCGCGCAAGGTGTGGGAGGCCTCGGGCCACGTTGAGGTCTTCTCCGACCCGCTGGTCGAGTGCACCTCCTGCCACAAGCGCTTCCGCGCGGATCACCTCGAGGAGGAGTTCGAGGAGAAGAAGGGTCGTCTGCCCGAAAACGGTCTCGACGACATCGCCTGCCCGAACTGTGGCACTCGTCACGCCTGGACCGAGCCCAAGGCCTTCTCCGGTCTGCTCAAGACCACCCTCGGCCCGGTCGAGGACGAGTCCGGCATGCACTACCTGCGTCCCGAGACCGCCCAGGGTATCTTCGTGAACTTCGCCAACGTGCTGCAGGCCTCGCGCCAGAAGCCGCCGTTTGGTATCGGCCAGATCGGTAAGTCGTTCCGTAACGAGATCACCCCCGGAAACTTCATCTTCCGTACCCGTGAGTTCGAGCAGATGGAGCTGGAGTTCTTCGTTGAGCCCGGCACCGACGAGCAGTGGCACGAGTACTGGCTGAACGAGCGCATGAACTGGTACACCGGCCTCGGCATCAAGGCCGACAACCTGCGCTTCTTTGAGCACCCCAAGGAAAAGCTGTCGCACTACGCGAAGCGCACCGTCGACGTTGAATACCGATTCGGATTCTCCGGCAGCGAGTGGGGCGAGCTCGAGGGTGTGGCCAACCGCACCGACTTCGACCTCAAGACCCACTCCGAGGCCTCGGGTAAGGACCTCTCGTTCTTCGATCAGCCGAAGAACGAGCGCTGGATCCCCTACGTGATCGAGCCCGCGGCCGGCCTGACCCGCTCGCTGATGGCCTTCCTGGTGGATGCCTATGACGAGGAAGAGGTGCCCAACGCCAAGGGTGGTGTCGATACCCGCACCGTGCTGCGCCTCGACCCGCGCCTGGCCCCGGTGAAGGTGGCCATCCTCCCGCTGAGCCGCAACGAGGCCCTCTCGCCGCTGGCTCGCGAGGTCGCCGCCGAGCTGCGCGAAACCTGGAACGTCGACTTCGACGACGCCGGCGCAATCGGCCGTCGCTACCGTCGTCAGGACGAGATCGGTACCCCGTTCTGCGTGACCGTTGACTTCGACTCGCTCGAGGACAAGGCCGTGACCGTGCGTAACCGCGACACCATGGAGCAGGAGCGCGTCGCGATCGCCGACCTCTACCTGTACTTCGCCGAGCGTCTGCGCGGCGCATAGGGTTTCACCCCGAAAAACACCGCTTCATGCTCGTACGGGCATGAAGCGGTGTTTCGTTTCCGAAGTCTTTTGAGACATTCTCTCGGGCGTACCCCCAACCACGCGCTACGCTGGTGAGTATCGAATCGAGCAGAGGGAGACACGATGCGAGGCAAGATACTCTTCGTCACCGGACTGGCCGCGGGTTACGTCCTGGGAACCCGTGCGGGTCGTCAGCGCTACGAACAGATCAAGAGTGGGTGGTTGAGCGTCTGGAACGCGGCCCCCGTCCAGAACCAGGTGGAGAAGGTCGAAACCTTCGCCAAGGCACGCATTAGCGAGGTTCCTGGTTTCCTCCTCGTCGGAGTAAAGAAGATCGCCGCGGCGATCGCCCCCGCCGAGCCCGCTCCCGCGGAACCGGCTGCCAAGCCAGCCGCCGCGGCCTCCCCGGCGAAAAAGACCTCCGCCGCGAAGCCGGCAGCGAAGAAGTCTGCCGCGAAGCCCGCCGCCAAGAAGAGCGCCGGAGCAAAGAAGTCGGCCACCAATGAGTGATTCGGAAAAGCGCTCCCTGATCGGGCTCATCTCCGACCTGCCCGGCCAGATCACCGATCTGATCAAGGCGGAGATCGAGCAGCTCAAGGTCAAGGCGATTCACGTTGGCAAGAATGCCGGAATCGGTGCCGTATTTGTGATCGTCGCGCTGATCTTCGTGTTCTTCGCGGTCGGAACCCTGGTGGCCGTGATCATCCTGGCGCTCGCGCTGGTCATGCCCGCCTGGCTGGCCGCACTCATCGTGTTTGTTTTGTTCCTGCTTGCCGCCGGGGTCTTTGGGCTCCTGGGCTGGCGCGCGTTCAAGCGCATCAGCGATGAGCAGGGTCCGATTGAGGGTGTCCGTCGCGACATCGATGCGCTGAAGGGAACCGGTGATTATGACCGTCGATAAGACCCCCGAGGAGGCGCGCGCCGAGCTGGTTGCCACGCTCAACGCCCTCGAAGACAAGCTCAACGTGCCCAAGCGCGTGGGCGGTGCCGTGGACCGCGGTAAGGCGCGTCTGCGCACCTTTAAGGAAGAGAACCCCGGTGGTGCCGCGGGCGCGGCCGTGGCAGTGAGCGCCGTCGTTGGCCTGGCCGCGTGGGGGATCGTCCGGGCGCTGGCGCGTCGATAGGCGATACACACCCGGGTGCGAGCCCGGGTGTGTGCACACCGCGGAGGTCTCGCGGAATCAACGGGTCACTCCCGTGCACGGATTTCGGATCCGAGCGAAACGGGGTGATCATGGTAGTGTGAGGGTCGTTTTCTTCCCCATGCTGTGCCACCCGAGCGGGCGTGCGCGCGAGTCTGTTTCACGAAGGTAGCAACGAGTTTTCCGATGAGCACAACAGGTTCTTCCTCTAAGCCACTCACTGGCTGGCGGATTCTGGTGCCCCGGGGTGGCCCCTGGGGTGACGGAGTTGCCGCCGAACTACGGCGCCGCGGCGCCACACCGGTCATCGCACCCATGGTGAACTTTGCCCCGACCGACAACCCAGAGGCGCTGGCCGGTGCCCTGGAATCCCTGCAGGCCGGGGCTTTTGACTGGGTCACCCTCACCAGCGCGACCACCGTGGACGTGCTCTATGCACACCGCGTGCGGGTGCCCGCCCACACCAAGATCGCGGCCGTGGGTGAGACCACCGCGGCTGCGGCCCAGGCCGCCGGTTTTGTGGTCACGCTCGTTCCCGCCGAGGACAACTCGGCCGCCGGAATGGTGCAGGAACTCGTTGCCCGGGAGCCCGAACCCCGTCACTTTCTGACGCTGCGCGCGGCAAACGCCGACCCCGTCCTCACCCGGGGCCTGATTGCAGCCGGTCACAATGTGGAGTCCGTGATGGCGTATCGCACCGTGGGTGAACCGGTAGCCGAGAAGGTTATTGCGGATGTCCACAGCGGCCGAATCAACGCGCTCCTGGTGACCTCCGGAAGCATCGCCGATCAGGTGGCCGCGCAGTTTGGTGAGTTGCCGAGCAGTACCCTGGTTGCGGCGATTGGCCCGCGTACCGCAAATGACGCCGCCGCCGCCGGGCTGCGGGTCGACCTGATCGCGGATGAGCAGACCGTCGCCGCGCTCCTCGACGCCGTGGTCACCGCGGCCGAATCCGGGCACGCCGGATAACGATCGCTGTGGCTACTCTCCAGACGGGGAGTTATCACTTTGTGAGGTGTCTTCGGCGCTTTTTTCAGGTGAACGGGGCAGACTAGAGAGTATGGCTAGCCTTCTCCTGCACCCCGACCGACTGGAAGTGAAACTGACGGCGGCGGAAAAGGCCCTGGCGCTGCGAAAAGACAACGTGGTGATCCCGCGAGACGCGATTCGCGCCGCATCGATTACGGATGATCCGTGGGTGTGGCTGCGTGGAATCCGTTCCCCGGGTTGGTACGTTCCCCTCACCATGGCGGTGGGGCGTTGGAAGTTCAACGGCGGGATGGACTTCCTGGTTATTCGTGGCAGCCGACCCACCATTGTTTTTGAGCTTGAGGACGCCGAGTACTCCCGCGTCGTGGTGACCACCAAGCACGCCGCCGCGCTGGTGGCCGCCCTGGGTATTGACGGGGACGGCAACGCCCGCGCCCGCCGCACCTCCACGGCAGCGCGAGAGGCAGCCAAGCGGATCGAGGCCACTCGCGCAACCGAGGCCGACATCGTGGCGCTGTTGGAGTCCGATATCGAGGTTAACCCGCGCACCGTGACCGGTGTGCGTCCCGCGCTGGTGCGTAAGCTCATCGAGCGCAAGGCCGAGGGTGTGGACCTCCGCGCCGTGCTCGCCGAGGAGGCCGAGACGCGCCGTGCCGAGGCCGAGCGCCTCGCCGCCGAGCGTGCCGCCGCGAAGAAGAAGCCGCTGGCACGGGTGACCCCCATTCGTAAGCGCGCCACGACGAAGAAGGCCGACCCGGTGGAAACTCCGGAGAAGAAGAAGCCCGCGGCCAAGGCGCCCGCTGCGGCGAAGCCGGCAACACCCAAGACGGGTGCCTCGGCGAAGCCCGCGGCGGCGAAGCCTGCTGCCGTGAAGCCTGCGGCCGCGAAGCCCGCCGCCGCAAAGCCGGCAGCGAAGGCCGCGGCGGCGAAGCCTGCTGCCGCGGCGAAACCCGCCGCAAAGCCTGCCTCGGAGAAGGCGCCCGCCGCGAAGCCTGCCGCCGCGAAGGCTCCCACGGCGGAGAAGGCCAGCACCGCAAAGCCTGCCGCGGCAAAGCCCGCCGCGGAAAAGACGTCCGCTGCGAAACCGGCCGCTGCAGAAAAGCCTGCTGCGGCGAAGTCCGCCGCTGAGAAGGTGCCTGCTGAGAAGTCGTCTGCAGCAAAGCAGGCCCCCGCAAAGGCTCCCGCGACTAAGCCCACCGCGGCCAAGCCGGCCGCTCAGGACGCACCCGAGGTGAAGCCCGCCGCGGCCAAGCGTGCCCCCGCGGCGAAGGCGACTCCCGCACCGGATGCCCCGGCGAAAACGACGGACACCGAGGCCGAGGCCGAGGCACCGGCGAAGAGCGCACCGGCAAAGTCCACTCCCGCGAAGCGTCCGGCGGCAAAGTCTGCCCCGGCGGCAGCTCCCGCCGCACCGTCGAGCAGGAGCACGGCCAAGAAGGCCGAGGAAAGTGCGGTCGCCGAGGCCAAGCCCTCGCCCCAGAAGCCCACCGCGCAGAAGCCCACCGCGCAGAAGTCCACCGCACAGCAGAAGCCGGCCGCGCAGAAGCCCGCGGCAACCAAGCCGCCCGCCGCCAAACCCGCGTCAAAGCGCGCAGAACCGACGGAGCCCGAGGCTACCGACTAGGCACGACAGAAAAACCGCGGCGCCCCGGCCCAAACAGCCGAGACACCGCGGTTTTTCCGTGCCGGGTTAGGCGTCGACGTCCACCACCGTGCGTCCGCGAAGTTCACCGGCGAGGATGCGCGCACCCGCATCACCGACCTCGGACATCGGAATGCTGCGGGTGAGCGAGTCGAGGTGATCCAGGTTGAGGTCGCGCGCGAGCCGCTTCCACGCCCGCTCACGCAGTGCACGCGGTGCGTAGACCGAGTTAATTCCGATGAGGTGCACGCCGCGCAGGATAAAGGGCAGGACGGTGCCGGGGAGATCGGGGCCCTGCGCGAGCCCGCACACGGTGGCGAGACCTCCGTAGTTCAGCCGGGCGAGGGCGTTGACCAGGGTGTGGCTTCCCACCGAGTCCACCACGGCGGCAAACTCCTGCGACTGCAGCGGGCGACCGGGCTCGGAGAGATCCGTGCGCGGGATAATGCGGCGTGCGCCGAGCTCGGTCAGGTAGCTGCTGGCCGAGTCCGCTCGGCCGCTCGCCGCCACGACCTCGTAGCCGAGGCCCGAGAGCAGGGTGATCGCGATACTGCCCACGCCGCCGGCGGCACCGGTGACGAGCACGGGGCCGGCCTCCGGGGTCAGCCCGGCATCCTCGAGTGCGAGGACCGAGAGCATCGCGGTGAAGCCCGCGGTGCCGATCGCGGCGGCGCGGAAGTTCGAAATCTGCTGCGGCACGGTAATCAGGTCGCTGCCCGCCACGCGGGCGTACTGGGCGAGGCCGCCGTTGTGGGTTTCACCGAGCCCGGAGCCGTTCAGGAGCACCCGCTCGCCGGGCTGCCACTGATCCAGCTCGGACTCCTCGATAAAGCCCACGAGGTCGATGCCGGGGATCATCGGGTATCCGCGCAGCACGCCGGGTTTGTGCTGAAGCGCGAGGCCGTCCTTATAGTTGATCCCCGAAAACTCCACTCGGACCAGGGTGTCACCCGGGCCCAGCTCGTCACGGTGTGTGGAGCGAAGATCGGAGCTCTGCTCGGAGACCCACCAGGCACTAAACGACTCTGTTGCACTCATGCCTCCACCCTAACCACTCACCCGCATTCGCGACAGGGAGCGTCGTGACCCGACACAAGAGCGCCGCCCGGTTCGAGGATTCGAACCGGGCGGCGCGGGCTGAAGACCCAGCGATCGGAAAACGGTACTAGCCGGTTACGATGCCGAGCGTCGCGATGCTGGCGTGCAGGGCGTCGGCCGAGGCGCGGAAGTGCACGCTCTCGGGCTCGTCCATCGGCACGTACAGGATGCGCTCCACACCGTGCTTGCCCACGATCGCGGGCACGCTCAGGGCAACCCCGTCGACACCGTGGTAGTTGTGCAGAACGGTGCTGACGGTCAGGACCGCCTTCTCGTCGCGCAGGATGGCCTCGACGATGCGGGCACCGGAGAGCCCGATCGCGTAGTTGGTGGCACCCTTACCCGCAATGACCTTATAGGCGGAGCCCACAACCTCCTCGTGGAGACGGGCACGCTCGGCGGCGTCGAAGACCTGCTCGCCGGCGGAGTTGGTCCACTCCAGCAGCGGGGTCGAGCCGATCTTGGCCTGCGACCACAGCGGGAACTCGCTGTCGCCGTGCTCGCCGATGATCGCGGCGTGCACGCTCGCGGCGGAGACCTCGGCGCGCTCGGCAATCAGCCAACGCAGGCGGGCGGAGTCCAGCAGGGTGCCCGAGGAGAGGATGCGGCCGGGCGGGAGATCCACGATGCCCTGGGCGGCGACGGTCAGTACGTCACACGGGTTGGTGACGAGAATGAAGACCGCCTGCGGTGCGAGCTCCACCAGGCGCGGGAGCAGCGAGGCCAGAATGCCCACGTTGGTGCCGGCGAGGTCGAGGCGGGTCTGTCCGGGCTGCTGCTTGGCACCCGCGGTGATGACCACGACCCGGGCACCCGCCACGGCCTCGATGTCGCCTCCACCGGTGATGCGACCGGCCCCGGTGAACGGGGTGCCGTGAGCGAGATCCAGAACCTCGGCCTCGGCTTTAGCACGGTCCATGTCGTAGAGCACGATTTCACGGGCGGACCCGCGAATGAGGGCGGCATAGGCGAGGGAGGACCCCACGCTTCCTGCACCGATGATGGCGAGCTTTGAATTTTCGTTCATGCGAGAACTCCTGCGTGGCTGGGACAGTGGACCGGTGTTTCGGTGTGCTCGGCACAGGCAACCAGCTGCGCGCGGCAGGTGGGCTCGGCGCAGTTGCGCATATCCGAGGTGCTGGTGTCACACACCACGCACTGCCCGATGCGCGCGGCACCGGGGGCAAAATCGATCGAGCCGCGGCGGTCGAAGACGTAGAGCGAACCCTCCCAGAGGCCGTCGTTTCCGAACTGCTCGCCGTAGCGAACGATGCCGCCATCGAGCTGGTAAACCTCGTTAAAGCCGCGGTTTTTCATCAGGCCGGACAGCACCTCGCAGCGGATTCCTCCGGTGCAGTAGGTCACGATGGGGCGATCCTTCAGGTGGTCGTAGCGGCCGGATTCGAGCTCGGCGACGAACTGCCGGGTGTTGCTCACATCCGGGACGACGGCGTCCTTGAACCGGCCGATCTGGGCCTCGAAGGCGTTGCGGCCGTCGAAGAACACGACGTCCTCATGGGCGTCCACAAACTCGTGCAGGTCTTCGGGGGCGATGCGCTCGCCACCGCCGATGATGCCCTCCGAACCCACGGCGAGCTCGCCCGGGGCACCGAAGGACACGATCTCCTCGCGGACCTTCACGCTGAGCTTGGGGAAATCGAGGCTCAGGCCCTCGTCGTCCAGGCCGGTGCCATCGGACCACTTGACGTCGAGATTCTTGAATGCGGGATACTCACGGGTGGCGCGCAGATAGCGCTTCACCGCCCGGATTTCACCGCCCACGGTGCCGTTCATTCCGTCTGCCGACAGCAGGATTCTTCCGCGCAGCCCGAGGGATGCGGCAAGATCGCGCTGCCACAGCCGGATCGCCTCCGGATCGGGGATCGGAGTGAAGACGTAGTAGAGCAGGATCTTCGATTGGGCCATGTCTCCAGTTTAGTGGCGCGCGCGGTTCACGCAGCGGTGTGTGGTTGTAGGAAGCGCACAAGCGTGCACAATGCGCCGACGGACGCGCTCGCGGGTTCCCCACAATCTCCGGGATGTTCCCCGCCGAGACGGCTAGGCTCGGGGGCGATCGAGGAGGTCGCAATGACGCAACACCACGAAATTTGTCCGGAACATTTTGGTATCGAGGCCGCCATCGCAGCATTCGAAATCTGCCCCGGCCCGCGGGAGGCGAGGGCATGACGGCCCCGCACTCCGCCGACCCCGTACTGCTGCGTGTTTCCGAGGGAATCGCGCGAATCACGCTGAACCGGCCCGAACGCCTCGGCGCCATCAACCGCGACTCGGCCCTCGCCTGGCGCGAGATCGCCGGCGAGGTCACCACCCGCGGTGACGTGCGAGCCATCGTGCTGGATTCCGTCGGCCCGGCGTTCTGCGCGGGCGGCGATGTGCTCGAATTTGCCGCCCTGGCGCGTGATGGCGGCACCACGATCGCCGAGCTGGCCGATGTCATCCACGACGGGCACCGCATCCTCACCTCGGCCCCGATCCCGATCGTCACCGCGGTCCAGGGTGCCGTGGCCGGGGGCGGGCTCGGCTTCATGCTGGTCGGAGACTACGTGGTTGCCGCGGACTCGGCCCGGTTCGTTTCCCGCTACGCCGATATTGGGCTCACCCCCGACTGCGGAGTCAGCACGCTGCTGCCCGAGGCCATCGGTATGCGCCGCGCGCTCGAGCTGGTACTCAGCGATCGCAGCCTGGACGCCCAGACCGCGCTGGACTGGGGGCTGATCACCGAGGTTGTTCCCGGCGAGGATCTCGCGAATCGCGCGCTCGCGGTTGCCCGGCACTGGGCGGGCGGCGCGAGCCTGGCGTTTGGCCAGGCGAAACGGCTGCTGCGCACCGGGGTGGGCCGGAGCTTCCAGGCTGGGTTGGACGATGAGGCACACACCATCGGTGCCGCGTTCGCCGGGCCCGAATCGGCCGAACGGATCGCCGCGTTTGCCGCCCGCTCACGCTCGTCGGCACCCGCACCGGCACCCGCACCCGCCACCACGCCCGAAGGAGAAACCCGATGACCCGCACCCTGCACAACCGCACCATCCTGATGTCGGGCGGTAGCCGCGGTATTGGCCTCGCGATCGCGCTGCGCGCCGCGGCAGACGGTGCAAACATCGTGCTGCTCGCCAAGACCGACACCCCGCATCCGGCTCTCGAGGGCACGATTCACACGGCCGCGGATGAGATCCGCGCGGCCGGTGGGCGCGCCCTCCCGATCGTGGGGGACGTGCGAAACGACGCCGATATCGAGCGCGCCGTGACCTCCGCGGTGGCGGAGTTCGGCGGGATCGATATCGTGCTGAATAACGCGTCGGTGATCTCGCTCGCGGGCAGCCGGGAGCTCAGCCCCAAGCGGTACGACCTCATGCAGGACGTCAACACCCGCGGCACCTACATGCTGAGCCGGGCGGCCCTCCCGGCTCTTCTGGAAGCGGAGAACCCGCACGTGCTCTCGCTCTCGCCGCCCATCAACCTCGATCCGAAGTGGCTGGGCCCGCACACCGGGTACACGCTCGCGAAGTACGGAATGTCGCTCGCGACCCTGGGCCTGGCGGCGGAGTTTGCCGAGCGGGGGATCGCGGCCAACACGCTGTGGCCACGCACCACCATCCAGACCGCCGCCGTGAGCAACGTGCTGGGCGGCGCCGAGCTGATGCGTCGCAGCCGCACCCCCGAGATCTACGCGGATGCCGCGTATCTCGTGCTCACCAGCGATGCCCGGGAGCTCACCGGCCGTTCGCTCATCGTGGAGGATGTGCTGGCCGAACACGGCATCACCGATCTCGAGCGCTACGCCCCGGGTATTGACCCGGCCGACCTCTACCCCGATATCTTCCTCTAGGACCCCATGCACCTCATTTTTCGCACCCTCCTCGTGGTGCGCGCTGCCCGACGACTTGCGGCCCGGGGCGACACCCTCGGCCACTACGATGTGGGGCGTGTGCGGCTGCGCACGCTGCTGACCGACCTCGATATCCTTCGCCACATGAACAACGGCGTCTACCTCTCGATCTTCGATCTGGGTCGGCTGAACCTCATGATTCGTAACGGCATGTGGGGCACCCTCGAAAAGAACGGTTGGTATGCGGTGGTGGTGAACCAGACCATCTCGTATCGCCGATCCCTGACGCTGGGGCAGCGCTTCACCGTGGAGTCCCGGATCGTCGGGGTGGATGAGGAGGCCGGGTACATCGAGCACCGCATCGTGTGCGGCGGCGAGGTGTACACCCGTGCGCTCGTGCGAGCCCGCTTCATCCGGAAGTCCGGGGGCACGGTGAAACCGGCCGAGCTGCTGGCCGCGGCTGGTGCGCAGAGCCCGCCCGAGCCACTGCCGGCGTGGGTGGAGGAGTGGCGGGCCGCCGTGGCACTGCCGCGTTCGCGCGCCGAGGCACCCAGCACCTGGCCGGGAGAGTGGCCCGGCCCGAGCCCCGCCGCGAGTACGCCCCGGGCATAATCGCGTGCGCTTGGCCCTGCCGCTGACCTGTGTGCAGGGCTTGGGTGTAATCGTGCGTGTTTGGGGCTGCCGCTGACCTGTGTGCAGGGCTTGGGTGTAATCGTGCGTGTTCGGCCCTGCCGCTGACCTGTGTGCAGGGCTTGGGTGTAATCGTGCGTGTTCGGCCCCGCCGCCAGCCCGTGTGCAGGAGGAGGGCGTATTCTCGGGGGTATGGTCGATCCGATGCCCGCCACCGACACCGATTACGTCCGCCTCTCGCGCGAGGCCGATGCCCTGACCCGGGATTGGATACGTCGTGCCGCGAGTGCCCCGACCCGCCCCGAAACGGCGCGGGCGGACGCGCTGCACTCGGATCTTGACCTCCTCACCCTCACCGAGCGACTGCTCGATGAGGTGGTGCGTCCCGAGGGCGGATTCGTCGCCGGCGCGGCGCTTTCGGCGCTGACTCCACCCCGGCCCCGCGTCGCTCAGGCTACCCAGACCACCCGGGGCGCTCAGGCCGCTTCCGCGGAGGGCTCTGATGCCGCCGCGGAGCCGGTGCCCGCCCTGACCCCGGGCCAGCGAGCGGCGCTGCGTATCGGATCCCTGATCGGCCCCGGCTTGCCCGCGCTGAGCGTGCCATACGCGCGAAAGCTCACCCGTTCACTCACCGAGGGCCTCGTCATCGCGGTTCCGGATGCCGAGCTTCCCGAGCGCCTGCGCGCGATCAGCGCCGAGGGTGTGCGAGTGGGGTTGCTCCCGCTGGGGCCCACGGTGCTCGGTGAGGATGCCGCCGTACGCATGCTCGAGCGGGTCTCGACCCTCGCCCACCGGGACGACGTGGATCGGGTCGGCGTGCGCGTTGTCGACCTGGTTGCGAATGCGTCCGCCTGGGCGTTCGACCCCGCCGTTCAGCAGCTCACCCTGCGCATCGCCGCGCTTCTGCGGGCGGCTACCCGCACCCACGGCACGCTCATCGAACTCATCGTTGCCGATCATGAGGAACTCGATATTGCGCTCGCCGCGGTCACCCGGCTCCTGGAGGATCCCGCGCTGCGCGCGTTCCCGCTGGGAATCGCCCTGCCGGTGTCGCTACCCGACGTTCTCGAGGCCGTCACCGTGCTCTCCGACCACGCGGACGCCCGGGTATTGGCCGGGGGTGCCCCGCTGGGTATCCGACTGAGCGCCGGCGATCGAGTGCCCGATGAGCGCGTCACCACGACGCTCACCGGTTGGCCGGTCGCGACCTACCCCACACCGCAGGAGGCCGAGGCAAACCTGTTCCGGGTGCTGTCCTGGGTGTGTACCCCCGAACGAATGCGGGCCCTGCGGGTGTGCGTATCGGTGCCGAACCTGTTTGATCTGGCCTTCGCGCTGCGACTCGGTGCCGAGCGCGGGGTTTCTGACGCGCTCGAGTTTGCCCTGCCGATGGGTGTGCTTCCGCGCTACACCGGCGTACTGCAGACCGTACTCGGCCGGCTGACGCTGCTGGCCCCGATCGTGCCCGACCGGAGGTTTGCCGATGCCGGCGAGTACCTGGTGCGCACACTGCGGGACTTCGCGGGGGACGGATTCCTCGGTGCCGCGGCCCACCTGCAGAGCGACACCGTGCTCGTTGACGGCGAGGCCGAGCGCTTCGCCGCCGCCGTCAGGCAGCTGCGTACCGAACGCCGGCACCTCCCCGAACCCCGGCGCTTCCAGAATCGTGAAACCGAGTGGAGTCTCGAGGAGCGGGCGATCACCCGCGCACCGCTCATCACCGATCCCGCGCCGAGTGCGGAGGACACCTCCGCGCTCGCGTCGCTGACCCACGCCCCCGCCGACGATGCCGAGCCCGGGATGACCGAGCAGGTACTGCGTCTCCAGCGGGTGGCCCAGCCGGAATCGATGTTCGACTCCGTACGGGTGTTTGATTCAACGACGATCGCGCCGACGGTCCAGACCGCGCACGGCGTCCCCGGCTTCGGTCTCGCACCCGACACCGACCCCTCGCTCGCGGCAAACCGTGCCTGGGCGAGCCGGATTCGTGCGCGCGCCGCCGAGAGCGACCTGGGTGCGCAGACGAGCGAAGCCGCCCGGATCGAGGCTCCCGAGGAGATCGCGGTTGTGCTCGCGGATGCCGCCCGCGCGGTTTCTGAAACCGGGCTTCGCGCCGCCGCCGATCGCAGCGCGCTGAGCCGCCGGATCGGGTTCGCGCTCGCCGCCAACCGCGACCGCCTGCTGGAGATCGCCGTGCACGAGACCGGCCTGCTCCTGCCCGATGCCGACCGCGAGGTCAGCGACGCCATCGATTACGCCCACTACTACGGGGCCACCGTTCGCGAGCTGGACAGCCTGCGCGGTGCCCGGTTCACCGTTCCCGGCGTGCTCGTGGTGGCAACCGTCGGGGCCTCCCCGATTGCCGACCCCGCGGCCGGGGTCATCGCGGCGCTCGCCGTGGGGGCTGCGGTCATCCTGCACCCGGACGCCGCCGCCCGTCGCACCGCCGCGGTGCTTGCCGAGGTGCTGTGGGAGGCCGGGGTACCGCGTGATCTGCTGCGTCTGGTGGGCATCGATGACGCCGAGACTGAGCGCGCGCTGATCGTGGACCCCGCGGTGTCGCGCGTGGTTCTGCGCGGCGACCACGCGGCGGCAGAGCGCTATCTGGCGTGGCGGCCCGAACTCGACCTGCGCGCCGAGCTACCGGGCAAGAACACCGTTATCGTGATGCCCACCGCGGATGTGAGCGCGAGCGTTGCTGCCATCGTTGCCGATGCGTTTGGCGGCGCGGGGCAGCGCCGCGAGAGCGCGAGCCTGGTCATCGTGGTGGGGTCCCTTACCCGGAGCGAGTTCTTCCGGCATCAGCTGGTCGACGCCGCGAGTTCGCTGGTGAGCGGCGACCCGAGCGATCCGTCCACCACGCTCGGGCCACTGATCACCCCGGCTTCGCCCGCGCTGAGTGCGGCGCTCGCCGAACTCCCCGGTGCCGAGAGCTGGCTGCTGGCCCCGACCCCGCTCGATGAGGAGGGTCGTAGCTGGCGGCCGGGGATTCGCGAGGGCATCGAGAACGGCTCCGAGTTTCAGCGTGCGATTCTTGCCGGACCGAGCCTCGGTCTCATGCGGGCCACGACCCTGCGCGAGGCCCTGCGCTATGCCAACGCCACCGGGGGCGGGCGGTCGGCGGCGCTGCACACACGTGATCCGGAAGACCTGGCCGAGTGGGCCGCGCGCATCGACGCCGGTTCCCTGCACGTCAACCGGGCGATGACCGACCTGCGCGTACAGCGTCAGCCGCGGGCTGCCCACGGTGCCGCAACCCGCGGGCCCGGGGCGGCCTCGGGCGGCCCGAACCACCTGATCGCCCTCGGCGACTGGGTGCCCGATGCCGGTACGTCGAGCTCGACCCTGCACCTGCGTGGCCTTGACTCGCGGATTCGCGGGCTGATCGAGGCGGCACAGCCCGCGCTCAGCTACGACCGGTTCGACCTGCTGCGGCGCGCGGCGCTCTCGGACGCCATCGCCTGGGGCACCGCCTATGGCACCGTGCAGGATGCCTCCGAACTCGGTATCGAACGCAACCTGCTGCGCTATCACGCGGTGTCGGTGGCGATTCGTGCGGGGGAGGGTGCCGATCTGGGCGAGACGCTGCGGGTTATTGCCGCGGCGCTGCGCGCAAAGGTGCCCTTCACCGTGAGCCTCGCGACCGGAATCCCCGCCGGTGTGCGTCAGGCCCTGGGCGCTCTCGGCGTGGTACTCGCGGTGGAGAGCGACCCCGAGTGGATTGCGCGCATTACCGCGGCCCGGCCGACCCGGGTGCGGCTGGTCGGCCCCGAACGCGCGGCCACTCGTGCCGCAATCGTTCGCGAGATGGGTACCGCAGCCCCCACCATCGTGGATGGTGCCGTGACGGCGTCCGGCCGGGTTGAGCTCCTGCACTACCTGCGCGAACAGGTGATTTCGATCACCGCACACCGCTTTGGTCGGCCGGACACCTGGAGCGAGGGCGCGATCTAGGCGCGGTCGCGGGGCCTTTGCCCGTGCGCGGCCGTGCGGTCCGAGGCTAACCGCGTGTGCGTCGGTGCGGTCCGGGACTAACCCCGTGTGCGCTGCAGCGCGTCCTCGAGGATGTCCCGCACCCGGGTGTCGGACACCCCGAGCTCACGGGCACGCAGCACGAGCTCGTGGGCCCGCACCTCGATCTGCTGGCGGCCCGAGTCGGCGGCCGCGGCAATCACCGAGCCGGCGCGGCCGCGCGTCTCGATCACGCCGTCCTCCTCGAGCTTTCGGTACGCCTTGGCGACGGTGCCGGCGGCGAGACCAAGCTCGGTTGCGAGGGCTCGCACGGTGGGAATCCGGGTGCCGGCGGGCATGCTGCCCTCGGTGGCCGCGGCCACGATCTGGGCTCGGATCTGCTCAAACGGAGGGGTTGGGTCCTGCGGGTCGATGCGCACCATGCCGGTAGCCTATCGCGGGCATCGCTCGGCATGTCGGAGGCGGATTCAGTGCCCTCACAGTCAGGAAACGGGACAATAGGACAATGGGGACTCTTTTGCGTGATTGGTTGGCGCGCGTTCCGCGTACCGTTTTTGCCCTGATTATCGGGGTCGTGGCCGCCGTCATCAGTGCGATCGGGTCGTCCGGAGCGAGCTACTGGGGCGACGAGGCTGCCAGCGTGATGTCGGCAATTCGCCCGCTCGACACGCTGTGGCCAGTACTCGGAAACGTGGATGCCGTTCACGGCCTCTACTACGTCTTCCTGCACGGCTGGATCGAGCTCTTTGGTGCGGGCGAGTTTGCGACGCGTCTGCCCTCGGCCATCGCCGTGGGTGCCGCCGCCACCGGCATCGTGATGCTGGTGTGGCGGATGCACGGCCCCCGACTGGCGATCACCGCGGCGCTCATCTTCGCGATCCTGCCCCGGGTCACCAACATGGGTTCCGAGGCGCGTGGTTACGCGATCGCGACCGCAGGTGTGGTGTGGATTGTCTACGGCCTGGTGCGCCTGCTGGAATCCTCGCGTCGTAACCGCGGCCTGTGGTGGGTCTGGGCCGCAGGGCTCGCGCTCACCGCCACGGTGTTCATGTACTCGCTGCTCATCCTGCCGGTGCTGGGCCTCTGGCTGCTGCTGGAATCTACGCGCAGCCCGCGCCTCTGGCGCACCGTGCGCTACGGCAGCCTGGCGATGGTCCTCAGCATTCCGATCCTGGCGCTCGGGTTCTCCGAACGCGGCCAGATCGGGTTCCTCGCGAACCGTCCACCGGGGGTTAACGGCGTCCTGGTGACGCAGTGGTTCGGCAACCTGAACATGGCCATCCTGGCCTGGGCACTGATCCTCGTCGCCCTCGCGCACCTCGTGTACACGCTGGTACGTCGCGGATACCGCGCCGCCGGAACGACCGCGAGCTTGCCGATGCTCGCGCTGCTGTGGATGGCGCTGCCGCCCATCATCCTGGGCCTCATCAGCATCTTCTCGCCGAGCTACTCGCAGCGCTACCTGAGCATGTGCACGCCGGCCGTTGCGATCCTGATCGCCTGGGGTATCCGCGCCATCGTGGTGCGGGTGAAGCCGCGCCTGCTGTCCTCGGCCCTTGGCGCGGTCCTGGTGCTGGCCCTCGCGGCCACCGGGTTCTCCTCGTACGTGGCACAGCGCGGACCCAACGGCAAGGACGGCAGCGACTTCCGTCAGATCGCCGAAACCATCGGTGCCCACGCGAAGCCCGGGGACGCCGTCGTGTTCAACGACGATATTCGCCCCTCGCGCAAGCCCCGACTGGCCCTGCGCCTCTACCCGGATGACTTCACCGGCCTGAAGGACCCGGGTCTCGTGACCGCGTTTGACCAGACCGCCCACCTGTGGGACGTCACCCGTCCGGCGGATGAGACCACGGTCCCGTCCGACGTCTCTACCGTCTGGTACGTCATCAGCGGTTCGAAGAAGGACGAGCGTCAGGCTGCCGACCTGGCCGCCCTTGCCGAGCAGGGGTTCGAGGTCGAGAAGAAGGTTTCGCTGAAGCGCAGCCGGGTACTCGAACTCGTCCGTACGGACACCCACTAAGCCGACAAATAGTCGCTTCTTCGCAATGACCCGCGATACTGGTTCCCGGAGGTTTTCTCTGGTGCCCCCGATTTCTTTCTGTTTTTGACCCTAAAGGAGCACGAATGTCCGTCCGGACCGTCGTCATCATCCCGACCTATAACGAGCTGGTGAACCTGCCGTTGATCGTGGGTCGCGTCCGCGCGGCGACCCCGGAGGTCGACGTCCTGGTCGTGGATGACAACTCCCCGGATGGCACCGGCGCCCTGGCCGATGAGATGGCCGCGAAGGACTCGCAGCTGCACGTGCTGCACCGCACCGGCAAGGAGGGCCTCGGCGCCGCGTACAAGGCAGGTTTCGCCTGGGGCTTCGAAAACGGGTACGAGCGGATGATCGAGATGGATGCGGATGGATCGCACCAGCCCGAGCAGCTCCCCGCAATGCTGGCCAAGGCCGATGAGGGCTATGACCTCGTCATCGGATCGCGCTATGTGCCCGGCGGCAAGGTGGAGAACTGGCCGCTGCACCGCCTGATTCTCTCCCGCGGTGGAAGCACCTATGCCCGCATCATGCTGAAGCTTCCCGCCAAGGACGTCACCGGTGGATACCGGGTGTTCAGCGCCCACGGTCTCCGTGAGCTGCACCTCGAGGATGTCCAGAGCGCCGGCTATAACTTCCAGGTTGACATGCTGTGGCACGCACACCGTGCGGGTCTGCGCATCACCGAGGTACCGATCACCTTTGTTGAGCGCGTACACGGTCGCTCCAAGATGAGCGGCAACATCGTGTTCGAAGCCATGTGGCGGGTGACCGTCTGGGGCTTCTCCGAGCGCTTCGGTAAGGGACGCGCTGCCAAGAAGTCATAGAAGCGTTTCGCCGCGGATGCCCGTGGCTCACCTCAACACCGTGAACGGTGGGGGAGTGGGCCGCGGGCATTTTGCACTTTAAGCCTGGTGCAGGCGCTACCCAGGAGAGGGTCTCAACAGCCACCGCTGCCCACCTGCGCCGCTTTCACGTGTTTTCGGGCTTTTGCTGGCCGACACGCCATTAAACGGGCTCGATTTGCCCGAACTGTGGAACCTGCGTAAAGTAATACTCATCACCCCAAAGGTGCGGCTCGCTAGAGCGGCCGGCCTCAAGCGGGATCATCCCCACACTTTCAACACGCCGGACTTGTTCCTGGCT
>NZ_RCUX01000018.1 GCF_003667565.1 Mycetocola tolaasinivorans
CGAGTGCGCGCGAGAGGCGCGTCTTGCTACGGGTACGTGACTTAGTAGACACGGTTTCCTTTCAAATGGTTTCCATAAACAGATTTCCCGCACCACAAAACGCGGTGTGGAAAGGAGTTAGAGGGAGCGACCAGGGCGATTCGGCTACAGAATCCATCCCGTCGATCGATGAGTCTCTGCGCAGCCGTACGTCAAGACTCGATCTAGGTCACGGATATCTTAGCACGCGCGCCACCTGAAGACACCCGTGTACGAGGCGTTTTGCCCCTGATTTCCGGCGCTCTTTCTATCGGCCGCGAACGATACGCAGAATCTTCGCCAGCCGCCCGCCGACCTCGCGCTCATTCCCGTGCGTGGTGGGGCGATAGTAGGTGCGCCCCACGAGCTCATCGGGCAGGTACTGCTGCTCGACCACGCCTAGTTCGGTGTCGTGCGGATAGCGGTAGCCCTTGCCGTGACCGAGTCGCTTGGCACCCGCATAGTGCGCGTCACGCAGGTGTTTCGGAACGCGCCCGAAGGCTCCGCCGCGCACATCGGCGATCGCGTCGTTGATGCCCATATACGCGGCGTTCGACTTTGCGGCGGTGGCGAGATACACCACGGCCTCGGCCAGCGGGATGCGCCCCTCGGGCATTCCAATGAGCTGAACGGCGTCGGCCGCCGCCACGGCGATGACGAGGGCCTGCGGGTCGGCGAGCCCGACGTCCTCCGAGGCGGAGACGATGATGCGGCGGGCTATGAAGCGGGGGTCCTCCCCCGCCTCGATCATGCGTGCGAGGTAGTGCAGCGCGGCATCCGGATCGGACCCACGGATCGACTTGATGAACGCGCTGATGACGTCGTAGTGCTCGTCGCCGTTGCGGTCGTAGCGCAGCAGGGCACGATCCACCGCCCCCGCGACGATCTCCTGGGTGATGACCGGGCGCGTGTCGCGAGCCTCGGCTTTGCTGTCGCCGCGCCCTTCGCTATCGCCGCGCTCCTCGGATTCGGAGGTACCTTCGGATTCGGATTCGTCATCCGCTGCGTCGTCGCCTGCGGGGCTCTCCTCGGCTACCGCCGCACTCAGATCGAGCGCGCCGTCCTCCAGCAGGCCCGCGGCCAGCAGCGAGTCGGCGGACACCGCGGCGGCCTCGAGCGCGGTGAGCGCGCGGCGGGCATCCCCCGACGCGAGCCGAATAATGGTGCTGCGCGCCTCGGGCAGGATGCGGTAGCGATCCCCCAGCCCGCGCGGGTCGGTGGCCGCGCGATCGATCAGCACGCCGAGATCGTCGTCGGAGAGCTGTTCGAGCGTGAGCAGGAGCGAGCGCGAGAGCAGCGGGGAGATCACCGAGAACGAGGGGTTCTCGGTGGTGGCGGCGACGAGGATCACCCAGCCGTTTTCGACGCCGGGCAACAGCGCATCCTGCTGAGCCTTGGTAAAGCGGTGGATCTCGTCGAGGAACAGCACGGTGGAGAGCCCGTAGAGGTCGCGGCTCGTCATGGCCTCGGCCATGACCTCGCGGACATCCTTGACACCGGCGGTCACGGCGGAGAGCTCCACGAAGCGACGATTAGAGGAGTGCGCGATGGTCTGGGCGATCGTGGTCTTGCCGGTGCCGGGCGGGCCCCAGAGGATGACGGACACCGAGCCCTGATCGCCGGACTTCCCCGTGGCGAGACTCACCAGCGGTGAACCCGGGCGCAGCAGATGCCGCTGACCGGCAACCTCATCGAGGGTGCGCGGGCGCATGCGTACCGCGAGTGGCACGCTGCCGGAGTGAAGAGCCGCGGAGGAAGAGACCATGCCACCAGGCTATCGGGTGCGTCGGACGCTGGCTGCGAAAACGGTGACCGACCGCGCCATTTTGCTCCCCATCCCCGTCACATACCGCTAGTATCGACTCGACTACCCCCGACTCCCCTGGAAAGGACCGCTCACGTGGCAGCCCAGAAAAAGGACGAAAAGGCCGCGCGCGAGGCTCGCGCCAGGCTCCAGCAGTACGAGGCACGCCGCGAGGCCTGGGAAACGAAGCGCCGCAAGCGCACGCGTAACTCCTGGATCGCGGCCGGGACCGCCTTTGTCCTGATTGCCGGAGCGATCACCTGGGGGGTCATCGCGCAGAACGCCCAGAACGCACCCGAGGCCGGCCCGAGCTCGTCGGCAACCCCGAGCGCTACCCCGTCTCCTGAGGCCTCGACCGGCCAGGCACCGGATGCCTCGCTCGCCGAGAACCGCACCTGGACCGGCGACATGACAATCAACGGCGTTGACCTCGGTATCGAGCTGGACGGTGAGAAGGCTCCCAAGGCCGTCGCCTCCTTCGTGAGCCTCACGCAGAAGGGCTTCTTCAACTCCCTCACCTGCCACCGCATGGTGAACACCCCGGGCAAGGACGGCGCTCCCGGCTTCCAGATCCTGCAGTGCGGCGACCCCAAGGGCGATGGCACCGGTGGCCCCGGCTACACCTTCGGCCCGGTGGAAAACGCCCCGGCCGACAACATCTACCCCGAGGGAACCCTCGCGATGGCCCGCGCCAGTGACGACGGAAACTCCAACGGCAGCCAGTTCTTTATCGTCTTTGGTGACACCTCGATCGGGTCCGACAAGGCCGGCGGATACACCGTTCTCGGCAAGATCACGAGCGGCCTCGATAAACTCAACGAGTCGGTAACCACGATTCCCGTTGGCGGGCCGCAGAACTCGACCCCGCAGGAGCCCATTAAGCTGGACTCCGTTACCGTCAAATAGAATAAGACGCATGTTGGGGCTGCCCGACATTCGTCGTCCATACTAGGCTTATCGAGAGATCTCGAGAGCATCGAGCGCAAACATCAGCAAGGTGAGGCACGTGTCTACTTCCGAACAGCAACCGTGGGGTCGCGTTGACGACTCCGGCACCGTTTTTGTCCGCGAGGGCGAAGAGTGGCGCGAGGTTGGCCAGTACCCCGACGGCACCGCCGAGGAGGCCCTGGGCTACTTCGAGCGTAAGTTCCTCGACCTCGCCGGTCAGGTCACCCTGCTCGAGCAGCGCGCAAAGCGTGGCGCTCCCGCCACCGACATCTCCAAGGCCGTGGCAAAGCTCCGCGAGGAACTGACCGATGCCAAGGCCGTGGGAGACATCGCCTCCCTCGTTGCCCGCGTTGGTGCCCTGGACGAAACCGTCGGTGAGCTCACCGAGCAGCAGTCCGAGCAGGCCAAGGCCGAGCTCGAGGAGGCCGTCGCCGAGCGCACCCGCATCGTCGAGGCCGCCGAGGCCGTTGCCGCCCAGGATCCCGCAAAGACCCAGTGGAAGCAGGCTACCGAGCAGATGGCCGAGCTGTTTGCCGCCTGGCAGAAGCACCAGCAGGAGGGCCCCAAGCTCTCCAAGGGCCTGGCCAACGACCTGTGGAAGCGGTTCCGTACCGCCCGCGGCACCGTTGACGCCAACCGTCGCGCGTTCTTCGCCGAGCTGGATGCCGTCCACAAGGAGGCACGCACCCGCAAGCAGAAGCTGATCGAGGCCGCCGAGGCTCTGATTCCGCGCGGTGCCGAGGCTACGGCCGACTACCGCCGTCTGCTCGACGAGTGGAAGCTCTCCGGCCGCGCCGGTAAGCGTCAGGACGACAGCCTCTGGGCCCGTTTCAAGGCCGCCGGAGACGCCATCTACCAGGCCAAGGCCGAGCTTGACGCCATCGACAGCGCCGAGTTCCAGGTCAACTACGAGAAGAAGCGCGAGCTTCTGGATCAGGCCACCCCGCTGCTGCAGGAGACCGACCGCGAGAAGCTGCGCTCGGCCCTCCTGAACATCCAGCGTCAGTGGGACGAGGTGGGCAAGGTCCCGCGCGAGAAGATCCGCGAGGTCGAAGATGGCCTGCGTGCCGTCGAAAACCACCTCCGCGCCCTGGACGACGAGCACTGGAGCAAGAACAACCCCGAGACCAAGGCTCGCACCGAGGGTCTCGCCGGCCAGCTGAACGCCGCCATCGAGAAGCTTGAGCAGGAGCTGGCGGCCGCCGAGGCCACCGGAGACGCCAAGAAGATCGCCAAGGCAAACGAGGCCCTCGAGGCTCGTAAGGCGTGGCTGAACGTACTGGGTTAGTCTGTGCCCCGCTGCCGGAATGGTTTTCCATTTCGGTGGCACACGGCCGTGGGCCGCATCCTTTCGGGTGCGGCCCACGGCCGTTTGCGTGTCCGGGTGCCTGGACGCGCGCGGGAATACGGTTCAGGCTAAGAACATGACCACCCTCGATCTGGCCGCGCTGTTTCCCGGCCCCGGCGCGCACCTCCCCGAGCTCCTCACCACCGATCACCTCCCGCTGGCCGAGCTCCACTCCGCCCGGCTCCACGGCGAACTCTTCGCGCTGGAAGACGGCTTCATTCCCGCCGACATTCCTGAAACCTCCCGGTTGCGCGCCCGCGCCCTCGCACACTCCCTGCCCCCGCTGCGCGATCGAGACGCCCTGTGCGCCGTGGGAGACACCGCCCGGTGGATTCACGACATGGACGAACCCCGCCCGGCACGGCACACGCTGCGCGGTATATTCCCCCATCGCGTCTGGCAGTGGAGCAGCGCGCGGATCGAGGTACTCCCCGGCTCGGTGCCCGAACACGCGCGGGTCCGCATCGGCGGAATGTGGACCGAACGACACCATCGTCCCACCGCACATCCCCCGGCACCGTCAGCGGATACGCAGGTGGGGCACGGCTAGTGCCGTGCCCCACCTGCGTCCGGCAGCGATGCCGTGATAAAGCGGGCTATCCTCCGGTGACCCGGTATACGTCGTAGACGGCGTCAATGCGCCGTACGGCGTTGAGGACGCGATCCAGGTGGGTGGTATCGCCCATCTCGAATACGAAGCGGGAGATCGCCAGGCGGTTGCTCGAGGTCGAGACGTTCGCCGAGAGGATGTTGACGTGGTGCTCGCTCAGCACGCGGGTGACGTCGCTGAGCAGTCCCGCCCGATCGAGGGCCTCGACCTGGATCTGCACCATGAACACGCTCTTCGACGATGCCGCCCACTCCACCTCGATCATCCGATCGGGTTCCTGCATCAGGCCCTGCACGTTGTGGCAGTCGGCGCGGTGCACCGACACGCCCGAGCCGCGGGTCACGAAGCCCACGATCTCGTCGCCGGGCACCGGGGTGCAGCACTTCGCCAGCTTGACCAGGATGTCCGCGGCTCCACGCACGAGCACGCCGGAGTCGCTGTGCTCCTGCGGGCGCACGCGGCCGCGCATCGGGAACTCGATGGCGTGTTCCTGAGCCTCGGCATCGCCCTGCAGCAGCGAGACGACCTTCTCCAGCACGGACTGCGTGGAGACATGCCCCTCACCGACCGCGGCATACAGCGCGGAGACGTCCTCGTAGCGCATCTGCGCGGCGACCTCGGCGAAGCTGTCGCGATCCATGAGCTTCTGCAGCGGCAGGTTCTGCTTGCGCATCGCGCGGGCGATCGCGTCCTTGCCCTGCTCGATGGCCTCGTCGCGGCGCTCCTTCGTGAACCACTGGCGAATCTTATTGCGCGCGCGGGTGCTCTTGACGAAGGTCAGCCAGTCCTGGCTGGGGCCCGAGTCGGGGTTCTTCGAGGTGAAGACCTCGACCACGTCACCGGAGTTCAGCTCGGTCTCGAGCGGCACCAGCCGGCCGTTAACCTTCGACCCCATGGTGCGGTGACCGACCTCGGTGTGCACCGCATAGGCAAAGTCCACCGGGGTGGCACCGGCGGGCAGCCCGACCACGCGCCCCTTCGGGGTGAAGACGTAGACCTCCTTGGCACCGATTTCGAAGCGCAGCGAGTCGAGGAACTCCCCCGGATCGGCCGTCTCGGCCTGCCAGTCGGAGATGTGCTTGAGCCAGGCCATATCGGTGCCCGTCGAGCGCGACACCTCAACCTTGTTGCCGGCGTTGCGCTCCTTATACGCCCAGTGTGCGGCCACACCATACTCGGCGTGCTCGTGCATCTCCTGGGTACGAATCTGGATCTCGACGGACTTCCCGCCCGGGCCAATCACGGTGGTGTGCAGCGACTGGTACAGGTTGAACTTCGGCGTCGCGATGTAGTCCTTGAAGCGGCCGGGAATCGGCGTCCAGCGGGCGTGAATCGCACCGAGCACCGCGTAGCAGTCGCGCACCGAGTTGACGATCACACGGATGCCCACGAGGTCGTAGATGTCGTCGAACTCCCGACCGCGCAGAATCATCTTCTGATAGATCGAGTAGTACTGCTTCGGGCGGCCCATCACCTTGCCGCGAATCTTTGCCGCGCGCAGATCGGTGGTGACCTCCTGGATCACCTGCTGCACGAACTCCTCGCGCTTCGGGGTGCGCTCCTTGACCAGTGACTCGATCTCGGCGTAGATCTTCGGGTACAGCACCGCGAAGGAGAGGTCCTCGAGTTCCCACTTGATCGTCTGGATACCCAGGCGATGCGCCAGCGGGGCATAGATTTCGAGCGTCTCGGTGGCCTTCCGGGTGGACTTCTCCGGCGGCACAAAGCCCCAGGTGCGGGCATTGTGCAGGCGGTCGGCCAGCTTGATGATCAGCACCCGGATGTCCTTCGACATCGCGACGATCATCTTGCGCACCGTCTCGGCCTGCGCGGCATCGCCGTACTTCACCTTGTCGAGCTTGGTCACGCCATCCACCAGCATCGCGATCTCATCACCGAAATCGGCGCGCAGCTGGTCGAGCGTGTAGTCGGTATCCTCCACCGTGTCATGGAGCAGCGCACCGGCGAGGGTGCGCGGGCCGAGGCCCAGATCCGCGAGAATCTGCGCCACCGCTACCGGGTGCGTGATGTATGGTTCCCCGCTCTGACGCTTCTGCCCGCGATGGGCGCGCTCGGCAACGGTGTACGCGCGCTCGATAACGGAGATATCCGCGCGCGGGTGATGGGTGCGCGCCGTGCGCACGAGTCGGTCGACGGCACCAGCGGGCTGAGCCTTGGAAAAAATGCGCGGAACCAGCCGCCGCAACGACGCATTCGCCGTATTAATTTCGGTCATCAACGATTCACCACCTCATGTCTCTGTTCCCTATTATGCCCGGTTGCGCGGGCGGAAAAGACCAGGCCTCGCCCGCCCTGCGCGAACAGCCGTGATCCACGCCCACGGAGACCAAAAAAGCCGAGGCCCCGCCGCGAAATGCGACGGGGCCTCGGCCCGAAAAAACGATGCTGGTTAGGCCTCGCTGGTGACGGCCTGCACGGCAGCACGCTCGCGGTCGGCGAGCACCTTCTTGTCGTGCTTGGCGATCGCCGGTTCCTTCTCCCGCAGCAGCGAGTACAGCGGGGCCGCGACGAAGATCGTCGAGTAAGTGGCCACGAGGATACCCACGAGCAGCGAGAGCGAGATGTCCCGCAGGGTTTCGGCACCCAGGAAGAGGTCACCGATCACGAGGATTGATGCCACCGGAAGGGCGGCCACAACCGAGGTGTTGATCGAGCGCACCAGGGTCTGGTTGACCGCAAGGTTCACCGACTCACCGAAGGTACGTGGCGAGTGCTCGCCCGCCTCCGTGGTGTTCTCTCGGATCTTGTCGAACACCACCACCGTGTCATACAGCGAGTAGCCGAGGATTGTCAGGAATCCGATCACCGCCGCGGGGCTGATCTGGAACCCACTGAGTGCGTACACACCCAGCGTGATCACCAGCACGTCCACCAGCGCGATAATCGCCGCCGCGGACATCTTCCAGGTGCGGAAGTACAGCGCCATGATGATGAAGGTCAGGACCAGGAAGATCACCAGACCGGTGAGGGCCTGACGGCTCACATCGGCACCCCAGGAGGGGCCGATGAACGAGGAGGTGACCTCGCTGATGTTAACGTCGAAGGTCGTGGCGAGGGCCTTGGCCACCGCGCTCGACTCATCCGAGGTCATCTGGTCGGTCTGGACGCGGATGGCGTGGTCGCCCACCTCGCTGACCTTGGAGACGGCCGACGGCACGACGGAGGAAACCGCGTCCGACGCCTTGGACTGGTTGGCGTCGGTCACGCCACTGACGGTGAACTCGGAACCGCCGGTGAACTCGATCGAGAAGTTGAACGGTGCCCCGGTCGTGATACCGCGAACCACGGGAACCATGACGGAACCGATGACCAGCAGGATCGCGATCGCGAACCACAGCTTGCGGCGACCAACGAAGTTGATCGAGCGCTTACCGGTGTAGAGGTCGTTACCAAACGATGTCAGGTTAAGGCTGGGCATTACTTCTCCTTCGAGGAGGTCGAGCCGGCCGACGCAGCCTGAGCCTCGGCGAGCTTACGCTCGGCGATGGTCTGGCGCTTCTGAGCCTCACGGCTGGCCCCGGGGGCCTTCTTGGATACCGCTGCATCCGGGGCACGGAACTGCGCGCGCCCCCGATAGATCGCACCGAGCGCGTTCGGGTCAAGACCCGTCGCGGGGTGGCCGCTGGAGAAGAAGCGGTTGCGTGCGAGCAGCTGCAGCATCGGGTGGGTGAACAGCACCACGACGATGACGTCGATCACGGTGGTCAGACCCAGCGTGAACGCGAAGCCCTGAACGTTACCCACGGCCAGCAGGTAGAGCACCACGGCCGCCAGGAGGTTCACACCCTTGGATGCGTAGATGGTGCGTCTTGCGCGCTTCCATCCGGCCTCCACGGCGGATTCCAGGCCACGGCCGTCACGGAGCTCGTCTCGAATACGTTCGAAGTACACGATGAACGAGTCGGCCGTGAATCCGATCGCGACGATGATACCCGCCACACCTGCCAATGACAGTCGGTAGCCCTGCCCCCACGAGAGGAGCGCCAGGGCCGCGTAGGTGAGGGCTCCCGCCACCACGAGCGAGAAGATGGTCACGAAGCCGAGCAGACGGTACTGGAACAGCGTGTAGATGACCACGAGGATCAGACCGATCAGACCGGCGAGCATACCGCCGGACAGCTGAGCCGAACCCAGGGTTGCGGAAATCTCGGAGCTCGACTGCACGCCGAAGGACAGCGGCAGTGCACCGTACTTCAGCTGGTCGGCCAGGGACTTCGCGGAGGCCTCGGTGAAGTTACCGGAGATGCTGGGGCGGCCATCGGTGATGGCACCCTGCATGACCGGAGCCGAGATAACCTTGCCGTCCAGCACGAAGGCGAAGGCCGCGCGCGGGTCGTTGGGGTTAGCCGAGTAGAACTTGAACAGGCGCTTGCTCACCTCGGTGAAGGCGTCCTTACCCTTGCCCTCGAGCTTGATGTTGACCGCCCACTCACCGGTGCTGGCACCGTTTGCGGTGGTCTTGATGCCCGCGGAGGCGTCGGTGATCGAGTCTCCACCGAGCTCAACCGGCCCCAGCAGGTAGCGGGCCAGGCCGTCATCCGAACACGCGACAACCGGCTGGTCCTTGGGGGCGTTTTCCGCACCGGTCGGGGACTTGCAGTCGGTCGAGAGGAACTCGGCACTCAGGTACGGCGTGATCCAGGCCTGATCGCTGCCATCGGTCGGCTTGGTAGCCGGCGTCTTCGACAGGTCATCGGTCGGCTTGGGGTTCGTGGTTTCCTTGCCGTCCTCACCCACGGTGGTCAGGGTCGGGGCGGAGGCCAGCAGCACCGAACGGAACTGCAGCTGTGCGCTCGACTCGATCCGCTTACGGGTGTCCTCATCGATCTTTCCCGGAATCGACACAACGATGTTGCGTCCGCCCTGGGTGTTGACCTCGGCCTCGGTCACACCGGTCGCGTTCACACGCTGACGGATGATCGACACGGCCTGGTTCAGCTGCTCGGAGGAAACCTGCTGCCCACCCTCAAGCTTGGGTTCGAGGATGATCTGCGTTCCACCCTCGAGGTCGAGGGCGAGCTTGGGCTGCCAGGAGGCATCCCCAAACATCGTGCCCGCGGCGAGACCGCCGAACATGGCAATGAGGATCACCGCCAACCAGATGAGCGCCCGCCTACCGTGGCGGACGGGAGCCTGTCGTGATTGTGCCAATGGGCTACTCAGCTTTCTATGGATGGACGCGCGGGAAACGCCCCCGACGCGTGTAGTGGGAAGGGCGCGTTACTTCTCGTCGGAGTTCGAGGGCTTGACCTCGGTCTTCTCGATCCGCTCGCCGAACTCGGGCTCGCCCACGAAGTGTGCGTTGTCCTCGTTCAGCTGGACGCTGGGCTCCTCGGAATCGTCCTCGGCGGCGGCCGGCTCGTCGTTGTTGACGACGCGGGAGACGATCTGACGGTGCACGGTCAGGATGGTGCCCGGGCTGGTCTCGAGCAGAACCTTGTTCTCCTCGTCGTCGATCGAGATGATGGTGCCGAAGATGCCACCGTTGGTCATCACCTCGGCACCGGGGACGACCTGCTCCTGGAGGGTAGCGAGGTCGCGCTTACGCTTCTGTCCGTTGCGGAACATGAAGAAGATGAGGAGTGCCATAACGGCGAGCATGACGACGGACATGAGATCCATGATTTTACGCAGAGCCTTTCGCGGCGCGGGGGCCGGGGATTGTTGATTCGGGTGTGTTGTCCGCTTGAATTATAGGTCATCGCCCCGTGACTGGGCGTGGGGGTGCGGAATACCGAAGTGTGTGTACGCCTCCTCGGTGGCCATTCGGCCACGCGGGGTGCGCATGATTAAACCTATCCGTACGAGGAAGGGTTCCACCACGCTTTCGATGGTTTCGGCCTCCTCGCCCACCGAGACGGCGAGGGTATTGAGGCCCACCGGGCCTCCCCCAAAGCGGCGCAGCAGGATGTCCATCACCGCGCGGTCGAGACGGTCAAGCCCCAGCGGATCCACGTCATACAGCTCAAGTGCGGCACTCACGGCCGGCAGATCGGCGCGCGTTCCGTGCACGAGCGCGTAGTCGCGCACGCGGCGCAGCAGGCGGTTGGCGATACGCGGGGTTCCGCGACAGCGACCGGCAATTTCGGCCAGGGCCGAGCGGTCGATATCCAAATCGAGCAGCCCGGAGGCGCGGGCGAGCACCTGTTCGAGTTCGTTATCGGCGTAAAACTCGAGGTGCGCGGTGAACCCGAATCTGTCGCGTAGCGGGTTCGGAAGGAGACCGGCGCGGGTGGTGGCCCCCACCAGGGTGAACGGCGAGAGCTCGAGCGGCACCGAGGTGGCCCCCGCGCCCTTACCCACCATGATGTCGATGCGGAAGTCCTCCATCGCGAGGTAGAGCATCTCCTCGGCGGAGCGGGCCATCCGGTGGATCTCGTCGATAAAGAGGACCTCACCCGGAACCAGGCTCGACAGCAGCGCCGCGAGATCTCCCGCGTGCTGGATGGCGGGGCCGCTGGACATGCGCAGCGGCCGCTCACTCTCCTGCGCCACGATCATGGCCAGGGTGGTCTTGCCGAGGCCGGGCGGGCCGGCCAAGAGAATGTGATCCGGGGTGCGGTCCTGCAGTGCGGCCGCGCGCAGCAGCAGTTCGAGCTGACCGCGCACCTTCTGCTGGCCCACAAACTCACTCAGGGTGCCGGGGCGGAGGGCACCCTCAAAGGCGATCTCGGCGTCGCCGATCGCGGTGCCGCTGAGGGGTTCTACGGCGCTGAAGGTTTCGGCGACGTCGTCGAACTCTTCGCTCATCGTCCGGCACCGGGCTGCGGGCCGAGCGAGGCCAGCGCGACGCGCAGCAGGCCGGGAACGGTCGCGGCACCGGGGTCCGCCTCGGCGGCGAGGGCGGCCTCGACCGCGGGCACCGCCACGCGCTCGTTCCAGCCGAGGCCGAGCAGCGCCTCGATGACGCTGGCCTTGACCGCGGAGGAACCGGTGGCGGTGGCGCTGACCGGACGGGTGGCCTGCAGCTTGCCGGCGAGCGAGACGATCATGAGCTTGGCGGTCTTGGGGCCGATGCCGCTGACCTTGCGGAAGGCGGAGTCGTCTTCCGCGGCGACGGCGTCGGCAATCTGGTCTGGGCTCAGTGCGGCGAGCACACCGAGGGCCGACTTCGGGCCCACGCCGTTTACGGCGAGCAGAATCTCGAAGACCTCGAGCTGCTCGGCGGATTCAAACCCGAAGAGCTGCTGGGAGTCTTCCCGGATGATGTGGGCGGTGTGCACGAAGGCGTTCGCCCCCACCCGGAGTTTGATGCCGTGCTCCGGCGTCACCTGTACGGCGTACCCGACGCCATTCACCTCGATGGCCACACGGCCGGCGGTTGTACTCAGTACTGTTCCGCGAAGACTCACAATCACGTGCCAAGCCTAAGCCCCGCCACCGACACAGCCGCACTGCCACGCCCTGCAAAGACACAGAGCTGTCGCGTTTGCGACATATTTACGGTCAACACCGGTTGTCTGCGGACACGGGTGGACAATCGCGGATCGATAGCCGCTAGCTCCCGAAGCGGCCGGTGCGGGTGTTTCGAGGCGTCGCGGTCCCGGCCTGCTCGGCGTTTTTCCAGGCCTGCTGGGCGGGGGTCAGCCCGGCCGTCTGGCGCGCACCCACCGGGGCGCGCGAGCCGTGCGGGCGCGCACCAACGGGGACGAGACCACCCCAGGCGTGGCACAGGGCCAGCGCTAGTGCATCGGCGGCGTCTGCGGGCTGCGGAATTTCGGCGAGCCCGAGGATGCGGGCCACCATCTGCTGCACCTGCTTCTTCTCGGCGTTACCGTAGCCGGTCACCGAGGCCTTGACCTCCGAGGGCGTGTGCATGCCGATCGGGATCCCGTGCTTGGCCGCCGAGTACAGGGCGAGGCCACTGGCCTGGGCGGTGCCCATCACGGTGCTGAGGTTCTGCTGCGCGAACACGCGCTCCACCGCCATCGCGGTGGGCGCATGCTCGATAATTGCCGCGTCGATGCCCTCGGCGATCGCGAGCAGCCGAATGTCGATAGACATGTCCGGGCTGGTTCGAATCACGCCGTAGTGCACCAGGGTGGCGCGACGGTTCGGTGCGACATCGACAATGCCGATGCCGCACCGGGTGAGACCCGGGTCAACTCCCAGTACCCGAGTACCCACGCTGACTAGTCCTGCTCGAGCTCGGCCTGAACCTCGGCGCTCAGGCCGTAGTTACCGTAGATGTTCTGGACGTCGTCCGATTCCTCGAGGGCGTCGATCAGACGGAACACCTTGCGGGCGGTCTCGGCGTCAACGTCTACCTTGAGGTTCGGAATCATCGCGACATCGGCCGACTCGTAGTCGATGCCGGCTTCCTGCAGCGCCTTACGCACGGTCACGAGGTCGCTCACATCGGTGATGATCTCGAAGGTGTCACCCTCGTTGAGGACCTCTTCGGCACCGGCTTCGAGCACGGCCTCCATGACGTCATCCTCGGTGGTGTTCTCCGCCGACACAACGATCAGACCCTTGCGGTTGAAGTTGTAGGCGACGCTGCCCGGGTCGGCCATGGTGCCGCCGTTGCGGGTCATGGCGGCACGCACATCGGCGGCCGCGCGGTTCTTGTTGTCGGTCAGACACTCGATCATGAGCGCGACGCCGTTCTGCGCGTAGCCCTCGTAGATGATCGTGGTGTAGTTGATGACCTCACCGGTCAGGCCGGCACCGCGCTTGATGGCGCGGTCGATGTTGTCGTTGGGGACCGAGGTCTTCTTTGCCTTCTGGACCGCGTCAACCAGGGTGGGGTTTCCGGACAGATCGGCACCACCGATCTTCGCAGCAACCTCGATGTTCTTAATCAGCTTGGCAAACGACTTCGCACGGCGCTGATCGATGATCGCCTTCTTGTGCTTGGTTGTTGCCCACTTGGAGTGTCCGGACATATGCTCCCGTTTCGTCGTATATCCCCTCCATTCTACGGGTTCGAGGGGATTCTTCCCGCATCCGGGCGGGCGCGCTCAGCCGTTTTGGGCCGCGCGGACCATCTCGACGAAGTATTCGTGGACCGAATCATCCCCGGTGAGCTCCGGGTGAAACGAGGTTCCGAGGAGGTTCCGGTACCGGGTGGCGACGACCCCGCCGTCCGCCAGGCGGGCGAGGACGTCTGTGCCCTCGCCCACCTCGGTGATCAGCGGCGCACGAATAAACGTCGCCCGGACCGGGTGATCGATCCCCGCAAACGCGAGCTCGGTCTCAAACGAGTGCGCCTGAGAACCAAACGCATTGCGACGCACGGTGACCGGCAGCCCGCCGAGCCCCTGCTGGCCGGGTGCCAGATCCAGCACCGTATCGGCCAGCAGGATCAGGCCCGCACAGGTACCATAGGCCGGAAGGCCACCCCGAAGGAGCGCGGTCAACGGGTCTCGGAGCTCGAACATCCGCAGGAGCTTGTCCAGCACGCTGGACTCTCCCCCGGGCAGCACGATGCCGTCGAGCCCGTGCAGGTGCTCCGGCGTCCGAACCGCAACCACCTCGGCTCCCACGCGGGTTAGGGCCTCGATGTGTTCGGAGACACCGCCCTGCAGGGCGAGCACTCCAATGCGTGCGCTACTGCTCATCGACGGGCGCTCTACCAGCCGCGCTCGGCCAGGCGGTGCGGTGCGGGCAGATCGGCCACGTTGATGCCAACCATGGCCTCGCCGAGGCCGCGGGAGGCCTGGGCGATCACGGCCGGGTCGTTGAACGCAGCGGTGGCCTTAACCACGGCGGCCGCGCGTGCCTCGGGGTTGCCGGACTTGAAGATGCCCGAGCCCACGAACACGCCGTCGGCGCCGAGCTGCATCATCATCGCGGCATCGGCCGGGGTGGCCACTCCCCCGGCGGTGAACAGCACAACGGGCAGGGTGCCGGTGCGGGCAACCTCGACGACGAGGTCAAACGGTGCCTGCAGATCCTTGGCGGCGACGTACAGCTCATCCTCGTTGAGGGCGCTCAGCGCGCGGATCTGGGATTTGATGGTGCGGATGTGCTTGGTGGCCTCGGAGACGTCGCCGGTGCCGGCCTCGCCCTTCGAGCGAATCATCGCGGCACCCTCGGTGATGCGGCGCAGGGCCTCGCCGAGGTTGGTGGCACCGCAGACGAAGGGTACGTCGAAGTCCCACTTGTTGATGTGGTTGACGTAGTCGGCGGGGCTCAGCACCTCGGACTCGTCGATGAAGTCCACCTCGAGTGCACCGAGCACCTGAGCCTCGACAAAGTGGCCGATGCGAGCCTTCGCCATCACCGGGATGGACACCTCGGCGCGGATGGCGTCGATCAGGTCCGGGTCACTCATGCGGGCCACGCCGCCCTGGGCACGAATATCGGCGGGTACACGCTCGAGGGCCATCACGGCGACGGCACCGGCATCTTCGGCGATGCGCGCCTGTGCGGGGGTCACGACGTCCATGATCACCCCGCCCTTCAGCATGTCGGCGAGGCCGCGCTTGACGCGGGTGGTGGCGGTGGACTGGGTGGGGTTTTCAGAGGTCATGAGATGACGTTATGACATAAAGCATGCCAATTGTCGCGATATTCACGGGCCAATTCTACTCGGGTGGACTTTTGGCCCGTTCGACCAACGAAAAACCGCCCACTTCCGAGGAAGTGGGCGGTCTGTGAATCTTCCGAGTGTGGGCTAGGGCTTCGGCCAGGCCTCGGCGATAGAGGCGCGAACCTCGCCGAGGAGCTGCGGGAGCGCCTTGGTCTTCGCGATGATCGGGAAGAAGTTGGCGTCCGAACGCCAGCGCGGCACGATGTGCTGGTGCAGGTGGGCGGCGATCCCGGCCCCGGCAACCTCACCCTGGTTCATGCCCAGGTTGAAGCCGTCGTTGCGGGAGACCTCTTTAAGCACACGCATCGCGGTCTGGGTTAGTGCACCGATCTCGGCGACCTCCTCGGCCGTGGCCAAATCGTAGGTCGAGATGTGACGGTACGGGCACACCAGCAGGTGACCGCTGTTGTACGGGAACAGGTTCAGCAGCACGTAGGCGTACTTTCCCCGGGCCACGATCAGGCCGTCCTCATCACTCATCGAGGGGGCCACGCAGAACGGGCAGTCGTCCTTCGCGGGCTGCTGCCCGTTTTGGATGTACACCATCCGGTGCGGGGTCCACAGGCGCTGGAACTCGTCGGGAACTCCGGCCAGCACGTTGCCGTCCGGTTCGGCGACGAAGCCCGTGTTTGTGGGCTCCGCCGCCGGGTTCTCCGGTACTAGTCCTGCCATGCGGTGTTGACCTGCGCGTGGGTTTCGATGGCGTCGACGATCTTGGCGATCGCCTCGTCCACCGGCACGCCGTTCAGCTGGCTGCCGTCGCGGAAGCGGAAGCTCACCGCACCGGCCACGCGGTCGTCCTCACCGGCGATGAGCTGGAACGGAATCTTCGCCTTGGTGTGGGTGCGGATCTTCTTGGGCATGCGGTCATCGCTGTGGTCCACGTAGGCGCGGACACCGCGGGCGCGCAGGCGGTCGAAGATCTCCTCGAGGTACTCGGCGTACTCCTCGGCCACGGGGATACCCACGACCTGCTCGGGAGCGAGCCACACCGGGAACGAGCCCGCGTAGTGCTCGAGCAGCACACCGAAGAAGCGCTCGATCGAACCGAACAGGGCGCGGTGAATCATCACCGGACGCTGCTTGGTGCCGTCCGCGGCGGTGTACTCGAGGTCAAAGCGCTCGGGCAGGTTGAAGTCGAGCTGGATGGTCGACATCTGCCAGGTGCGGCCGATGGCGTCCCGCGCCTGAACCGAAATCTTCGGGCCGTAGAACGCGGCCCCACCCGGGTCGGGTACGAGCTCGAGACCGGACTCCACGGCCACCTGGCGCAGGGTCTCGGTGGCGTCATCCCACATCTCGGGGCTACCCACGAACTTCTCGCTCTCGGGGTCGCGGGTCGAGAGCTCGAGGTAGAAGTCGTCGAGGCCGTAGTCCTTGAGCAGACCGAGCACAAACTCCAGGGTGGAGGTCAGCTCGGACTTCACCTGGTCCGGGGTCGCGTAGATGTGAGCGTCGTCCTGGGTCATACCGCGCACGCGGGTCAGGCCCTGCAGGGTGCCGGACTTCTCGTAGCGGTACACCGAACCGAACTCGAACAGGCGCAGCGGGAGCTCACGGTAGGAGCGTCCACGCGAGCGGAAGATCAGGTTGTGGAACGGGCAGTTCATCGGCTTGAGGTAGTAGTCGGCACCCTGGCGGGTGACGTGACCGTGCTCATCGCACACCTCGTCGAGGTGCATCGGGGGGAACATACCGTCCGCGTACCACTGCAGGTGACCGGAGGTCATGAAGAGGTCACCCTTGGTGATGTGCGGGGTGTTTACAAACGAGTAGCCGGACTCGGTGTGGCGCTTGCGCGAGTAGTTTTCCATCTCCTGGCGGATGATGCCACCCTTGGGGTGGAACACGGGCAGGCCGGAGCCGATCTCGTCGGGGAAGCTGAAGAGATCCATCTCGGCACCGAGCTTGCGGTGGTCGCGCTTGGCGGCCTCCTCCAGGCGGGTCTGGTAGGCGCGCAGCTCGTCCTTGGTGGGCCAGGCGGTGCCGTAGATGCGCTGCAGCTGCTTGTTCTTCTCGGATCCGCGCCAGTAGGCGGCGGCCACGCGCATGAGGGCGAAGCCGTTGCCGATCAGGCGGGTCGAGGGCAGGTGCGGGCCGCGGCAGAGGTCCTTCCAGACGGTCTCGCCGGTCTTGGGGTCGACGTTGTCGTAGATGGTGAGCTCGCCGGCTCCCACCTCAACTGACTCGTTGTCGCCACCGTTTTCGGCACCACCCTTGAGACCGATCAGCTCGATCTTGTAGGGCTCGTTTCCGAGCTCGGCCTGAGCCTCCTCGTCGGTGACGACGCGGCGCACGAAGCGCTGCCCCTGCTTGATGATGCGTTCCATCTCCTTCTGGAGGGCCTTGAGGTCCTCGGGGGTGAAGGATTCGGCGACGTCGAAGTCGTAGTAGAAACCGTCGGTGACGGGCGGACCAATGCCGAGCTTGGCGTCCGGGTTGACCTTCTGTACGGCCTGGGCCAGCACGTGGGCGGCCGAGTGACGAAGGATGTTGAGGCCGTCCTCGGAGTCGATCGTGACCGGCTCGGCCACGTCGGTAGTCTCCAGGGTGGTGGCGAGGTCCTTCAGTTCACCGTTGACGCGCATGGCGACAACGTTGCGGTCGGGGAATCGTTCGAATCCGTCAGACACCTGGTGTGCTCCTCTTGTAAATAGATTCGCCCATTCTATCCGTTCCGGACTCCCCCGGACGACCCGAAACCACGGTGTGTACGATCCTGCCGGATCGAGTTTCCTGCGTGCCGGTGCGGGCGACGGCTAATCACTCGTCGGGACGGGTGCCGGTGGCACGTCCCGGGCGGAGTCAAACGGCAGTACGGGCCGCCATCCGCTCTCCAGGACGGGAACCAGCGGGAGGCACACCACGAGGCTCCACGCGACCGTGGGGAGGTAGGAGCCGGCCCACCAGGAGTTTCCGCCCTCACCGCGCAGCAGGTCGAGGAAGGTCAGGCCGAACCCGAAGACCAGGGCCACGATCGAGATGATACTGAGCCGGACGATGCCGCCGCGAGTACTCGACGCGGGCTTCAGATAGTACGCGGCGAGACCCGCGATCACTCCGACGAGGGCGTTGGCGAGGTGCCAGTCCCAGTAGGTCCAGACGGAGGAGCCCTGCAGGAGGTCGACGATGGGGTTTCCGATGATGCCCACGAGACCGCCCGCAATCGGGCCGAACCGGATGCCGAGGAAAACGAGCACGGCGATGGCCGGACGAATGGTCACGTCCTGGCTGTGCGGCAGCGTGTAGCTGAAGATACCCAGCAGGCCATACAGCAGCCCGCCCACGATGCCGATACCCACAACGCGGAGCGAGAGCGTCCAGGGGGCGGGCAGGAGCGAGCGGTTGAGCAGGCTGGGTGCGGTGTCGGTCATGCTGGCAGCGTACTGGCGCGGACGCTTCGTGCAATAGGTTTTGCCCCGAACGGGGGCAACGCTCCAGGGCACGGATGGGCGGGCCATGCTCCGGGCGATGTGAGGATACCTGGATCGACACATACGGGCACGTAGTCTGAAACCATGGAAATCGACGCTGCCCACCCCTCCACGACTCATTCCGAGCCGAAAGCCCCCACTCGGTCGGCACGAAACCTCCTGATCTTTGGTGCCATCGCATTCCCCTTCATCTTCGTGGCGCTATTGCTTGGGCAGGTGCTCTCTGCCGTTGCCACGGGGTACAGTGCTGATCTAAACGCGTTCTTGATTTTTAATTTTTTCGCGGCGCTGATCATCGGGCTGTTGCCGGCGGCCCTCGCGGTGCGTGATATCTTTCGCATCCGCCGCAATCCCCCCTCCGACACTACATTTCGGATGGCCTCAGGCGGATCATTCGCCATTGCAATTACCGGTCTCATCATCGCCACCCTCGGCGCACTCGCCACGGCGCCAGCTGCATTCGAGGCGTGGGGAGATGAGGCTGAGCGAGCGCAGATTCGATCCGGCCCGCCAACCGAGCAGGAGCAGCGAGACGTTCGGGAAGTCGCTGCAGAGATGACCACACTTGTGGAGGGCGGATTGCGCACACTCGGCATCGATCCCGCCGGACGTGTAGAAACGACATTTGGATCGGAAGCAGGCGAGGAGGGCTGCCGCCTGTCAAATAGTCAGGTGGGGACGGCGGTCTCAGTGGGCGCGATCGTACGGCTCCCCGAGACACCAGCAGACGCCATCATTCCGGAATCGGACACTCCTCCGCCTGCCCGGCAGAAAGCATTTGCCCCCACCTACTGGGAACCACTCAAAACGTACTGGGATGAGCTGGGTTTCCGCACGCTGATCACCGATGAGTTCGAGCCGACCCTCCACGCGGTGGTTGATACGAAGGGCCAGCTGCAAAGTGTGCAGTTGGGCCCCGCGTCGGACGCAATCCGTGGTGGCAGGGGAACCCTCACCGATCTCGCTGAGGAGAGCGAAGCGGAGGAACGGGCCGCCTCGGGAGCAGAGCTCAGCGTAACAATGGACAGTTTCTGTGTGGTCGACCCTGAACGTTAGACGCGGGGAACGGTGTCACCGCGGAGACGTTTCCCCGCGACGATGTGAACGTAAGGATTGCGCAGGATGAAAAGCAAAAAGCCCCTGATTTCTCAGGGGCTTTTTCTTTGTGAGCGATACTGGGATCGAACCAGCGACCTCTTCCGTGTCAGGGAAGCGCGCTACCGCTGCGCCAATCGCTCAGGTATTGAATTATTGAGTGGAGGTGGCGACGGGATTCGAACCCGTGTGGACGGCTTTGCAGGCCGCTGCCTCGCCTCTCGGCCACGCCACCGCATGCGGGTAAACCCGCGTGCCGTAACCGATCTTTCGATCGCTTCCCAACACTCGAGCGGATGACGAGATTCGAACTCGCGACCCTAACCTTGGCAAGGTTATGCGCTACCACTGCGCCACATCCGCATTTTGTTTCCGTTTCCGGCTACATCAATAGAATACAGGAAACGATGGGGCCGATGCGAATTACACCGTTGTTTTTCCAAAATCACCCGCCCGGACACCCCCGCGATCCCCGGAATGACGCGGATCTCCCCTCCCCCAAACCCGCCGTCACAATCGGGCGTGTCGATGCCAGGGATGCTCGTCCGGGCGAAAAACCACTTCATACGCGAGCGGGAATATCACTCTCGCCCGGGAGAACCGAAAACGTCTGCCGCTGGCGAGGCGCGCATCGCGGCGCTCAGCGCCCGCACGGAGGCCTCCGCATCGCGGACCGACAGGTAGAGCTGCCGAAAGCGCAGACCGCGCTTCACCCGGCGCGGATGAGACTCCGTGCGCACCTCGACGATGCTGGCGAGCGGCACATCAATGCGGCGACGAAAACCCCAGAGGCGGTCAAGTCCGCGCGGAATCACGGTGAGGGTACCCCCGAGATGTGCAGCGTGTTTCGATTGGCCATGCGTCCAGCATATTCAGGTGGCACGCCTGCGCCGGCCACCGCACAGCCAGCGCAAACACAAAAAACCCCTGGCGAACCAGGGGTTTTATTTGTGAGCGATACTGGGATCGAACCAGCGACCTCTTCCGTGTCAGGGAAGCGCGCTACCGCTGCGCCAATCGCTCTTGCTGTGTAGATATCGTACACCCGAGGGTGTCCGGGAGAAAGAGGCCGGTTTTTTTCCGGCTTCTGAAGCTCTTCCGAGCGGATGACGAGATTCGAACTCGCGACCCTAACCTTGGCAAGGTTATGCGCTACCACTGCGCCACATCCGCATGTTGTTGCCGTTTCCGGCTACGTCTTAGACATTACCGAAGCCCGGCAAGCGGGCGCAAATCGAGGGCCGTTTTCGGCGTTTCGGGCGCGCCTTTCCCTCTGTCATCGGGAGTTTACGACTCCCTCACTGGCAGCAGAAAAACACCCGTACACACAAAAACACCGGATCGGGAAAACCCGATCCGGTGTTTGATCTGAGCGGATGACGAGATTCGAACTCGCGACCCTAACCTTGGCAAGGTTATGCGCTACCACTGCGCCACATCCGCATATTTTGTTTTTGTTCCCGTTCCCGGGTACGTCATTACTCTATCCGCAACCGGGGAATCCACGCAAATCTGCGTCGCTTTACGGCGTTTCCCCGCGGAATCTCGCGGATCTCGAAACCCGCATTCAGATGGCGGCGGGGGCGAGGTTGCGCACCTCGGCCCACCCCCGTCGCCACTTCTCTCCGCGCCTCACGGAGCGGAAACCTTGATGCCCTCGATTCGCGTGCGATCCGGGTCACACTCGAGCCCCCTCCTCCGATTGTAGAAAGATCCCGCCTCGCAGTCACCCCACACGACGCAAATCGCACTCGGCCTGAGCGCTCATTGAGGCCTCAATCTGTGCCCGCTATCAATCGGGCACACCCCCGCTTCACTCAACGCGGCCGCGTCAGCGGCCGAGAAAGAGACAGCGACAACGACAGCGACAACAGCGCGGCCCCACTGCGGCCCCACGGCGATACCACGGGCAACGCAAAACCCCCGGCAGTTCTAAAAAACAGAACGACCGGGGGTTTTATCTGTGGGCGATACCGGACTCGAACCGATGACCTCTTCCGTGTGAAAGAGATTCTAGGGGTATAGCGTCATGCAGTGCAGCGCAGTCTTCACTGGAAGTCGCCCGGAAAATCAGGGTTATATCTGGCGTGCTCATTTGGTTGCACGTAGGCCAACATAGCCGGACGCAATGGCGGTCTGCTTACCGTCTGCTAACCGCGGCTCACCGAGCGCCAACCGCACATCATCATGGCTGGCGGGGGCGAGGTGGGCGTAGATCTGAGTAGTCGCAATGCTCGCATGCCCAAGAAGCGAAGCAATGCGCTCGAGGGGAACGCCAGCTTGCACCAGCCAAGACGCATAAGTATGCCGCAGGTCATGCAGGGTGGCACCTAGCCCATCCAGGCCCGCGGCCTTCAAGGCAGGGGTCCATACCTGGCGAGAGAAATTGCGATCATCCCGAACCCCTCCCCTGCGCCCCGGGAAAACCAGCCCCGAGGTGCACCTGCCGATGCGGTGAGTTACCTCGCACGCTGAAACGGTTCGCTCATCATCCAAGTCTCGAACGATCCAGTCGAATAGAGGGACCCTGCGCTCCCTACGCCCCTTCGGGTACGGCTTAATCTCCACCCCGTTATAGGTATCCACGATTGTTACGGTGCCTCGCATCAAGTCAACGTTGTGCCAGTGGAGTCCTGCCGCTTCGCCCCATCGTGCGCCAGTGCCCACAAGAAAGTCCAGGAGTGCGCGGTCGTCAGGGTGCGGCACATTCTCCAAGATTGACGCGTACTGTTCCCGGGTGAGGAACACCTCGCGCCCGCGTGACCGCGGCGGCAGCTTGATCCGCGTGGCCGGGTTATGGTCGATGTGACCGGCATCTATCGCGCCGCTGAGCGAGGAAACAAGCACACCCAGCACCCGCTGGGCACTACCTGCAGCGAGTACCTGCGAAAGCTGGGTTGCCCAGTCCTGGACCGAGTGTCGAGTGATGTCAATTAGCGGAACGTCCTTGAATACGGGCTCGATGTGGATACGGACCATCGACTCCTCGGTGTCCAGCGTGGTCTGCTCTACCGAGCGCGAGGGCCACCAGGCGGTGCACCACTCCCCCCACGTCAGCTTCTCCCCCTTGGGGTCCCTCCATCGAGGCTTTAGCGCCTCTGCTTCGGCCAATACGGCCGCATCTTTGGCCTCCGTCTTGGTGGGAAAAGTTCCCGCGGTCCGCGCCTTCCTATCCGGACCCCGATACATCGCCGTCCAATTCCCAGACGGGCGCTTTACGGTCCAAGGCATTACGTGGGCTCCCCTGCAAGCTCAAGCCGCTTGAGTCGCTTGGTCGCTTCCGCGAGAAGTTCACTGGTCGTGAAGTCATCGAGGGCGTAGGACTTCGGCGCAACGATTCTCTCCGCAACCACGTCCACATCATCCCATGTCAAGTAGCCTGCAGCAACGAGGGCTCCAAGGGGGTGTGCGCCATAAGCGCGCGCCACCGCAACGGCCTGCAGTGGCTTGGGGTGCACGGCACCCGAACGCCACCTTCCAATGGTGGAGCCGCTGATACCAGACTTTCGGCTGATTGCTGCGTCCGTCGCCTCATCGCTTACGCGATCGAGATAGTCACTCCAGTCGTCTGCATTTGTCATATGTCGAGTATGCACCTCAAATAGCTTGAATGCAAGCACACTCGCGTGCCGTCTATACAAATCCCCAGCCAGCGACGCGCCCGATGAATATACGTCATGCAACATTACTTGCAACCCGGCGCAATCTGGCATAGCGTAGCCGTCATGCAAACATCTAACGCAACGGATATTCGCTCGGTTGGAGCGGAAGTCCCATCACTCCCTGGCCCCATCTTCCTGACCACCGCGGAGGCTGCCGCAATGGCGCGCAAGCACGAGGTGACCATCCGCATCGCGCTCGGCTCCGGGGCTCTTCACGGGGGGCAAGGCGTCAGTGGAGGACACTGGCGTATCGAGCCCGACTGTGTGCGCGCCTATCTCAGTGGCGAGAAGTGCGAACACAAGAGGTCGAGCAAGCCGATCCGGCTCCCCCGTCGATCTGCCTGACGCTAGGACTGGAAGAGCCCTAGAAACACCGTAGCCGCCTCTGTGTGCGGCCCACGCCCGACCTGCGTAAAAGGTCGATTTCAAAGCCACCCCAATAGAGGGGTATTTGTCGCGCCCAAAACCGGGCCGACGCCGGGTCTTACAGCTCGCCTTGGTTGGCGGAGTTGAGTCACCACCCGCACATTGAAAACTCCACAGCGTGTAATCCCCGCGAGGGCTGAGGTTACTAGCCGCCGTTGACTTGTCCGGCCGACAACAGCACCAGATGCATTCCAGCGGGGAACAGTTTTTCAGGCCAGTAGTACGGGGCCGCGGCTTCCTCATCACCTGTCGGGTGGGTCGCGGTGCTACACGAACGCATTGGGCGTAGAGGCGTCTAGGCGTTTAGGAGGCTGGCCGCCGTCCCCTGGGGTGCCGTTTGGTGCCGTGGGTTTGTCGGGTTCGATTCCCGAGGCGGCACGGCACAAACGCGCACACAAAACAGAGGAGCAGCACATGGGCATTCGATTCCCGAAGATCACCCGAACCGAGAGCGTCCGAGTCGAACCGGACGGCGCAGCGATCACGGTCGCAGAAGTCGCGATCGCTCTCGCGGCGCTTGACCCCAACGCCGAGGTCACCAGCGTTCACCTGGACGCGAGATCTTCCTATCCCGGTGGTACGCGAAACCCTACCGGGGCATTGATACTCAGCGTCAAGAAGATTCGAACCGCAGGCAAGTAGCCAACCAAATGAAGAACGCCCCGGTGCAACGGGGCGTCCAAACAGAAAGGAATCGCATGCAGATTCTTCCATTCGATTATGGCACCTTCCAGGTGCGTGTTGTAGAGCAGGACGGTGAGCCGTGGTTTGTGCTCGCCGACCTGTGCGCGGTCCTCGGTCTCACGACCCCGGCGCGGGTGGCTGATCGTCTCGATCAAGCTGGTGTGAGTCAGGCTCATATCAGCTCGGGTGGGCAGCAGCGACTCGTCACGATCGTGTCCGAGCCGGGCATGTACGAGGTCGTGATCCGGTCGGACAAGGCCGAGGCCGTCGCTTTCCGACGGTGGATCACCGCGGAGGTGCTGCCGACGATCCGCAAGACCGGCAGCTACGGTGCCGCGGCCGCGCTCCCGGCGACGTATGCAGATGCGCTGCGGGAGCTCGCGGCGACCGTAGAACAGACCGCGGCGCTCGAGGCGAAGATCCAGATCGATTCCCCGAAGGTTTCGTATGTGGATCAGTTCGTCGCTGACGAGGACCTCCTGCTGCTGCGGACCGTGGCCAAGACCATCGGTGTCCCGGAGGGCGAGCTGCGTGAGGCGTTGATCGCGCGCGGCTGGATCTACGAGGAGCACTCGACGCGCTGGTCGGAGAAGCAGCAGGAACTCGTGAAGGTGGTGCGCTATTCGGCGTACTCGCAGAAGCGGGCGTATTTCCGGCCGGTGTTGAGACATGACGCGCCCCGGTTCAAGGGTGAGGTGATGCACACGCTCAAGGTCACCCCGCAGGGTGCAGAGGCGATCGCACGCAACTTCCGGGAGGTGGCAGTGTGAGCGGGCCGAAGCGGTTGGGCACGGTCATGCCGGTCCGAGCCGAGGAGATCCAAGCGGTGCGTGATCTGTCCTCAGGCTACGCCGAGAGCGCCGAGGAGGCCGCGATGTTTGCGGCAATGCTACTCGGGAGGGACGCATGACTGAGGAGCGTCCCGACCCGAAGTCGGCGAAGATCCCGCACCCGCCCGAGGACCTGATCCCGGACCCTCCGAAAGGGTGGGCCTGGCACGGTGCCGTAGCGACCATCGGGCTCTGCCTGGGCCTCGTCTTGGGCTTGTTCTTGTGGGAGGTGTGGCACGGATGACCCGGCACCACTTTTTCATCGTCGCACTCGCGGTTTTCATCGTCTCGGGTCTTATCGAGACGGCCATCCATGGCGCGCCAGCCGGGGTCACCCTGCTGTGCGCGCTGCCAGTTTTCGGCGGCATGATCGCCATTTTTATCGAAGAAGGAACAACAAAATCATGAGCAACATTCAGAGCCTCAAGGTAGAGAACTTCAAGGGCATCCGGCACGCCGAGATCAACGTGGCCGGTCGGCACCTGGTGGTCATCGGCGGAAAGAACGGCGCGGGCAAGTCGTCGTTCTTGGACGCGTTCGGGGAGATCCTGGACCCGAAGGGCACCAAGCTGATCAGCCGCCCCATTCACGACGGGCAGGAGGTGGCCGAGGTCACCCTGACCACGGACTCCCGAATCATCACCAGACGGTGGACGAAGAACGACTCGGGCACGCTGACCGTCGCCGCACTGGACGGTGCGAAGTACGGCAGCCCGGCGAAGGCGGTCGAGGCGCTCGTGGGCGCGGTGCCGTTTGACCCGCTGGAGTTCACCCGCCGGCCGGACGCGGACCAGCGCCGCGCGCTGCTCGAGCGTGTGGCCCTGCCGTTCGATCTTGCGAAGCTGGACGCCGAGCGCGCGACGGTGTTCGAGCGCCGCACGGAGTTGAAGCGGGAACTCACCCGCGAGCAGGCGCTGGCGAAGTCGCTTCCGGACGGCATCGATGGCGAGGTAGTGTCCGCGTCGGATTTGGTCGCGCAGCTGGCCGAGGCTGAGCGGGCCGTGCGTGAGCATGCCGAGGCCACGGGCCAGATCGCCAATGCCGAGGCCAGACAGCAGCAGATCACCGAGCAGATCGCCACCCTCACGGCCGAGTACACCGAGATTGAGGCGACCAAGCAGGGCCTCTCAGCCAAGGCGCAGGGCTGGGTGGAGCCGGATCATGCCGGCATCCAGGCCCGCCTCGACGGGATTGACGAGCACAACGAGGGCGTGCGCGCCCGCCAGGCGAAGGCCGCCGCGGCCGAGTCGGTTGCCAAGCTCGAGCAGGCCGTCACGGATGTGCAGGCAGAGCTTGACCGCATCGACAAGGTCAAGGCCGACGGGCTCGCCGCGGCCGACTTCCCCGCGGGCCTGTCCGTGGACGAGACCGGTATCACCGTGGACGGGCTCCCGTTCAAGCAGATCAACAGTGCCACGCGGATCCGTGTCGCGCTGGATCTGGTGACGCTGACCCACCCGGATCTGCGCATCGTGATGATCAAGGACGGCAGCCTGTTGGACTCGGAGTCGCTGACGGAGATCGAGGCGCTGGCGATCGCCCGCGACTACCTGGTGCTGGTCGAGGTCGTGGACGAGCAGGGCGAGGGCGAGTTCGTCCTCACCGAGGGGGTGCTGGCATGAGCAACGCACAGAGCGTCGTGAAGATTCAGTACGGATACCAGGCACCGGACGGCACCGTCACGTGGAGTGATGACGAGGGCGGCGCGCTGCTGCTCGGCTCGCGCTACTACCTCTCCCCCGAGCGTCAGGGGAAGGCGGCTTACCCGCGCAATCGGGCGAAGCTGATCGAGGATTACCGCGCGCACCTCATTGAGCTGGGCACCCCAGCAGAGTCGATCGTGGACCTCGTGATCGTGTCTCGGCAGATCATCACGATCACCCTGAACCCCGAGGTGGTGAAGTGACCCGGAACCGCGCCAGCGCAAAGAAGGCCGGCACCTCGTTTGAGCGGGCACAGGCGGACTGGCTGGCCGCCCGCCTGAACGATGACCGTATCGACCGCCGGGTGAAGTCCGGCGCGAAGGACCGCGGCGACATTGCCGGGGTCCGCACCATCCGCGGCGGCCGCGTCGTCATCGAGTGCAAGAACACCGCCACGTTGGCATTGCCCGCATGGCTGCGGGAAGCCGAGACCGAGCGCGGAAACGACGACGCCATTATCGGGGTCGTCATGCACAAGAAACGCGGCACCGCGGACCCCGCAGAACAGTACGTGACCATGACCGCCGAGACGTTCGCGCGTCTCCTCGAGGGCGGTGGCGACTTCGCCCGCGGGGTCACGTCATGACCTGGCGTGATCGTGTGCTCGACACCGGTGAGGACCGGGATGCCTGGCTGGCGTCCCGGTCCTCGATCATTGGGGCGTCGGATGCCGCCGGGTATGTGAAGTCGTCCTCGGTGGATAAGTACGAGCTCGCGAAGCTGAAGAGCGCCCGCTCGACGTTCTCCGGGAACCGGTACACGGAGTCGGGGAACCTGTGGGAGCCCCGGCTCCTGGCGTATGCGGGGATCACGGGAAACAAGAGCCTGATTCACGCCCCCGGCAACCCCGGGTTCGCGGCGACGCCGGACGGTATCGAGCAGCGCCCGGACGGGCTGTGGCTGGCCGAGTGCAAGGCGAAGCACGACAAGGTCGTGACCGGGCCCGACGCCAAGGAATGGCGGCAAATGGCCTGGCAGCTGCACTGCGTCCCGGAGGCCGCCGGCGTGGTGTTCGTGTGGGGTGAGATCGTCGGTGGCGAGCTGCGTCCCGGCAACCCGCAGCACCTCATGGTGCCTCGTGATCATCCCAAGATCGTTGCGGCGATCGATCTGATTGTGCCGATCGCGACCGAGGTTTTGGCCCGGATCACGTCGGTGTTGAAAGCTGAAAAGGAGAACCTGTTTTGAGCAAGGAAATCGCGCTCCCGAAGTCCGTGAACCCGCAGACCTGGGACCAAGACACCGCGGCGATGATGGAGTTCGCGGGGCTGACGTGGATCACCGGCTCCGGGGATAACGCGCAGCGGCATTTCGCCCCGGCTGGCATCACGGCGGCGTTCCTCGAAGCCGTCCGACGCACGGGCCTCGACCCGACCGCGCGCCAGATTTACGCCATGCAGATGGGTGGCAAGTGGACCGTTATCACCGGCATCGACGGGTTCCGAGTGGTGGCGCACCGGACCGGCGAGTACGACGGTCAGGACCCCATCGAGTATCTGAACACGGAGGGAAACTGGTCGAGTATCCCGCCGGCGAAGAAGGACCTCGTTGCGGCCCGGGCGCGTGTCTACCGCAAGGACCTGGGGCGACCCCAGGAATTCACGGTCACCTTGGCTGAGTTCGCGGGCAAGGGCCCGAACTGGGACGGCCGACCGGCACACATGCTCGGGATCCGTGCCGAGTCTCATGCGTTCCGAAAGGCGTTCCCGCACGAGCTCTCAGGCGTTTACACCCCCGAGGACGCGGAGGCCGAGAACCTGGGCGAGCTGTCACCGGAGCCGGCAGCCGCGCCGTCCGAGGATTGGCCCGCGCTGATCAAGGCGGCCGAGCATGACCGTGACGAACTCGCCGCGATTGGGAACCGTGCACATGCCGCGGGAGAGCTGGACGAGGGCATGCGCCTCCACATCATGCGCCTGATTGGCGCGATCGACCGGGCCGCGGCCGAGGCCCCAGCCGAGCCTGGGGCCGCCCCGGAACCGGAAAATGTGGAGGTGATCGAAGATGCCGATGTTCCCCCGGCAGAGTAGCGAGATCGCGGCACTCGACAGCGGGGAGATCATCGACTACGAACCGGTGTCACTGCCGCAGCTTGAGCATGAAATCCTCACGCTGTCGCGCCGTCTCGATGCGTCGATTGATGTGATCAAGCATCTGTGGGAAGAGCGTTACCGGACGGAGCGCGAGCTGATCGAGGCCCGCGCGAAGGCGGTAATGAAGTCGACCCGGCCGACCGTAATGGAGAAGCGTGCGGAGGCCGATCTGGCGACGTTGGAACTGCGCCGCGTGCACGACGACGCCAAGGCCACGTTGCACGCGGCGGAGGAGCTGCAGCGGGCGCTACGTGCACGGCTATCGGGTATGCAGACGCTGACCCGGTCCATTCCCGCGGCGATCGGCGCACAGTGATTGGCCAGCGTCGCCCCGCGTTGACGCCGGCGCAGGAGCGCGAGGCGTACCGGATCGCGACCGAGCGCGACCCGGCCTGTGTGCGTTGTGGCGGGCACGGGGTGACGCGTGATCACCGGCAGAACCGGCAGCGCGGCAACACCCGACCCAGCAACCTGCAAGGCCTGTGCGGTTCCGGGACGACCGGCTGTCACGGGTGGAAAACCGCGAATCCGGAAGCTGCCCGCAACACCGGGTTCGCGGTTCCCCGATTCGCGGACCCGGCGGAATGGCCGGGCCTGCGGCTGCAGGACGGGCACCCGATCTGGGTGCTTTACGACGATGCCGGCGGCTGGGTGGAGATCACCCCGGCCGAGGCTGAACGAATTATGGAAGGAGGTTGATGTGTCCTATAAGGCGACCGCGTGGGCGTATGAGTTGGATCTGCCGTCTCCGCGGAAGTTTGTTCTGGTGGCTCTTGCTGATTTCGCTGACGAGGCCGGTTCCTGCTATCCGGGGCAGGAGCGGTTGGCGGCGATGACGGGGTTGAGTGAGTCGACTGTTCGTCGGTCGATTCGTGATCTTGAGTCGGAGGGTTTGCTGGCGACGAAACCTCGGTTTGAGGGGGGTCACAGGCTGTCGAATCGGTACCTGTTGAGTATCGGAACTCAACCGGTCACTCTGACCGGTACCAACCGGTCACTCACGACGAGTCAACCGGTCACTCACGACGAGTCAACCGGTCACAGTGACCGGGGAACCATCAAAGAACCATCAGTTAACCATCAGGGGGGCGTTGCCCCCTCCCCCACCTGTGGAAAACATCCTCAACCGACCACTGAAAAGTGCGGTCCATGCGGCACCGCTCGACGCCTCCACGATGCGTACATGCTCGAGGTAAAAGCGGCAGCAAAAGCTGAACGCGAAAAGCCGTCTCCGAGGAACCTCGGCCCGGCGTTGTGCATCACCCATTACGGATACCCGCTGCCGTGTGATCGCTGCGCCGAAGACCGAGAGGAGGCCGCAGCATGAAAGTGCTCGTGAACATCCGTGATACCGGCGAGGTGTCCGTGCAGCAGGTCGTGCCGCTCAAAAACGGTGCCCATGCCCTGCACGAACGATCCCGGTGGGTGCCCGTGGGCAGGATCCGCGAAACCGGGAAACGCTGGACCTGGTCTTGCGGGGACATGCGAGGCGAAGCGAAAACCCGTGACGGGGCGATCGCTGAACTCCTCGACAGCGCTGGCATGATCCAGGTCACGTTGGATGACACCATCCCTGACCTGTTGGCGGGGCTGTGATGGGCGGCCTCACTATCGGTTCGTTGTTCTCCGGTGTCGGCGGCCTGGACATGGCCGTCGAACAGTTCTTCAACGCCCGCCCGGCGTGGTTCGTGGAGTTCGACCCGGCCCCGTCGAAGGTGCTCGCGCACCGGTGGCCCGGTGTACCGAACTTCGGCGATGTCACCACCGTGGACTGGAACGCGGTTCCGCGCGTGGACATCCTCACTGGCGGTTTCCCCTGCCAGGACCTCAGCCTCGCCGGTCGTCGCGCCGGTATGCGCCCGGGCACCCGCTCGGGACTGTGGGCTGACTACCTCGCCGCGATTGCGGCGATCAAACCCAGAATGGTGGTGATCGAAAATGTCAGAGGTCTACTCTCCGGAGCTGCGGAATCCGATAGCGATCTGGAACCCGGTGCGGGATCTGTGGGAGACGGCCACGATGGACCTGTTCTCCGAGCACTCGGCCGTGTTCTCGGGGACTTGGCCGGTATCGGGTATGACACACGGCGGTGTGGCTTACGCGCTGCCGATGCCGGAGCTCCCCACGGCCGGTTCCGGGTGTTTGTCGTCGCCTATCCTCAAGACACCGACAGCGCAGCTCGCGGTGAATGGTGGGGCGCAGCACCCGGATCAGCGGAAAGCGGGCGGGCACGGGCCGACACTTGCGGACGGGGTGGAGTTCCTATTGCCGACGCCGGTGGCCCAGCCTTCGGGGAACAGCCCAGAGGAGCATTTGAGGAAGAAACCGGGACGAACGCGGGTGACCGACTTGCAGATCATGGTGGAGAACGACCTGATTCGCACGGGAGGGAAGCTTGGGGCGAGTTCTGGCCCGCGATCAACCGGTGGGGGTCCGTCCTCCGCCGTGATGCCCCCGCCCCTACCAGGCCTGATGGGCGCGACGGACGCCACCGGCTCAACCCCGAGTTGACCGAGTGGATGATGGGCTGGCCTGCAGGGCATGTGACCGCGCCGGAGATTGGGCTGTCGCGTGCTGAGCAGTTGAAGGCGTGCGGCAACGGGGTGGTGCCTCAGCAGGCATACTTGGCGTTGTGCACGCTGCTCGGGAGGCCGGCATGATCGCGCCGTGGCCTGACCTTGACCCGTGGGAGGAAACCACCGCTGACCGTGAAATGCAGCTGTACCTCCAATCGCTCGACCCGGATGTCGTGGAAGCCGAACGGCATGTTCGGCTCACCCCGGTAGAGCAACGCATCCTTGATGCGAAAACCCAGACCGTCCCGAAATCCTCGGGCGGTCTTTTTCATACCCAAAACGCCCCGACCGGGGCAGACAGGAGCCTGTAATGGCTGGCGAAACTACTCTGCACATCATCGGCAACTTGACCAGCGACTTGGAGTTGTCTTACACCTCGTCGGGTCTTGCGGTGGCGAACTTCACCATCGCGTCCACGCCTCGGGTGCATGACCGGCAGACCGGCCAGATGAAGGACGGCGACCCGCTGTTCATGCGCTGCTCGATGTGGCGTGAGCAGGCCGAGCAGGCTGCCGCGTCGCTCACCAAGGGTGCACGCGTCATCGCGGTTGGCCGGCTGACGCAGCGCAGCTACGAGACGAAGGAAGGCGAGAAGCGGGTTTCGACCGAGCTGCAGGTGGACGAGATTGGTCCGTCGCTGCGATGGGCGACTGCTCAGGTATCCCGGGTGAGCGCTCAGGGCGGCCAGGGACGGCCGAACGGTGGTTCTGCGGGTGCTGGTAGCCCCCAGGGTGGGAACGGGGCGCAGAACGAGCCCTGGCCCTCCGCCGCGCCGTCGTACAACGGTGCCGACGCATGGAACCAGCCCGGCACGTTCGGGGATGACAGCCCGTTCTGATGACCCCCGACGAAACCCCCAGGTGTGGGCACTGCAGCAACAACCCATACGGCCCCAGCACGGCGCACTGCACAAGGTGCGGGCGCAACACGCCCCCGACGCCGGGTGAAGTCCTGGCGCTTTTCATCGCCCGATACGACATCTGGGCCTATTAGCGACGGTGTCCCTGCTGCCTGGTTGGCGCGGTGGGCCGTCATGAAACAAGAAACCGAAGGAGAAAAGACCGTGAGCGACAACAAACGAGCCGACGTCAAGAAGCTTTCCGAGGAAGCGTTCCCGATGGACGGGACCGAGCCCAACACCGTGTTCGAGGCGCGCCGCCGGTGTGCGGCAGCGCTGGAAAAGGGCATCCCTGAACCGCTCCGGCCGGGGCTGTACCGAAACGGGCGCGGGGCAGAGGTGACTGTCTTGGGCCCACTCACCGGGATCGGAGGGTTCAGAACCATCGGCGTTGTCTTTGAGGCCGAGCAGCGAACCACTTTGGGATACCTGATCCCGCTGATTGTGACCGCAGAGGGCATGGCAGATGCCGGGTTCCTCCCGGTCGATTCTCCCGAGGCGGCTGCGGCATGACCGCGCTTGATGTGGAGTCGGTGACGCTGGCGCCGGTGTGGTTCACCCCGGCTACCCCGTTGGTTATCGAGGGTCGTCTGCCTACGTGGGCGGTGTCGTCTCGGGTGCAGGTGGACCGGGTGCGGGTCACGGCCAGATGGGAAGCCCCGTCGAAGTATCGCGCGGGCGGGTGGGTTGTGGATTCGTGGTTCGGGCGAGCATCGGGGATCCGGTCGCAGCCGTACGACACGATCCATCCCGAGATGCGGGACGCCGACACCAAGGCAGTCATTGCGGCGCTCGAGGCTGAGCACACCCCGGCCGGGCGTCCGGCCATCACCCTGGAAGGGGGCGAGTGATGGAGTTCTGGTCATATCTGCTCACCGCGGTGGGCATCCTCGGGCTGTGGCTCGCTGGCGGGAAAAACCGTGCCGGGTGGGCTGTGGGCCTGGCCGCGCAGGTGTTGTGGGTGGCGTTCGCGTTGACCACTCACCAGTACGGGTTCCTGCTGTCAGCGGTCGCTTACGGCACCGTGTATATCCGCAATTTCCGGGCGTGGAAAAAGCCCGCGACCGAGCGAGAGGGGGGCGAGTGATGGACGCGAAGTTCGTTCTTGAGTCGTTGCGGCGAAAGTATCCGCTCGCCGCGATCGTTCCTGAGCTCACCATCGAGGACTTCGATCTTCCCGATTCGGGGATGCTCACAGATGCTCTCTACACTCCGCAAGGGCATGTCCCAGAAGGGCACAAGTACGAGCGCCGGATCGATGCTCTGATGTTCGAATCTCTCGTCCGTACAGCAATCGAAATCAAGGTGTCCAAGGCCGACTTCAACCGTGACACGTACTGGAAGCGGCGCGCCTGGCAGCAGGTCACCCACCGGTTTGTGTACGTGGTCCCGCATGACCTGGACGTGATGCCTCCTCATGGGTGCGGGCTTTGGAAAGTTGGTGAGGACGGGAGCATCGTCGTCGTGAAAAAGGCGATCGTGAGTCGAACCCCGGATCCGTTGCCGCAGATAGTGACCCAGCGCATTGCTTACCGTGCCGCGGCCCACAAATGGGAAGCCGGGGGTGAGTGATGCCGGAGACTGAACGGTCGATGCTAGACCGGCTGAACCGCCGCTACGACAAGGGCAACGCTGCGGGCCCCCGGTATGTGCGCGCCGAGCACGTGAAGATCAGCACGGGTTATGACACGCGCAGGATCTGCGACTACATGGCCATGGACCTGTGGACCGGCGGCAGTGGCCGGCTCAAGGTGGGCGCGCAGCTCCACGGCCACGAGGTGAAGGTGTCTCGGTCGGACTGGCTGACCGAGCTCCGAGACCCGTCCAAAGCCGACGCATTCCGTGTGTACTGCGATTTCTGGTGGCTGGTCGTGAGCGATCCGGCGATTGTGAAACCGGGTGAGCTTCCCGAGGGTTGGGGGCTCATGGTCGCGTCCACGGAACGGCACACGAACCGGCCCACAATCCGGGTGGCCGTCCAGGCCACCCGAAACCTTGACGTGCTGCCCATGCCACGTGATTTGCAGGGCACCTTGATGCGAGCAACGGCGAAAACCGCGGCTCGCATCGCTATTTCACAGGGCACGGGGCATGAGCAAGGGTGAGCGGCTGCGCGTCGTGGAGGTGCCGCTTTTCGATCTGGCACCCCGGTTGACGGTTGAGGAGCGGGCGCGGCAAATTTACGAGGCCGCGCCCGCCCGGTCGGCGTTCAGCCGTAAACCCATCCCGTTCGACGCCGCCTGGCCCGGGACCAGGACAATCACCCGCGCTTGGGACCAGGCGTGGAAAGAACACGAAGGAGACACAACACCATGACCGAAGATGAAACACCGGAGGGCCCAGACCTGACCGGGTTCCCAGAGGTGCAACACCGTATCGAGTGCGGGAAGTTTGTTTGCCCGGGCGACGAAAACTCCCGCTGCCATCAGTACCCGGGGTGCGACGGCGAGCATGAACGCTGGCCGTGTGGGTGCGAGTACGTGTCGCACGCCGAGTGCTGGATCAAGCCGTGGATTGAGGGTCCTGGGAATCTGGCCGATTCTCACGATGAATCGGACGGCGTGTATGCGTTGCGGAACGAGGAATTCCCGGACGGAGACGTGTCCTGGGTTTACGGGGAGGATTACATGCTGTTCCAGTACATCGACCAGCCCGAGGGGGTTCCCAGTGAGTAACACCTTGATTGTCCCGGATTTTTGGATTCTGTTCGACCCGGACGGTAAAGCAGACGGGTCTGCATACGCGGTCGTGCAGGGAGAGATCCGGCATGCCACTGCGGAGAGTGCACACGCAATGTTCACCCCAAACAAGCGCACCCGGGAGCGAGAGAAACGTCAGGGGTGGCGCGTGATCGGCGTTGAACAGGCCGATTGGAACGACTACTGGACCGGCGCGAAAAAGCCCGACCCCGAACCGAAGGAGGCCCCTGGTGAGTGACATCGTGTTTTGTGATCGTGGGTCGTGTTCTGGCCTGGCGGGGCATGCGGGTTCGTGTGCTGTCGCGTCTGGGTGGGATGACCGGACGGACGTGCGGAAGCTAATCGCCGAAGCTCGCCATCGGCACGGTAATGATGCCCGGCATCTGGGTGAGGCTGACGCCACCATGATTGAAACGCTCACGAGCCGCATG
>NZ_RCUX01000001.1 GCF_003667565.1 Mycetocola tolaasinivorans
TCAACGCGATCCAGGACGAGACCGGCGCGGACATCTCGATCGAAGAGGACGGCACCGTGTACATCGGCGCCGTGGACGGTCCGTCGGCCGAGGCTGCGCGTGCGCAGGTCAACGCCATCGCGAACCCCACCAACCCCGAGATCGGTGAGCAGTTCCTCGGAACCGTCGTGAAGCTCGCCGCCTTCGGTGCGTTTGTGTCGCTGCTGCCCGGCAAGGACGGCCTGCTGCACATCTCCGAGGTGCGCAAGCTCGCCGGTGGCAAGCGCGTGGAGAACGTCGAAGACGTGCTCGGCGTGGGCCAGAAGGTTCTCGTTGAGATCACCAAGATCGACGACCGCGGCAAGCTGTCGCTGTCGCCGGTTCTGGCCGATGAGGCCGCAGCCGAGGCTCCGGCCGAGGACTAATCCTCAGTAGGTAAAACACCGCCGCCCGTCCCGTTTTCGGGGCGGGCGGCGGTGTTTTGTGCGGGCTAGGGTCCCTCGGCCAGGAGCTCGGCTTCGGTCTTGGTGATGGTGGGAAGCGCGGCCCGGTCAGTGTGATCGAGGATCTTCGGGAGGTCGGGGCTCTGCGTGTCGACCCGCTGGAAGCGCGTCCGGGTGTTCTTTTGGGTGGCCGCGAAGAAGCCCGCAGGCCCGCCAACAATGGCGTATCCACCGATGGGATCCTGTGCGCCATACATTGCCGGGGTCAGGAAGACCGCATAGGGGCCGCCGGTTTCCAGCGCGGAAAACCCCGTGTTTTCATCGATGCCCGGAGTCGCAACCTCGATGGTGTCGCCGCTCAGCTCGCCCGACACCACCGACACCACCCGGACGATATCGAAAACGATCGGTGCGGAATCCGGCAGACCGTATCCCTCGGGCAGCGGCACCTCGTGCGTGCGCCCGGTGGGCTCAACCACGGCGATCGCACTCGCCCGCTGGGCAAGCTCATCGAGGCTCGAATACTCGTAAGCCCGAAATCCCCGGTCCTGAATATCGGGAATCCTCAGTGACTCGGATGCTGCGGCGCACCCCGCCATACCCGCAAGGAGGCCCACGCCAAGTGTCCCCACCAGGAAGTTTCGACCTCGCATGTTTCCCCCGCCTCAATTGATAAGTCATCTTCACACTGTGCGATGTGGGAGCGCAACGAAAACCGGGTAATTGGAAGAGTCCGACATCGCGACCAAACGCTTGACCTGGAGTGCACTCCAGGGTCTATCGTGGCGACTATGAGCGACACCATCACCGACCTCTCGATCTCCGCCCTCGCGGACCTCTCCGGGGTCTCCATCGATACGCTGCGATACTACGAGCGTGCCAACCTCTTCGTGCGGCCGGTTCGCCGGGACGAGGCAGGCCGGCGACGCTACGGAGAGCGCGACGTGATCTGGGTCCAGTTTGTGACCCGGCTGCGCGCCACCGGCATGGGGATCACCACGATCGCCGAGTACACCCGGTTGGCACGTCTCGGTGAGGCCACGAACCCCGAGCGGCTCGCGCTGCTTGAGGAGCATCGGGAGCACGTGGTGGAAAAGCTCAGGGAGACTCAGGCGAGCCTCGACGCGATCTCCTACAAGATCGCCGAATACGAACGAAAGGTAGCCGACCTATGAAAACCACCACACTGGGCAGCGAAAACACCCCGAATGGAGCCCTGACCGTGGGCCGTCTCGGCCTCGGCTGCATGGGAATGTCCGCGTTCTACTCCGGCGCGGGGCAGGACGATGCGGCCTCGATCCGCACGATCCACCGCGCACTCGACCTCGGCGTCACCCTGATCGATACCGCCGAAATGTACGGCCCGTACACAAACGAAACCCTCGTCGGTCAGGCCCTTGCGGGGCGTCGCGACGAGGTCACCCTCGCCACCAAGTTCGGCATTCTGCCGGCCGGTGAGGGCGAGCGGCGTTTTGATGGTTCCCCCGAAAACGTGCACCGCTCGATCGACGGATCCCTCCAGCGGCTCGGTACCGACTACGTGGACCTCTACTACCTGCACCGGGTTGACCCGAACGTGGCCATCGAGGAAACCGTGGGTGCGCTGGCCGAGTTGGTTGCGGCGGGAAAGATCCGGCACATCGGACTCTCCGAGGCCGCCGCGGACACCATTCGCCGTGCCCACGCCGTGCACCCGATCACCGCGGTCCAGACCGAGTATTCGCTCTGGACCCGCGACCCCGAGGCGGAGATCCTGCCGGTCGTGCGCGAACTCGGCATCGGATTTGTGCCGTATTCGCCGCTCGGCCGGGGGTTCCTGACCGGCACCATTCGCACCCTCGACGGCCTGGACGAAAACGACTTCCGTCGCTTCAATCCGCGCTTTGCCGGCGACAGCCTGGAGGCCAACATTCGCATCGTCGAGCAGGTGGATGCGGTCGCCCGTGAACTCGATGCGACCCCGGGGCAGGTGGCCCTCGCCTGGCTGCTGGCCCAGGGCGAGCACATTGCCCCGATCCCCGGCACCCGCAAGGTAGCGAACCTCGAGCAGAACGTGTCCGCTGATGTCCTAGAACTGAGCGCAGCTCAGCTCGCGGCCCTCGACGCCGTGGCCGCCCCGGTGGGGGAGCGCTACCCCGATATGTCCTCGCTCAACCGCTAACTACGCGGAATTAGATGCTCTAGAGGGTGCCCCGATCCGTGTGGATCGGGGCACCCTCGTGCGTTCACGAATCGGCGAGAGCGGACTAGCCGGATGAAAGTGCCCGTTATCTGGTTGCCCTGAACATCCCCGAGGCAGAGACTGAGGCAAACAGGGAGGAACCTCCTGCTCATTCACTCATCACCGCCGGCCACACGCTCGACAGCGAGCCCATGGGCCAAAATCCTAGGCCCGTGCTTTACCGCCGATTCGCTGCGCACCGAGCTGGGTCTCACCCCGGCCGCGGCCGCCGATGCATTCGCATCCCTGCGGGTCCTCAGCCTGAAAACCGCCGATGACGTTGAGGTTTTTCCCGCTTTTCAGTTTGTCGACGGGAAGCCCGTTCGCGGGCTGAACGCGGTACTCGAGGCACTCAGCGTTGGCACCGATGATCGCTGGACGTGGGCTCAATGGCTGAATACGCCGCGGCCCGCAGAGCCCCGGGCTTATCGTGGCACCCGCGTCCACAATGATGCCCGTTCCACCCTCGTGCGCAACATCGACTGCCTGGCCTCGGGAGATGTGGACGGAACCGTCACCGCCGCTCGGCGGACGGCGGCGAACTGGGCATCATGACGGCGGTTCTCGGCTCGCCGGATACGCACGCCGACTACTCGGGATTTCCACGACGAGGGATCCCCGCGGGGTCGACGCTTTTTCGAGCTCACAGCACCACGCGTTCGGCATGGTGGTTCGACAGCGGTCCGTACGGCAGATTCAACCTCCCGAGTCCGAGAGGTACGTGCTACGTATCTACTCTGGTTGAAACCGCCGTTCGCGAGCGCGTTCGTTCGGAAATTCAACTCTCTGGAGTTGTTTCAACCGCTTTTGCGTCGTCGTTTGTGGTGTCCCGTTTGACCGCCCCACAGAGATATTCGTGTGCGGCGGTGAGCTCGGCACGTGCGGCGCGCTACCAAATCGTGCGCGCGCTGGTCACGACCGCAGATTATCGTCTCACTCGAGAGTGGGCGGGCGTGTTTGGTGATGCGGGGTTCAGCGGCATCAGCTATGGGTTCGCTTTCACCACTGGGAGACCAACCGCGCTGGGACTGTTCGGCACGGAGGGAAAACCCGGCGACGGCTTTACATCTGCGCGCCGCCTCGCCGGCAATCAAGCCTGCATGATTGCGGGTCCTGAAGTAGCCAGTGCGCCCGACGCCGCAGCCCTCGAGCTGGTCCGCCCGGGTCTCACCACAGAAACGGCCGCGACCGGAAAACCGGTCGCGGCCGAACGAACGGCTGTGCCCGCTGACGCCGTGCCCGCTGACGCTGTGCCCGCTGACGCTGTGCCAGCAGACGCTGTGCCAGCTGGCTAGGAAGCGATGTAGAGGAACCCGAGTACGGCGCTCGCGAGGCTCAGCAGGGTGAGCACCACCACGGGGATGACGGGCTCCCTGTGGCGCACGTGGATCACGATCGCACCGATCATGATGACGGCCAGACCGAGCGCGGCAATCGGGGTGAGCACGGGGGCCACACCGGTGACCACGGGCAGGATCAGGCCGATACCACCAATGACCTCGGCAAGGCCGATGAAGCGGGTGAACGCGGTGGGGAAGCGATCGACGAAGGTCATGCCGCGCTCACTCAGGCGCGGGATGGGGGTTACCACCTTCATCCCGCCGGAACCGATAAAGGCGAGTGCCAGCAGGGCGTTGAGAATGATCAGGGCAATAAACACGGGGTCTCCTTGGGGAATGGCCCTGAAAACGGGCAGGTGATCACCGTAGCGAAAATTATTTGAACTCGCAAGTATTGAAGGTTCACGCAAATTGGATAGGGTGGACGTATGGAAACCCCGCGCTGGCTCAACGAGACGGAACTCGCCCTGTGGATGCGCCTGCAGGTGGTGAGTGAGTACTTGCCCGCGAGTATCGATGCGCAGCTCCGCGCCGACGCCGGGCTTACCCGCTACGAGTATCACGTGCTCGCGATGCTATCGGAGGCGGAGGGGCGCAGCCTGCCCATGAGCACGCTGGCCTTCGTTACCAATGGATCGCTCTCTCGGCTTTCCCATGCGGCGCGCAGGCTTGAACAGGAGGGGTGGATTGAACGCACTCGCGTTCCCGCGGATCGCCGCGCGATGATCGCGACACTGACCGACTCCGGCTGGGAGAAGATTGTCCGGTCTGCACCCGGTCACGTCGAGCACGTGCGATCCGAGGTGTTTGACCATCTCACTGCGGAGCAGGTCGCCGCCCTCGAAGTCGCGATCGAACCGCTCGTGCAGGCACTCTTGCCCACCGAGTGCCCCGCCGAGGGGATGGGTGGGGTCGCGCACCCCGCGCAGGACTGACCCGCAGGGCCATTCCCATCACAGCCCGTATCCAAATCGTTATCATCGCCGGAGAAACGCGGGGCCGAGGGGTGATCTGCGGGGTGAAACCTGACGTACACTACGTGTCAGGCGGCCGTTTATCGGCACAATACGCCACCGCGTCGCCTAGAGGGGGAGAGGGCCGATGCTGAATCAGTCGGTAGCGAGGGTTGAGTCAATTCCGTTGACCCTGCCCGGGCTCGTCTCGCTTCCCGAAACACTTCATTCCGATGCGTCTTTGCGTCGTGACCTGGGAGATACCGGGCTGCGGGTTCACCCGATTGCCCTCGGCACCAGCGTTTTCGGCTGGACCGCCCAGACCTCGGACTGCGAGCTGATCCTGGATCGCTATGCGGAGCAGGGGGGAAACTTCCTTGACACCGCGGACAGCTACTCCGCGGGCCGCAGTGAACACATCATCGGCCAGTGGATGTCGCGGCGCGGAAACCGCGACCGAATGGTGGTTTCGACCAAGGTGGGCCGGCACCCGGACAACCCGGGCCTCGGTTCGGTCAGCGTGGTGCGTGCGGTGGAGGCCAGCCTGGAGCGCCTGCAGACCGATCACATCGACGTGCTCTACTTTCACGATGACGACCCGAGCGTCCCTCTCGAAGACGCTCTGGGTACCGCCGAGTGGCTGATCGAGACCGGAAAGATTCGGCACCTCGCGGTGTCCGGATATCGCCCGGAGCGCCTGGTCCAGGCGCGCATTCTCGCAGCCTCCGGCTACCCTCGGATCGCCGCGGTGGGCACCCACTACTCGCTCCTGCACCGCAGCAGCTATGAGGGTTCCCTCGAACTCGTTTCGCGGGGGCAGCACCTCGCCGTATTGCCCTACCTGACCCTGGAAAACGGCTTCCTGAGCGGCAAGTACCGCTCACGCGCGCAGCTCGACACCTCCGCCCGTGGCACCCGTGTCTCAAGCCTGGTGAACCGCCAGGGTCTGCGTGCGCTCCAGGTGCTCGATCGCGTGGCGGAGGAGCAGGAGCAAAGCCCGACCTCGGTTGCGCTCGCCTGGGTGCTGTCGCGCCCCGGCATCACGGCACCCGTGGTCAGCGCTAACGATCCCGAGCAGGTTGATGCCCTGATGGCGGCACCAAATATTGAGCTCACGCGCACCCAGCGTGCCGACCTCGAAAAGGTGTGGCACTCGTAGACTCGGTCCCGGCCGGGTTTGTGCCAATTTGGCCCCGCGCCGAACAAACCTTCGGTTCTTCGCCCGACCTGGCCTAGGGTGGAGCCGATGATTCCCCCGAGAGAGTTCCCACTCACCGAGCCCAGTATTGACTTCGAGACCGCGGCCGGTTCCCGGATCCGCCGCACCGTTTTGCCCACCGGGCTTCGGATTCTCAGCGAGGAAATGCCCGCCGCACAGAGCGCCACGATCGGCTTTTGGGTGGGGGTGGGTTCGCGTGACGAGCTCGCCACCGACTCCGCGGTCGGTGCCTCCGGCTTTGGGTCCACACACTTCCTGGAGCACCTGCTCTTCAAGGGCACGCCCTCACGCAGCGCCCTGGATATCGCCATCGCGTTCGACGCCGTGGGTGGCGAGCACAACGCCCTCACGGCGAAGGAGTACACCTGCTACTACGCCAAGGTGCGCGACCAGGACCTCTCGATGGCCACCTCCGTCCTCGCCGATATGATCGCCTCCTCGCTGATCGACCCGGAGGAGTTTGAGCGCGAGCGCCAGGTCATCATCGAAGAGCTCGCCATGCGCGAAGACGACCCCGGCACCGCGGTCTGGGAACTCCTGTTTGAGGCGGTACTGGGCGATCACCCGCTCGCGCGTCCGATCGGCGGAACCCCGCAGACCATCGAGGAGTGCACCCGCGAGGCCGTGCTGGAACACTATGCACGCAACTACCGCGCCGCCGACGTCGTGATCTCCGCGGCGGGCGCCGTGCGCCACGACGAACTGGTGGCCGAGGTTGTGGCCGCGCTGACCGCAGCCGGCTGGGATCAGAGCATCGAGGCCGCACCGGTTTCGCGTCGCCCACTGGTGGCCGTAGACACCACGCCCGCCCGCAGCCTCATCGTTGAGCACCGCCCGATCGAGCAGGTGCACCTGCTGCTCGGCTGCACCGGCATTGCGATGCGGGATGAGCGATGGCCGGTCATGAGCATCCTCAACTCAATCCTCGGCGGCGGCATGTCCTCGCGCCTGTTCCAGGAGGTGCGCGAAAAGCGCGGGCTCGCCTACTCGGTGTACTCGTTCTCCAGCGCATTTTCAGACACCGGGGTGTTCGGGATGGGTGCCGCCTGCACCCCGGCCCGCGCCCGCGAGGTCGCCGATCTGATGCACGCCGAGCTGGTCGCTATGGCCACGGACGGTGTGACCGAGGAGGAGCTGTCGCGCGCCCTCGGTCAGCTCTCGGGGGCTTCCGCGTTGGCACTCGAGGACTCCGATTCCCGGATGTCCCGGTTGGGCCGCGCCGACCTGATTCTCGGCGAGTTCCAGGAATTGGACACCATCCTGGGAATGCTGGCCTCCGTCACCGCCGAGGACGTGCGTACGCTCGCGCGTGAACTCGCGGATCGCTCGTTTACGGTTGCCGCCGTCGGCGCAATCGACGAGAGTGTATTTGATGGCTTTGGCGAGCCCGGGGAAGGAAATCGATCATGAGTCAGTACCTGTACCTGGTGCGGCACGGCGAACAGCAGGACGCGGAACACGGCCTACCGGATGGCCCGCTCTCTCCGCGCGGACGCCGACAGGCCCGCCTGATCGGCGAGCGTCTGAGCGGCCTGCCGCTGAACGCCGCGTATCACTCCCCGCTCCAGCGCGCGGCCGAAACCGCGGAACTCATCGCCGAGCGCCTGCCCTCGATCACACTTGAGCCCTCGGCCCTGCTGTTTGACTGCGTTCCGACCGGCAAGACCCCGGACACCCCGAGCGCCTACGAGCCGTTCTTCGGCGGTATCACCGATGCCGAAACCGAGGCCGGTACCGCGCAGATGAACGACGCCGTTGCCGAGTTCCTGGCTCCGAAGAGTGGCGAGCGACACGATCTGATCATCAGTCACAACTTCGTGATTGCCTGGTTCGTGCGCGAGGTCCTGGGCGCGCCGGACTGGCGCTGGATGACCCTCGACCAGGCCAACTGCGGGCTCACGGTGATTCACCGCAAGCCCGGGCGCCCGTGGAGCCTGCTCACGCACAACGACCTTGCTCACCTGCCGGTTGAGCTGCGTACCGGCCTGCCGGACCCGCTGCCGGTATAGCGCGCATTACAGCAACAGCCTCGCCCGAGAACTCGGGCGAGGCTGTTGCTGTGTGATGGCTCTAGCCGGCGAGCGTCTTGCCGTACCAGTGGTTGGCGTTCGGGTTGCTGTTGTAGGGGGCGATCTCCGCGAAACCCGAGCTGCGATACAGGCCACCGGCGGCCGCGAGGGTCGCGTTGGTGTCGAGCACGAGCTCGGTGGCACCGAGCGTGCGGGCCTCGGTCTCGAGGCGTTCGAGCAGGCGGCGGCCGTGGCCGGCGCCGCGCGCCGCGGGACGCAGGAACACGTGCTTGACCTCGAACCGCTCGGGGGAGAGGGCGCGCACCCCGCCGCAGCCCACCGGCTCGCCATCCACCACGAGCACGATGAAGGCACCGACGGGGGCGACGAAGTTTTCCGGGTTGGGGGCGTTGACGACGTAGTCGCCGTCTTCAAAACCCTCCGCACGCTCGATGAAGTATTCCTCGAGCAGCGCGGCTGCGTCGTGGGAGTCGGTGCGGAGGGCCAAAAAAGTCTGCATGCTTCCATCGTACGTCTCGGAGAACCGGGCGGGCTTGCTAGATTAGGGGCATGACTACACGGGTTGCGATTGTTGGTGCCAGCGGAAAAATGGGGCGGCTGTTTGGTCGCCTGATCGAGGCTCATCCCGACTATGAGGTGCACGCCGCGCTGACCTCGAAGAGCGAGCTCAGCGAGATGGACGGTGCCGACCTCGTTGTCGACGTGAGCACCCCCGCGGTGAGTGCCGACGTCGTCGCCCACGCGCTGGCCGCCGGAGCAAACGTGCTGGTGGGTACCTCGGGCTGGTCACGGGAACGTCTCGACGTGCTTGAACGCTCGATTCCCGCCGGTCGCGGCGTGCTGATCATCCCCAACTTCTCGGTGGGTTCGGCCCTCGGTACCGCGCTGTCGATCCTGGCCTCGCGCTTCTACGAGTCGATCGAGATCATCGAGTCGCACGCGTCCACCAAGATCGATTCCCCGAGCGGAACCGCGGTGCGCACCGCCGAGCTGATCGACCGCGCCCGCGCGGATCTTGGCCCGGTCGAGGCACCGCACGCGGATCAGCGGGCACGTGGGGAACTGATCGCCGGCATCCCGGTGCACAGCCTGCGTCAGCGCGGCATCGTGGCCCAGCAGCGCGTAATTCTTGGTGGTCCGGGCGAAACCCTGACCATCGCGCACGACACCATCGATCAGGGTGCCTATGAGCACGGCATCACGCTGGCCCTGGAAAAGGTTCAGGGTATGACCGGCCTCGTGGTGGGCCTCGAGAACGTCATCGATCTGGGTCTCGGCGGCACCAACTAGTGCGCGCTCGCCTTCCCGCCATTCTGGTTTCGGCCTTCCTCGTTGTCTGCCTCGTTCTGGTGGGGCAGAAGGCATTCATCGCGTTTGGTACCGGCGAACCCATCGCCATCGCCATCGGCCTCGCCCTCGTGGTGCTAATTCTCGCCGGCATGTGGGCGCTGTGGCGCGAACTGCGCTTCGGCTCGGCATCCACCCGCCTCGGAAACCTGCTCGAGGAGCGTGGCCAGCTGCCCGAGGACGAGGTGCCCGTACGCCCGAGTGGCCGGCCCGATCGTGAGGCCGTGGACAGGCTCTTCCCCGCCTACCGGGAGGCCGTGGAGGCCCACCCCGAGAGCTGGGTGGCCTGGTTCCGCCTGGGCATCGTCTACGACGGTGCCGGCGATCGCACCCGCGCCCGCCACGCCATTCGTGAGGCGATTCGGCTGGAGCGCGCCGCGCGCTAGCCGTAGCGCACGCACTACCCGCCGCGCGCGGGACCTGGGCGCGGGGTCAACCGATCGGTTGACCCCGTGTCCGTCATCCGGGCCTCTTTTTGGGTCTTCGCGAACGCAACCATGGAAGCATGACGGTTGCACTGCAGATTCGAGAGTTACGGAAGTCCTACGGAGATACTGTGGCGGTGTCCGGGCTGAGCTTCGATGTCGAGGCGGGAAGCCTCACGGCCCTGCTCGGATCGAACGGCGCCGGGAAGTCCACCACCATTGCCTGCATTACCACCCTGCTCGGTGTTGATTCGGGAGAGATCAGCGTGGGTGGCGATCGGGTATCCGCCGGGGCCGAGGCCGCCGCGCGCATTCGGCGGCGGCTCGGGGTGGTGTTCCAAGACTCGGTGCTCGATCCGCTGCTCAGCGTGCGCGAAAACCTGAGCACCCGCGCCCGCCTCTACGGGCTGGACGCCGCCCAGACCCGCACGCGCATCGACGAGCTTGCGACCCTGGTGGATCTCACCGCGTTTCTGGATCGCCGCTACGGCACCCTCTCCGGTGGGCAGCGACGCCGCGCCGATATCGCCCGTGCGCTCATCCACTCGCCGGAGATTTTGATCCTGGACGAACCCACCGCGGGGCTTGATCCGGCGAGTCGTGAACGCATCTGGGACGCCATTCACGCCCTGCGCGCGCACACCGGGATGACCGTGCTGCTGACCACCCACTACCTCGCCGAAACCGAGATGGCCGATGACGTGCTGATCATCGCCGCGGGTGTCCTGGTCGAGCGCGGCTCGGCCGCCGAACTGCGGGCACGGCTCGGCACCAGCCGACTGAGCATCACCGCGCGGCCGGACGCCGAGGCGCTCATCCGCGCCTGCGCGGCACTGCCCGGCTCGCGCAGCGGTGACCGCTACGACCTGCGCCTACCCGGCGCCGCGGTCGCCCTCGACCTGATCGCCGAGTATCGCGCCGATATCCTCGACTTCGAGTTCCGGCACGGCACGATGGACGACGTGTTCCTCGCCGTGACCGAGACCCCCTCCACTAAGGACGCAGCATGAGCACGATTCTGACCCTGACCCGGCGCAACCTCCGCCTGTTCTTCCGCGACCGCATGCGGGTGTTCTTCTCCCTGCTCTCCGCCCTGATCCTGGTGGGCCTCTACGTGTTCTTCCTGGGTGCCCAGGTGACCAGCGCGGTGACCGCGCAGCTGCCGGGTGCCCCCGCAGAGGATGCCGACCGTTTCATCCGCGCCTGGGTGTTTGCGGGCGTCATCATGATCACCTCGCTCACCGCGAGCCTCGGCGCGATGGCCGTGTTCGTGGACGACCGGGTGGCCCACCGATTCGATGATTTCCTGGTGGCCCCGCCCCGTCGCGGCAGCCTCACCGTGGGATACCTGCTGGCGGCGTTCATCGTCGCGGCGCTCCTCTCGCTGCTGCTTCTCGTTGCCGCGCAGGCATACCTCGCCCTGACCGGTGGCGGCATGGATGCGGGGGAGTTTGTCGCGGCCGCGGGTATCACCGTGCTGTGCTGCCTGACGTTCGCGGCGCTGTCCGCGTTTGTGTCCACGTTTATCGGATCCTCCGGGGCCTTCGCCGCGCTTTCCACCATCGTGGGCACCGCGGTCGGGTTCCTCGCCGGGGCCTACGTGCCGATGGGCACCCTTCCCGCCTCGGTGGCGAACGTGTTGAATGCGCTGCCGTTTGCCCAGGCGGCGAGCCTCGTGCGCGGCCCGCTCACCGCGGCCTCGCTCGACACCCTGGATGCCGCGCTGCCGGGCTCCGGGGCCTCGCTGGGGGAGTACTTCGGCGTGAGCGCCACGGTCGGCAATACCGAGCTCACGACGCCGCTGCTCCTCGCGATTCTCTGCGGGCTCGGGATCCTGTTCCTGCTGCTCGCGATCGCCCGCTTCGGAAAGCGCCTGCGTACCGCGTGAGGGGCTGTGTCACAATGAGGGACATGACGGTCAGACGGGGATGGGACATCGCGGTCTCCGTCTGCCTGGTGATGCTCACGCTGCTCGCAGTGCTGTCCTCCGTGAACACCGAGATTTCCCGGATTCCCCTCGCGGTGCGCGGAGTCCTGCTTGCCGTCGGCCTGGCGGCTCTCCTCGCGTACTATCTCATCTGGGCACGTCCCCGGCTGGGCACCGAATCCGAGGGCTGGGGCGTACTCGCCGTCGTCGTGATCGGCGCGCTGCTCACGCTGTCGAGCCCCAACATGTTCACCGCCCAGGTGATCATCTACCCGCTGATCTGGCAGGGCAGCCGGGGCCTGCGCCGCCCCGTGATTGTCTCTGCACTGGCGGCCATCGCGATGACCACCACCTCGATCCTGGGGGCCGCCAACCCGGACTGGATCAGCAGCGCCATCGCCATCGGCCTGGTTTCCTACGCGTTCAACCTCGCGATGGGGCTCTGGATATCCGGCATCGCCCGGGTGGGTTCCGAAAACGCGCGCCTGTACGCCGAACTCCAGCTGCGACAGGAGGAGATCGCCGCACTCAACCGGGATGCCGGGGCGATGCATGAGCGCGGACGCCTCTCCCGCGACCTCCACGACACCGTGGCGCAAACCCTCACCGGCGTGGTGATGCTCTCGCGCAGCGCGCTGCGGCAGGCCGAGAGCGGGTCACCGAAACTCGTGGATACCGTGCGCCTGATCGAGTCCAGCGCAGCCGAGGCGCTCGCCGAAACCCGGGCGATGGTCGCGATGGCCTCGTCTCTGGAGGAGTCGACCCTGGCCGAAACCCTCGAACGGTTTTGCACGCGCTTCTCTCGAGAAACCGGAATCTCCGTCGATCTGCGTCTCGGGCTCGACCAGGCCACCGTCCTCACCCGTGCCGAGGAGGTCATCCTGCTGCGCTGCGTGCAGGAGGGCCTCGCGAACGTGCGGAAGCACTCGGGGGCCAACGCCGTGCGAATCGAAACCGCGCGGACCGACGCGGGTATCCGGCTCACCCTCGCCGATAACGGTCGCGGGCCGGGCGCATCGATCGCGGTGGTGGGCGGACAGTTCGGCCTGGCCGGTCTGGCCGAGCGTCTCGCCGGTGTGGGCGGTGCCGTTGCCCTCGCGGCCGATCCCGGTGGGGGAGCGCTGCTGAGCGTCGACCTGCCACTCGCGAGCGTGGCCGCACCCATTCCGAAACCACGAGCATCCGACACAACCGAGGACCACGCATGACCCCCGCCGCCCCGACCTCAACCCCGATCGAGCTGCGCGTCTTCGTGGTGGACGATCACCCGATCGTCCGTGCGGGTATCTCGGCCACCCTCGAGGACGCCGACGGCATCGTGGTGGTGGGTACGGCATCGAGCGGCCCCGAGGCGGTCGCCCGGGTACGGGCGATCCCGGTGGACGTCGTGCTGATGGACCTCCGCATGCCCGGCGGCGACGGTGTTGCGGCGACCGCGGAGATTCTCGCGCTGTGTCCGGACACCCGGGTGCTGATCCTCACCACCTATGAGAGCGATGATGCGATCCTCGACGCGATCGAGGCGGGTGCCGCGGGCTATCTGCTGAAGGCCGCCCCGGAGGAGGAGATCATCGCCGGGGTGCGCGCGGTGGCCGCGGGCAAAACCGTGCTGGCGCCGGAGATCGCGGCCGCGCTGGTGTCTCGCATGCGGGCACCGGCCGTACCGGCCGGCCCCACCCTGACCCCGCGCGAGCGCGAGGTGCTCGCCCTTGTCGCCCAGGGTCGCACGAACGGGCAGATCGCGCGTGCACTGCACGTCACCGAGGCCACGGTCAAAACCCACCTGGTGCGCGTCTTTGACAAGCTCGGTGTCGGCGACCGTACCCGCGCGGTCACCCTCGCCCTCGAGCTCGGCATCCTGACCGACTAGGTGCTTCCAAGCGCTCCGCAGGTTGCCAGACTCGTTGTCTGACCTGCGGAGACACGGCAAAACCCCGGTCGTGTGATCGGTTCCTCGGTGAGAGAAACCACAGGGACGGCTCCGGGGTGTGAGCACCGACGCTACAGGAGGTACGGCCCATCGGCAATCAGGGAAAACTGTCCCTAGCGGGGCTCGAGCGCGGCGCGCAGCGCACCCTCAGCGGTGGGATGGGTGAACTCGAAACCCTCGCTGAGGAGCACCGAGGGGCGGATGTGCTGGTCAACCAGCAGGAGATCCTCTGCGGCGTCCTGCAGCACGAGCCGGAGTGCGAAGGCCGGGGCCGGGAGCCAGTAGGGGCGGCCCAGCGTTTCGGCGAGGGCGCGACCGACCTCACCGGCGGTCGCGGGCTCGGGACCCACGATGTTGACCGGCCCGGTCAGGGTCGAGGTCAGCAGGTGTTCCAGCGCGCGCACCTCGTCGTCGAGGGAGACCCAGGGCCAGACGTTTTTGCCCGAGCCGAGCGGGCCGCCAAGACCCAGCTTTGTGAGCGTCAGCATCGGGCCGATCGCCCCGGCCGGATCGAGCACGATCCCGGTGCGCGCGAGCACCACGGTGCAGCGATCGGCGGCCTCGAGGGCCGCGGCCTCCCAGCGCACCGTGAGCCCGGCAAGAAAACCCGCGCCGGTGGGACTGGACTCATCGAGGGTCTCGCCGGGGCGCGAGCCGTAGAAGCCCGAGGCCGAGGCGTTGATCAGGATGCGCGGGGGAGCAGCGGACGTGCGGATCGCCCGCACGAGCGTCTGCGTTCCGGACAGCCGCGAGGTCAGCAGCTGTTCGCGGTACCGCGCCGTCCAGGGAAGCTTGCCGATGCTCGCGCCGCCCAGGTTGATCACGGCCTCGATGCCGTTCAGGGCGTCGCCCGGGACGAAGTGGGCGTCCGGATCCCAGCGCACCTCGTGCTCGGCCGTAGGCTCACGCCGCACCAGCACCCGGAGCTCGTGCCCGGCCGCGCGCAGGCGCGACTGCAGGGCGGAACCAATCAGGCCGGAAGCGCCGGCCAACAGGATGTGCATGATTCCGCCCCGCGTTCCGGCTAGGCCAGGCTCGCCTCGAGGGTGATCTCGATGCCCGCAAGCGCGGCCGAAACCGGGCAGCCGGCCTTTGCCTCGTTCGCGATGCGGTCGAAGTCCTCGGCCGAGATACCCGGAACGCTGGCGTTGACCAGCAGGTGGCTACCGGTGATGCCGGTGCCGGGAACGAAGGTGACGGCGGCGGTGACGTGCAGGCGCTCGGGGGTGAAACCGGCCTCGGTCAGCATGTTCGAGAACGCCATCGAGTAGCAGGACGAGTGCGCCGCACCGATGAGCTCCTCGGGGGTGGTGACGCGGTCCGAACCCTCGGAGCGGGCCTTCCAGTTGACCGGGAGGTTCGCCGCGGAGGACGAGTCCAGGTTGACGGTGCCCGAGCCCTCAAACAGGGACCCGGTCCAGACGGTGGTTGCTTCGCTGGTAATTGCCATGGTGTCCTCCACAGGTAGCGTTGAATGGCCGCCGGACGCTGCGCCCGGAAGGCCTCGTGTACGCCGAGCCTAACCCGTTCCGGGAGCGGGCGCACCTCTCTCCGGGCGTTTTTCCGGGACGATTCCGAATGAATTTTGCCCGTCACTTCGCCGCGCCCGAGACACGGTCGCCCCGGTCGCGTCCATTCGCATCAAACTTCCCGAAGTGGGGGACATTCCGTGAGTGAACTCCGGCCAACCTCGACTCACTCTCGCCACCCACACGATAGGCTGGGGGCGTGTCAGAGATCGAATTCCGCAGCGAAATGACGGTGGAACTGGTTCGTTCAAACGCCAGTGACGCCGATGTCCTGTTTGCCGCCCGGGTGTCCACCCAGGGCGAGCAGACCCTCGAATCCGCCCAGAGCGGTGACGAGGCCACGAGCCGCGACCGCGGACTCATCAACTACCTCATGCGTGACCGCCACGGTTCCCCGTTCGAGCACAACTCGATGACCTTCTACGTGCAGGCACCGATCTTCGTGTTCCGCGAGTTCATGCGTCACCGCATGGCCAGCTACAACGAGGAATCGGGTCGCTACCGTCAGCTGAACCCCACCTTCTACGTGCCCAACGAGAAGCGCAACCTGGTGCAGGAGGGTAAGCCCGGCGCCTACAACTTCCTGCCCGGCACCGCCGAGCAGACCGCGCTGGTTCAGGCCGAGGCCGAGGCCCAGTCGGTCGCCGCCTACGAGTCCTACCAGCGCATGCTGGAGGCCGGTGTGGCACGCGAGGTAGCGCGAATCGTGCTGCCGCTGAACCTCTACTCCTCGATGTACGTGACCGTCAACGCCCGTTCGCTGATGAACTTCCTCAGCCTTCGGACCAAGCGCGAGGGTACGCACTTCCCGTCGTTCCCGCAGCGCGAGATCGAGATGTGTGCCGAGCAGATGGAGAACTTCTTCGCCGAGCTCATGCCGCTCACCTATGAGGCGTTCAACAAGAACGGCCGCGTGGCCCCGTAGCCCGCACCGCTTCACACACCACACCCCCGGTTCACCGGGGGTGTGGTGTTTTTCCGGTGGTGTTTTCGGGGAAGGCCTGAGACGCGTAGGCTGGTGCGACGCACAGAGTGAGTGCACCTCCCCCTCTCCGTCAGGAACCACACGTATGTCCCAGCTGCTGCACTTCAACGCCTTCGAGATGAACACCGTGAGCCACATCAATCACGGACTGTGGGTGCATCCGGAAAACCGTCGTCACGAATACACGGACATCGAGTACTGGGTCGAGACCGCGCAGCTGCTGGAGCGCGGGCTCTTCGACGCAATGTTCCTCGCCGACGTGGTGGGCACCTACAGCGTGTATCGCGGAAGCCGCGACGCCGCGGTCGAGCGCGGTATTCAGATCCCCAACAACGATCCCTTCCTGATCGTGCCGGCCATGGCCGCCGTCACGAAGGATCTGGGGTTCGCCGTGACCTTCGCGACCACCTATGAGTCGCCCTTCGCAAACGCCCGACGCCTCTCGACCCTGGATCACCTCACCAAGGGCCGGATCGCCTGGAACGTCGTGACCGGCTACCTGCCCGATGCCGCCAAAAACTTCGGCCTGAGCGAGCAGGTCACCCACGACGTGCGCTATGAGGTGGCCGAGGAGTTCCTCGAGGTCTCGTACAAGCTGTGGGAGGGCTCCTGGGATCGCGATGCGGTGGTGCGTGACCGCGAGCGCGCAATCTACACCGACCCGCGAAAGGTGCACGAGATCGGGCACGTCGGCAAGTACTTCACCGTGGATGGCCCGCACCTCTCCGAGCCGAGCCCGCAGGGCACCCCGGTGATCTATCAGGCCGGTTCCTCCGGCGCGGGCAAGCTCTTCGCGGCCAACAACGCCGAGGGTGTGTTTGTCTCCTCCCGCACGCTGGCCGAGGTTGCCAAAAACGTCGCCGATCTGCGCGACCTGACCGAGCAGGTGGGCCGCGGCCGCGATGCGATCCGCGCCCTCGCCTCGATCAACATCGTGATCGGCGAAACCGAGGCTGAGGCGAAGCGCAAGACCGAGGAGGTGCTGGCGCTGCGCGACGTGCATGGCTATCTGGTGCACATCGGGGGCGGCACCGGAATCGACTTCTCCGCGGTCGGCAAGAACGAGACGCTGGAGTTCCGCGGACGCGGACACATTGAGTCTTCCGAGGCGGCGCACACCCGCGACGCGAAGGCGAACGGCGCGCAGTTCGTGATCGACAAGCTGACCGATCCGCGCGGGGACGAGTTCTTCGTCTCCGGCACGGTGGAGCAGGTGGCCGACCGGGTCGAGGAGATCGCCGAGGCCACCGGCGTAGACGGCTTCAACCTCGTGCAGTACCTCTCGCCCGGCACCTTCACCGACGTGGTCGAGATGCTCGTGCCCGAGCTACAGAAGCGCGGGCGCTACCGCACCGAGTACACCGAACACACGCTGCGCGAGCGGCTGTTCCCCGGACGGGGCAGCCAGCTTCCCGCCACCCACCCGGCCGCCGCCTATCGCGGGGCATTCGGGGGCGAGTAGCGCCCCGGGGTGTGGCGTTTCGGCGGGGCGCGCGAGCGCACCCCGCCGCCCACACGCTGTTCCGGTGTCGCACGGGAATGTCCCGGCTGGTATCCAGGCGCGAGGATTAGGCTAGGCGCATGCTCGAGATTTCCGCCCCCGGTTACGCCTCTCGCGCGACCCCCGGGGAGACCGGATCGGGCCAGCCCGGCCACGTGCCAGACTCCCGTGAGCTCGCCCGGTTCGATCGCGAGGTTGCGCTGCGCGCCGCCGCGATCGCCGCGTTTGCCGCGGTCGTGCTGGCCGGTGCGCTGCTCGGCGTCGACGCCCTCTTCCCCGAAACGCTGGCACCGTTCCCGGATGACGCCTCGAACACCATCGTGCTCATCCCCGCCACCGTTCTCGGTGCCATCATCAGCGTCTGGGGCGCGCGCAGCGTCGAGCGTCGTCGCGGGCAGTATACGCCGCTCGTGCCGCTCACCACGCTGGCACTCGGCCTCGCCGTCGCCAGCCCCTATCTCGTTCTGCCGGTGGTCACTACGGTCATGGCCGGCACCCCGAGCCGTCGCGCGATCGCCTCGCTCGTGTTTGCCGCGGTGATCTGGGTGCTCGTGGGCCTCGCCTACCGCCGGGCCATCCGCCTGCCCGATACCGCGGTGCGGCGCATCATGGGTCGCACGATCCTGGTGGTCGTGGCACTGCTCGTGCTTGCGCTGCTGTGCACCGGCCTCGCGGCCCCGTGGTCGTTCTACGCGTTCCTGCTGCTGACACCCGGGTATGCGTTTGCGCCGTTCCTGTTTGTGGGGCTGTTTGCCTGGGCCGGTGCCCTCGCCGGGCGGGACCGTCGCGGCGACGTTCCCGGGCTCGCGTTCCGCACCCGGATCGCCGGCAGCCTCATCCTGATCTCGCTGGTCGCGGGCACCCTCGGCTGGGTCGGAATCCAGCGCGTGGCCAATCGCGATCCGCTCGGCTGGGATCTCTCCGCGGTGGTCAATACCGCCGAACCCCTCGCGGATATGACCGCGGTACGCGTGCTGGTGCTGATTGCCCTGGCCGCCGCCCTGCTGGCCCTGTTGGCACGGCGTACCGCCGGTACCGCGGTGTTCCTGGTGATCTCGACGCTGCTGGCCCTGATCGTCGTGCCGATGAGCTTCCGCGGGGAATCCCCGGTGCCCTCGGCCGCGCCCGCCGCTTTTGCCCCCGCTACCGCCGCCCCCGATGCCTCAAACACGCCCGATCTCTACAACGCGGTGCCGAATGCCGCCCCGACCCTGGATCCCGCGGACGTCATGCGTGGCTCGCGCTCGAGCGTGCTGACCGAGGAGGAATCGATTCCCCGGAACGAGGTGCACTACGAGTCGGCGGCGGTACCGGATGGCACGCTCATTCGCGGCATCAGCCAGCCGGATCTCCTGGCCCGGTTTACCGCCCTCGTGGACGACAGCGCGCACGCGATCGATCCGCAGGCCAATCCCACCCCGGATATCCAAACCGTGGCGTGTGCCGGCGGTACCGGTGTGAGCTATGCCTGGGGTTCCGACGCCCTGAGTGCGGGCGCCGATGACGTCGAGGCGAACGCCTACGCACTGGTGCGGGTCGGGCAGGTGTGGAACGCCGCCGGACACAACCTTGCGGTGGCGCGGATGGACAACCTCACCGGCGTGCGCTCGAGCGCCGGGATCGGCCAGACCCTCAGCGCTCAGCACCGCTACGACCACGTGACGCTCGGGATGACGAGCATCTGCGTTTCCGCCCACTAGCGCTCGGCCCCTCCGCCGTGGCGGCGATCGCGGTGCCGCGGGCGCGCCCGGCCACGCGTTTTCACAGCTCGAATGGTGCGCATCGTGCCCACTTGCCGGTACTCTGGAGTGGTGTCTAACGTTGAAAACCCCTTCGGTCAGGTCCTCGTCGCGCTCGTCACCCCGTTCACCGCTGACGGTGAGGTGGATTGGCCCGGCGTCGAGAAGCACATCGATGACGTGATCAGCGCCGGTGCCGACGGCATCGTCGTGACCGGCACCACGGGGGAGACCTCCACCCTGACCGACGCCGAGAAGCTGCGCCTGGTCGAGGTTGCACGCTCGGTATCGAACGGCCGCGCGAAGATCATCACCGGCGGTGGCTCCAACGAGACCGCCCACGCGATCGAGCTCTACAAGGCCAGCGAAAAGGCCGGAGCCGACGGCGTCATGATCGTGACCCCGTACTACAACAAGCCCACTCAGGCCGGAGTGCTCACCCACTTCCGGATGATCGCCGACGCCACCGACCTCCCGGTCATCCTGTATGACATCCCGGGCCGCACCGGCATCCAGATCACCTACGACACCATCCTGCGTGCCGCCAAGCACCCCAACATCCTCGCCGTGAAGGATGCCAAGGGCGACTTCTCCGAGGTGAGCCGGGTCCTCAACCAGACCGATCTGCTCTACTTCTCGGGCGATGACGCCAACGCCCTGCCGCACCTCTCGATCGGTGCCTCGGGCCTCATCGGCGTGACCGCCAACATCGCGGCCACCCCCTACCGCCAGATCGTTGACGCCGTCAACGCCGGCGACCTCGCGGCCGCCACCGCCGCACACAAGAGCCTCGAGCCGCTCGTTCGTGCCGTCATGACGCACGTGCCCGGCACCGTGGCCGCCAAGTACATCCTGCAGGGTCTCGGGCGCATCGACAGCGCGCGCGTTCGCCTGCCCCTGGTTGGTCCCGAAGACTTCGAGGCCGCCAAGATCGAAGACGACCTCGCTCTGGTGGGCACCATTCCCGGTGTTGACCTGAGCAACTTCCGCCCCGACCGCAACGCTGCGGCCGGTGGCGCACTCCCCAAGGTGCACGGCACCACGCGATAGCTCCGGCTTCGCGCGGCTGGCCTACACCGCACAACACAATAAATATGGATGCGGAACTTCACCGCATCCCGATAAGGAGGGCGTATGCCCGTAACCGCCTACACCCCGCCGAAGCTCAAGAAGGGGACCCTGCGCGTCACCCCGATCGGTGGACTCGGTGAGGTCGGTCGCAACATGACCACCTTCGAGATCGACGGCAAGCTGCTGATCGTTGACTGTGGCGTGCTCTTCCCCGAGGAGCACCAGCCCGGTGTCGACGTCATCCTGCCCGATTTCGGCCCCATCAAGGACCGCCTGCAGGACGTCGTGGGCGTCGTGCTGACCCACGGTCACGAGGACCACATCGGTGCCGTGCCCTACCTGCTGCGTCTGCGTCAGGACATCCCGCTGATCGGTTCCGGCCTGACCCTCGCCCTCGTTGAGGCGAAGCTCAAGGAACACCGGATCAAGCCCTACACCCTGACCGTCAAGGAGGGCGAGACCGAGAAGCTCGGCCCGTTCGGCCTCGAGTTCGTCGCGGTGAACCACTCGATCCCGGACGCCCTGGCCGTCTTCATCCGTACCGTGGCCGGCAACGTCCTCGTGACCGGTGATTTCAAGATGGACCAGCTGCCGCTCGACGGCCGCATCACCGACCTGCGCGCCTTTGCCCGCCTGGGCGAGGAGGGCGTCGATCTGTTCCTGCCCGACTCCACCAACGCCGAGGTTCCCGGCTTCACCTCGCCCGAGCGCGAGATCGGTCCGGTGCTCTCCTCAGTCATGGCGAAGACCCCGGGCAAGGTTGTGGTGGCCTCGTTCTCGAGCCACGTGCACCGCGTCCAGCAGGTACTGGATGCCGCCCACCAGAACGGCCGTCGCGTCGCGCTGCTGGGTCGCTCGATGGTGCGCAACATGACCATCGCCGCCGAGCTCGGTTACCTGAAGGTGCCGGACGGCGTGCTGATCGATTTCAAGAAGACCGCCGGCGTACCGGACAACAAGATCGTCTTCATGTCCACCGGTTCGCAGGGTGAGCCGATGGCCGTTCTCAGCCGCATGGTCAACCGCGACCACCAGGTTGAGCCGCGCGAGGGCGACACCGTGATCCTGGCCTCGAGCCTGATCCCGGGTAACGAGAACGCCGTCTACCGCATCATCGACGGCCTCACCAAGCTCGGTGCCAACGTCGTTCACAAGGGCAACGCCCGCGTGCACGTCTCGGGTCACGCCTCGGCCGGCGAGCTGCTGTACTGCTACAACATCCTGAAGCCGAAGAACGTGCTGCCGGTTCACGGTGAGCACCGCCACCTGTTTGCCAACGGCAAGCTGGCAAACCAGACCGGTGTGCCCGAGCAGAACACCATCCTCGGTGAGGATGGCACTGTTGTTGACCTCCGCGACGGCGTCGCGAAGGTTGTTGGCCAGCTTGACCTGAAGTTCGTCTATGTGGACGGCAAGACCGTCGGTGAGATCACCGAGGACGACCTGCACGATCGCCGCGTGCTCGGCGAGGAGGGCTTTATCTCCATCGTCGTGGCCGTGGACCTGAAGAACGGAAAGATCCTTTCCGGTCCGCAGATCTCCGCCCGCGGTTTTGCCGAGGACGCCCGCGTCTTCGACAAGGTGCGCCCGAAGCTGGTTCAGGCGCTGAACGATGCGCTGTCCAACGGCACCCGCGACACCCACGCGCTCAGCCAGATCGTGCGTCGCACGACCGGTCGCTGGGTTGCGACCTCGCTGCGTCGCCGTCCGATGATCGTGCCCCTGGTGGTCGACGCCGGGAAGTAGTCGGGCGTACCGGCCAGCAGCCGGACAACACACGCTATTCCGCCACGGGCGGGTGCATTCTTGCGAATACACCCGCCCGTGCCGCGTTTTGGGGGTACGCTCAGCTGATAGACCGGCGGTGCGGCGGGTGATTCTGAGGCGCGCTCGCTGCTAACGTCGAAATGAATACCAGGTATACACGGTATCGCCGTGATCAGCATTCCCCGCGCCTGGTCCCTTCTCCACGCCGCGGAGCGCACCCGAAGGGGCCACCCGCGACGTAGACGAGGGCGTACTACATAAGAGGAGCAGCCATGGGTGTCTGGCGTCGATGGATCTTTCCGAGCCTGAGAATCGCTGTGTTCGCGGCCATCGCCGTGGCGCTGGTCAAGATCGCATTCTTCCCGACCGCCGAACCCGAGCGCGAGGTTATGCCGCCCACCGGCAACGTCGACGAACAGGTGGTCGCCGTGGTGACCGGCAACATCGTGAACGAGATCGAGCTGGATGCCACCGTGGCCGCCGACCCGGCCATCCCCGCGCGCGCAAACCTCGTTGGTGAGGTCGCGGAACTGCACGTGACCGAGGGGGCGAGCGTCGCCGCGGGCGCGGTCATTGCGACGCTGCGCAACGAAATCGAGCAGGAACCGATTGTTCGCACCGACTCCGAGGGGAACGTGACCACGGTCATCCCGAAGCCGAAGTATCGCACCGCGCAGGTCACCACGTCCGTCGCCGGCACGGTTTCCTCGCTGCCGCTCGTGGTGGGTCAGAGCGTTGCCATCGGCGATGCCGTGGCGCAGGTGGCCCCGACCACGTTCTCGGTGACCGCCACGATCGATCCCGCCCAGCGCTTCCGTCTGGTCGAGGAGCCCTCCGAGGCTCGCGTCTCGGTCGTGGGTGGCCCGGCCGACTTCACCTGCACCGCGCTGCGCATCACAACCCCGCTCGAGGGACAGACCGAGGGCGAGGGTGCGGGCAGCCCCGGCGCGGCCGTCCGCTGCGCCGTACCGGGCGACGTTCGCGTGTTCGCGGGCCTCGGTGGCAAGCTGATGCTGCCCGGTGGCAGCGTCGAAAACGCGCTCATCCTGCCGGTGACCGCGGTCAAGGGCAGCTCGCAGAGCGGCAACGTCTGGGTCGTCGCCGAGGGCGGCGCACCGGAAATTCGCGATGTGAAGCTCGGCCTGAACGATGGCCGCCAGGTACAGATTGTCGAGGGCGTGGCCGAGGGCGACAGCGTTCTGGAGTTCATCCCGGCCACGGATCCCACCAACCCGGAGACCGGTAAGGATATCGGCAACGGCTGTGTCGAGCTGCCCGATGGCAGCGTCGAGTGTGGCGCCGTCGGGTATGTGGAGGGATAGTGAGCCTGCTGCAACTGGGGCGGGTCACGCGAGCCGTGAGACTGCCCGATGACACCATCCTGCCCATCCTGCACGACGTCCGGTTGACCGTGAACGCGGGGGAGCGGGTCTCGATCGTGGGCCGTTCGGGGTCCGGTAAGTCCACCCTGCTGAACATCCTCGGCCTGCTGGACACCCCGACCTCCGGCGAGCTGCTGTTCGACGGCACCGACGTTTCCCAGCTCTCGCAGCGCCGTCGTGACCGGCTGCGCGGCGACAACGTGGGCTTCGTCTTCCAGCAGTTCAACCTGCTGGATGGCCGCACCGCACTGGAAAACGTGGTTATGCCGCTGATGTACGCGACCGGACGCGAGTTCTGGATGCGCAACCGTATTGCCGCCGAAATGCTCGAGCGGGTGGGGTTGGGGCACCGAATCAACTCGATGCCGAGCAGCCTGTCCGGTGGTGAGCAGCAGCGCGTCGCGATCGCCCGTGCGCTGGTGCGTCGCCCCCGGCTGATCCTCGCCGACGAGCCCACCGGAGCGCTCGATCTCGAAACCGGGCACACCGTCATGGCCCTGATGGACGAGATCGTGCGAGAGGACGGCGCGGCCCTCGTGACCATCACCCACGACCCCGCGATCGCCGAGCGCGGGGACCGACACTACCGCCTCGAAAAGGGCGTGCTGTACTCGGATGCCCGTGCCGTCACCGAAACCACACCGGAGGTGGGCGCATGAACCGCTTTTTTGCCGGCGTAGTCGGTGCCTTTGCCGATGCCGCCCAGGAGGTGCGCGTCCATCGCGGCCGCGTGCTGCTCTCCCTCGTCGGCGTTGCGGCCGCCGTAACCGCGCTGACCGTCTCGATGGCATTTGCCGACATGACCGAGCGCACGCTGGTCGAGCAGATGGAGCGGTATAACGGTCGGCCAACCACCATCACGATGACGGCGTCCCCGAACGGGAACCCGCACGTCGATCAGCTGCAGCGAATTGACGATGCCTGGATGGCGCTGATCAGCCGTTCGGACATCACCTACGCGACCCGCGAGGCGGGAGCAAGCGCGCAGATGCGATTCTCGACCGGTGCCAGCAACGTCCGGTTGACGGTCGTGGATCAGGCCTACGGGGTGCTGCGCAACATCCGCATGCTGGAGGGGAACTGGTTCGTCCCCGGGGACTCCGAGCGGCTGGCCCCGGCCATCGTGATCAACCGCGCCATGCACGACCGGCTGGGGAACCCCGATATCGCGACGCACCCCACCATCGTCAGCCCCGGGCTGGGAAACACCCGTCTGGTGGTCGTGGGGGTCTACGATGGCCCGACATGGGAGGGTCAGGAGCCCGAGGCCATGATCCTCACCACGTCGTTCCGAGCGACCGCACCCGACGCCCTCATCCTCAATACGGCGGGCGGTACCGCCTATCAGACCTGGGTGCCGCCCGAGATTGGGGCCGATCTCACCAAGCGCACCGAGCAGTCGATGCGTTCGGCACTCGGCACCGATTTTTCGGTGAGCGTCTCGAACAACGTGCAGACGGATATGGGTTTCGGCCAGGATCCCACGGCGATCTTCCGGGCCCTGTCGCTCGGTATCGGCTCGATCATCCTGCTGCTCGGCGCGCTGGGCCTCGTCAACATCGCCATCGTGTCGGTGCGCCAGCGCGTGCGCGAGATCGGGGTGCGGCGCAGCTTCGGTGCGAGTACCGGGCGCGTGTTCTTCTCGGTCATGATGGAGAGCGTGGTGGCCACGCTGGTTGCGGGCTTCGTGGGCGTGATGATCGCGATCCTGGTGATGCGGATCCCGGCGGTGTACGGCCTCGTGACCGGCGGCGTCGAGGGCGGCGGGGTGCCCGCGTTCCCGGTGGGTGCCGCGATTATCGGTATGGTGGCCGCGACCATCGTGGGCGCGCTTGCGGGGCTCATTCCGGCGATCATTGCCACGCGGGTCAAGGTAATCGACGCGATTCGCTTCTAGCGGGACCAGCCCGCGCGAGCGGGTTCGGTCGGTGCTCGGCACCGACCGAACCCGCCCGTGCGAAACGCCGCATGATTCCGCGGTTTTCCGCGTCAATCCCGGCAAAAATCGGTGGGGCGCAGTACCGTAGGAGCATGGCTACTCGTTCCACACCCACCGGTCCGCGCAAGAAGTCGACCCCCGCGTCGACCACCGCGCGCGGTGGTGGCGCGCGCGCCGCGGCTCCCAAGTCCGGGAAGTCCGCCGCGGGTGCCGGTGCAAAACCGGCCACCGCGACCACCCGCGTCACGTCCGCCCGCGGGGCAAAAACGTCGCAGACACCCACCGTCGCCTTCGCCGCCGATGGCACCTCGCGGAACCCCGCGGTGGTGGCCTGGCTCGCCATGGCCCACGTGGTGGGCGGGGCGTTCCGCGCCTTTGGCAGCGAAAAGCTGGCCCCCGAGGAGCGCCGCGACGGAGTACCCTTCCTCTTCTTCCTGCTCGCGGTCATCGGCGCCGGGGTCGTCTGGTTCGGCGTCAACAACCCGGTCGCACAGAACCTCAACGCCTGGAGCTTTGGCGGGCTGGTGGGCCAGGTGGCCTTTGCCATGCCGGTGATCCTGGTGCTGCTCGCGCTCTGGCTGTTCCGCAACCCCAGCTCGGTTCATGACAATGGCCGGATCGGTATCGGGCTTTCTGTCGCCCTGATCTCGGTCACCGGTCTCTGCCACACCTTCTCCTCCCTGCCCGATCCCAGCCAGGGCCTGCCTGCGCTCGCGGCGGCCGGTGGACTGATCGGGTGGATGGTGGGCGGCCCGCTCACGTTCCTGCTGACCCCGATCGGTTCGGGAATCGTGCTCTCGATTGTGCTGGCGCTGAGCCTGCTGATCATCACCAAGACCCCGCCGAACCGAATCCCGGATCGCCTGCGCGAGCTCTACGGCTGGCTGTTTGGTGCCGAGACCCATGCTTCCCCGCGCGCGAAGGCTTCGGACGAGGTGGCCGGCTCCGAGGCATTCGGCGCCGATGAGATCGACGACGACCCCATTTCGGACCCCAATACGCTGCCCTGGTGGCGTCGCAACTCGAGCAAGCGTGAGGAGGCCCCCGAGGCCTCCGGCCCCGCGCCGGCCGAGGCCGTGACCGAACTGCTCAGCGGCTCGGTTCAGGGTGGCTTCGATAGCGCGCTCGAGCCCGAAACCGTGCCCGCCCGTGTGCCGGACAACACCGCCGGCCAGACCGAGGCCATTCAGCACCTCGCCGCGGCCGAGGCCGCACTGGATGGCTACGCCGCCTCCGGTGCCGGAAACGCCCTGCGCGAGGACAGCGCGAGCGATGCCACCGAGGTGCTTCCGGATCTGTCGTCCGTCGCGCTGCGCGACGGCACCGACACCGGTGAGCTCACGCGCGGTGGCATTCCCGACGTGCAGAGCGGCCCGTATCAGCTGCCCTCGGCGCAGTCGCTCTCGGCGGGTACCCCGCCGAAGGCACGCTCGGCCGCCAACGATGCGATCGTTGCGGCGATCACCGAGGTGTTTGCCCAGTTCAAGGTGGATGCCCGGGTCACCGGGTTCAGCCGCGGCCCGACGGTTACCCAGTACGAGATCGAGGTGGGCCCCGGCGTCAAGGTGGAGCGCATCACCGCGCTGCAGAACAACATCGCCTATGCGGTCGCCTCGAACGAGGTGCGGATCCTCGCCCCGATTCCCGGTAAGTCTGCAATCGGTGTCGAGATTCCGAACACCGACCGCGAGATCGTCTCCCTCGGTGACGTACTGCGCTCGGCGGTCAACGTCAAGGCCACGCACCCGATGACCATCGGTGTGGGTAAGGACGTCGGTGGCGGTTTCGTGGTGGCCAACCTCGCGAAGATGCCCCACCTGCTCGTGGCCGGTTCCACCGGTTCCGGTAAGTCTTCGTTTGTGAACTCGATGATCACGAGCCTCCTGATGCGTGCAACGCCGCAGGAGGTGCGCATGGTGCTGATCGACCCCAAGCGCGTGGAACTCGCCCCCTATGCCGGCATTCCGCACCTGATTACCCCGATCATCACCAACGCCAAGAAGGCCGCCGAGGCGCTGCAGTGGGTCGTCAAGGAAATGGACATGCGATACGACGATCTGGCGAGCTTCGGCTTCCGCCACATCGACGACTTCAACCGTGCGGTCCTCGGCGGGGAGATCGTACTCCCCGCGGGTTCGGAGCGCGTCCTCAAGCCCTACCCGTACCTCCTCGTGGTGGTCGACGAGCTCGCCGACCTCATGATGGTTGCCCCGCGCGATGTTGAAGACTCGATCGTGCGCATCACCCAGCTCGCGCGTGCCTCGGGTATCCACCTGGTGCTCGCCACGCAGCGTCCGTCGGTGGATGTCGTGACCGGTCTGATCAAGGCCAACGTGCCCTCGCGCCTCGCCTTCGCCGTGACCAGCGTCACCGACTCCCGCGTGATCCTCGACCAGCCCGGTGCCGATAAGCTCATCGGCCAGGGTGACGCCCTGTTCCTGCCCATGGGCGCATCCAAGGCCCTGCGCGTGCAGGGTGCCTGGGTCAACGAGGACGAAATCGAGAAGGTGGTGCACCACGTCACCGCCCAGGCTCGACCGGACTACCGCAAGGATGTCGAGGCCGTCATCGAGAAGAAGGAGGTCGACGCAGACATCGGCGATGACCTCGAACTCCTCTGCGAGGCCGTGACCCTGGTGGTGGGCACCCAGTTCGGATCCACCTCGATGCTGCAGCGCAAGCTGCGCGTGGGCTTCGCGAAGGCCGGCCGCCTGATGGACCTCATGGAGTCTCGCGACATCGTGGGCCCCTCCGAGGGATCGAAGGCGCGCGACGTGCTCGTGACCGCCGAACAGCTGCCCGGCACCATCGCGATGCTGCGCGGCGATGCACCGCCGTCCGGCTCTGCCGCGCCCGCAGCCCCCGCGGGGCCTGCCGAGCCCAGCGCCCCGGCAGCCTCTGCCGCGGCCCAGGTGGCCGGTGGACTGCCGCTCCCGGGACCCGTGGACGATGCGCCGCAGGGCCACCATGCGACGCCTGCCGGAATCGAGGACGACCGCTATGCGGGCGACCCGATCGAGAAGCAGTTTGAGGGTTACCCCGTGGTAGACGCGGATGATGAAGACGGCGAAGATGCCTGGGCACTGACGGGACGAGACTAGACATGACCACACCCTCCGCGGCGAAAGCGCCCTCGAACTGGAACGTACCGAACGCCATTACGGTGTTTAGAATCCTGCTTGCCCCGCTGTTTATCTGGTGGCTCCTGCTGGATGATGGTGCCGGAGGTCCGCTCCGCTGGTGGGCGGCCGGACTGTTTATCTTTGCTATCGCCACCGACGGCATCGACGGTGCCATCGCCCGGCGCACCGGCCAGGTCACCGACCTGGGAAAGCTTCTTGACCCCATCGCGGACAAGATCCTCACCGGCGGTGCGCTGGTGGCGCTCTCGATCATCGGCGAACTGCCGGTCTGGGTGACCGTTATCGTGCTGGTTCGCGAGATCGGCATCACCGTGCACCGGATGATCGTGGTGAGCGACCACGTGGTGGCCGCCGCCTGGATGGGTAAGCTCAAAACCGTGGCGCAGGCGGTAGCCATTTCTCTGGCCCTCCTTCCGTTCCCCGCGCTGCTTGGAGACTGGGTCAACGGCGTCAACATCGTGACCATGACCATCGCCGTGATCCTCACCATCGCGAGCGGCCTCGACTATGTCGTGACCGAGGTGCGCGGACGCTCACGGAAATGACCGCGCACGGTAGCGACCCGCTGCAGGATCAAGCTGTGGGGCCTGGCGATGGCCGCGATGGCCGCGCTCTCGCGGACGCCGTGTTACCGCCCGACCTGTCCGCCGTGTTTGCCGCTGGCCGTAGTGTGGCGATAGCCGAATCCCTGACCGGTGGGCTTGTTCTGGCCGAAATTGTGGGCACACCTGGCGCATCTGCGGTTTTGCGGGGCGGCGTGGTTGCGTATGACACCGAGCTCAAGCGTCGGGTTCTCGGGGTGGATGCAGCGCTTCTGGCCGAGCGCGGGCCGGTTGACCCCCGCGTGGCACGAGAAATGGCGCGCGGGGTGCGCCGGGTCTGTGCCACCGAAGGGGGCGAGGCCGCGATCGGCATCTCCACCACCGGCGTGGCCGGACCCTCGGCAGATCCGCAGACCGGCACCGCCGTGGGCACCGTATTCATCGGCGTGAGCAGCGCCCGCGGAGAGCGTGCGATCGCCCTGAACCTGGATGGTGATCGGGCAGAAATCCGCGCCAAAACCGTGTGTGCCGCGCTGAGCGCACTGGCCGAAGAGACGGTTTTCCTCGATCAGGACGCCCATTCCTGAATATTCGCCGATAACCTGGAATAGTCACACGGGGGCGCGAGTTATATTCGGTGTCAACGAAAGTGCTACAAGATCTCATCCGTTCCGTGATTTCACAGGGAACGGTGTAGTAATCTAAATCATCCCTCGGGTTATTCGATCCGGGGAGGCACGGTAGAAAGGGAGGCCCCAATGGTACTCGTACGTCAGGAAATCGGCGACGTTCTTCGTGACTTCCGCCTGCAGAAGGGACGCACGCTGCGTCAGGTTGCGGGTAAGGCTAGCGTTGCCCTCGGCTACCTCAGCGAGGTCGAGCGTGGTCAGAAGGAAGCCTCCAGCGAGATTCTTGCATCGGTTGCCGATGCTCTCGATACCCCGATCTCGGTCATCATGCGTGAGGTGGGTGATCGCCTCGCGATCATCGAGGGCCTCGCCCCCATCCCGGACACCATTCCGGACAGCTTCGCGGCCGATATTGAGGCCGAACTCGCGGTTCGCTAAGAATCCGTCGATGACACCCCGCATGGTTCGCCATGCGGGGTGTTTCATTTCCCCTCGGGTTCGCCTGGTTGCTGGCGCTCGGGGGAGTGGATGGCAGAGCGGATGCGGTGGTGAGCGTGCGGCGGTGTCGCCGCGGGAAGGTAGTCTAAAACGGTGAAAAACAGCGAACTTCGTCACGCCATTGCCGCTGAATTTGGGGCCGGATACGGTGACGTTCTGATGCGCGATCTCGCGCTGCGCGACCTGGGCGGGCGCTCGGGTGAGGATGCACTGCGCGCGGGCGTCCCCGCGCGCGACGTCTGGCTGGCGCTCTGCCGCGAGAACGATGTGCCGCGCGAGCGCTGGGACGGCATGCGCCTGCCCACACCGCGGGACTAGCCGCCAACCGAAAACTCTTTCGACACGCCGGTTCGAAAATATCGAACATTCATTCGTATCGGCGTATGCTCCTACACAGGACGAAATCCTCGGATTGTTTTCCACAAAAGTGTCATTCTCCGGCCGAGTGTCGGAGGGTGATCCTAGAGTCGAAGCAGTCGGAGTATTCCGCTCCAGCCTTGTTTTCGGGGGCGTGCCACTCACCCTATGAGCGGCACCTGTTCCCCTCCGAGACAGCATGTAGGCGCACCACCCACGAGAGTAGCCCGCGAGTATCCGCGGCCGCTGCCGAGACGAAAGAGAGACGACCATGGCTTCCCCCACTGATCGCGAAAAAGCACTCGAAACCGCCCTTGCCCAGATCGACCGCCAGTTCGGTAAGGGCTCGGTCATGCGCCTCGGTAGCGATGAGCGCGCCCCCGTCGAGATCATCCCCACCGGTTCGATCGCCCTCGACGTAGCACTCGGCGTGGGAGGGCTGCCCCGCGGCCGCATCATCGAGATCTACGGCCCGGAGTCCTCGGGTAAGACCACCCTGACCCTGCACGCCATTGCCAACGCCCAGCGTCAGGGCGGTATCGCCGCCTTCATCGACGCCGAGCACGCACTCGACCCGGAGTACGCCAAGAAGCTCGGCGTTGACATCGATGCGCTCCTGGTTTCCCAGCCGGACACCGGTGAGCAGGCCCTCGAGATTGCCGACATGCTGATCCGCTCGGGCTCCATTGACCTCGTTGTCATCGACTCCGTTGCCGCACTGGTGCCCCGCGCCGAGATCGAGGGCGAGATGGGTGACTCCCACGTGGGTCTGCAGGCCCGCCTGATGTCGCAGGCACTGCGAAAGATCACCGGTGGCCTGAACCAGACCAAGACCACCGCCATCTTCATCAACCAGCTGCGCGAGAAGATCGGTGTCTTCTTCGGTAGCCCCGAAACCACCTCCGGTGGTAAGGCGCTGAAGTTCTACGCCTCCGTGCGTCTCGACATCCGCCGCATCGAAACCCTGAAGGACGGCTCCGACGCCGTGGGTAACCGCACCCGCGTCAAGGTCGTGAAGAACAAGATGGCTCCGCCCTTCAAGCAGGCCGAGTTCGACATCCTCTACGGTGTCGGTATCTCCCGTGAGGGCAGCTTGATCGACTTCGGTGTCGAGCACGGCCTGGTCAAGAAGTCCGGCTCCTGGTACACCTACGATGGCGACCAGCTGGGTCAGGGCAAGGAAAACGCTCGTAACTTCCTCATCAACAACCCGGACATCGCCGCCGACATCGAGACCAAGCTTCTCGTGAAGCTCGGCATCGGTGCGGCCGGGGCTCAGGCCAAGGCCGACGCCGCGGCTGCCGAGGCAGCAAAGGAAGCCGCGGATAAGGCAGCGGCAGCAAAGGCCGCCGCCGCAAAGAGCGCACCGGCCACCGGTGCGGACGCCGCTCCCGCCGTAGCCCTGAAGCGCGGCGCATAGCATCATGGTCCGCTTCATCGATGAGGGTCCCTCCACGGATGGCCCCGAGTCCGAGGGCAGCGGGCACGCACGATTCGGTGGGGCCGACGGCTCATCCACCACCCCGGCCTGGGGCTCCGCACGTTCGCGTGCGGCAGCCCCCGGCGGGGAACAGGATGAGGCGGCGGCCCCCTCGGCGTACAGGCCCCGCTTCGCCCCGGTCTGGGGCGTGAGCGTCGAGACGGCCGGCGAGGCCGTGTCCGCTGGTGATGCGGTGTCCGCTGGTGAGGCAGCTTCTGCCGGCGATGCTGGCTCCGCGGGCAACCGCGACGCCGGGGCTCCGACCTTTGCCCCGGCCTGGGGCATCGCGGGGGAGGAACCCCCCGCTGAGGCCGTGCCCGTGGAAGCTGTGCCGGTGCAAGCTGTGCCGGTGCAAGCTGTTGTGCCCGCGGAGGGGGCATCGGTGAGGGCTGCGGAAGCTTCCGTATCGCCCGCACTGGCACCGGTTACCTCGCTGGGCGGTCGTCGTCGCGCACGGTTGGCCGCAATCTCGGGAGACGAATCCGGGGATTCCGTGGAATCCGAAGCACCGGGAGATCTATCCGCGGGGTCTTCTGCCGACGCCACGGTGCTGGGTACCGAGGTGCAGCCCGTACCGGTGCCGAGCGGCGAGGCGATCGTCAGCGACTTTGCGGCGCGCGCTGCGCGAGCATCCCGCTCCCTCGTTTCCGAAGCTCCTCATGCAGCCACCTCGAATAACGTCGCGTCGAACACCGCCGATTCGAATGCCGAGGACCTTCCCGTCGCGGCATTCGAGGAGTACCCCGACGCCGAGATCTTCGCGCTGACACGCAGGGACGCGGCACGGCCGCACGGCCCCGTCGACGACCTCGCGCACATCCCCGAATTTATCGAGGGGGAGGACGACGAAGACGATGAGGAAGACGAGGAGGTCCCGCCCCCGACATTCGAGGAGGCCGTGGAACACCTGGTGCGGCGCCTTGCACGATCGGCACTGAGCCGGGCCGAGGTGGTCCGCGAGGCCGAGGGTATCGGCCTGGAAAACGATGCGGCCGAGGCTGTGGCCGAACGGCTGGACGAACTCGGTTATCTCGACGATGCGGTGCTCGCCGAACAGCTCAAGCACTCGCTCTACGATCGCAAGGGCAAATCGCGGCAGGTCGTTGCCCGCGAAATGGCCCAGCGGAAGATTCCCGCGGACATCATCGAGGAGGCTCTCGCCGAGGTTGCGGACGACGATGAGCTCGCCGCCGCCACGGAACTCGCGATCAAGCGCGTGGGTCAGATGAGCTCTCTCGACGACGCCGTGGCCGATCGCCGGCTCTCCGGCTTCCTCGCCCGCCGCGGATACCCCGGATCGATCGTGCGTGAGGCGGTGCGCTCGGCACTCGCCACCCGTGGCCGTCGCGGCCGCGTCACGTTCCGATAGGTTACGCCCTCGCATTTCCGGTACCCGGGGCCGGTGGAAGCTCTCCACAAGCCCCGGGTTTTCCACTGGTTCCGTGGCCGACCGGAAACTTTGGGTGAGGTTTCGTAGAATAGGGGCATGACCACTTCTGTGAGCACCTCACCCGTTAGCACCCCCACCGTCATTGCGCCCTCCGGGGCCGCGATCGACACCGCCGGGCGGCGACGAACCTATGAGGTGCGCACGTACGGCTGCCAGATGAATGTTCACGACTCCGAACGCCTCAGCGGCTCGCTCGAGGCCGCCGGCTACGTGCTCGCCTCGGGGGAGCGCCCCGACGTCGTGGTCATCAACACCTGCGCCGTCCGTGAAAACGCAGACAACAAGCTCTACGGCAACCTCGGCCACCTCGCCTCGGTAAAGAAGCGCCACGAGGGCATGCAGATCGCCGTGGGCGGCTGCCTCGCGCAGAAAGATAAGAACGTCATCCTCGAGAAGGCCCCCTGGGTCGACGTCGTGTTCGGCACCCACAACATGGGCGCGCTGCCCAGCCTTCTCGAACGGGCACGCCACAATGACGAGGCCCAGATGGAGATCCTCGAGTCCCTCGAAACGTTCCCGTCCACGCTGCCCACCAAGCGAGATTCCAGCTACAGCGGCTGGGTATCCATCTCTGTCGGGTGTAACAACACCTGCACCTTCTGCATCGTGCCCGCGCTCCGCGGCAAGGAAAAGGATCGCCGCCCGGGCGAGATCCTCGCCGAAATCCAGGCCCTCGTCGACGACGGTGCCATCGAAGTCACGCTCCTCGGCCAGAACGTCAACAGCTACGGCGTCGAGTTTGGCGACCGCTTCGCTTTCAGTAAGCTGCTGCGCGCGGCCGGCCAGATCGAGGGTCTTGAGCGCATCCGCTTCACGAGCCCGCATCCCGCCGCCTTCACCCAGGACGTCATCGACGCCATGGCCGAAACCCCAAACGTCATGCCGCAGCTCCACATGCCACTGCAGTCCGGTTCGGACACCGTGTTGAAGGCCATGCGCCGGTCGTACCGTAGCAAGAAGTTCCTCGGCATACTCGACCAGGTGCGCGAGAAAATCCCGCAGGCCGCCATCTCTACCGACATCATCGTGGGCTTCCCCGGCGAGACCGAGGAAGACTTCCAGGAGACACTGCGCGTCGTCGAGGCCTCCCGCTTCGCCACCGCATTCACCTTCCAGTACTCGGTGCGTCCCGGCACCCCCGCCGGTGAAATGGAAAACCAGATTCCCAAGGCTGTCGTTCAGGATCGTTACGAGCGCCTCGCCGCCCTGCAGGATCGCATCTCGCTCGAGGAAAACCAGGCGATCGTGGGCCGCGAGGTCCGCATTCTGGTCGCCACCGGCGAGGGCAAAAAGGATGCCGCCACCCGCCGGATGTCCGGCCGCGCCGAAGACTCTCGCCTCGTCCACTTCTCGCTGCCCGAGGGCTCCGAGATTCCCCGGCCCGGCGACGTTGTGACCGCCATCGTGACCGAGGCCGCTCCGTTCCACCTCATCGCCGACACCCCCGAGGGCACCCCGCTCCAGATCCGCCGCACCCGCGCCGGAGACGCCTGGGATCGCGACCAGGCCGAGTCCTGCGGTGTGCCCGCGGCCGGCGACGGCACCGCATCCGGTACCGGCGCATCCGCCGCGGGTGGACCGGTCAACCTCGGTTTCCCGAGCCTGCGCGTCGGCCCGCCCGTCAGCACCGTACCGATTTACAACACCAACGACGATCTGCGCTAGGGCGTGAGTACTCCAATCAATACCACGGACATCGCGCAGACCCCGAACAACCCGCACATCACAGACAACCCGCATATGCCCACGCCCGGAGCCCTCCTCGGCGACCTCTCAGCACCCCGGCTCATTGCGGTTGTTGGTGCTACGGGCACCGGAAAGAGCGACCTCTCCCTCGAGCTCGCCCGCCGTCTGGCAGCGCACGGGCAGGCCGCCGAAATTGTGAACGTCGATGCCATGCAGTTCTACCGCGGCATGGATATCGGCACGGCCAAGGTTTCCGCAGCCGAACGCGCGGAGTTCCCCCACCACCTGTTCGACATCCTCGACCCACACGAGGACGCCGCCGTCGCGCACTACCAGCCCGAGGCCCGCGGCATCATCGCCGACATCCTCGCCCGCGGTGCCTGGCCGATCCTCGTCGGCGGCTCCGGCCTGTACGTTTCCAGCGTGCTCTTCGACTTCGACTTCCCGGGGCAAGACCCCGAAGTACGGGCCCGGCTCGAGGCCGAACTCAGCGAGCAGGGCCCGGGTCTGCTGTACCGCCGCCTGCGCGAACTCAGCCCCGAGGCCGCAGAACGCATCGGACCTCACAACGGTCGCCGCATCGTGCGGGCCCTCGAGGTCGCTGAAATCACCGGTACCCCCGTCGCCGGCACCCTGCCGGAAGAACCCACCTGGTGGACGCCCACCCTCCTGATCTCGCTCACCGCACCCCGCGAAGACCTCGTCGCGCGACTCGACGCCCGCGTGACCCGCATGTGGGAGGCCGGTCTGCTCGCCGAAACCGCGGGCCTGCTCGCCGCGGGAATCGACGCCGGAATCACCGCGCGCCGCGCCATCGGCTACGGCCAAGCCGCCGCCGAACTCCGCGGAGAGATGACGGAAGCCGAAGCCATCGAAGACACCCGCCGCCTCACCCGCCGCTACGCCCGCCGCCAGGTGAGCTGGTTCAAGCGCTACCAGGGTGCCCACGTGTTTGACACCGTCGCCGAACCACTCCCCGCCATCGCAGACCACATCCTGCCCACCCCGTAACCTACGCACCGTAGCCGTAGCCGTAGCCGTAGCCGTAGCCGTAGCCGTAGCCGTAGCCGTAGCCGTAGCTACGTCGCCTCACGTGCGCCGCGGGTCGGCCCCGCATCCTCGCATCACCACAGCGGCACCGCCTCAAAACCTCGAGACGGTGCCGCTGTGTCCTCCCCACGTTCTACCTCACAGAATCGACCAGCGCGCGCCGCTTCGCCGCGCGAGCATGCAGCCCCTGGAATAGCGTGAACGCAATGGCCACCGCCATCAGCGAGTACAGCGCGATCGTGATCGGCGAACCCACCAGAATGCCCAGGTCGCCCTCGGACACCGCGAGCGCCCGGCGCAGCTCGGTTTCGGCGAGCGGCCCCAGGATCGCCGCGATCAGCACCGGGGCCAGAGGAATCGAGAACCGCCGCATCAGGAAGCCCAGCAGGCCGATGCCGAGCACCAGCCACAGATCCATCTCGGCCGAGGCGATCGCATACACACCGAGCATCGCAAACAGCGTGATACCCGCGTACAGGTAGTGTTTGGGTACCAGCAGCAGCTTCGCCCACACCGCAGCAAAGGGCAGGTTGATGATCAGCAGGATCACGAGGCCCACAAACAGGCTTGCGAGCAGCGGCCACACCAGATCCGCGCTGCGCTCGAACAGCAGCGGGCCGGGCTGCATGCCGTACTGCTGGAACGCGGCGATCATCATCGCCGCGGTTGCCGAGGTCGGCAACCCCAGCGCGAGCAGCGCACCCATTGCGGTGCCCGCGGTGGCGTTACCGGCGGCCTCGGGAGCGGCCACACCCTGAATGGCACCACGGCCGCCAAAGTCGGTGTCACCGCGGCGCTGAGCGAGACGCTTCTCCGTGCCGTAGGCGAGGAACGTCGGCACCTCGGAGCCTCCCACCGGAATCACCCCGAACGGCACACCGAAGCTCGTACCGCGCAGGAACGCGGGGAACGCCTTGCGGAACTCCCGCCAGTTGAGGAACGGCGAACCACCCGCCGACACCCGGGTGACGGCGCCGTCGCGATGGATCCGCGAGGCCACGTGTAGCACCTCACCGAGTGCGAGCAGACCCACCGTGATCACGATGATTGAGATGCCGTCAAAGAGCTGCGGCAGCCCGAGCGTAAAGCGAGCGGCCCCGCTCGGCCCATCGATACCGACCATGGCGAGCGCCAGGCCGATCGACAGCGCGAGGAGCCCGCGCAGCACGGATTCGGCAACGACCGAGGAGATCGCAACGAACGCAAACGCGGCGAGGGCGAAGTACTCAGCTGGGCCAAACATGGTGGCGAGGCGCACCAGGTACGGTGCGAAGAACACCACCAGGGTCGTGGCGATCATACCGCCGAGGAATGCACCCATCGCCGAGGTACCGAGGGCCTTCGCGGCGCGGCCATCCTTGGCCATCCGATGCCCCTCAAACGTGGTCGCAATGGCGGAGGAGTTGCCCGGGGTGTTGAGTAGGATGCCCGCGGTTGAGTCTCCGAAGAGCCCACCGAAGTAGATGCTCGCGAACATGATGAACGCCCCGGTGGGGTCGAGGCTGAACGTGACCGGGAGCAGCAGCGCCACCGCCATTGCCGAACCGAGGCCGGGCAGCACGCCCACGGCCGTGCCGAGGACGGCACCGATGACGAGCCACAGCAGGTTGATCGGCGTGAGCGCGACACTGAAACCCTCAAGCAGGTGGGTTAGCTGATCCATGAGAACACCCCCGCGAGGAGGCCCGAGGGCAGCGTGAGGCCGAGCCCGGCCGAAAAGGCGAGCTGGATGGCCGAGGACATCAGGATCGCGATCGCGATGTCAAACACGGGCCGCTTGCTGCCGAGCGCGTGCGCGATGACCCAAAACAGCGCGGCACCCGCGAGAATCCAGCCCACGGGCACCAGGATGATCACAAACCCGATGAGCCCGGCCAGGACCATCGCGAAGGTCTTCCAGTCGGTGCCGGTGCGCGGAACATCCTCTCCGGTGGCCGAGGCCACCACGCGGATCTCCGAGGTGGTGTCGATATCTCCGAGGTCGCCGAGCATCTCGGCATCCATCTCGAGGTCATCGCTGCCGCCCGCACCGACCTCGGCCTCGGGGTGACGGATGACCCGTACGGCGAGGAGTACGCCGAGGATGGCGAGGCCCGCGGTCACGATGGTGGGGAAGAACTGCGGTCCGGGCACACCGGCACCGGCGGGAACGTCCATGGTGACCGTGCCGATCCCGAGGAATATCGCGAGCCCCAGCACCAGCGCGGCGACAACGAGCTCCCCGCGGCCGTGCCACCAGGTGGCGTTTGCGGGGCGGACGGGGGCCCCGGTGTGAGTCACGGTCATAGTCCCAGCTCCCTAATCAGGTCGGATACGCGGGTGGTCTCCTCCTCGAGGAAGGCATCAAACTCATCGCCCACCTGGAAGGAGTCGGTCCAGTTGTTGCGGCGGAGGGTATCGGCCCACTCGTCCGTCTGGTGCAGCTCGGTGATGATCGCGACCATCTCGTCGCGGGCGTCATCGGCGATGCCGGGTGGGGCCACGTATCCACGCCAGTTCGACATCTGTACGTCGATGCCCGACTCGATGAACGTGGGCACGGGCACCCCGTCGAGGCGTTCGGGGGAGGAGATCCCGAGGGCGCGCAGGGTACCGGCCTCGATCTGATCCCGGAACTCGTTGTAGCCGGAGATTCCGGCCGCCGCGGTGTTGGAGAGCATCGAGGCGAGCACCTCGCCGCCTCCGGAATATGCCACGTAGTTCACGGCGCTCGGGGTGATACCCACGGTACGGCCGAGGAGGCCGCTGAGGAGGTGGTCGATGCTGCCGAGGGATCCGCCGGCGATGGAGTGCGCGCCGGGAGCCTTCTGCCAGGCCTCGACGAACTCGGCCATCGTGTTGTACGGCGAGGCCGCGGGCACCACGAGAACCGAATAGTCGTCGGCGAGGCGGGCGATCGGCGTGGTATCCGCGAGGGATTCCGAGGTCTTGGAGAGCACGCTGGCACCGATCATCACCGCACCGGTGACCATCAGCATGTCGTCCCGCCCATCCATTTGAACGAGCTTGCTGAGCCCGATCGTGCCGCCGGCACCGGGTACATTGATGACCTGCGCGTTGTTGACGATGCCCGCTCGGCGCAGACCCTGCTGGGCCTCACGGCCGAAGCCGTCCCAGCCTCCGCCGGGGGCGGCGGGGGCCATGATGGTGAGTTTGCTGCGTGCCGAGGCCGTGGAGCCCGAGGCGCTGGCATCCATTGCCGCCGCCGTGAACACGCCGATCGTGAGAACCCCCACCACGATCGAAATGATTCGTTTTTTCATGATTGTTCCTTCCACCCGCGCCACAACACTGTGACGGAGTCTGGTTCTCTCGACGCTAGGCATTCGCGCGGCGAGAGTCCATTTGTGTGGATTGTGGTCTTAAATGACCGCACCGGCCGGTTCCGAGGCGGGGGTGCGCGCTGGTAACCTGAGCGGACGCCGACCGTGAGGGAGGACAGCGATGTCTCGGCCGAACTCGTCCACGCGCGCCCCGGGTGGTGCCGCCACCGCGTCCCACCCCGTGAAGACCACGGCGCCGCGCCGCCTCACGATGCTGCTCGTCCAGACGGGCATCGTTTTTGTGTGTGTCGGGATCACCGTGGTGGTGGCCCTGATCGTGCAGGACCGCCAGATTCGGGCGGCAACCGAGGAGCGGGTGATCCGGGTTGCCGAGTCGCTGTCGAACCTGCCGGCGGTGCGTGCGGGAATCGTCGCCCCCTGGCCCACCGATGAACTGCAACCGGTGGCCGATCTCGTGGCCGAGGCCGCGGGCATGGACTACGTCGTCATCACGGACACCGCGGGCATCCGGTTGACCCACCCGAACGCCGCGCGTGTGGGTGAGGAGGTCTCGACCGATCACCGTCGAGTGCTTGCCGGTGAGAGCTACGTCGGCATCGAGGTGGGAACCCTCGGCCCGACCCTGCGGGCGAAGATGCCCGTCTACGACACCTCTGGCGAGATCATCGGTACCGCCTCGGTGGGAATCCTGGAGAGCGCCATCGCCGAGGATATGCACACCGGGGTGGCGGGCCTCATACCCTGGGCTCTGGGGTCGCTTGCTGTGGGTATCGGTGCCGCGGCGCTGGTGACGATGCTGCTCGGACGCCGGCTCGATCGCCTGGCCCGTGACTCCCGCGAACTCGTGCTGCAGCGCCGGGTTTCCGCGGCTCTGGGGGAGCAGCAGCACGAGTTCGCGAATCGGCTGCACGTGCTCTACGGCCTACTCGAGGATCGCGAGAACGACGAGGCACTGGGCTACATTCGCACCCTCGTTCCGGTGGATGCCGAGGCCGAGCTGGCCCGCAACACCGCACCGATCCCGGTGACCCGCACCGGGCTCCAGAACCTCCTCGACGAGCAGCGCGGCCGTCTGCGCGCGGGCGGTGGCCGGCTCGAGGTTGAAGGAGATGCGGGGTCTCGGGTGGCCGGCAGCACCCCGGATATTGATACCGATGAGTTTGCCGTGATCGCGAACCTGCTCTCTAACGCTGTGGATGCGGCCGGCCCCGCGGGTACGGTCGCGCTGCGTCTCACCCGCACCGCGGAGGGCCTCTCGATCAGCGTGACCGATGACGGTTCCGGAATCGATGTGTCCGCCTATGGCCGCATCTTCGAGCACGGCTACAGCACGAAGCCCAGGCGCACCCTGGAAGACGGCGATCTCCCGCGCGGATACGGGCTCGCGCTCGTCGCCCGCGTTCTCGAGCATCGCGCGGGATGGGTGCGCGTGGGCGTCGCACCCGGGGTGCCTCACGGCACCCGGATGGAGGCGTTTGTCCCGCCCCTCACGATGGCCGCAGATACGAGTGGGGTGCCGCGATGATTCGCACGCTGATAGTAGAGGATGACCCGGCGGTTGCCCGGATGCATCAGCGCGCCCTGGAGCGCCTGCCCGGGTTTGTCGTGGTGGGCACCGTCGATACCGGCGCGGCCGCCCTGGATCGCCTGCTGGATGGCGGTATCGATCTCGTGCTGCTTGATATTCACCTGCCGGATTTCAGCGGTGTTGAGGTGCTGCATCGCCTGCGCCGGCTGAGCGATGAGGCGGTGGACGTGATCGTGGTGAGTTCGGCCAACGACGGGATCACCGTTTCTCAGGCGGCATCGGCGCGGATTGCCGACTACCTGGTGAAGCCGTTCTCGCGCGCGGTGTTTGAGCAGAAGCTCGGCAGCTATCGGGACGCCGGTCGTTCCCCCCGGGAGCGGATCGATCCCGCCCCGCTCGGGCAGGAGGACGTGAATGCGCTGGTGGAGGCGGGGCGTATTCCTGACCGCCGCCTGCCCAAGGGGCTTTCGGCCTCCACCGCGAGGCTCGTGGAGAGCGCGGTGCCGGTTGAGCAGGCGGCCTCGGCCAGCGAGGTCGCGTCCACCTGCGGCCTGTCGCGTATTACTGCACGACGCTATCTCGACCACCTCGTGCGTACGGGAAACCTGCAGAGCGAGCACCGTTATGGGCAGCGCGGACGCCCGGAGATCCTGTATCGGCGGCGCTGAGGCCTCGGGTTTCGTTCGCGGGTCGGTGACGCCTAAACTGGGGCAATGGCGAACACTCTCGATTTTCACAAGGGCCACGGCACCGGCAACGATTTCGTGCTGATCACCGATCCGAATGCCGAGCGTGAGCTGACGCCCCGGGTGATCGCCGCGCTGTGTGATCGCCGCTTCGGCGTGGGGGCCGATGGCCTGATCCGGGCCGCCCGTTCCTCCGCGCTCGAGTATGGTGCCGAGAGCCTCGCCGAGGATTCCGGAGCCGAGTGGTTCATGGACTACTACAACGCCGATGGCTCGGTGGCCGAGATGTGTGGCAACGGGATCCGCGTGTTTGTGCGCTACCTGATCGAGACCGGCCTCGTTACCCTGGCCCGCGGCGAGAGCATCGCGATCGGCACCCGCGCGGGTGTCCGCGATGTCCAGGTGACCGCCGGTGGCTTTGCCGTCGACCTCGGCCGCTGGCGCCTCGAGGAGGACGGCCCGCTGGTCAGTACCCGCGGCGTCGAGGTTGCCCGTCCGGGCGTGGGCATCAACGTGGGCAACCCGCACGTGGTGGTAGCGCTCGCCGATGACTCCGAGCTCGAAAACGCCGACCTCACCGTCGCCCCGATCCTCGATCCCGCCCCCGAGGCCGGTGCCAACGTGGAGCTCGTGGTGCCCGCGGCCCAGCTGGTGCGCGATGGCGTCGGCCAGATCAGCATGCGCGTGCACGAGCGTGGGTCGGGAGAAACCCTCTCCTGCGGCACCGGTATCGCCGCCGCGGCCCTCGCCACCCGCTTCTGGGCGGGCCCGACCGCACCGAACCAGTGGCGCGTGAGCGTCCCCGGCGGCGTCTGCGCCGTGCGCATGTTCCCGACGGAGGACGGCGAGCACGTCTCGCTGTCCGGCCCGGCCGAGCTCGTCTACGCGGGTTCGCTCGATCTCGAGGCCCTCACCCGCGCGTAGCTCGAAACGAGCGGTACACGAAGCCGTGTATCAGAAATGCCCCGACAGGTCACCGACCTGCCGGGGCATTTCTCACGTGTGGGCTACGGAAACTCGGGGAGCTCCTCCTCGGCACCGGAGTGATCCACGAAGATCACCCGGAAGCCCTTGGCCGTGGTGTGACGGCTGACGCTGAACTCGCTGCCCAGCATCTCGGCGATCCACTTCTGCAGGGAGTCGCCACCGAGGTTCTTCTGCACGACGAGCCAGGCCTCGCCCTGATCAACCAGACGCGGGAGCCAGTGCTCGAGCATGCCGTGGAGCACGTCCTTGCCCACGCGAATCGGGGGGTTGGACCAGATTGCCTCGAAACGGATGTCTTCCGGAACCTCCTCGGGGCGTACCGCGCGAATGTTGGTGACGCCCAGCGCCGCCGCGTTCTTCCGCACCAGTTCGAGCGCGCGATCGTTGACGTCCACCGCCCAGACCGTGGCCTCGGGGCTCAGCAGCGCGAGCTCGAGCGAGATCGGCCCCCAGCCCGCACCGAGGTCCAGCAGGTTGCCATGGGTCGGCGGCTCGGGCACCTCCTCCAGCAGGATTCGGGTGCCCTCGTCGAGGTGGGCGGGGGAGAAGACCTTGTTCGCCGTGGTGAGGGTGCGCTCGACACCGGCCAGGCGCACGCTGATCGTGCGATAGACCGCGTCACCCGCGGGAGTAGCATCAAAATAGTGTTCACTCGACATATTTAGACCGTATCCGATGGATACGAACTAGGGTTAACTCGATGACAAAAGACACCCCGAACACCATCAACGCCGGACACGATCACGAGGCCGCCGATCAGAGCGCCCCGAATGGCTTCGAAGCCGAAGCTCCGGCCCGCCACAACACCACGACCGGCGGCGACTCCGCCGCACATTCCCCCGAGGCATCCGGGCATGATGCCGCCCCCGACGGCACCAACGACGGTGCCGAATCCGAGGACGCCGTCGAGCGCGTCCTTCGTGGTGCGGCATCGCGCGCCGGGGCCGTCAACGTCTTTGCGACCGGCCGCGCCGAGGCGCTGCAGGATCACGCATCGGGAGACTCCTTCGGAGACGGCGATCAGGCCGATCGCGCCGATCGTGCCGCGCTGCGCCGCGTCGCCGGCCTCTCCACCGAGCTTGAGGACGTCACCGAGGTTGAGTATCGTCAGCTCCGCCTCGAAAACGTCGTCCTCATCGGCGTGTATCCGCAGGGCAAGCAGGACGACGCCGAGAACTCGCTGCGTGAACTCGCCGCGCTCGCCGAAACCGCGGGTGCGGCCGTGCTTGACGGCCTGCTGCAGCGCCGGGTCAACCCCGACGCCAGCACGTACCTGGGAAGCGGTAAGGCCGCCGAGCTCGCGGGCATCGTCAAGGCGCTCGGCGCGGATACCGTGATCGCCGATACCGAGCTCTCGCCCAGCCAGCGGCGCGCGCTGGAGGACGTCGTGAAGGTCAAGGTCATTGACCGTACCGCCGTGATCCTCGACATCTTCAGCCAGCACGCGAAGAGCCGCGAGGGTAAGGCCCAGGTTGAGCTGGCTCAGCTCGAATACCTCCTGCCGCGTCTGCGCGGATGGGGTGAGTCGATGTCGCGTCAGGCCGGTGGCCAGGTGGGCGGCGCGGGTATGGGCTCGCGTGGCCCGGGTGAGACCAAGCTCGAGCTGGATCGCCGACACATTCACATTCGCATGTCGAAGCTGCGCCGCCAGATCAAGGGCTTCCTGCCCGCGCGCGAGGCCAAGCGGGCGAACCGTCAGCGCTTTGAGGTGCCCTCGGTTGCGATTGCCGGGTACACCAACGCCGGTAAGTCGAGCCTGCTGAACCGCATTACCCGCGCCGGTGTGCTGGTCGAAAACGCCCTGTTTGCCACGCTGGACGCCACCGTCCGGAAGAACCGCACCGAGGACGGCCGGGTCTACACCCTGACCGACACGGTCGGGTTCGTGCGTAACCTGCCGCACCAGCTGGTCGAGGCGTTCCGCTCCACTCTCGAGGAGGTCGGCGATTCCGATGTCATTGTGCACGTGGTGGATGGTTCGCACCCGGATCCCGCCGCTCAGCTCACCACCGTCCGCGACGTAATCAACGACGTGGGTGCCCGGGATATCCCGGAGATCGTGGTGTTCAACAAGTCTGATCTGGTGTCCGAGGAGGACCGGCTGGTTCTGCTGGGGCTCGAGCCCCACGCGATCTTCGCCTCGGCTCGCACCGGTGAGGGTGTGGATGAGATCCTCGCCCGCATCGCCGAACTCCTGCCGAGCCCATCGGTTGAGCTGCACCTGCTGGTGCCCTACGATCGCGGCGACGTGATCTCGCTGCTGCACCGCCGCGGCCGCGTGGTCACCCTCGACTACGTGGAGGAGGGCACCCGGGTGCACGCGTTTGCCTCACCCGAGGTGGCCGCGGGGCTGGAGACATTCGCCGAGTAGCGCGTCGCCGGTCCGGTAGCGTACAGACGACGAAGCCCTCGCTCAGTGAGCGAGGGCTTCGTCGGTGTGTGGGGTGGCGTGAGTGATGAGTGGAGGCGGGCTAGTGCAGTTCGTCAACCGAACGGGTGGACGACACAAAGGCGCGGGCCTGCCGCACCCCGCGCAGGGCCCGGGCGGGCCCACGAACCCAGCGTCTCAGCAGTGCCAGCAGAAGCCGCGGAAGTGTCGGGCGGGCATGAATATCGTTCTTCAGCAGTGTTGAGGAGGTGGGGGCGATCGCCAGGCGCATGAGGTGCACCTTTTCGCGCATGGGGGCCTGCATGAGCAGGGCCATGCGTCGAGCGTTGGGGGAGGTGAGCGTGGTGCGAAGGATCCACTCCTCGCTCGCCGGGGGAGTACCCGCGGGTAGTGCGAGGCCGTAAGCCTCACGGAGGTAGGGAGCGATACACGCGAGCGCACCCACCGAGCGGGCCTGATCAACGAGTACCGTCGAATCAAACCGTGTGGCCTGCCGAACCAGGGCGCGATACTCGCTCTCCTGACGCTGCAATCCGGGGCTGCGCAGGCAGTGAAGGACCGCGATGGTGAGCGCATCCACCAGCCCGGGGTGGGCAATGCTTCGCCCGATCATGTTCAGGTGGCTGCGACGAAAATAGAGCGCGTCAAAGACCTCCTCCGCGTCCCCCTCGAGCCCCGGAAAGCGAAAGTGTACGTCGAGATCGCAGGGCCATTCCGCATGGAAGTACGTGACCGAGTGCTGCGGGAACGCGCCGGTATCGATGTCACTGGGGCGCAACTGCCAGCCTCGACGCGCCACCTCGGTGGTGAATCGATCGAGATCGGCCGGTGAAACCAGCACGTCAACATCGGAGGAGAATCCCGTGGGACGCAGCCCGTGGGACGTGGTGCTCGCCCCCTTGATAACGAGGTAGCGAGCACCCGTGACCTCGCTGACATCGTCAACAAGGGCGTGCAAAAAGCCGAGGGCAACCGCGTGGGGAAACATCGGCTAGTGGCCGGAACGCCGCACAGTTCGACGCGATGTCGCCTCTTCCGGGGCGGCCAGCGGGGTTGCTGCGGCGATGGGAGTGGCGGAGTCACCCTCTACTACGGTCGATTCATCGCTCGGCTGAGCGGTCGCGGTCGTAGCCGGGGTCTCCTCATTGGCGTAGTAGGTACCGCCGTAGTACCCGTACTGGTGTGCGTCCTGTCCGCTGGTGGGAACACGGTTCAGGACCGTTCCCAACAGGTGCGCACCGCCGCGTTTGATGAGCTGCTGAGCGCGGCCGAACTGTTCATAGGTGGTGTTTCGGGCACTCGCGACCAGTACCACGCCATCGGCGGAGTTTGCGAGTACGACGGCGTCGGTGACGGGAAGTATCGGCGGTGCGTCCAGAATCACTATTGACTGCTCGCCGAGGGCGGCCAGTAGCTCCTTCATCGCTCGCGATCCGAGCAGCTCGCTGGGGTTCGGCGGGATACGTCCGGCACCCAGGATCCAGAGCTTTTCGGAGTCCCCGCAGGGCTGGATTACCTGCTGAAGCTCCGCACGTCCGCTCAGCACATCGGTAAGACCGGCACCCTCGACCGCGTTGAAGATCTTTGACAGGGTGGGGCGGCGCAGATCGCAGTCGATGACCACGACGTTCTTGCCCGAGTTCACCGCGAGTGTTTCTGCGAGGTTCGCGCTCAGCGTGGACTTTCCCTCACCGGGGTTCGGGCTCGTGACGACAAATACTTGCGGGGGATTGTCAACGTCCACATAGGACAGGTTGGTCCGCAGTTCGCGCAGCGATTCGGCCATCGCAAAGGACGCATGACGGCTCTCCGTGGAGGTCTCAGTCAGCTGTGAGAGCAGCTGGCTTCCCTTCCGCAGGAACGGGTTCATCGGGATGGTTCCGAGCACGGAGGTACCGTAGCGCTGCTCCAGAACATCGGCCGAGCGGATGCGCCGGTCGAGGTGCTGGCGGATGACCGCATACGCAATCGCGAGGAGCGTGCCCGTGATCGTGGCCAGAACGAGGGCGATGATCACGTTGGGGGAGACCGGGCTGTTGGGGGTTGCCGCCTTCGACACACTCACAAATTTGGTGTTTTGAGCACCGATGACGCCGTCGTTTCCCTGAATGGCTTCGATCTGTTCGGACATCGCGGTGATCCACGCATCGGCGAGGGTGCGCGCGGAATCCCCGGTCGGCCCCTTGGCCGTGATCTCGATGAGGACGGTGTCCTGCGGCTGAAGTGCCGTGATTCGGCCCAGGAGAACCCCGGCAGACTGCTTGACTACTCCTGCCTTTTCCACCCGCTCGGCAACCGCGAGCGAGGTCGCGACGGTTGCATAGGATGCCGCCTGCGACTTCGAGAGAGCCTCGGACGAGTACGCGTTACTCGGGTCGTTTCCACGCGGTGCCTGGACGATACCCGTGGCCTTCGCTTCAAACACCTGTGGTTGGAAGAGGGTCCACACCGCACCCGAGGCGATGCTCAGGGCGATGATGAGGAGCGCTCCCATCCAGTAGGTGCGAATCATGCGAACGAAGTCGCGAAGACTGCGATCGTTGTCATTCACGATGTCGGGGTTTGTCTCGGCGTCCATGTGGCAGCGGCTCCAGTTCTCGATTGGATACTCAGGGGGGGGGGGAGGGGCGGAGGGTCGGTTTAGGATTCGGACTTGCCGGTGGACTCGGTGCCCTCTGCTTCGGCGTTCTGAGCGGCGTCCTTCTTGGGCTGATCGACTTCCGAACGGAAGATGCGGATCGACTGGCCGATTCCCTTTGCGAGGGCGGGCAGCTTGGTTGCACCAAACAGGAGAACCACTACGGCGAGGATGATGAGCAGGTGCCAACCACTAAAGGCGTTTCCGAGCATGTGTAATCTCCTTGTAATTTGACCCCGGGGTGGGGTGAGGCAACGTAGTTCGTGCCCATGCACAGTAAGAGACGGGGAGCCCCCCGATTCATTACGTTGATTTTGGGGATTCGTGGCGAAACGCGTATTTCCCTCGTGATACCCGAATCGCTACTCGGAAGGCTCGAAACGCTACTTGCCGCGCATTCGGCTGGTAAATGGGCGACGATCGGCAGACGATGGATGAAATGTCTGATGTCGAAAATGGCATCCACACAGGGTCTTGGGGAGACCGGGGGAGCGACTGACTGCCGAGCGAATGCTCGCGGGGTTTTCGCGCTAACGCGCGTACGCCGCGATCATTCAACCCAAGATCCGGCCACGGGGGTGGTAGTGCGGGCGGGGGGCTTATGTCGCCGAGATCAAGCTGCAATTCCAGATGGCAAGAGCACTGCAGGTCGTGTAAATGAGCGCACATACATCGCAACGGTGTCGCGCAAAACCGATGAAAGTAGATGAATCATCTTGAATGAGACTTCAAAAGAAAGCGTCCCCGCTTCGGGGACGGATGGCCAGGGATTCGGTCTCAGCCGTCGGACCCTGGTTGCCGGTGCAGCATGGTCCGTGCCGGCGATCGCGCTGATCAGTGCGTCCCCCGCGGCTGCCTCCTCCTCCGTCGCAACATGGGCGTTTGCCGATCAGGACCAGTGGCTGGGTGAGGTGGATCGCTGCGATACCATTACCGCCGGTTATGTAACGTTCACGCTACTGCGCAACGACGTTCTGCCCAAGCCCAGTCAGGAGCAGGACGTCACCGTCGAGCTCAGCACGGGTATCTCGTTCGCGGGTGCCGCCGAGGGGCAGAGCCAGGTCCAGACCTTCCGCACCCTGGGCGGTACCATCACGCTTCCGGGAATCGATTCCTACGGATCCACCGGTTACTACACCATCACGGCCACGTCTCAGGGGCAGACGCAGATCCTCTACATGGCCATTCAGGGTGCCGCTTCCGGAGCCGTTTACACGTTCCGTGCGGGTTCGAGCCAGCCTCTCTCGCTCGATCGGGTTGACGACTTCGATGGTATCCGCGGAGACGTGGGAGACAACGCCAACTACGTGATCGATGCCAAGGGATACCTCTGGTACTGGGGCTCCGCGTTTACCGCCTCCGATGGCAAAAGAATCGCCGAGTTCGGCGGAAAGTACATCGAGAATGTCACCAAGATTTCCGGCTGGGGTATGGAAACCACCGGGTACTACACCGGATGCCTGATCTACACCGCGGATAAGCGCGTGTACCGCGGTCTGGGTAACGGCCGTGGCCTGACCATCACCGAACTGACCACGTTCACCGGTGACGTCCTCGAGATCGCGGCCGTCCAGAACGCCTACTACGTCCTGACCACCGATGGCCTATGGCTCGGCGGCAGCGCAATTCAGGGCTCCAGCAACACCGCGGCGCTGCAGGGCCCGTACGGCCCCAGCGGGGGAGCATCCAAGCTCTCGGTGTGGAGCTCTCCGGTGAGTACCATCTGGCAGACCGGTGGTGCCTTCGTGATGGCCAACGGCCAGGTCCATACCTTCAAGGCTTCCGGAGTCTCGGCTCCCACCGTGGTGAACAACATGGGTGTCGACGGCGATATCGAGGTTCTCTACGCGAACGAAAGCTCGAACATCGTCCTCACCACCCGCGGCGTGGTCTGGGGTGCCGGTCCCGCGTTCCCCGGAAACAACTGGGCGCTTCTCGCCAACAACGCACTCACGGTCTCGGCCTGGGGCGTGAAAACCACGCGTGACTACGCTGGTGGCGCGATCCTGGTGCAGAACGGTTCGATCATCGAGTTCTTCCGCCAGTCGGGGGACTCGCGCGCTTACGCTCAGATCGTTCCCGGCAAGCTTGCGAATATCGCGCGAGTTTTTGCGACCGACGGTAGCTACCTGGCGTTGACTTCGAGCGGTGAACTCTGGCGCTGGAACGGTAACGCCGATGCGTCCCTCAGCACGCCTATCCAGCTCAACGTGCCGGAACTGACCGACGTCGCACACTACGGGTACCACCAGAACGGTAAGTGGTATGCCTGGGTTGTCGGTATTTCGTCCGACGCCTGCGTCTTCTAGTACCCCACAGCAAAGAAGTCTGAGGGAGGTCGCTGGCGCGGCTCCCTCAGGCTTTTTCGCGCACCCGCGCACCCGCACTCCTCATAACGCACGTAATAGAACGGGCTCTCGCTCGTATATATAGGTGCAGTGTGTGTTCGGTTGGTAGCCGAAGACACGATTTTCTTGCGCTCACGCGCACGCTATGAGGCCTTACCAAATATCAGAACCAAAACGAAAGAGAACAATTCCGTGAACGAGACGACTATCGATAGTCCGCAAAACCCCGGGGGCGATAGCCGGGGATTCGGTCTGAGCCGACGTACCCTCGTTGCCGGTGCCGCCTGGTCGGTGCCCGCAATCGCGCTCATTAGCGCATCTCCCGCTGCAGCTACCTCAGGCGAATCCGTCTGGGAGCTGGAAACCCCCGAACCGTGGCTCGGTGTGGTTGACCGCTGTGCCACCGTGACCCCGGGGCACGTGCGGTTCTCCGTAACCGAAAACGGTACGGTTCCGAGCGAAGAGCAGACCATCACCGTGACCCTGAGCGAGGGTATTTCCTTCTCGCGCGCAGTTCCAGGACAGGAGCAGGAGCAGCAGTTCCGCACCATTGGCGGAACGATCCGTCTGCCCGGTATTGATGCTTCCGGTACCTCCGGCTACTACTCGATTACCGCCACCGTTCGTGGTCTCACCTCGACCGTCCTGATGGGAATCGTGGGAACCGCGCCGGGCGCCGTCTTTACATTCAACACCGGTGCCAGCCAGGAGCCCTCGATGGTTCCGCACACCGAGTTCCGTGCGAAGACCGCCGCCGTGGCTCGAAATGCACACTGGGCCGTCGATGACCGTTCCATGCTGTGGTACTGGGGCCAGGCATTCGGTGGCGGAGCCAAGCGTATCGCAACTATCGACGGTGCAGTGACCGCCGTTTCCGGTTGGTCCAGTCAGCCCGGTAGCCAGTACTTCACGGGTTGCCTCGTGCTCACCGAAGACAACCGGGTGTTCCGGGGTCTGGGTACCGGTGGAAGCCTGAGCTTCACTGAGCTGACCTCGTTCAGGGGTGTTGTTGACCAGATCGTCGCCTGCGACAACGCGTACTACGTTCTGACCGATGAGGGCCTGTGGCACGGTGGTGGCGCATTCAAGGACTCCAGCAACACCGCACAGCTGGTTGGCCCGTACCGTCCGAGTGCGGGTGCAAGCAAGCTGACCGCCTGGAGTACCTACACCGACAAGTGGTACACCGGTGGTGGAATCGAGATGGCGAACGGCCAGATCAACACGTTCCGTGCAAACTCGAACAACACCATCTATTCGGCAAGCAGGACGAGTGTTCTGGGTAACGTCCACACCCTGTTCGCCACCGATACCTCCATCATCGTGATGAACGATAAGCGTGAGGTGTTTGGGGCCGGAGACGCCTTTGGTGGCCCCAACAACCTGGTCTTCATTGCTCAGAACGCCGTTGAGGTTGCCGCGTGGGGTATTCGCTCCGGTGGAAACGAGAAGGCGTACACCGGTGGTGTCATCCTGGTTGAAAATGGTTCGATCATCGAGTTCCTCCAGGAGGACGGCAAGTCGATGAAGTCCAAGATCGTTCCCGGCGAGCTGGAAAATGTTACCCGGGTATTTGCCGCGGACGGCAGCTACCTCGCCCTCGACGCGAACGGTTCGGTATTCCGCTGGACCGGTAACGCGGACTCGACAATCACGAAGCCGAGCAAGGTTGCCGTACCGGCGATGACGGACATCTTCCACTACGGATATCACACGCCGAACTGGTGGGCCGGTTACGTCGTCGGAATCGCTGCCGACGTCTGTACGTTCTAACAACTGAACGCCCGTGTGCGAGTGCACACGGGCGTTCTGCTGTCTGTCGCGGAACGCGCTAGTTTTCGTCGCCTTCTCCTGTGAGATTGACGGGAATTGGCCTGAGTGATGGCGAAGAATGGGTGTGATTGGCCGCGTCTGTCCGGCATGATGCGTGCGGCAACGCGCGTTTCGTCGCACGAACCGCTCACGATTATTCACGAATCGCTACTGAATCCCGCAGCGAGTTGCCGGGTGAGCGGATTGCCTCAATGATTATTCAAGACATCAGGTACCGCTCAAGCGATGCCGATGCGGGTCCGGGGGGACCCGAGGGGAAACTGGGGGACCAGTGGCCGCGGGGGCGGAAACCACCGTCCACGCTGCCGTACTCGCGGTGCAGTGCTCACTGAGCAGTGCTCACCGTAGTACCCACCGCACGCCACTCACCGCGCACCGCTCACGGAGTGTACGCAGGGCGCAGCGCAGATCGCGCTGCACTCCTGGCACTGCGTTTGTGATACCGCACTCGTGGCACCACGTAACGGCCGTCATGCCCGCATAGTCGTGGGTGTTGCCCGTGCTCCTTCACTCGTTAGATCGGGCTCGCCGTGGCTGGATCTAGGCAGCGGCCCGTGCGCCATACCCGGGCGAAATCGCCAAAATGTGACCTCACATTCAATTTACCAAACATCCGTAATTACAACCCGCGAATGCCGTCTACCCCCTGTGACGACGACTTCGGATGAAAGCCAAAACAGACTATGAATGAAACACACGGCGGGCGTGCCCGCACCGGCCTGGGTGCCATCGCTCTGGCCCTCACACTCGGGTTTACCCTGGCGGGTTGTACTCAGGCCACCACTACGGCCAAGCCTTCGCCTTCGGCCTCCGCTTCGGCTTCGCCGAGCTCCTCTGCCTCGACCGAGGCGGAACCCGATGCCACCGCAGATCCAGAGAGCACCGCTACCGCCGAGCCCGGCGAGGTGAAGCAGAACACCGACAAGCTCGTTGACCCGAGCAAGGCGGCGGACGTCTGCGGAGTTTTTGGCGCGCTGAGTGATCTCAACGCTCAGATCGCCGCCCTTTCGCCCGAGTCTGCACAGACCCGATTCGGTGATCTGCTCCGGTTGACCGGTGCGACCTTTGCCCGACTTGCCGAGGTGGATGACGTCACCGAGCTTCGTGCCGGATGGCAGAAGGTTGGCGAATCCGCGACCAAGGCCGGCGACTCGTTCACCGTATTCGGCGGCGAGGCGATGAACGCGACCACCCTCGAGGCCCTGGGCCAGCTGAGCATCGATTATGAAGAGGTCGTCGGGCCCCAGCTCGAGAACGTACAGAAGCGCTGTGGCGTCGATGTCGGCTCTCTGACCCCGGTGGAAAAGGAGTAGCGCGTGCGGATGACGAAGGCGCGTGCCCTTCCACTCCTCCTGATTTCGGTACTCGCGCTCTCTGCATGCTCGGCCGATGGTCAGGATGGGCCTACCCCCTCCGCTTCACCCTCGGCGAGTGCACCGTCTACCTCTCCGGAACCGAGCGAGTCCCCCGAGACCGAGGACGCTAAGCCCTTCGGCATTCAGGGGGACGGTGCGGAGATTACCGCCGATGGCACCGCTCGATTGGCGGCCGCAAAGGAGTCCTTCGAATCCGCCGCGGGATTCACGCTGCAGGGGAGTGCCGAATCCTCCGGTGGTGCCCTGAGCTGGGAGATGACCGCTTCGGGCGATGGCTCCGACTGGACGGGAACCGTGTACCTCCCGCAGCAGGAGCTCAGGGTGCGGCACACCGAGGCCACCACCTGGGTCTCCGCATCCGAGGAATACTGGACCCTGTTTGGCCTGCCCGAGGAACTCGCGAAGCGCGCCGGTGAGCCCGATCAGTTCGTGGTGTTTCCACGGGACGTACCGGTAGCCACCGTTTCCTTCGTGGACGTCTCGACGCTGGTCCAGGCCATCAAGATGCTGGATCCCGCGACGGCGAGCCACACACATGACGCCGCAGACGGCACGGTCGTGTTCACCGTAGAGGCCGCCGACCAGACCACGTGGCTGCAGACCTCGGCGAATCCCACTCCGCGTCTGGAGGGGCTCGCATCCCGCGCCGCGGGCAGCCTGAATGCCGTTGTCATCACCTATCTTGACTCCGCACCGACCATCGAGCTGCCGAGTTCCGATCGCGTGATCATCGCGCCCAAACCATAGATTTTCTAGCTTTCTCGACCGCTCATCACACGTGAACGGGAGAGAAAATCGGGGCTTTTGCCCCAGGTCGTTGTTTACGGCCGACCATCCCTTCAATAAGGACAAAAATCACAATGAAGAAGAATACTCGATTTGGCTCTGCCGTCTCGCGTAGCGTTGCCCTGGCTCTCGCCGGCACCGTTATCGCGGGTGCCGGCATCAGCGCAGCCGCGGCTCCGGCCATGGCAGCCCCGGCAAAGGCTGACACCTCGGACCTCGGCCCCGCCTACAGCGGTGCTGTCCGTACCTATGGTGTCTACGCTGCAGCAGACGTGCTTTTCGGTGTGGTGTCGGCTCGTGCCAACATCTCCGAGGCCGTTGCCGTTGCAGACAGCCACGGCCTGAAGCCCTACGCCGGCGTTGGCGCTGACATGTACGGTGTTCCCTACCGTGTATGGAGCGACGCGAACTCGCGTTCCTACGCTCGTTCGGCCCCCCTGGGTATCGGTGCACTCGGTCTGCCGATCATCCCGATCCAGTCCGAATCGAAGTCGGGCGTGCTCGGCGATGGCGGACGCAAGGCCAGCCCCGTTGGCGAGCTGTCGCTCGGCGCGATCGGTGCGCTGAACCTGCTCTCCGGCGATGCTGACTCCTCGTGGCGCGTCGCCCAGAAGGGTGGCGTTCTCGCCGAGGCCAACCAGACCATCGGTACCCTCGACCTGCTGCCCAAGTCGACCCTTCCCGAGCTGCCCCTGATTCTGCCCCTCGTTGGTGCAGACCTCGGTCAGACCTCCGCAAAGGTTGAGCTCACCACCCAGGCCCTGACCGGCAAGGAAGACCAGCTGCAGGTCAACTCGACCGCTACCTGGACCTTCGCTGACGTTCAGATCCTCGGTGACCTGCTCCGCGCTTCGTGGAGTGGTTCGCGCGACACCGTTCCGACCCTGACCGCTTCGGCTTCGGGTCTGTTCGGTCAGGCCAAGGTTGACATCCCCAACATGCCGATGATGCAGATTCGTGTTCTCGGTATTCCGGTTACCATCACCCCGAACGCCACCATCGACCTGGACGCGATCCTGCCCTACGAGGTTTCCCGCATCATCAGCGGTTCGATCTCCTACGGTGGAATCACCAACGTCTACGAGGACCCGTACGGTACCGAGGCTCGTGGAACCATGAACGGTCTGAACGCTTCGCTGCGCATCCTCAAGGTGCTCCCGTGGCTGCCGCCGCTGGGTAACGCCGAGCTCGGCTTCATGCGTGCCGACGTTTCCGCCAAGATGCAGGCCGGTGGCGTGACCACCCAGGACATGCAGGCCATCGTTGACGGCTACCCCGTTGACGGCACCAACGCCGGTTCGGGCGTTGTCCCGCGCAAGACCGAGGCCCCGGCAGACCTGCCGTTCCTCGCTCCGAAGTCCTCGACCCCGGCAGTAACCACCCCGGCACCGAAGCCCTCGGCTCCGGCAGTCACCCCGTCGGCTCCCGCAAAGACCCCGGCACCGGCGTTCACCCCGCCGCCCCTGAACGGTAAGAACACCGTAAAGGCTCCGACCGTCAAGAAGTAATCTCGGTCTGAACGAACCGTGGGATAGTCACCTCGACTATCCCACGGTTTTTTTGTTCCCAAATGCGCTAAGACCCCTAATGCATCAACCAGCTCTTCGTCTATTCCCCTGTATGCGAGATTTGTGCGTGAATGCACGACGAAGGTGTCTGGCATTGGTGGAGAAGAATACGGCGGTGAGATTCCGTGACGACATCCAGGGTCTACGTGCGGTAGCCGTGATCGTGGTTGTGCTGGATCATCTGTGTGCCGCACTGCTCTCGGTTAACTGGCAGCCCTGGGCATTTGTCACGACGTGTGGGGTGGTTGCGCTCTCGCGGCTCTGGGCGTTCGCAGAAACCACGTCAAGTTTAGGTATCGCATTATTTTCGACCGTATCGCGCGCGTGGGAACTCGGGATTGGGGCGGCACTTGCCGGGCTTCTTGCCCGGAAGCCCATCCGTATCGGAGCCGTCGTTTCTTCGGTGCTGGTACTGCAACGAATCGGGACAGTGCCCACCATTCATTGGTGACACCCTGGTGAAGACAGACCTGACCCCTCCGACGCTGGCACACGCCGAGAAGCTGACCCCCCCATCCGCGATGAATTTGTGCGGGCTGGTGTACTGAGTGACACCCCAGCCGAGGGCTGAGTAGTACCGAACGGGCGAGGGGCAGTCGATGTAAATCGACTGCCCCTCGCCCGTTGTCGTTGTGGTCGGCGCGTGGTGCACAGAACCGAACCTGGCCGTTATGAAGCGCGGATGTGTTTGAGCATTGTGCGGACACTGGTGAATCCTGCGGCCCGTGCGGTATCGGGGGAGGGATGATGGCCGCTGTGGAGGAGCTGGTGTGCGGCCTGGGTGCGGGCGTGGGCGATTTCGCGGAGTGCAGAGGTGCCCTCATCGGCCATGATTTTGCGCAGGTACTGGGGGGAGATATTGAGGGCGCGACTGAGGGATTGGACGGTGAATTCGGGGTTGTGAGCGCGGGTCTGGATGAGGCGTTTGGCTCGGTGGAAGAGGGCGCGTTGGGCGGTGGATTGGGAGGAGGGTGATCCAAATCCCGGGCGTGAGGTGGCCGCGAGGAGGAGCTGTTCGATGGCGTAGCGCAGGTGTGGTTCGCTGCCGGGTTCGAGGTCGGCATCTGAGGCAATGACGGACATTGCAAGGGCGCAGAGGGCGCTCACGGCGAGGGAGTCTTTGCCGACCTTTGTGAAGGCGGTTTGAAGGTCTTTGCCCGGGGTATCGAGGGTGATTTCGAGATAGGCGGGGCTGCCGCTTGCGCGGAGGGTGAGTTCGCCTTCGCCCTCGCAGAGGAGCAGTTCGCGTTCGCGGAGGGTTTGTTTGAGCGCACCGTTTTGGACGGTGAGCTCGCCATCAACGACGAGGTAGAGCGTGCGCTGTGTGGAGGGGGAGTGTTTGCGGAGTTCTGCGCTTGAGTGGCAGATACGGGTGAGGGTGCAGCCTTCGAAGGTCAGGGTGTCGGCGAAGACCTGCATGTGGAGTCGTGGGGGGTGGATGGAGAACCCCTGGTTGGTGAGCCATTTGGCGGCGTCCTCTCCCGCGGCCGCGATGTCGCGTGCGCGGGAGAGGCAGGTGGTGTGGGTGTCCACGTTTCTTCCCTTTCCCGAGTTTTGTTGTTATGACGTAGACGGTGGGAGGGGGATACGGTTACGGGGTCTGGCTCGCGAGGGCGCGAGAGCGGGAGGCGGACGTGCGACGAGACCTGTTCGCCCGATCGGTTTTGGGCAGGGTGAGACTGAACACCATGAGCATTCCGCCAAAGAACCAGACGACAATGTCAAACGAGAAAAACATGGTGACGCTCACCACGACCAGGGCCTTACCCAGAGAATCGGCGCGGATAAAGATGACAACGCAGGTGATCGCGAGAAGCAATAGCCCGATTACCCCCATCGTGCCCAGAACATAGACCACGAAGTTGTCCACCACTTTGAGGCCAAAGCTCATGGGGATCAGGCCACGGTCATACAGGCTCACCTCGGTGCCCCACCCACTGCCCCAGAGCATCTCTCCGGTCTCGCGGGCGAGAAGTGCGTCGACCGATCCGAGCGAGTTCAGCCGGTGTGTCCAAGACCCGGAGTCAAGAAGATCGGTGACGAGACGCGAGACGTTGACCGACTGGAGATACACCACGATCGCGAGGCTCGCAATCAAGATGATGTTTCGGAACCAGGACGTGAGGTGGGAACGCATGAGGGTGTGCACCAGAATTCCGGTGAGACAGGCGAGTACCGCGCTCCGAGTACCGGAAAGGAGTAAACCGGCAGCGATGACCATGAGCAGAGCGACCCGGGGTCCCCGGCGCAACCCGGCGGCGGCCCCATTCCAGGCGATCACGCCGACTACCGCCATGAAGTAGCCCATGACCAGCGGGTGACCGAAGGTGCCCTGGTCACGAACGATACCGTCGATGAAGGGGTTTTCACGCATGAGACCGCCGCGGTAGCCCCAGAGCGGGACGAACCTAAAGACGAACTCTAATGCGGCGAGGAAGACCTCGAGGCAGGCCAGTATGAGAATTCCGCGCAGAACCAGACGAACCTCGCGTCGAGACAGGGCCGTTACCGTCACTCCGAGCAGCAGCAGCAGACCAAAATACAGGCCAACAACCTCGGCGCCGATACCACGCGAGATGAGCGCGCTGAAGGCCGCCAGCGTCAGCCAGATCACCAGCAACAGGCTGCCAGCGTGCCAGCCCATTCGGAGGCCGCCTCGCGCGGCTCCGATCACAAGCAGCGCCATGAGGAGCAGCCCGACCGGGCCCCAGACGGGCGCAGGAACACTGTTGTTGATCACGATGGCGCCGGCGATGAGTGAGATTGTGACGGCCCATCCCTTCGCGGTTGAGGCGGGCACAACGATCGCCACAAAGAGAAGGAGGAGGATCCCGACGACGCCGCCGAGCAGAAGAACGGGCAGTGACATCATGTTAGGCCTCGCATTCGTGATGCATGAGAGCGCAGGATGTACGCACCGGGTGGCGCACGCTTAACCCTGAAAATAGCCCATTACTGTCTCTTGCCACGGAAATTTCCCGCCTCTCGTCTGGTATCGATCTTCACCGGCTTGCCCCGCCCCGGCACCGCGGGGAGAAAACTATCCCCGGCCGACGCGGTCGACGCCCATCTGATCGGGCGTCTTTCGGTCTTTACTCATTGTCGCCCTGGCCAAACGGGGGAGTTGTAGCCCAGGTGATCGGCGAGACGGAGTGAAAAAAGGGGTGAAATACGGACAGACCATATCTGTCGTAATGAAATAGAGGTCGATTCGTCCGTGTGGTGTGCGAAGCACTAATGCGTCGCAACGATCACGAGGATGGTTGGGTTTTGACAACTGAAAAAAAGGTGGGCTCCGGTTTTCGACTGGATATCCAGGGGCTGCGCGCAGTAGCGGTCCTTGCTGTGGTCGCAGATCACCTGTTCGGATGGCCAAAGGGGGGCTTCGTTGGCGTCGACGTTTTCTTCGTGATCAGCGGATACCTCATCACATCGCTACTGCTGCGTGAGCTGCAACGCGAGCAGACAATCTCAATGTCTGGATTTGTGCGTAAGCGCATCCGACGGATCCTGCCCGCCTCTGCCGTAACCCTGCTTGTCACGGTTACGGCCAGCTATTTTGTGCTGGGAAAGGCGCGTTTCGATTCAATCCTGCAGGATGGAATTTTCGCGTCGCTACTCTCCGCCAACTGGCGTTTTGCCGCCGTGGGAACCGACTACTTTGCACAGGGTATCCCGGTTTCTCCGCTCCAGCACTTCTGGTCTCTTGCAGTGGAGGAACAGTTTTATCTGGTGTGGCCGCTCCTTCTGATCGCGGTGTGCGCACTCGCCGCCGCTCGCAGGCGGCGCCGCGGCCGGGAAACCAACTGGACGCTCTGGGTATTTGTCACGATGTGCGTCGTGATTGCGGTTTCCCTTGCCTGGGCCCTTGTCGAAACCAGTTCAACGCCCACCTTCGCGTATTTCTCAACGCTCTCTCGTGCCTGGGAGCTTGCGGTGGGTGCCGCACTCGCCGGTCTGCTCGCCTGGCGTCCGTTTCGATTGGGCGTGGTTGTTTCGAGCATCCTGGTGTGGATCGGCACGATTGGTCTGGCGGCCAGCTTTGTGATCGTTCCCGCATCCCCCGGTTTCCCGGCGCCGTGGGCACTTCTTCCCGTGCTCTCCTCGATGATCCTCATTCTTGGTGGTGCCGGAGCGTCGCGACTGGCGACCCTGCACCTCACCAACCCGCCGATGCGTTACATCGGAAACATTTCATACTCTCTGTATCTGTGGCACTTCCCGGTGTTGATCCTCGGCGTTGCACTCCTCGATGCCTACCTCGGGGTCGACCACCCGCTGACCATGCCGTTGATCCTGGTAGGCGGGTTCGTATTCGCGATTCTGTCTTACCACCTCGTGGAGGAACCCGTACGGCAATCGAAGTGGCTCCTCCCGAACCCCACGAGGGCGCGAGGAACCTCCCTCCGTCTGATGGTCGCGGCTACCGCGGCCTGCGCCGCGCTGGTTGCGACCTCCGTTGTGGCCGGGGGACGCACCGACTCGAGCGATGTTGTTACTGCCGCTCAGGAGATCACGGCTGAAAGCCTTACCGAGGTGAGTGTGGATGAGGCGAAGGCTGCGCTGGCTGCTGAGATCAAGGCCTCGCTTACCGCAACGGCCTGGCCCGATGATCTCACCCCCACCGTCGCCGACGGGAACGGTGTCGAGAACCCTCCGGGGAACACCGGACTGTGTGGTTCGCCCAACCCACCTAGCGCGGCCGAGTGTACGCTGGGGGACCCCAACGCCCCAAAGAAGGCATTTCTCGTTGGCGATTCCATCGCGCAGGCCTATGCACCCGCACTCGCGGCTATCTTCGGCTCGGGAGACTGGTCGTTACGCACCCTGTCGATGTATAGCTGCCCCTATATTGATATGCCGGTGGGATCAAGCGCTAGGGTGACGGAAACCTGCGCGAAGCGGCGAGCTCAGCAGGACGAGGCGATCAAGGCCGAACAGCCCGACCTCGTGATCATCAGCAACACCTACCTTCGTGAGTACAACCCGGCAACGGGCCTCGCGGTCACCCGAGACCAGTGGAACGGCGCGTTTGCCTCGACGCTGAAACTCATAGCGGAGAACTCCAAGAAGGTTGTGGTGATTCCACAGCCGCCGCACGACAAGGAGATCAACGAGTGCTTTAGCCCGCTGACCGGGCCGGATGCCTGCGTGAGTAACATCACCAAGCTGGAGTGGATCCAGATGGCTCAGGCTCAGAGCGCCGCGACCACGGAACTTGACGGATACTTCATCGACAATCAGTCCTGGTTCTGCAGCGACGCCGGGCTCTGCCCACCCTTCGTTGGAAACATCCTCGTCAAGCGCGACCTGACCCACCCCACCCAGAAGTATGTGGAAAAACTCGCACCCGTTATTCGGCACGAGTTCGTAAAGGCCGGCGTGCTGAGTGACGCTGACCCGGCACCCGTCGAGTAGGGAGTTCACCGCGCCGCCGCCAAGACGTATCGCCCGGACCCGCAACAGCGGATCCGGGCGATACGTCTTTCTCGGAGGCTAGAAAGTGAGGGTGCGATACGCCTCGATCACCGGGGCATACACCTCGGCCGGGGAAACGAAGCGGCGCGCGTGGCTGAGCGCGGTTCGGGTCATATCGCGGCGTTCGGGAGCGAAGAGCGCCGAGCGAATCTGAGCCGCCTGTTCCTCGATGCTCACCCCCTCATCAAGCAGGATCCCGCGACCCTCGGACAGCGATTCCGCCACGCCGGGGACGGCATAGCCGGCGACCGGCAGTCCCCGGCTGAACGCCTCGAGCGCGACGAGCGGGTTGCCCTCCCAGGTCGAGGTCAGCAGCAGCGCATCGGCGCTATCCATTCGCGCGATCACGTCATCCACGAAACCGGCGAAGGTGATGTCCACGCCGAGGGACTCGGCATAGTGTTCGGTCTCGGCGCGCAGCTCGCCATCGCCCAGCCAGGTCGCGGTGACCGGGGCGGTGCGATTGAGCGCGGCCACCAGATCAACGAACGCCCGGGGGTTCTTCTGCTCCGAGAGCCGACCCACGGCAATGACGCTGAGGGGATCGGTGACCCGAGCCCGCACCGGGGGCTTGGTCCGCACGGCACGGGTGGGTACGACGTTGCCGATCTCCACGATGCCGCGAGAATCCCGGTGGAAGTCGCGCTCCAGCATCGCGGTGACCGCGGGGCCCACGGAGAACGTGCGCCGGGTGCGGAACGACAGCGGCTTGAGCTTCTGATCGGGAAGCACCGTGTGGGCGTGTTCCACCACGGGAATCCCGCGCACGGCGGACACGATCAGGCAGGCCAGGGCCTCGCGACGCTGGTGGGCGTGCAAAACCGTGGGGCGATACTGCCGGCAGGCGCGATCGAGGGTGCGCACATAGCGCAGAAACCCGCCGGAGGGCACCTCCACAAACGTGGTTGAGTTCGGGAGCATGCGCACCGACGTGCCCGTCTCGGCCACAACCACCGAGCGGATGCCCTGCTGGTCCGAGTGCTTCATGATGTCCACGGCGACGCGCTGCGCACCGCCACCGGAGAGATCATCGAGGGCGTGCAGTACCACTGGGGTGCGAGCGGACTCGATCCGTCGAGCGAGGCCCTCGAACTCGTTGGCCACGTAGTCGGAGAGGATCCCGGCGGTGTGCGGGTACCATGTGCCGGGAGCCGCAGTCAGACCGTCCAGGGCCGAAGCGAGCTCCTCGGCACCGTCGACCTGAATAAGCTGCGGGCCCACCAGGGAGTCAATTTCCGCCATCGCCGGGTTCTTCCCGGTAATGACGGTGCGTCCGGCGGCGAGGCCCTGCCACACCTTGTTGGCGATCACCGAGAGCGCCTTGGGGCTGTCGCCGAAGGTCCCGAGAACCACGTCGTGCGCGGCGATGACCCGGTTGAGCTCTTCGGTGCCCAGGGTTCCCACAAACGTGCAGCGATCCTCGACGCCCAGCCGGCGTGCCATCTCGCGATACTCGTGGATGCGCTCGCCGCCCACCAGGGTGAGCGAGGTGGAGGCGATGGTGGTGAGGGCGAGTCCCTGGATGATCGTCGGGATGCCGTGCAGGGGGAGGGCGGAACCATAGAACAGCACGCGCAGGTGATCCGCGGGCTCGGGCATGGTCGCGCTGATCCACTCCGGTGCCCCCACGGGTAGCGAGAGCGCCGGCGGCGTGAGCCGGTGCCGGGCGGTGGCGGCACGCGCACGCACCCGGGTGTCGGTGAGGTATACCGAGGCGAGCCGCGCGGCGCGGGCATCCACCATGCGGCACCAGAGCGCGCGCAGGGACCGCGGTGACGCCCGGTGCCAGTCTTCGATAACGGTTTCATACTTGCCCACGAAGCCATCCACCACGAGCTGCGCACGTGCGCTGCGGGCGGCGAGCCAGACGAGGGGGACAAAGGGCAGCGAGAACTCGGGGACCACAACCACATCGGCCCCACGGGTCACCCGGAAGATCTCACGCACATCACGCAGTGAGCGGGAAATACGGCCCCCGCGGGCGCGGTCCGAAACCCGAATGTGGTGTCCACGATCCTGCAGATACGCGCGAATGCGGGCATTGCGAGGATAGTCGCGGTCTTCGACGCGAACATAGGCAATTTTCAGCGGACGGGTAGGCATGCTAATCCTTTTTACGAGAGCTTAGTGCGCCACGGATGGCGATGATCTGGACGGTGAGGACGGTGACCTCGGAGATGAGTGCCCCGATCAGGGCACCGGCGGCACCAAACAGCGAGGCACCGATCAGGATCGTCGGAACTCCGACGACCAGGCCGCTCGCGGCGCTCACGGTGAGCGCGCGCATTCGGCCGAGGGCGGGCAACATGATGCCACCGGTGGTGCGGGAAATACAGGTGGTGAGAATGATGAATCCACACACCACGGCAAACGCGGGTTCAACCGTCGCGACCCCCGAGAACAGAACGTGTGAGAGCCACGGCGCAAACAGCGCAAACAGTGTCCCGGCGACGATTCCGAAGCCGGTGTTCACCGCGATCGCGAGGAAGCTGCGACGTACGCGCTCATCACGCTGGTTCTTCCCCACCCAGGACTGGAAGGTATTGGGGAGGGAGGACAGCGCGTTGAGGGCCATCCGCTGCAGGCGATCGGCCGCGGAGAACACGGCCACGCTTGAGGGCGACACCAGGGAGACGAGCGTGGTGGGCAGCACGATGTAGGTCGCGCTCAGGAGCCGCGCGGTCAGGACCACGGTGTGGAACCTGAGCGCCACCAGCATGCGTACCACGGTGAAACCCGCCATGTGCCGCGGGCGTAACCCCAGGGCCATGCTTCCCAGGAAAACCGAGGCGAGGTTCGCCACCAGGAGCGTAATAACGTAGGGCCACAGTGAACCCGTCGCGTACACGGCCCACACCGAAACCAGGGCGAGGATCGCGCGCGGCAGGGCATCCGTAAACAGGATGAGGCGCGGCTTCCCAATGCCCACGAAGAACCACACGAGGTTATTGGCGGCGAGCGCCGTGGCCATCGCGACCCCCGCGGATTCGGCCGCGTGCTCGGGGCTGATCAGCGCGGCGATAACCCCGCTGAGGGCGGCGATTGGAAGGGAAACCACGAGGCGAAGGGTGAGCGCCAGCGCCGCGTTCTGCCGCGCGTTGCCGTGCGACTGCCGCGACACGCGCTGGCTGCCCATGGCCGACCAGCCGAGCTCCACAACGACCGCGCCCACGCCACCGACGGACTGCCCGATGGCAACCGCAACCCAGCCAGCAGCCCCCGTGGTGGAGGTGATCGCCGGGATCGTAATGATCGGGATGAGGGCGGTGATCGCCGGCAGCATGCTGAAGCCGAGGAACTTTCGGGCAACGCGGCCGATGCGTCCGCGTACCTCACGGCTGGCATCCAACAGGAGGAAACCGAGGGTGAGCAGCGGGGGCAGGAGTCGAGGGACGGTACGCAGCAGGATAACGATGCCGGCAATACGCGGGGATGCGCGCAGAACCGAGCGCAGCGAAATCTGGCGGGCCTGCTGAGCGGCGGAGTCCACTGCCTCCCGCACGGCCTCGGGTGAGGCACGCCAGCGCACCGCGGTCTTCACCACGGCGAGGCAGTAGAACCAGGCCACAAAGAAGTCGATCTGGCCGGGAAGCGCGCTCTCGCGGGTGGCCGAGATGACCGAGTCCCGCGCATTTTCGAGGCTCTCGAGGCTCGGGGATTTGCTGCGCGTAATCGAACCCTCGCGGCGCACGTACGTGTAGACAACCCGATCGACGCAGGCGACGTCCTCGGCCGCGGCGAGCGAGCGAGCCACCCCGACGATGTCGCTCTGCGAGCGCTGCTCGGGGAACGGGTGTGCCCCCATGATCTCGCGACGGAAAAGCTTGGTCCAGAGGAACCCCTGCACGGAGCCCTCCAGCAGGAGGCGGGCGGCCTGAGCCCCGTCAATGCGCGGTGCGCTGGGAGCCTGCTCGATCCGACGGCGTTCGCTCTCGCGCTCGCCGTACTGGTAGTCCGCGCAGCCGATTACGGCATCGACGCCCGCGGCATGCGCGCGCAGGATGTCGAGCCCCTCGGAAGACCACGAATCGTCATGGTCGATGAACCAGACAAACTCGCCGGTGGCGATCTCGAGCGCACGGTTTCGGGTGAGTGCAACGCCGAGGTTTTTTGCGTTGAAGTCGACGGTGCAGCCCGCGGGGGTCGCCCACTCGCGCAGGGTATCGCGGGATCCATCCCGGGAAAAGTCATCAATGATGACCACGTCTACGCCGTCTACCTCGGAGAGTGCGGCGGCCTGGTCAAGGAAGTCGGCGAGGAGGGGGCCGGGGTTGTGCAGCGCCACGATGACGCTCACGCTGGGCAGGGTCTGGGGGAGTGTCGTGGGTGTCATGCGTCGTCGAAGGCCAATCCCTCGCGCTTGAGGCGTCGAGCGAGTCGTCGGTCATGGATCCAGGCGATGCCCACCGCGCTGAAGTACAGGGCGAGCAGGGGGCACGCCAGAATGACCATCGAAAAAACATCGGCCGAGGGGGTTACCAGAGCGGTCACAACCACGATCACGAGCACGGCGATTCGCCAGCCTCGACGCATCGCATGGGCGGGCAGAACACCCATGAAGTTCATGGCCACCAGGACGACCGGCACGATAAAGGCGATGCCGAGCACGATCACGAGCTTGATTACAAACTGGTAGTACATCGTGGCGTCGATCAGGGTGCTCTCCTTGGTGGAGGCAAACCCGAGCATCACGCCGACGATGCGCGGGAGTACATACCAGCCGCTCAGGCAGCCCAGTACGAACAGCGGAAGACTTGCGGAGGCGAACCCCAGCACATAGCGGCGCTCCTCCTTGCGCAGGGCGGGAACGATGAAGGCGAACAGCTGGTAGATCCAGACGGGGCTCGCGATCACGACGCCGCACACGACGGCGATCTGCATCTTAAGGTCGAAGGCCGCGGTCACGTAGGTGTAGTTCAGCTGCGAGTTGTTTCCCGAGGAGACGGCCATGGCGATCACGGGGTCGCGCATGAGCCCGAGGATGAAATCGGTCACGAACCATCCGGCCACCGAGCCCAGCACGATGGCGAGCGCGCTGCGGCCAATACGACGCTTCAGCTCGCGGAGGTGGACGCCGATTGGCATCCGCTCATCGGGATTGTGGCGCCCTCGCCTCTTCTTCTGTTTCTTATTGACGCTCACTGCGGTGAAACCTCTCTCTGGGGTGGGCATACGGCTGGACACGGGTCACTAACTGGACTTGATGCTAGGACACCTCACCCGGGCCGTTTTGATCTGGTTTTTTCGCCCCGGACCTGCTTTTTTATGCGTTTTTGAGTGGGTTGGGGCGGGTGGCATTTTTAACCTTTGTTCACCCGCAAATTAGCCCCGAGTAATCAATTGGCTCGCCGTCCGTCTGAAACCCAAACGGACTTTGAGCAAAGGAATATCCCGTGAAAAATTTCTGGAACCCCACCGATGTCCCGCGAGTTGTCGAAGGCGTGGCCGTCACCCAGACGTCCGAGGGCGTCTTCCTGGCCAACCTGCGCAGCTCGCGTATTCGCCGCCTCACCGGCACCGCGATCAACGTGTGGGAAACCATTGATGGCGAGCGAAACTTCGACCAGGTGTGCTCGGTCCTGGAGTGCAGCTTCGGCGAGGAGAACCGCGACGCAATCCGCGGAGACGTGCGCCGCCTTCTGGACGTTCTCGTGGAGGACGGCTCGCTGCGCTGCGTCACCGCTACCCCCGCGGGTGAGTCGGTGTCTCACCGATGACCTCACCCGACCACGTATTTGTTGATGCCCTGGGCGTGTGCGTGCACCTCGAACTCACCGGGCTGACCCCCGCGGAGAGCGATCACATTCGCGCGCTGTGGGCACACTGCGCGTGTGCGCACGCGGGCGAAACGAGCGTGGTCATTCGCGCGGCGCTCGACAGCAACGTCTTGGTGCTGCTGGATCCCGCCGATTTCGACATGGTTCTCGGGAGCTTCCCGGAGCTGTGCGAGCGGCTCTCCAGCCTGATCACCCGCACCGCGGTGGCCGAGCGCGCGACCTCGCTGCTGATGCTGCACGCCGGCGGAGTCGCCGACCCCGAGACCGGGCGCGCGGCGGTCATGGTGGGCCCCTCGGGAATGGGGAAGACCACGGCTACCCGCATCCTGGGCCGCGAGTACGTGTACGTGTCGGATGAGACCATCGGATTTGATGCGCACCTGCGGATCGAACCGTACCTCAAGCCGCTCGCGCTGAAGGACGACCTCCCCGCATCGCTGGGCTGGAAAACCCAGGCTGCCCCGGAATCGCTCGGTCTGCGCATGACGGATGCCGCCGCTTTTGATCTGGGCCCCCTGCTGTTCCTCGACCGCATACGAACCTCCGCGGATGGGGAACACGCTCAGGGCGCCCAGATTGTGCCCATCCCAGCAGACGAGGCCATTCATCGACTGGTCGAACAGGTGAGCTATCTGGCTTCCCGTGAGACACCGATTCGCCGGCTGAGGCACCTCATCGAGGTGGCCGGTGGTGCCTATCGGGTGCGCTACTCGGAGGCGACGAGCATCGCACCGGTCCTCGCGGAGCTCTTTCCCGGGCTGCGCCCCGTTCGGTATGACCGCGTGCTGTCGCGCGCGATCGTGAGCGATGAGGTTTCGGTGGGGGGTCGCACGCACCTGTTCCAGGACGGGCGGCTGATCGTGCTCAACGAAATTGCGACTCTGATCTGGCATCTGAGCGAGTTTCCAACCCCGCTGACCCTGATCGAGGAGGCCGTCTGGCGCGCATTCGGCCATCCGATTGGCGAGGGAGACGTCGACGAACTGGTCACCGAACTCACCGCGGCCGGACTGCTCATCGAATCCTCATCCGAAATGGAGCTGATCCGGTAATAATCTCGGACGTTTTGCGTCATTCCTATGTTCGAGAAATTAGCCGGGGGGCTACGAAGGGGGAAAGAGACTATGGACGGACTGCGCCAGACGGTACGACTGATCGAGACCGATCAGCGCGAGCTGACACGCCCCACCGGAATCCTCGGTGCCCCCGCTCTGTCCCCCTGGGTAGGAGCGCGCGCACACCTCCTCGCACGGGTCTCCGACTCCGTTGCCGAGTCAACCATCACCCTGATCCACGGCCCCGCCCAGAGCGGGAAGTCCACGCTGCTGGCCCAGTGGGCCGAGGCTCAGCCGGGTACCACCGGGGTCTACACGCGAATTGAGCGTGGCCCCGAATCAGCTACCCGCGTGTGGCAGGGCCTCGCGGAGGCAGCCGGGCTCGAGCAGACCGGTGATGCGCGCAGCGAGTTTCTCGCCCACCTCCGTGACCAGGAGGGCGCATTCCTCCTCCTGATCGATGACGCCCAGCACCTGCGCACCGCGGCATCCCTCACGGTTCTTCAGACAATTCTGCAGGCCAATTCGCGGGTGCGGATCATCGCCACCTCGACCACGCGAGACGTCCGCAGGCTGATGGCGCGCGAGCTTGACACCACCGTAACCGTGGCCGTCGCGCCGGACATGCTGAGCGCGACCCCGGGTGAGATCAACGCTCTGCTGAGCGCTCGCCGAGTAACGCGAGACGACGCCTTTGCACGGCGCGTACTTCAGAGCTGCGAGGGTGCGCCCAGCATCGGGTTTGCCTCACGACTGGCCGCCGAGCTCTCCACCGTTCGCGGTGTCCTGCGGATGACCGCGGCCGTCGACGATCTGCTGGCTCGGATCGAAGCCGACTACGCACGCACCCTGCTGGATGGTCTGCCCGAGCGTTTACACCGTTTCGTCGCGCTGATCGCGCTGATTCCTCAGCCCTCACGCGAGCTGATCGCGTGCCTCACCGACGGAACACCCGAGTCGCTCGCCGATGCCGCGAGCCTCGAAAACTCGGGAGTCGGTTCCTGGGTCCTGACCCCCGAGGGCGAGATTTTTGTGCTCGATGCCGCGGTTGCTGCGGAGATGCGCCGCACGGGCGCTCCCGCCCTCTCATCGGATGAGACCGAGGCGCTGCACGCGGTAGCTGGCACCCTGGAGGCGCAGAATGACGCCCTCGGTGCCGCCCTGCTCGCCGCCCATGCGGAGTGCTTGCCACTGCTCTCGGGGATCCTCACCCGCTCGGGTGCGACGATCCTTGCATCGCCGGTAACGGAGCTGCGCCGCATCGCCCGTGCCCTGCCGGCCCGCGGCCTCTCCGCCCATCCCGTTCTTGAACTCTTCTCGGCACTCGTTCGCTTCGGTACCCACACCGCGGTTTCGGAGCAGCCGTTCGCCGGAATCGCCCAGCGTGCACATCGAGTGGCCTCGACCGTTTCCGTTCCGGAGCGTCGAGCCCTTGAGCTCGTTCAGATCATCGCCCTGCGTCGCTCGGGTCAGTTCCAGCAGGCTCGTGACCTGAGCGCTCGCGTTCGGTCGACCCCGCCGCAGGCCGGTGCGACCGACGCCGCGGTGAGCGAGGAGCTCGCGCTTCAGGGTGCCATCAGCGAGTTCATCTCCGGCGACCTTCCTGCCGCCCTCGCCCTCTTCACCGACGTCCTGAACGATCCCGAGATCAGCGATCTGGGGCGAATGCGCTCCCACGGCTACGCGGCACTGATCTGCGTGCTCGACGGACGGGTTTCCCGCGCCGCAGAACACCTGGACGCTGCCGAGGCCAGCACGGCCTGGCACACCCACCGTAATCGCGTACTCGCGATCCCTGCCCGGCTTGCCCACGGGTTCGTGGCGCTCGAGGGTGGTGATTTCACGCGGGTAGAGCGTGTCATTCGCAGCCTCAAGATGCTGGGTATTCACGGTGAGGAACGCCCGATCTTTGACGCCCTCGTCGGCACCCACGCGATTGCTTCGGGGCAGAAGCAGGCCGGGCTCGAAGCGACTCAGCGCTCGGAGGATCTACGTCGCCTCGATAGCCGTCAGCTCACCGCCCTGGCCCTCGCCGCGCGCGCGGACCTGCTCGCCCTGGACCGTCGCGCACACGCCGGCCTGACGATGCTCGGCGCGTGGGACCGCGAATCGCCGGCGTTCGCCGGTGTCCTCGGCCGCCTCCTCCTCCACGTGGGCCGCTACACACAGGCTCTCACCTGGGTGGACCGCTGGCTCGCCGGTGATCGTCTCAGCCCGCGCGTGCGAGTGGAGTGCCTGATCGTCAAGGCCATCGCGAGTCGCCGTCTCGGCGATGGTGACCTCGTCCAGCCCTGCGTTCGCGATGCGCGCGAGCTCTCCGAACTGCACCGTCTGACGGTGCCCTGGCGCCTCATCTCGCACGCCGAGATCGTGGGTTCCGCGGGGGAGAGCACGACCTCGACCCACGAGTGGCTGAGCGAGATTCCCAACCCGGACGGGCACGTGCTTACCGCTCCCGACCTGACGCGTCGGGAACGCATCGTGCTCACCCAGCTGGCATCCGCACGGACCATGCCCGAAATCGCCGAGCACCTGGTCGTCTCGCCCAACACCGTCAAGGCCCAGACCCGCAGCATCTACCGCAAACTCGGTGCGACCTCGCGGCCGCACGCAATTCGCATCGCTAGCGAACTGCACCTCATCTAACGCACCCCTCCGGACCTGAAAGGAGTTACGAATGTTCGGACTGAGCATCGAAAAGATCATCCTGATCGCCGTTATTGCCGCGGTTGTTGTCGGGCCAGAGCGCCTTCCCGCCTACTCGCGCGGATTGAGCAGTGGAATCCGTAAGCTCAAGGCCTGGCTGGACTCCGGTAAGGAGCGCCTGGAAAGCGAGGTTGGTCAGGACATCGACTGGCGTCAGCTGAATCCGCGCCAGTATGACCCCCGCCGCATCATCAAGAACGCCCTGATTCCGACGGCTTCGGAGGCGTCGGCCGCGCCGGTTCCTACCGCCTCGGCCGAGAAATCCTCTGCCGAGCCGGACAACCGCACCTATGCAACCCCCTCCAAGCCCCGTGTGGCTGGCCGTCCAACCGACTCCCGCAACACCCCGACCGGCACCGATACCAACGCGGCCCTCGCGGAGCACGAAACGGTTCAGCCTCCCGCAGCCGATGCCGGGAACCCCGCCAAATCCGACACCGTTTCGGTGCCGGAACAGGGGGTGACGAGCTCGAATGAGTAACCCGACACCCGCGCCGAAACCGATTCGTCTGCTCACCGTGTGCTCGGCCAACATTGCCCGCTCTCCCTACCTGGAGCGTCGGCTCCAGCACGACCTGGACGCCGCGGCCCCGAGCACCTTTCTCGTGGACAGCGCCGGCACCCACTCCTTCGGCCCGCCGCGTCGTATGGCGAGCGGGACCCGCGAGCGCCTCGCTCGCGCGGGCATGAGCAGCGAGAACTTTCGCTCCGCCGTCATCTCCGCCACCCACGTGCGCGATGTAGACCTCGTTATCACCATGACCGAGCAGCACCGCCGCGATGTCCTTGCCGAGTATCCCTCGGTATTCGATCGCATCTTCACCGTTGGTGAAATGGAAATCATTGCCGCCCAGGCTCCCACGGGAGCCTCCGCCCGCGCGAAGATCTCCGCCGCCCAGACGATGCGACCGGCCATCCGTGGTCGGCACACCCTCCTCGATGTTGATGACCCCTACGGTCACGGCGACGCCGAGTTCGATGCCATGGCCCGCCGGCTCGATGCCGCCTCAGCCCTCATCACCGCGTGGATCACGAGTCCCACCGGATGAGCTCCGCCTACCCAACACTCGACGTCCTTCGCGCGATCCGCGCCGTCCATCCCGATTTTATGAAAGTGAGGAGTGCCCGATGATCGAAACCCTGGCCCCCTCAACGGCGCGTGCAACCCCGTTTGAGCGTCGCTCGATTGGTTCTCGCTACTTCGGCCTGCTGTGCGTACTCGATGCCGGCGTGCTGTTTGGTGCCGCGTTTCTCTCACAGTGGCTGCGCTTCGGCGACGAAAAGCACGTATTCGCGCTGGGCGGTGGACTCGTCAACTACACCGTGTTCTCGATCGTGCTGTCGGCGGTGTGGATCCTGCTGATCCTCGCCATCACCATCGGTAGCTCGCGGAGGCACGCTCACGAGCCGCTGCAGCCGTTTGCCGACGTCATGACCGCGACCCTCTTCCTGGTGGCCGGCTACGCGGTTTTCGCGACGGCCACCCAGACCGAAGTCTCCCGCGGCTACCTGTTTATTGCGGTGCCCGCGGGCACCCTGGGTCTCCTAATCACTCGCTATATTGCGCTCCGTCGGCCACAAAAAGCGGTGCCGACGATGCTGATCGGAACCGAGGACGAGCTCCGGGGTATCCATGAGCGCCTCGACCGGGGCAACGAGCCGGTTCGGGTGCGCGAAGAAATTGTGCTCCACGCCGACCGGGTCTCCGCGCAGGGAGAAACCATTCTTGCCGATGACACCGTGCTCTCCGAGGGAGACCTGCGTAAGCGGGTAATGGCCGCAAACGTGGATGCGGTTGTCATCGCTACCCGCAGCGTTCACGAGGGTGATACCTTCCTCGAAACCATCAACTGGTCGCTGTACGGCAGCCCGGTTGAGGTCATCGTGATGCCCCAGCTGGGGCGCGTTCCCCTCTCCCGGTTGAGCGTGGTGCCCTACGGCGACAGCGTGACCGGTGTGATTCGCGCCACCCGCTATCAGGGTGCCCCCTTCCTGATCAAACGGCTGGTGGACATCCTGCTCTCCGGGCTCGCTCTCGTTGTGCTCTCCCCGGTTCTGCTGGTCGTGTCGATCATGGTGCGGGTCACGAGTTCCGGGCCGGTGATCTTCCGGCAGGAACGCGTTGGCCGTCACGGCAAGACCTTCACGATCCTGAAGTTCCGCACGATGATCAGCAACGCCGAGGAGATGCTTGAGGAGCTTGCGGCGAGCAACGAATCCGATGGTCCGCTCTTTAAGATGCGCGACGATCCCCGGGTCACCTCGATCGGCGGGTTCCTGCGCAAGTGGTCGCTGGACGAGCTGCCCCAGCTCATCAACGTCCTTCGCGGGGACATGAGCCTCGTCGGGCCGCGTCCCGCCCTCCCCACCGAGGTTGAGCAGTACGACGTCGCGGCCAAGCGCCGCCTGCTCGCGGTGCCCGGCATCACCGGGCCCTGGCAGATCAGCGGGCGTTCGGATCTCACCTGGCAGCAGGGCCTGTCCATTGATCTCTTTTACATCGACAACTGGTCGTTGGCGCTTGATTGTCGAATCATTGCGCTCACCTTCGTTGTCGTCCTGGCACGGAAGGGTGCGTACTAGTCATGTCTACGATTCAAATGTCCTTTGTGGAAAACCGCAGTCTTCTCGGCGGACACGAGCTGTTCTCCGGCGGCACGGACGACCTCCTCGAGGAACTCGATGAGATGGTCCGTGAGAACCGCCGCCACCTCGTCATCACCCCCAACGTTGACCAGGCGCTGCTGCTCTCGCGCGATGACAGCCTGCAGTACGTCTTTGAGCGCGCGAGTATGCGCCTGATTGACGGGTTCCCGCTGATGGCGCTGGCACGGTTCCTCGGCGATGGCGAGGCACAGCGTCACACCGGTGCCGACCTGCTGGAAATTACCGCTGCCGAGTCCGTTCGCCGCGGATGGCGGATCGCGATCACCGGCGGTGCCGAATCAACCACGGCTGCCGCGGCACGAAACCTCGCGGCCCAGTACCCGGGCGCCGAGATCGTTGCCGTTCCGTTCCCGCAGATCGGTGAGGACGTCCACAGCGCTGAGTCCGCTCAGGTGGTGAGCGCGCTCGCCGAGTTTGAACCGGACCTGGTGTTCCTGTGCCTTGGTTTCCCGAAGCAGGAGCGGTGGTACCTGACCTGGGAGGACGCCCTACCCCCGGCCGTCTACATCGGGTCCGGTGCCGCCGTGGAGTTTGCCGCGGGCTCGCGCGTTCGCGCACCCCAGCTGGTGCAGCGTGCCGGGCTGGAGTGGATGTGGCGACTCCTGCAGGAGCCGGGCCGATTGGCCCACCGCTACCTGATTCGTGGACCGCGTTTCCTCGGATTGCTGCTGCGTTCGCTGCGGATGCGGTAGTGTCCGACCATGTACTCTGCGCAGAGGATTAGATCATGCTGAGGCACGACACCTGGGTGGCCGGTGCCACCACGAACGGATTTGTCCTGGACGACATCGTCTCCGAGTCGTTTGGACACCTTCGAGACGGCCGAAGCGTGCGCCTCGTTGGCGATGCCGGATCCGGCCGTAGCTCGGTGCTCGAAAAGTGCATCGAGCTCGTCGAGGCCACCGGCCGCGAGGTTCTGGTTGCGCGCGGAGAACCCGCGGCCCAGCTCGAGCCGGGGTATGGTCTGCAGCAGCTGGGGCTCACCGTAGCCGGCCGCACCCCAAATGCGCTGGTCGACATGTTCTCGCGTGAGCTCTCCTCCTCGGGGCCGACGGTCATCGCCATTGATGACGCGGCATACCTCGACACGCTCTCGCTCCGGGTCATCGAGACGGTGCGGATGCGCACCGGGATTCCGCTGATTCGAGTCGAGCGTGGGCACGATGCTGCGCGGACCGGTTTTCGGCCGTACTGGCCGGAGGCCGAGGTGAGCATTCCCACGCTGCGCCTGGATCAGGTGGGGCTCGTGGTTGCCGCAATCCTGCACGGCCCGGTCGAGCTCAGTACGATCACCCGGGTCCTGACCGTGTCGGGTGGTAACCCCCGCTTTATCCGCGCGATCATGGATCTGGCCCAGCGTCGAGGCACGGTTCGCCTGCAGAACGGCCGCTGGAGCGGACAGCTTCCCCTCTTCGATAACGAGCTGGCTCACCTGGTTGAAGCCCACGTCGGGCACGAACCCCAGGTGCGCTCGGCCCTGCGCTGGCTCGCGGCCCACGGCCCGCTGCCCGCCCCCGAGGCTGAGCGCGAGCTCGGGTTTGAAATCATTGAGGATCTGCGCGGACGCGGGTACCTGGTGGATCTTCCCTCGGATCATGACACCTCGGAGATTCACGTCTGGCCCCCGCTCGTGCAGCAGCTGTTCTCTCCCTCTCACGCGCCGATCAGCGACGTGGTGGACGGGCAGCTTGTGAACGTTCAGGAGTCCTCGCGTGAGGCCGAACTCGTCACCGCGGACGCCGCGCTTTCGCGTCACTTCGAATTCCTCAGCGCGAGCCGGATGGCCAAGAGCTATGCAATCTGGCGGCAGTCGCCGACGGCGCGCAGCGCGGTGCTCTACCTCAGTGACGCGATGGCACACGCGTCCGAAAATGCCCGGGTGGAGACCGTGCTCGCCCACACCCGGATGGCGGATTCAAACCAGGTACACGCATCCCTGCTTCGTGCCATGGCCTATCAGTGGTGGACCATTGATCGCGGGCGGCAGGATCGTGCGGACGCCCTTCGGGCGGAAAGCGACGACGCGGCTCTCGACGCCGTCTTCCTCGTCACCCGCGCGTTCCGCGGCTGCATGCCAACGGAGCAGGAGACCGCGATGCTCTGGGACAACGCCGTTGAACCCAGTGGAGTGGTTGCGACCTGCCTCGCGATCCTGCGCATCTTTGAGGCGGATCTGCCGGGCGCGCGCGACGCGATTCGCGTTGGGCGAGATTCCACGCTCATTCAGCTGTGGGGCAAGCACATCGAGTTGTTGATGCGCATGCTGGGTCCGGAGGCCCCGAGCCTTCGAGAGACGGTCGACCGGGCACGCGACGAGGCGGTGGCTGATCTCTCGCGCGAGGGGTACGCGATCTTCTCGTATATCGTGGCGCTCGATCTTGAACTGCGCGGCCACACCCGTGAGCAGCGCTCGGTGCTGAGCTCGGTCGCGGCAATGGGCCGCCCGGGCCGTCTGGGACGCTACTTCTTTGACGCCTCAATGACAATGCTGAAGCGCAACACGATCACCGATGATTTCCGCGCCGGCGTGCGCATGCCGATCGAGGGTGCCCGGGAGATTCTGGCTGGACCGCTGCCCTGGGTGGGGAACCGCTGGGAGGCGCTCGGCATCTTTGTGGGTGAAACCCCGGAGGAAGCGGATACCCGGATTGCGGCGGATATTGATCGCCTCATGCAGGGACGCTCGTATCTTTCCGCGACCCACATCGCCGCATACGGAACGGCCCTGCTGGGGCGTGGCGAGTGCAGCTCGCTGCTGTCTCAGCTCTGTCGAGAACACCCGGTGCTGCGCTACGCGCTGATCGGTTCGTTCGCCACCGCACTCGATGCCGGGCCGATCGCCGTGGCGAGCTGGGTCGAGGAGCACCCGAGTTTCGAGGGGGAGTACCTGGTGGAGCGGGCGCTTGCGACCTACCTCAAGACAAACCCCGACCGCTTGGACTCCGCCGAGCTCGATCGCCTCGGTCGCCTGGTGGCGGCGCGCACGATCATCCGCAAGCAGGAACGGGTTGTGCTGGCCTCGCTCACCGGCCGCGAACGCGAGATCGCTCGTTTGGCGGGTTCGCTCAGCAACCAGGAAATTGCCGATCGACTGCGGTTGAGCCAGCGCACGGTTGAGAACTATATCTCTCAGGCGCTGCGAAAGACCGGCTGCAAGAACCGCGTGGAGCTGTCCGAAGCGGTTTTGCTGAGCGGGCACTAGTAGCACGCGCGGGTGCCTACCGCTCGTTTTTGATGCGGTATTTGCAATCGAGGAGCGGTTCGTGTGCGTCGTCGCCGCGACCCCTCCGTGACCCGTGGCCATACCGGCGTTTTGGATCACGGATTAGGCGGTAATTACGCACGACTTTTTTCGTGCTCCACATGGTTTTGTGAACCTCACGCACAGATGAGGTTGTTTCACGCACAGGCGGGTTTTTGCCTGGATATCTTCATGCTCTGGTCGAACGGCCTCCGCATGAAAGGTGAAACACCGTGTCAATTGCAACCCTCACACCTTCAACACCGTCTCTCGTCAGCACCGCCTCCGAGGTGTGCGACATGTGGGTGCAGCATGCATCCGCAGCCCGAGCGTTCGCACTGAGCGTGACCCACCGATTTGATCCCGATGACCTCGTGAGCGAGGCCTTCACCCGGATCCTTCAGCGCGTGAACAACGGCCACCCCGTAACGCGCGCATTCAAGTCCTACCTGTACACCACGATTCGCAACATTGCGATCGACTGGTCGCGGGTGGATCGCGAGATCGCGACCGACACCGTCCCCGAGATCGCGGATATCCGCACGCCGGAACACATCGTGGCCTCCCTCGAACCCAACGCCGTGGTGGTGGAGGCGTTTGTGATGCTGCCCGAGCGTTCGAAGGACGCCCTCTGGCTCACCGCCGTCGAGCGGATGAAGCCGAAGGAGGTCGCGAACCTGATGGGTGTCTCTCCCGGTGCCGTCGCGCAGATGACGTTCCGCGCTCGCGGACAGTTGCGGACACAGTGGCTGGGAGTTCAGATCCGTAAGGGGCAGACGAGCGCCGATTGCGCCGAGGCCCTCTACGCCTGGGATAGCGGTAAGTCGGACCAGACCGTAACGTGGGAGAGCCACATCGACGTCTGTGTAAACTGCGCAGACCTGCTCGCCCAGTTCAAGGTGCTTCCCAAGACCCGTAGCTAGTCGCCGTTTGCCGAGCACGTCATGGCGGGCCGTAGCGTACGCGTAACCGGTGATTTCGGGAGCGGCAGGAGCGTGCGGCGCTGGTTGGTAACGACTCGGCAGCCTAGAACAGCCGGGACGCGCGGGCGTCCTCGCCCTCCTCGAGCTCAAGGAGCGCGGCCTTGCGCGCCACACCACCCGCGAAGCCGGTCAGGGAACCTCCCGCACCGACCACCCGATGACAGGGCACCACGATGCTCAGCGGATTGCGTCCCACCGCGCCGCCCACGGCCTGAGCGGCACCGGGCTGGCCGAGTTCGGCCGCGATCTCGCCGTAGCTGATCGTGTGTCCGCGCGAGATCTCACGGAGGCGAGCCCAGACGCGCTGCGCAAACTCCTCGCCGTCGGGATCTAGGAGGAGATCAAAACGATCGCGCTCACCGGCGAAGTACTCGCCGAGCTGAGCCCGGGTACGAGCGAGCACCGGCACCGCGTCCGCACTCACGCGTTCGCCGAGGGTCGCATCCGCGGGGCGGCGAGCATGCTGCGCAAAATAGATCGCGACCAGGGCATCACCGCGCGCTACGAGGGTGAGGTCGTCCAGCGGGGAGGGAATCACCGCAAATACGAGCGGATGGGCATCCTGGAGGGACCGCTTGGGATCGATGGACACGGGTTCTCCGCTCTGTACCTTCGGCCGGTTAGACGGCGCGCAGTACCGCGACGATCTTGCCCAGTACCTCGGCGTGGTCGCCCAGGATGGGTTCGAAGTTTGAGTTCCGCGGCAGGAGCCAGGTGTGGCCATCGCGCTGCCGGAAAACCTTGACGGTGGCTTCCTCATCGAGCATCGCGGCCACAATGTCGCCGTTTTCGGCACTGTGCTGCTGGCGCACCACGACCCAGTCGCCGTCGCAGATCGCGGCGTCGATCATCGAGTCGCCCTGTACCTTCAGCATGAAGAGATCACCCTTGCCCACGAGCTGACGCGGCAGCGGGAAGACCTCCTCGACCTGCTGCTCGGCGGTGATCGGTGAACCGGCCGCGATGCGCCCCACCAGGGGAACCATCGCCGCGTCACCGACCGGGGGAGTCGCGGCCTCAAACGTGGCCGAGGATACCGTGGTACCCGGGAGATCGATCAGGATTTCCAGGGCGCGCGGACGGTTCGGGTCGCGTCGGAGGTAACCGCTGAGCTCGAGCTGGTTGAGCTGGTGCGTAACACTCGACAGCGAGGCGAGGCCCACGGCGTCGCCGATCTCACGCATGCTCGGCGGGTATCCGCGATCGGACACCGAGCGAGAGATGTATTCGAGAATCGAACGCTGCTTATCGCTCAGACTCTTGCGCCGCCGGGTGCCGGTTTTGGGCGCGTTTGCGGCGTCTGTGTTCGGCTTCTTGGCGACCATGTTTTCCCGTCCTGACGGCCCTTTTGAGCCAGTGTCGGTGGTTGTTGGTTGAGTAATCCCAACAGTCGAAACTGTATCCAGCACTCGAACAGAAAACAAACACTTCTTCGAGTGTGTCGCGAAAAAATGTTGAAAATATTCGAAAACCGGCTTGAGGTTTCGATTATTCGAAGTTATATTCGAAACAGATGTTCTAATTCGAACGTTACCCCCCACTGATCATCACCGGAAAGAGAGAGGCAAATCATGAGTACAGCAATCCAGACGCCGCAGCGTTCCCTGAGCGTCGGTCGTGGTTCTGACACCGGATCGGCCGTGAGTGCTCCGAATGAGCGTGGCAGTGGGCATAGCAGTGGCAAGATTCGCCTCACCCGCCGTGGTCGTGTGGTGTTCACCACCCTGGCGGCGCTGCCCATCGTTATCGCGCTGACCATTCTGGGTCTGAATGCCGGCGGCGCGGTGGCCTCCTCCACTCCGGTCGATGCAGACTTCCGTTATGTCACCGTTGCCAGTGGCGACACCCTGTGGCAGCTCGCGGTTGAGCTTGACCCCCGGGCCGACCCCCGAGACGTGATCGCCGAGATCCGTGACCTCAACCAGCTCCAGACCTCCTCGCTGGATGCTGGGCAGCGCCTCGCCATCCCGCTGCGTTTCGGCACCGCGGGGCACTAGTACCGCGCGGTTTCGCACACCCGTGCAGACTGGGCAAATGTGCGCCCTCCCCGCGGTATCCACTGGGTAAACTTTTCCCGTGACCACTCTTGACGATCTGCCCCTCCGCGACAATCTGCGCGGCCAAATTCCCTACGGTGCCCCTCAGCTGAGTGTGCCCGTTGCGCTCAACGTCAACGAGAACACCCATCGGATCCCCGAGGCCGTCGCCCAGGACATCGTGGCCCGCGTGGCCGAAACCGTTCTCGGCCTGAACCGCTACCCGGATCGTGAGTTCACCGGTCTGCGCGAACGCCTTGCTCGCTATCTCGGCCACGGGCTCACCGCCGAAAACATCTGGGCGGCCAATGGCTCCAACGAGGTGCTTCAGCACATTCTCTCGGCGTTCGCCGGGCCCGGCCGCTCGCTGCTCGGCTTCGCCCCCACCTACTCGATGTATTCGCTCCTGGCCGCCGGGGGAGACACCACCTGGATTCCCGGCGTGCGCGAGCACGACTACGAGCTCTCGGCCGAGAGTGCCGTGGCCCAGGTGCGCGAGCACCAGCCCGACGTCGTGTTCCTCTGCTCGCCGAACAACCCCACGGGCACCCCCATCGATCTCGAGACCATCGCGGCCATCTACGATGCCACCGACGGCATCGTTGTTGTCGATGAGGCCTATGCCGAGTTCGCGCCGGACGGCACCGAGAGCGCACTGACCCTGCTGCCCGGGCGCCCGCGCCTGCTGATCTCGCGCACCATGAGCAAGGCATTCGCCTTCGCCGGTGCCCGCGTCGGCTACCTCGCCGCCGACCCTGCGGCGGTGGACGCGCTGCGTCTCGTGCGCCTGCCCTACCACCTCTCGGCCCTCACCCAGGCGGCCGCCGAGGCCGCCCTCGATCACACCGACGAGATGCTCGCCATGGTGGATGATATCCGCGGTCAGCGTGACCGCATCGTCACCCGCCTCACCGAGCTGGGCTACACCCCGCACCGCACCCACTCCAACTTCGTGCTCTTCGGCGGCGTCGACGACCCGAAGGCGCTGTTCACCGCGCTGCTTGAGCGCGGCATCCTGATCCGCGATGTTGGAATCCCCGGTCACCTGCGGGTGAGCGCCGGAACCGAGGCCGAAACCACCGCCTTCCTCGAGGCCCTGAGCGCGCTAAGCTCAGAGGCATGACCAGCGCACCCCGGACCGCGACGATTACGCGGGAGACCAGTGAATCCTCGATCGAGCTCGAGATCAACCTCGACGGCACCGGCCGCAGCGAGATCCACACCTCGGTGCCCTTCTATGACCACATGCTCACCGCATTCGCCAAGCACTCGCTGACCGATCTGCGCGTGAAGGCCACCGGTGACACCCACATCGATGTGCACCACACCGTGGAGGACATCGGCATTGCCCTGGGCCTCGCCATTCGTGATGCCCTCGGCGACAAGTCCGGCATTGCCCGCTACGGCGACGCCCTGTGCCCGCTGGACGAGGCGCTCGCGCAGGCCGTGGTCGACATTTCCGGCCGCCCGTTCCTCGTACACACCGGCGAGCCCGCCGGCTTCGAGTTTCACCTCATCGGGGGCCACTTCACCGGCTCGATGATCCGTCACGTCTTCGAGGCGATCACCTTCAACGCCGGGCTGACCGTCCACATCGACGTGCGTTCGGGCCGCGACCCGCATCACATCGCCGAGGCCGAGTTCAAGGCGTTTGCGCGTGCATTCCGGCAGGCAAAGGCCCTCGACCCGCTGGTCGAGGGCATCCCCTCCACGAAGGGCAAGCTGTGAGCGATACCCAGACCGGCGAGCGTCGCCCCCGCGTCGTCGTTTTTGACTACGGATCGGGCAACGTTCACTCCGCTGTCAAGGCTCTCGAAAAGGCCGGTGCCGACGTCACCCTGAGCGGCGACTTCGCCGAGGCCATGGCCGCCGACGGCCTGTTTGTTCCCGGCGTCGGCGCGTTTGACGCGGTGATGTCAGCGCTGGAGAAGTCCGGCGGTGCCCGCATCATCGACAAGCGCATCACCGGCGGCAAGCCGGTGCTCGGCGTGTGCGTGGGCCTGCAGGTGATGTTTGGTCAGGGTACCGAGCGCGGTGTCGAAACCGAGGGTCTGGGCCAGTGGCCGGGATCGATCACCGAGCTGCCCGCCGACGTGGTGCCGCACATGGGCTGGAACACCGTGCGCGTTCCGGAAAACTCCCGGTTGCTGCGCGGTCTCGAGAACGAGCGCTTCTACTTTGTTCACTCCTACGCGGCCCAGGAGTGGCTGCTGGACGTGATCCCACCCTTTACGGAACCGGCCCTCACCTGGGCCGACCACGGTGTTCCCTTCCTGGCCGCGATCGAAAACGGACCGCTCACGGCCACCCAGTTCCACCCGGAAAAATCCGGGGATGCGGGCATCGCCCTGCTGCGGAACTGGCTCGACACCCTTCCCCTCCCGGAGTAGCACGCGATGGTGCCACCGCCGGCACCATCCCTCCGACCCCAACCCCGCGGATCCAGACCAACCCGGTAACGGATCCGAATACAGGACACAAGGACAACATGAGCGAGTTCAACAACACCCCGGCACTCGAACTGCTGCCGGCCGTGGACGTGGCCGACGGTAAGGCCGTGCGCCTCACCCAGGGCGAAGCCGGATCCGAGACCAACTACGGCGACCCCGTAGACGCCGCACAGGACTGGGCCAACCAGGGTGCCGAGTGGATCCACCTGGTCGACCTCGATGCCGCGTTCGGCCGCGGGAACAACCAGACGGTGATCCGTCGCGTGATCAAGGCCGTGCACGGTGTGAAGATCGAGCTCTCCGGTGGTATCCGCGATGACGCGAGCCTCGAGGCCGCCCTGGCCAGCGGCGTGACCCGAATCAACCTCGGCACCGCCGCACTGGAAAACCCCGAGTGGGCCGCCAACGTGATCGGCCAGTACGGCGACGCGATCGCCGTGGGCCTCGATGTCCGCGGTACGACCCTCGCCGCTCGCGGCTGGACCCGCGACGGCGGCGACCTCTGGACCGTCCTGGAGCGCCTCGAAGAGGCCGGTTGCACCCGCTACGTCCTGACCGACGTGACCAAGGATGGCACCCTGCAGGGACCGAACATCCCGCTGCTGAAGGAGGTCATGGAGCGCACCAACCGCCCCGTGGTGGCCTCCGGCGGCATCTCGAGCCTCGACGACATCGCCGCGCTGCGCGAGCTCGTGCCGCTGGGCCTCGAGGGTGCGATCGTGGGTAAGGCGCTGTACAACGGCAACTTCACCCTGCCCGAGGCACTGGACATCGCCTCCAACTAGCCGTGTGCGGCGATTGGCCGCATGCAAAGGCCCGGTTTTCCGCAGGGAAGCCGGGCCTTTGCGCGTTCGCCGGCGGCCGCCGTGCGCGCGGGCATCGCCCCGGGCCGATAGGCTGGTGAGGGTCACTCCCGCGCCCCGCGCGACCACGGATCGGCCACCCTAACAGCACCGCGGCAGCACCCCGCCGCACACCGTCATCCACCCGATGACACTGGTTCTCGCGAGGAGACAGCATGACCGAGCACACCCCGAACGACCCGCACGCACACGGTGCGGGCTGCGATCACGGCACCCCCGCCGATCCCACCGGAATCCGTGCCCGTATTGCCGCCCTTGCCGGAAACACCGCCGACAGCGCTGACCAAACCTGGGAGGGCCGTACCTTCCAGGCGCACGACAACGCCTACGCCGAGGACGACGGCAGCGCCCCGGCCGAGCTCGCTGAGGCGCAGCGCAGGTTTGCCGCGGGGGAGGGCTCCGCGGAGGCCGTGATTGATGCCTTCCGCAGCGCGCGCCTCCTGATCCCGCTGGTCGCCCACGCGGGCGATATCGGAGTCAACGCACACGGCCAGGAGATCGATAAGACCCAGGAGCTCTCGATCATTACCGTCGAGGGGCCGGATGGCCGAAACGTCCTGCCGGTGTTCTCGTCCGTTGCCGCGATGCAGACCTGGAACCCGAAGGCGCGGCCCGTGCCCGCCGACGGCATCCGGGTGGCCCTCGCCGCGGCCGAAGAAAACACCGACCTCGTGGTGCTCGATGCCACCACCCCGCTCGAGTTCGTGATCCGTCGCCCGGCGCTCTGGGCCATCGCCCGCGAGGAGGCCTGGATCCCCAGCTTCCATGATCCCGAGGTGTTCGCGGCGTTTGTCGCCTCGATCGGCACCGAACTCTCGGTACTCGACGTTGCGCTCTCCACCGGCGACCCACTCTCGCGCCTACACGGCCCCGAACTCGTCGTCACGCTTACCCTGATGCAGGGCCTCGACCGCACCATGCTCGACGCCGTGCTGCAGCGCCTCGCACAGCGCTGGGCCCAGGACGACGTGATCGCCACCCGGGCAGACTCCCTAACGGTTCGCCTCCGCTCCTCCGAGTAGCGGACACAGGTGCACGTACGCGTCCGTCTCCGCTCCTCCGAGTAACCGACACCGTTCCGCGCGCGCAAAAGCTCCCCGCCATCAATCATGGCGGGGAGCTTTTATCTGGTGCCTAGTGGTGCCGGTACGGCGCACCGCTGGCATCCACCGGCAGACGCTCGCCGGCGTGTACGCGCAGGGCCAGGCGGTTGTCGGGCGCGGGCAGCGGGCACACATAGTGGTCGCTGAAGCCGCACGGCGGAACGAACGCGCGGTTGAAGTCGATCACCGTGTTGCCCTCGGCATCGGCGGCCGGGACGGTGAGGAAGCGGAACCGGTAGGTTTCGTCCTCAGCGCCGGTGTCTGCCCCGGTCTGGTCGGCAAAGACCACCGAGTAGGCGTTGCCGGCGGCGGTGGCCACGAGCGCGGCCCAGGTGCCGTTGATGTTGACGTGCAGGCGGCCCTCGAGCGGCTTGTCCTGCACGAAGCCGTCGACCAGTTCGATCGCCAGGGTTTCATCCGCGGCGGCCTCGAAGCGGGCGGGGAACACCCAGGCAGGATCCGGGGTGAACGCGGCGATCTCGGCGATCGCCCTGCGGGTCTCCGAACGCGGGGTGAGTACCCGCAGTGCAAGATCCTCACCGCGGGCAAACGCGCGCAGAATGATGTCGCCAAACTCAAGGTCGGAGCCCAGCTCGACGCGCAGGGTCGTTGCGGGCTGCTCGACATCGGTGGGGATGAGTCCGACGATGGCGTTGCCCTCGCGCTGCCAGGTTCCGGGAAGCCCGGGCACCTCGGATGCGTGCTCGGTCAGCCAGTTGGTGCCCACGAGCGAGGCGATGCCGTACGGCGACAGCGTCTGCTGGAGGCGGGCCTCGTGCCAGGCGTTCCAGTCGTCGACAAAGGCGGTGGTGTCCGCGGGCGCGGTGGTGGACTCAGACATTGGTGGTTACTCGTTCCTGTGTGGTTTCGGCGGCGGCATCGGTGGTGCCGCTCAGTACGGTGCCCGAACGCTCGTGCGCGTAGAGCTCCTGTTCGGCGCGAACCTGCTCGGGGGTGAGGGGCCGGATCGCCTCGGCCAGGGCGGCCTCACGCTGCTGCGCCCATCCGGCCTGAATCAGCGGGTAGGCCTCCTCCAGCAGGATCCGCGCCTTCTCCACGGTCTCCTCGAGCGTGTGCAGCGCGGGATGGATGCCGAGGATCAGCTCATCGGTCAGTGCGATGGTGGGGTCGGCCAGCAGGTCCGCGGCGAGCTCCTCCGGGGTGCCCCAGATGAAGTTGTCGGAGAGCAGCTGGTCGGGAATCGAGGCGGTGAGATCCACCCGGCCGATCTTCGCGGCAAACTCGTTCCAGCGGCCCGCGCGCTCCCCGGCCTCCGCCAGGGCGGCCGCGTTGGTGGCGCCCGGGTAGGCGGTGCGGGAAGTCACCACGTACGGGGTACGGGTGTCGCCCCAGGTTTCGTGGAACACCCGGCGATACTCGCGCACCGAGTAGGCCTGGCGCTGCTGGAATCCGGCGCGGGCCTCGGCGGTGCGCTCGGCACCGTTTCCGAAGCGCTCGAGGATGAAGCCGTCCCCGCGTACCGCGGCCGCGCGAATGGTGTTGATATTGGAGCTGCCGTGCACCACGCGTCCGGTCAGTCCGGCGTTCGCCGGCCAGATGTGTGCGCTGCCCTCGGGCACCTGCGAGCCCTCAAGCGCCCAGTGCAGGGAGCCGATCTTGTCCTCGAAGTTGCGGTCGCGATCCTGCTCCCAGGCATTGAACACGTGGAAGGAGTCCGACGGCACGCCCTTGCCCACACCGAGGATGAGGCGGCCACCGGAGAGGTGATCGATGACCGCGACGTCCTCGGCCACGCGGATCGGATCATCCAGCACGATCGGCAGCACCGCGGTGCCGAGTCCGATGCGCGAGGTCGCGACCGCGGCGGCACCGAGGAACGCGTACGGGCTCGGCAGCGCGGCCCAGCCCGAGTGGAAGTGCCGGGTGGCGATCCAGGCGCTGTCGTAGCCGAGCTTTTCGAGCTCCTGGAACAGCAGGATGTTCTCGCGGTAGATGGTTGCGGTGTCGGTGTTCTGGTCGAGGTGGGTGATGAAGCCCACGCGCAGACGCTCCCCGATCACGGTGCTGCCGAGCGGGGCGGTGGTGCCCAGCGCGGAGATCTCATTGGGTTCGGGGCGGCGGCTGATCGAAATCTCTGGCGTGCTCATACTCGTGCCTCCACGGTGCTCTCATACGGGGCGAGGTTGTCGCCGGACGGTCGGAATGGAATGGATCGCTCCACGTAGGGAATCGCGGTCGTCGGCGTTGAGCCGCGCAGCCCCGGCAGTTGAGTTGCGAACAGCTCGATGGATTCGAGGATGTGCTCGGGCTTGACGTGCGGGCCCTGGAACTGAATCGCGGTCTGTTCGGTGCCGTCGAACTGGTCGGTCCAGCGCCAGATCGAATCCGCGACCTCCTCGGGGGTACCCACGGCGAAGGAGAGCTTTTCTGCGATGTCGTCGAAGTCGGCGCTGTCCGGCCCGCCGCGCCAGTCCACCTTCAGGTAGATGGCCGCGTAGTCGCGCAGGAACTCGACCGCGCGCTCGCGGGCGAGCTCCCGGGTGGGGGCAACGAGACCCGAGCGCAGGTGGATGACCTCGCCCCCGGGCACCCTTTCGCGGTACTCGGCGTTGAGCGCGAGGCGGGCGTGCAGCGGCATGGGGCGCGGGATCATCAGGCGATAGCCGTGTTCGGAGGCCAGCTCGATGGCGTTGCGGCCGGCGGCGGTCCAGATGACGTCCTTTGCGGGGCGCCCGGCGGGCGGGGAGATCTCGACGTCGTCGAAGTCGTAGAACTCGCCGTGGAAGGTGACGCGGCCGAGGTCGATGGCCTGGCGCAGGATCTCGTGCACCTCGCGGGAGCGGGCGGATCCCTCACCGGGGATCAGGCCGTAAACGCCCAGGAGGTCCTCAGTTCCGGCACCGCTGCCCACGCCGAGGTCGAGGCGACCGCCCGAGAGCGCGTCGAGCAGCAGGGCCGATTCGGCCAGACGAATGGGGTGGTAGAACGGCGCGCAGACCACCGAGGTGCCGAGGCGGATCTGCGAGGTCTTCGCGCTCAGCCGGGCGAGGAACAGCAGCGGGTCGGGAACCTCGCCGCGGGCATTCTGATGGTGTTCGGTGACCCAGACGCCGTTGTAGCCGAGCTGATCGCCGAGGACAACCTGCTCCTCGATATCGCGGTAGAGGGCGGCGGGGTTTTGGCCGTTGGTGACGTCACCGTAGTAGAAGAGGTCGATGCGTGGCATGGTGTGTGTCCTTTCAGACGGCGGGCATCCGGGCCGCGGATGCCCGCCGTGGGGAGGGTGGAGGGTTACTTACCGAGCCAGACGTCGTAGAACGCGTCGGTGTAGCCCACCGCGTCAAACTTCCAGCCGTGCACGTTGGCGTTGGTGCCCACGATCTTCTTGGGCACGTACAGCGGAATGGCGAAGCCCTCGTCGAGGATGCGCTTCTGCACCTTCTGTGCCTCGGCAATGCGCACCTTGGGGTCGGAGTTGGCGCTCACGATCTTGCCGGACTCATCGATCTGCGGGTCCGAGAGCAGACCGTAGTTGATGCCGGATCCGCCGCCGTCCTTGGGGATGGCGTTCGTCTGGTAGGGCTGAATGGTGGTGCCCACATCGGCGTATCCGCGCGAGGAGTCGGCGAGGTTGTGCTCGTTCTTGGCGAGCTGGGCGGAGAATGCAGCGGTGTCGTACGGGGTGCGGATGACCTCGAAACCGGCCTTCTTCAGCGAGGAGGCGATGGCCTCGCCGAGCTGCTGACGCTGATCGGTCTGCACGTAGAGCGAGTCGACGGCCCAGTTGATGGTGAGGCGCTTGCCGTCCTTCGTGCGGTAGCCATCCTTATCGGTCTCGGTGTAGCCGGCCTCGTCGAGGAGCTTCGCGGAGGCCTTCGGGTCGAAGCTCCAGCTCTTCTCGAGCGACTTATCGTAGGAGCCCAGCGGCGGGGTGTCCGGCAGCGTGGTGGTCCAGGCCTTCTTGTACTCGCCCGCGTAGACGCTCTTCAGCAGGCCGTCGACGTCGATCGCGTCGCGGAAGGCGATGCGCACGTTCTTATCGTCGAACGGCGCGATGTTGGGGTTCAGCGCGAGGTAGTAGGGGGTTCCGGTGTTGTCCTTCTCGAGGATCTTGCCGCCCGCGGCCTTGACCTCGGGGATGTTCAGCGGTGGTACCTGGTCGATGGCGTCGGCCTGCTTGGAGCCGAGCGCACCGATGCGTGCCTGCGGCTCGGGCACGAACTGGATCGTGACCTCGTCGAGGTAGGCGGGGCCGGTGTGACCCCAGGTGCTGGGGGCCCAGTTGTAGTCGGGGTTCTTCTCGAGCACGATCTTCGAGCCCTTGACGTAGTCCTTGACCTTGAACGGCCCCGATCCGACCGACAGCTTCGGGTTGGCCGAGAGCTCGGCCGGAGTGTGCTCGGTCAGGACCTTGCCCGAGTAGATCGGCCAGTGCGGGGTCGACAGCGCGTGGATGAACGAGGCGTTCGGGCGAGACAGGGTCACCTTCAGGGTGCTGTCGTCCACGACGGTGTTTTCGACGATGCCGCTGGAGGCGGTTGCGAGACCGGTCTCGTTCAGCGGGCGATCGAAGTTCTGCTTCAGCACGGTGGCGTTGAACGGGCTGCCGTCCTGGAACTTCACGTCGGTGCGCAGCGTGAACGTGTAGGTGAGACCATCCTCGCTGACCTCCCACTTCGTGGCGAGGCCCGGCTTATAGGTGCCGTCCTCGGCCTGCACGGTCACGGTGTCGAAGATCGAGGAGTTGATCGAGTTGAGGTTGAGGCTCGGGACGCGCTGGCCGTCCCAGGTGGGCGGCTCGGTGTTCGCGAGGTAGCGCAGGGTGCCGCCGCTGACCGGCGTCGCGGAGGACTCCGTACCGGTGGAGGCACCGGTGTTCGGGGAGGCGGACGCCGAGCAGGCGGTCAGGGCGAGTGCGGTGAGCACGGCGGTGGCGCCGAGCAGTGCCGCGTTGCGGGTGCGAGATCGCATGGGGTGAAGCCTTTCAGATGGTGAGGGAGGGGGAAGAAATGGTGGGGATGGCCGCGATGAGATCCCGGGTGTAGGGATGCTGGGGCGCATCGAAGACGGTGCCGGTTTCGCCAAACTCGACGATCCGGCCGTGCTGCATGACCGCCACGTCATGCGCGACGTGGCGGACCACCCCCAGATCGTGGGAGATGAACAGCAGCGAGACGTGCAGCTGCTCCTGAAGGTCACGCAGCAGGTCGAGCACCTGTGCCTGGATCGAGACGTCGAGCGCCGATACGGGCTCGTCGCACACGATCACATCCGGTCCGGTGGACAGCGCCTGCGCGATGGCGATGCGCTGCCGCTGGCCGCCGGAGAGTTCGAGGGGGTGCCGGCCGAGGTGAACGGCGGAGAGCCCCACCTGTTCGAGCAGCGCCACGGCCTGATCGTCGCGCTCGCCGCGGGGCACACCCACGGTGCCGAGCGCCTCACCGAGGAGGGTGCGGACGTTCGAGCGCGGATCGAAGGAGCCGAGGGGGTCCTGCGAGATTGTCTGGATGCTGCGACGCCGTGCGCGCCGATCCTTCTCGCGCAGGGTGGACCACGCCTCGCCATCGAGCACTACCTCGCCCGAATCTGCGGGGGTGAGGCCGAGGGCGATCGCGGCCGCGGTGGACTTCCCCGAGCCCGATTCGCCCACGATCCCGAGGGTCTTGCCGCGCTCGAGGGTGAACGACACATCGTGCAGCACGGTCGTGCGGCGGCCGCGGGCGACGGGGTAGCTCTTGACCAGGTTGCGCGCCTCGAGGATGGGGCCGGTTTTGGGCTCTGCCGCGGGTGTCTCGGTGCGCTGCCGGGTGAACACCGCGGGCGGCAGCGGGGAGAGCCGTTCGCCGCGGGTGTGCGCGGAGGGTACGGCGTCGAGCAGCTGCTTCGTGTAGTCAGCCTGTGGATTGTGCAGGATCTCGGCCGGCGTTCCGCGCTCAATCACGGCACCGGCGCGCAGCACGATGATCTCGTCCGCGAGCTCGGAGACCACGGCGAGGTCGTGGCTGACCAGCAGCAGGGCGGTGCCCTCGCGCTTGAGTTCGGCGAGGAGTTCGAGCACCTGGGCCTGCACGGTCACGTCCAGTGCGGTGGTGGGCTCATCGGCGATCAGCACGCGAGGCCCGGCGGCCACGGCGCTCGCGATCAGGGCGCGCTGTCGCAGCCCGCCCGAGAGCTGGTGCGGATACTGCGCCGCGCGCTCCTCGGGGTCACGAATGCCGACGCGGCTCAGCAGCCCGTGCACGATCTCGGCGGCGGGCTTTTTGGCCAGGCCGGTGTGCAGGCGCAGCGATTCGGCAACCTCGCTGCCGATGGTGTTGAGCGGATCGAGGGAGACCAGTGCGTCCTGCAGCACGAGCCCCACCTCGCGTCCGCGGACGTTTCGCCACTGGGCGGCGGTGAGGGCGCGCAGATCGTGGGTGCCGAGGCGGAGTTCTGCAGCGTCTACCCGGGATCCGGGCCCGACGAGGCCGAGCAGCGCCCGCGCGGACACGCTCTTCCCCGAGCCGGATTCGCCGACGAGGGCCACGCAGCGGCCGGGGGTCAGATCGAAGGACAGCTCGGACACCGCGATGTGGCTGCCGAAGGTGATGGTGAGATCGCGCACCGACACGAGCGCATCGGCGGCGGCGGCCGAAGTGGTGGTGGTCACAGGGAGCTCCTCTTGCTGATGAAACGCTGCTGCAGCCAGCGGCCGGTGACGGTCACGCTGATCACGGTGAGGGTGATGAACACACCCGGCCAGATCGCGATCCACGGGGCGATGCTCAGGTACTGGCGTGCCTCCGAGAGCATCAGGCCCCACTCGGGCGTGGGCGGTACCGCGCCGAGTCCGAGGAAGCTGAGCGCCGCACCAAAGATGATGCAGACGCCCACGCCGATGACGGCGTGCACGAGTACCGGCCCGAGGCTGTTGGGCACCACGTGCTTCAGGATCAGGCGGGTGGGCGAGAGCCCGAGCGCGATGCCCGAGCGGATGAAGCCGGAGCCGCGAATCTGCAGCACCTGGGTACGGACGAGCCGCGCGGCCCCGGGGATGCGGCCGAGGCCCACCGCCCAGAGTAGGCTCCACTGGCCGGGGCCGAGGATCGTGATGGTCAGCAGCGCGACCAGCACCTCGGGGAAGGCCAGCAGGACGTCGAGCGCGCGGGTGATGACGCGATCCCAGATGCCGCGGGAGTATCCGGCGAGTACACCGAGGATGACGCCGCCGATCAGGCCGATCAGCGAGGCCCCCACACCGAGCGAGAGTGAGTAGACGGTGCCGTGGATGATGCGGGAGAAGAGGTCTCGGCCGAGCTGGTCGGTGCCGAGGATGTGGGCGGCGCTCGATCCGGCAAACGCCGATGCGGGGTCGCCCTCGATGGGATCCTGGTTCGTGAAGAGCCCCGGCCAGAGCGCGGCCACGATGAGCAGCAGCACCACGAGGGCCGACAGGGCGACGCCCGGATGCAGGGCGTGGGCGGAGCGTACGCGCTCGGCACGGGGCACCCGCGGTGTGCGGCCGCCGCTGAGGCGTGGGTTCAGGCTGAGGCTCATGAGTGGCCCCCTCTCAGGCGCGGGTCGAGCAGCGGGTACAGGAGGTCAACGATGGTGTTGATGATGATGAACACCAGGGCGGCGAACACCACGAAGCCGAGCACGACCGGGTAGTCGCGGTCCTGGATGGCGACCACCGCAACGCGGCCGAGGCCGGGGCGGGCAAACAGGGTTTCGATGATCGCGGTGCCGCTCAGCAGCGAGCCGAAGATCACGCTGGTGAGGGTCAGTGCGGGCAGGCTCGCGTGGCGGAGCACGTGGCGCGAACGCAGGCGGTTTTCGCCGAGTCCGCGGGCACGAATGGTGGTGACGAACGGCTCGTGCAGCACGTGCTCCATCCGCTCGCGCAGCACCTGGGTGATGACGCCGATCAGCGGCAGCGCGAGGGTGATCACCGGCAGCACGAGCGACCCCGGGCCGTCGGTGCCAAACGCGGGCACCCACTGCAGGGTGAACGAGAACACCGTCATCAGGATGATGCCGAGCCAGAACGACGGCACCGAGACGGCGATGAGTTCGAACCCCTGGGCGAAGGCGCGGGCACCGCGACGGCGGCCGGAGGTGGCGAGGGCCAGCAGCACCGACACCACGATGGCGACGAGGATCGCCCAGCCGGTGAGCTCGGCGGTGGGGCGAATCTCGCTCAGGATCACCTCGGTCACGGGGGAGGCGCGCTGGTAGCTGATGCCGAAGTCACCGCGCAGCACGCCGCCGAGGTAGGTGAGGTACTGCACGATGATCGGCTGATCGAGGCCGTAGTGCGCGGCGATCTGCGCGCGAATCTCCGGGGTGGCCTCCTGCATGCCCGAGAGCATCTTGTCCAGCGGGTTGCCGGGGATGAGCTGCAGTGCCACGAACGAGAGTGTGGCGGCGGCCCAGAGCACCAGGATGATGTCGAGCAGGCGGTGGCCCACGTAGGAGGCGATGCCGCGGATGCGTGTGAGCCGGCTGACCTCCTCGGTCTGCGAGGCGGCGGCCAGGAGTGAGGCGACCGAGGGGACCTCGGCGTTCTGCGGGTCAGTTGCTGCTTCTGTGCCCGCGGGCTCGGCGGCGGTCTCGGTCACCTCCGCGAGGTGTTCCGGTGCCTCGGTCTGGTCGAGGGTGCTCACGCTAGTCCTCCCAGCGCACGCGTCCACCGCGTGCCTCGAACTCGGCGGTGACGGCCGCGCGCAGTTCGGCATCGGCGAGGTAGTCGGCGGCGGCTGACCCGAGGGCGGTGGCGGCGTCGACGAGGGCGTCGAGGGCTTCGGGCAGGATCGTGATGTCGGCGAATCCGGCGTTGTGCGGGACGACGGATCCGTCGCCGCCGAGTCCGAGCGCCGGGTGGATCGCCGGAATGTACTGGCTGACGTTTCCCATGTCGGTGGAGGGGCCGCCGTGACGCACGACCTTCGGCTTGAGCGGCACGGTGCGGCCCTGGCTGGTGAGGTGGCGGGCCCAGTGCTTGGTGAGCGCGATGTTGTTTGCCAGCGGGAGGTAGGCGGGTTCGGCGTCGAGATCGATTTCGGCGCGGGTGCCGGTGGCGAGGGCCGCGGCCTCGAGGATGTCGACGACGCGCTGGGTGAGGATCTTCAGGGTGTCGATCTCGCTCGAGCGCACCAGGATGTGGGCCTCGGTGAGCTCGGGCACGACGTTGGCGGCGCTGCCGCCGTTGGTGATGACGCCGTGGATGCGGTCGATGGGCAGGATGTGCTGTCGCAGCTGGGCGATCCCCTGATACGCGGTGACCACGGCGTCGAGGGCGTTGAGGCCCAGATACGGGGAGCCCGCGGCGTGCGCGGCCCGGCCGTGATACGCCACCCGGATGCGGCGCACACCGGTGGTCCCCGAGCCATAGATCGGGGAGACCTCGTGGCCGACGCTCGGATGCACCATGCCGGCGGCATCCACGCCGTCGAATCCTCCGGCGCGGATGATGAGTTCCTTTCCGCCGCCGCCCTCCTCGGCCGGGGTGCCGATCAGCGAGACGCGGCCGCCGGTTTCGGCCACCACGTCGCGCAGCGCGAGGAAGGCACCGATCGCGACGCCCGAGATGACGTTGTGTCCGCACGCGTGGCCCACCCCGGGCAGCGCGTCATACTCGGCGATGATCGCGAAGTGGGGGCCGTCGCCGAGGTCGGATCCGGCACTCGCCACAAACGCGGTCGGGAGCCCAAACACGCCCACCTCGGTGTCCACGCCCTCCTCGGCGAGCAGCTCGGCGATCTTCTGCACGCTGCGGTGCTCCTCGAAGCCCAGCTCGGGGTGGTGATAGAGATCCACCGCGAACTCGTGCAGGCGCGGGCGCAGCTGCTCGATGCGTGCGGCGATGCGCTCGTGCAGGTTCGCCGGGGCACCGACAAACCTGGATTCGGCGTCGCCGATCGGGGCGGGGGCGAGCGAGCGCTGTCCGTAGGCGAGGTAGGTGGCGAGCGGATCCGTGGTCATGTCTGTGTCCTTTGGCGATGCGGGGGAGCGGGGGAGCGGGGAGGCGGGCGGCTGCTAGCCGGCGTGCGGGCTGTGCTTCGGATCGAAGGCGAGGCCGCCCTGAGCCTCGGTGATCGCGGCGGAGATGGCCAGCACCTCCTCGGTGCTGAGCGCGATGCCGGTGGCGGCGAGGTTGTCGCGCAGGTGTGCGGGGTTGCGGCTGCCCACCACGGCGAGGCCGTCGGGCACGGTGTGGAAGATCCAGGCGAGGGCGATGGACTGCACGGTGGTCTCGTGCGCGCGTGCCGCGGGTTCGAGCGCGGCAAACACGCGGGCGTGGGCGTCGGCGGGCAGCCCGCGCCCGATCAGCGGCCAGTAGGCGATGAAGGGAATACCGAGGTCTCCGAGACGCTCGATCACCGGAGCGTTCTCCCGCGCGGCCACGTTGTAGAGGCTCTGCACGGCGGCAATGGGTTCGAGTTTGAGGGCGGCGTTTACCTGATCGAGGGTCGGCTCGCTCAGCCCGATGTGGCCGATCTTGCCCTGATCGCGCAGATCGGCGAGGGCGCCCAGCTGATCCTCGAGCGGGACGTTCGGATCGATCCGGTGGAGGAAGAGGAGGTCAATGCGCTCGCGCTTCAGACGGTGCAGCGAGGCGTGGACCGCGTGGCGCAGGTAGTCGGGCTGGCCGAGGATGCCCCAGCGGTTTGCGGCTGGGCGCAGCATGCCCACCTTGGTGGAGACCAGGACGTTGTCCCGATTGCCAATGACGTCGCCGATGATGCCCTCGCTCACACCGGGGCCGAGGGCGTCCGCGGTGTCCACGTAGCGGATCCCGGCATCCAGCGCGGCCCGCAGCAGTGCCCGCGGCACTTCGGGGTCGGCGGGAATACCCCAGCCATCGCCCGCGGTGAGGCGCGCGGCACCGAGGCCTACCCGCGGAACGCGGTGCCCCGCGAGGAGCGTTTCGGCACCGATGGGCGCGCTCGTGTCGGAACGGGTGGGGGCAATGGTCACGGCGGTTCCCTCGAATCATGGCGGCTGATGTTTCGAGAAAACTAGCAACGGCGAGGGAGGGGCATCAATGTGCGCTCGAGGGAACGGTAACCCGAGGTCACAGTGCGAAACACAGCGGGTACGCGAGGCTTCCTCCTGTAATAATCTCCGCGGTTCCGTGCTTCGATGCACTCGCCAACCGCGCGTACGACAGCCCGACACCCACTGTCGGCGGCTGTCGTAACGAGGTCTGTGAGGCTGACCTATGCTGCAACTGGGTTCAGCCGAATCCGCTCCGGTTGCCAGCAGGAACGAACCCCACATGAAGATCCGAGTGTCGCTCACCTTTCAGTCCTCTGACAGCACCACCCACGTGCGTGATGCCACCCTGACCGCCGACGTCACCGCCACCGTGGGCGAGGTTGCCCGCACGCTGGTTCGTGCCGGGGCCGGGGACCCTCGGCTGCTGGACATCGCACAGCGCGGGACCGCCCCGCTCACCATCGTGGCTCGGCATCCCGATCGTCCACCCCTGGCGCTCGATCGCGGTGACGCGCTTGGGCACTCGGGTTTGCTGGCGGGCAGTACCGTCGAGCCGATTCTCGAGCGTGACGCGGTGCACTATCAGCGGGTCCGTATGTCCACCGCGCACATCCGGGTGCTTTCGGGGCCGCAGAAGGATGTCACATTTTCGGCGGTTCGGGGAGAAACGACGATCGGTCGCGACCGGGTCAACCGGGTGCAGCTTCACGACTCCAGTGTTTCGCGCCGCCACGCGGTTGTGAAATCCGATGGTTCCTGGCTGGTACTCGAGGATGCCGGTTCGGCGAATGGGATTCTGCTTGTTTCTGATCGCGGGGCCTCCGAGGAGACCAGGGTCAGCTCCGTTTCGATCACGCGCCCCTGCGAGGTACGCCTGGGCACCGTACACCTTCGGATCACTCCGGACGCGCCGCCGAGTCCCGATCAGCCGTATGAGACCACGATCCGGCACCTGCAGTCTCCGCGGGTGGATCCGCTCTTCGCCCCGGAACCGCTGGAGCTGCCGACGCCGCCGGAGAGTGCCGCGAACACCCGTTTTCCGCTGATTGCGATGGTGGCACCGATCGTAATGGGTTCGGTGCTGTACGCGGTCACCGGCTCGATGATGAGCCTCGTTTTTGTCGCACTGTCTCCGCTAATCATGCTGGGTACCTGGCTGGATGCCCGGTTGACCCGGAAGCGCACGCTCGCGCGCGAAACGGCGGATTTTGAAACGGGATTAGCGCAGGCTCGTGCTGAGCTGGCGGCCGAGCGCACGCGTGAGCATGAATTGCGGTGTGCCGAGAGCCCCGACTCAACCGAGTTGCTCGCGGTGCCCTCCAGCAGAGACCGGCTGCTGTGGACCCGTCGCCCCGAGCACCGCGCGTTTTTGGAGCTCAACCTGGGCCGCGGGACGCTACCCAGCCGAAAGGAAATTACGCTGCCGTCGCGCGGAAAGATCGCGGCGGCTCACTGGCAGGCATTGACCGAGGTGAGTACCGAGTTTCGTACCTGCGCGGATGTTCCGGTCATCGAACGGCTTGACCGCTGTGGTGCCCTGGGGATTTCCGGCGATCCGTTCTGGGCCGCCGCGGAGGCGCGTTCGCTGCTGATTCAGCTGCTCACCCTGCACTCGCCGGCCGATCTTGTCCTTACGGCCTTCACCGACACCGAGCAGTCCGCCGCGGGGTGGTCCTGGTTGAAATGGGTACCGCACGTGGACTCGGTGTTTAGCCCGATCTCGACATCACACCTGGTGAACGATACTCCCGGCTCGGCGAGTCTTCTTACCTCGCTGGAGGGTTTAATCCTGACGCGTCGCGAGGGCGCGAGCGGCGAGATTCGCTCGCGGATGACCACGGACGGCGCGGATCTCTCCGAGCGCGGTGCCGCCGTCACGTCTGCCCCCGCGACCCCGATCGTTGTTGTGCTGGTTCTCTGCACCTCCCTGGTGGAGCGTGCGCGGCTCGTGGGGCTGGCGGAGGACGGTGCGGATGTGGGGGTGCACATCATCTGGGTGGATGACCAGCTCGATTTCATTCCCGCGGCCTGCCGGACCACGGTTGAGATGTCCGAGGCGGGCGGCCGGGTGCACTTCGTTCGGCAGGGGCGCGTGGTGGAGCTGGGGCGGATGGACCTTCCCGGCGTCGAACCCACCGCCGCGTTTGGTCGAGCACTGGCCCCCATCGTCGATGCCGGCGCGCGGGTGCTGGATGAGAGCGATTTTCCCGGCAGCGTTGCGCTCGGAACCCTGCTTGCGCGAGACGTTGTGGGTAACCCTGATGCGGTGCGCATGAATTGGGAAGCCAACGATAGTCTCGTGCGTTCCTGGGTGCCGGGCATCGAGCGTGAGGCGGGGGATCTCACGGCGGTTGTGGGTCTCGGCAGCGCCGGGAGCGTGGCGTTGGACCTTCGTACTCACGGCCCGCACGCCCTGGTGGGTGGGACAACGGGGTCGGGGAAGTCGGAGTTTCTGCAGTCGTGGATTCTGTCACTGGCGGCGAGCTACGCGCCCGACCGGGTGACCTTTCTGCTGGTGGATTACAAGGGCGGCGCTGCCTTCGCCGACTGCACGTCGCTGCCGCACACCGTGGGGTTGGTGACGGATTTGAACACGCACCTGGTTCGCCGTGCCCTCACCTCGCTGCGCGCCGAGCTGCGCTATCGCGAGGAATTGCTCGCGGAAAAGGGCGCGAAGGATCTGGTGGCGCTCGAGCGCTCCGGGGATCCGAGCACCCCGCCCAACCTCATCATCGTGATTGACGAGTTTGCGGCGTTGGTGGGGGAGATTCCCGAGTTTGTCGACGGCGTGATCGATGTGGCCCAGCGAGGGCGCTCGCTCGGGCTGCACCTCGTGATGGCGACGCAGCGTCCGGCCGGAGTTATCCGCGATAACCTCCGTGCAAACACCAATTTGCGCATTGGTCTGCGAATGTCCGATCCGGCCGACAGCACGGATGTGCTCGGGGTTGCGGATGCCGCCGCGTTCGCTCCGGAAACTCCCGGCCGGGCCGCGGTCAAGGTGGGGGCCGGCCGGCTCACGCACTTCCAGGCCGGCTACCTGGGTGGGCGTTCCGAGAGCGAACATCAGGAGGTGTTGGAGATTCACTCGCTGGATTTTGGCGAGCACGCCGCGTGGTCGCTGCATCCGGAGCAGCGCATCGCACGCAAGCGGACGACAAAGGGGCCGCGGGATATCGAGGCACTCGTCCGAAACATCCGCTCCGCCGCGGAGGGGCTGGCGCTGAGCGTGCCCCGGCGGCCGTGGGTGGATCAGCTCCCCACCGTGCTGCCGCTGTCCGAGTTGGTCACCCCGGGGGAGACCCCCCGCGTGCCCGGCGGTGACGGTGCAGGCTCGGGCTCCAGCACGACTCGTGGCTCCGGTATTCCGCGTTTGTCCGGGGTGCCTCGTATTCCCGGCGCAAAAGTACCGATGGGACGGTCCTTAGCGACGGGACAGCTCGCACCGACCCGGGAACCCGGCAAACCCGAGCAGACTGACCCGGCCGGGTTGGGGCTGGCGCTGGGGATGGTGGATGAGCCGCACCTTCAGCGACGATCGACCTATCGGGTAGCGCTGGAGGATGTGGGCAGTATTGCCCTGTTTGGGGCGGCGGGAACGGGCAAAACCACGGCGCTCATCACGCTGGCGATCGCCCTGATCGACCGGGATCCGAGGGCGTCGGTGTACGGGCTCGATGGAGCGGGTGGGCGGCTGTCTACGCTCGAATCGCTTCCCAACGCGGGCGATATTATCCCGATAGCGGAGCGGGATCGGGTGGTGCGGCTGCTCAGCATGCTCCAGAGGATCGTTGCGGAGCGGCAGGGGAGTGGTGAACGGGCACCGGTGCTTCTTCTTCTGGACGGATTCGGTGCGTTCCGAGATACCTATGAGTTTTTGGGCGGGGGCACCCACCCCTTTGAAGATCTCATCGAGATTGCGCGCGACGGTCGAAACGTGGGCGTGCACGTGGCGATTGCCTCGGAGCGGGCGGTGGATTTTCCGGCGACTCTGGGTGCGTCGATTCCCGAGCGGCTGTCCTTTCGTCTGGCGTCCGATAACGACTATCAGGCGCTGGGGCTGCCGAGCGGTGTGCTGGAGGACAGCGAACCGGGGCGGGCCCTGAGGATGGGCACCGAGGAGGATATACAGTGGGCGGTTCCCGGGGCGGGGGCGACACCCGAGGACACTGAGCAGGCCGTTGTCGAGCGGGCAGAGCGGCTGATGGCTGCCGGGGTGCGGCGAGTTGCGGGGATTCCGGAGGTGCCCAAGCGGATCGAACGTGGCGCGATCGAGGCTCGGCCGGGTGAGTTTCCGTTCGCGATCGATACGGTGCATTTGGCGGCCGTTTCTCCGGCAGATTCCGGCCTGATGCTCGTTACGGGCCCCGCCGGTTCGGGGCGTACCACGGCGATTCGGTCGCTGTGGCAGGCAGCTCGGGAGCGTGCGCGGGCGGGCGGCGGTGATGTGGATACGATCGTGATTTCCTCGCGGCGTTCCCCGCTGCGCGGCGGCGCGATTATTGCGGACTTCGCCGATAACGCGGCTGAGCGTCAGCGGGTGATTGCCCAGCTCACCACGGCGCTGGGCGGACCGGCTCCCGTGCAGGCGGGGGCGCTGACGGTGGGTCTGATTGGCACCCCGCAGCCGATCGCGGAAGCTCCCGCACTTATCGGGCCGCCGTCGGGGGGTGCGGATTTGTCGGCGGCCCCGACACCCGAGGCTGCCGCGCCGGTTGCCCCGCCGGAGTTTCCGCGGCCGGGCTGCCGGGGCGTGGTCATCATCGAGGATATTGGTGGGTTCGATGGCACCGGAAACGAGCAGGCTCTGGCCACGCTCCTGAAGCTCCTGCGGCGCAGCGAGCTGATGGTCTTGGTTGAGGGAGAGAACGCCACGATGGGCACGGTGTGGGAGCTTGTCAGCCCGCTGCGTGGCGCCCGATGGGCGCTCGCCCTGCAACCGGATGCCAATGATGCACCAACGGTGTTTACCACGCCGTTTACGCACGCAAAGCGTGCCGATTATCCGCCTGGTCGGGGATTCTTGGCAACGGGAGGCATGCTCACGGGCGTGCAGATCGGCTTCGCGTAGTGCGTTTTCGTATCCTCGTGAGCCGCGGTGCGCCAGCGCGTCGTGCCGTATCGGCAGGAACGCTCGTTATCGTGTCTTCCTCTCTGTACGGTGAGGAAACCGTTTTATCCGACACACAGAATGAAGAGGCTTGTTATGTCAAACATTAGGGTGAGTTACGCCGAAATCGAGCAGGCTGCGTCGCAGCTCGGGGCCGGTCGCGAGGAAATTACCACCAAGCTGCAGGCGCTGCAGGGTCAGATCGCTCAGTTGGTGTCTTCCGGTTTTGTGACGGATCAGGCGTCGGGGAAGTTTAACGACTCGTATGCGAAGTACACGCAGTCGGCGAACACCGTGGTGGCTCATCTCAACGAGATTCAGCAGTTCCTGATCGGCACCGCGAACGCGATGCGCGACATGGATGCTCAGATCGCCTCGCGTATCGGCTAGTTTCGGTGCGTTGTGTGTGTCGAATGAGGGCACGTGCACCGTTCGAGGTAGGGAGGAGACCGCGTGCAAATTGACTATGGCTCACTGACGGCGGTCTCCACCTGGCTCGGCCTCACCACCTCGCTGCTGGAGTCCGCCGCGGCCGTGCCGATGGGTCAGCTGGGCACGGGGCTTGCGAGTTCTCAGGACTCCTTCGTCACGCTCAAGGCGGGGAGGCCGGTTTCGTTGGAAGACATTGCCACCTTGACTCGCGCTCAGGCGCAGGCGGCGCTTGACATTATCGAGATCTATCGACTCATTGACGCGCAGCTGGCGTCTCAACTGCAATAGTGGATGAAGGGAAGTGCTGGTGATGGCCGGTGAGATTGCCAACGCGGGTGAGCCCGAGGCGGTGCGCTCGGCCGCGAAACGCTTTGCCCGCGTGAGCGCCACCCAGATCAACGCCCTGCTGTCCATGGCGCAAACCTCGATCCCGGAGGGCACCTCGGGCGCGCTGTCCACGTCCCGCCTCGCGGGCTCGCTCGAGGCCCCGCTCAATGCCGTGCGCGCGGTCACCGCGGCCGATGACCAAATACAGACGCTGCTGAATGATCATGCCGCTGTTATCGCGGACATCAAAAGCGAGACCACCCGACACCTCAACATCACCCGGTTCGAACGCTCCCAGGGCACCGACGCCCGGGCCGAGCTCGCCGCGCAACCGGATAGCCCTGCGGCCCAACGCAAGCTCGAACGCTCCCAGCGCATCCTGGCCGATTCTGATCGCGCTCTCACCGAGCTTGACCAGGCCCGCACCCGGAGCGATTCGATCCTGGCCTCGCAGCTGTATAACCTGGCCGCCCACTACCGAAACCTGGGCGCGCGCCTGCCCGCACCCCCACGCGTGAGCGCGAACCTGCGCGTCTCGGTCAGTATCGACGGTGTGGTGCGGGAGGTTTCGGTGATCGATATCGCCCTGCTCCAGGACCCTGCCCGTATTGCGGAGGTGTGGGCGTCGCTGACTCCCGAGCAGCGTGATGTACTCATCCAGGACAACCCCCTGCTCGTGGGCAATCTCGAGGGCATCCCTCTGCGGGATCGAGACGCCGCAAACCGGATCACCGCGACGGAGTATCGGGCCCGGATTGAACGCGAACTCTTTTTCGCCGAGTATGTTGCCGGGCTGCCTCAGGATCCCCTCACCCATCTCATGGACCATGACGCGGATATTGCACGGTTACGGGGCGAGATTCGCACGATAGATCAGATGCTGGGCGATCGTAATCACCTGTATGCCGGGCAGGGAAACCCGGTGGGGTACCCGTTTGGCGAGTACGAGGTCCTGGATGAGAACAGGGAACCCTACAAGCGCAACGGGGTGGTGCTGGTGGGGTTTGACCCCACCCGTGACTCGATCATTACCTTTCAGGGTGCGCTTGACCCGGTCACGGGCAATGTGGCGCCGTGGGTGTCGCGGGTGGGCACGTTCATTCCCGGGAGCAACTCGCACATTGGCGGTTTTGAGGGTGATGTGCATCGCAGCAGGACCATGCTTCAGGCCGCTGAGCCCGGGGTGGGGATGTTTACCTGGCACGGGGCAGCGATGCCCGACATAGATCAGAACACGATTCTGGAGGCGGGTAAACGTACCTTTGCCGAGGTGGGGGCACCGCGCCTCGCGGTGTTTCTGAACAGTGTGAGCCTGCCCGAGGGGACGAGCATGGTGCCGGTGGGGCACAGCTACGGTGCCGTGGTCCTCGCCCGGGCGGAACAGCTCGGGCTCAAGGCTGACCGGGTGGTGTATGTGGCACCCGCGGGGTTGGGGCATGACACGGTGAACGGGGTGTCGGACTTCCCCAATACCGGTGATGTGAATCACTTTGTGTTGCAGGCGCGTAACGACGTGGTCGTGGGGATCTCCCAGAAGGGTATGTCCAGTGACGCGCTCGATTTGGGCCACGGGAAACTCGACCCGGTGAGGGCCCCCGGGGTGGTCCGGTTGGAGACGGGGTTCCGAGTGTGGAACAAACCCGAATCCGGGACGATCGAATCTAGAGGGAGAACCGGTTCGCACTCGGCAGTACTTGATGAGGAGTCGACCTCGATCTTCAACATTGCTGGTGTTATTAGTGGTGAACCGGTTTCTCGATATCAGCCAGATGATCAGGAATCAATCAATACCCTACGATCCGGGCGCCTCACTTTTGATATTGAGGGCACCGGGGTACTCAAACCACAGAGATGGATTTCTCCCATTGATCTTTCGGAAAGCTCGGGTCGCTGATGGTGAAAAGGCAAACACGGCAAGGAATCTTGGGCTCATTCATCGTCGCGACCGTGTTGGTTACCAGCGGGTGTGCACCGGAGCGTCTAACGGAGGACCGAGAGTATGAGGTGGATCAACTCTCGCTTGAATTTAAGGCACTTGGCGATCAGTTGATTGCTCAGATCGCTCCGGCAGAGCTGAAAGAAGCGCCCAGCTTCAACGGGCGGGGCGGGGGGATGAGTATGGACCCGTTCGATCGAAACGGGTGGCCGCGAAACACGGGTTGGGGTGCTTCTCTAGTGATTCAGCCGGAGGGGCCGAGGACGCCGGTGGAGATTAAGGATGACCTTGAAACCTGGCTTCTCTCGCAGGGCTGGAGCAAACCCGAGCTGAGGTCATCGTTTACGAGGAAGGGTATAGAAAGCCAGGGGTTCGTTCGCGGGGATGAATTTCTTCTGAGAGTGGAGGCGAGCACGGACCCGCCGCCACGGGCACAGCGAGTGCAACTCTCCGTGCGGGGGCCGGATGTCAACTGACAGCGCTCGTGCGCCAAGTGCGGGTTTATCGGGGCTGTACTATGTTCCGCGAGGCTCGTTTCCCACTGAGGCCGTCGCACCGCAGGCGAGGGCTCCTCACGCAGATCTTTCGGAAGCTGCGAGCCGCTGATGGGGTCTCACTACGTGAAACCCACAGCTTCGGGCATGCTCCTTTTTGGGCTGGTGTTGAGCACGAGTGGGTGTGCATCCGAGCGCTCGACAGAGGCTCGCGAGTACGCGGTGGATCAGCTCTTTCTTGAGTACGAGTCGATCGGTGATCAGCTGATTGCTCAGATCGCTCCGGCAGAGCTGGAAGAAGAGCCCAGCTTCAACGGTCGAGGTGGCGGGATGAGCTCAAATCCGTTTGATCGAAACGGATGGCCACGGAATACAGGCTGGGGAGCCTCCCTAGTGATTGTGCCAGATGGGCCAAGAACGCCCGTAGAGATTATGAATAGCTTTGAAGGGTGGCTTCTTTCGCAGGGGTGGCGGAAGACGGCAGGTAGTCCGTTCTTGGAAAGCGAGGGGGTTACGGCCCGAGGGTTCAGTCGCGGAGACGGCTATGTACTTGTTGTGCAGTCGACGACGAATCCGCCTCCGAAGCCTCAGCGAATTGAACTCTCAGTAAGTGGCAAGTATGTCAACTGACTGTGCTCGTTCCACCCGCGCGGCAGATTCGTGTGCCTGTACCGATGAACGGCACGAGAACCTTACACGGGGGCGCAAACCACAGAGATGGATTTCTCCCATCGATCTCTCGGAAAGCTCGGGTCGCTGATGGTGAAAAGGCAAACACGGCAAGGAATCTTGGGCTCATTCATCGTCGCGACCGTGTTGGTTACCAGCGGGTGTGCACCGGAGCGTTTGACGGAGGCGCGCGAGTATGAGGTGGAGCAGCTCTCGGTCGAGTTTGAGTCCATCGGCGATCAGCTGATTGCTCAGATCGCTCCGGCAGAGCTGGAAGAAGCGCCCAGCTTCAACGGGCGGGGTGGGGGGATGAGCATTAACCCGTTCGATCAAAATGGTTGGCCACGGAATACGGGTTGGGGCGCTTCTCTCATCATTGAGCCGGATGGTCCGAGGACGCCGGTGGAGATTAAGGATGATCTTGAAATCTGGCTTCTTTCTCAGGGCTGGAGCAAACCTGAGCTGAGGTCATCATTTACTAGGAAGGGTATAGAAAGCCAGGGGTTTGTTCGTGGGGATGAATTTCTTTTGCTGGTGGAGGCGAGCACGGACCCGCCGCCACGGGCACAGCGAGTGCAACTCTCCGTGCGGGGTCCATATGTCAACTAGATCGTCTCAACCATTGCGCGAGGCGACAGTAAACCATTCAGAAGCAGTCAGAATCCTGCCGTCGAGTGGCGGGCGCGGTAGCCTCGCCACACACCCATCGGCATTCACGTCGTCGGCACTGAGGAGGGCGCACAATGAGGTCACGATCCATACCGAGTGCGCTGCTTGCGGCTGTGCTCGCGTTTACGCTCGCCGCCTGCTCTCAGCCCAGCCTCGAAGAGCGTGAGGCCCAGCGGTGGGCGGGTGAGCGCTGGATCGGAATCGCCTCCTACGAGCTTCTGCAACTCATTCCCAAGGAAGATCGTGAAACCGATCCCGTCAAACGAGCCTTCTCGGCGATCGTCCAAGACGACTCCAAAAAGCCGATGAACGACTGGCCCCAGGTTCCGCAGTGGAGCGGAGTGGTCACCCTGCGCATGGATGGCGAGAAAACCTCCCTCGAAACCGGGGAACGGCTTGACGAACAGATCCGAGAACAGGGCTGGGCCGCGCAGGGATCCGCCGACAGCAACGACTTTACGGTGACCAGAACCTACGAAAAAGAGGGCTACACCCTGCGCATGATCAGCGACCACGTGCAGCCACCCCGCCCCCAAAACATCTACCTGCGCATCATCGCCCCCGAGGTGCCGTAACCGCGGCATTGATGAGCGTGCGTGCCTCACCCAGATCGTTCTAGGTTTCCGGGTCATCGGCCAGCCGACCTCGAATCCTATCGGCGAATGATTCGAGAAAACCATCAACCGCGCAGGACAGGCAACAACGAACCCTCGTGGACGAAAATCGTCCACGAGGGCCCCGTGTGCCGCACGGGGTGCGGCGGTGAAACGGGTTAGCGGGTGGCGAGTTCGGCGACCACGCGGGCCGCGGTCTCCACGCTGGACTGCGGGTTCTGGCCGCTGACCAGGTTGCCATCCACCACCACGGTGCTGCTCCAGGGTGCGCCCGCACTCACCCGGGCTCCGAGTGCGCGTAACCGCGACTCGACCAGGTACGGACTCGCCTCACCGAGCCCGCCCTGGGACTCCTCGAGGTCGGTAAACACGGTGAGGTTACGACCGGCAAAGGCGAAGCTGCCATCGGTGCGGATCGCACTGAGAAGGCCAGCCGGCCCGTGGCAGAGGACGGCGACGAGACGCTCGGTATCCACCGCCTCGACGAGCAGACGACCCAGGTCGCCATCGAATGCGAGATCGGCCATCGGGCCGTGGCCGCCGGGGAGAAGGACGCCCGCATAATCGTCGAGCGACACCTCGGCGAGTACCAGGGGCGCGCTGAGCTCCTCGGAAATGTCGTCGAGGTACGCCTGGAATGCCCGGCCCTCGGCGGTGTTGAGATCGAGGCTGCCGGGGTCAACGGGCGGGCGCACACCACCCGGGGTTGCGAAGTGAACGGTGTGCCCGGCCGCGGTCAGGCCGCGGTGGAGCTCGATGAGCTCCTCGGCCCAGAACCCGGTGGGGTGGCTGGAGCCGGTGGCGAGGGTGAGGGCGTGAGCGCCGGTTACCACCATCAGGAAGTTTGTCATGGAAAGCCCTTTCTGCTTTTCGGTTGGCTACCGATATCAGGGCAAACGGCAGCGCATCGGCGATCATTCCTGATGTAGGATTCAAGCCATCAATATTCTGATGACTGGAGTGCGATGGCTGACCTGGACCTGCTCGCAACGTTTCTCGAGGTGTACCGCACCGGATCCATCACGCGTGCGGCTCCCCGGCTGGGGCTCAGCCAGCCCGCAGTGAGCGAGCGCATGGCACGCCTCGAAGCACACCTCGGCGAGAGCCTGCTCACACGCGGCGCGCGCGGCACCGTGCCCACCGCCGCCGGGGAAAACCTCGCGGCCCGGATCGGACCCTCGATCGATCGCCTCCGCACCACCCTCGATGCAGCCGGTACGGACGTCTCGGGGACGGTGCGCATCGGCGGGGCCAGCGACGTGATCGCGAGCCGTGTGGTGGGTGCTCTGGCCCCGCTGACCGCGAGCGGAGTACGAATTGAGTTCACCCTCGGTCTGGCTGAAAACCTGCTGGCAGACCTCGCGCGGGGCGGTCAAGACCTGGTGCTCTCCGCGATTCGCCCCGCGCATCCGGGCGTGCGTTTCCGCCCGCTCGTGGACGAAGAGTTTGTGCTGGTGGGTGCCCCGGCGCTGCTCGCGGAACTCAACCCCGACGAGCTGCGCAAGGACCCGGCCGCGGCACTCGCGCGCGTTCCGGTGGTCGTGTACGACGCTCAGCTGTCGATTCTGCGACGCTACTGGCGATCCCAGTTTGGGCGCCGCCCCGGAGGCCCGATCGCCATGATCGTGCCCGACCTCCGCGCGATTCTCGCCGCGGTCATCGCCGGGGTGGGCATCGCCGCCCTCCCACGCTACCTGGCCGATCCGGCACTCGTTGCGGGAACGGCCGTGCTCGTCCACGCGGCCACCGAGAACCCCCTGAACACGCTGTACCTGGCGATCCCGACCGAACGTCCCCTGGACCCGGCGGGTATCGCCGTCCTCACCCGGCTCACCGAGCAGGCCCGCACCTGGGAATCGCTCTAGCGGGTGCGGCGGCCCGCACCCGCCGCGCCAGACAAAACGGCGACCCGATCCGAGGATCGGGTCGCCGCACACGCCGTGTGAGAGCTAGTTCACCGGACCGGTGAACTTCTCGCCCGGGCCCTTGCCGATCGGGTCCGGGATGATCGAGGCCTCGCGGAAGGCGAGCTGCAGCGAACGCAGTCCGTCGCGCAGGCTGCGGGCGTGCATGTCGCTGACCTCGGGAGCCGCCGCGGTGATCAGGCCCGCCAGGGCGTTGATCAGCTTGCGTGCCTCATCCAGATCGATCTGGGTCTCCGGATCATCGGCCAGGCCGACCTTGACCGCCGCGGCACTGAGCAGGTGCACGCACGCCGTCGTGATGACCTCGACCGCGGGAACCTCGGCAATATCCCGCGTGGCCTCGGCAACCGCTTCGTTTTCTTCCGGGCTGGGGGAGTGGTTTTCCGTCACTGTGTTCCTCTGCTAGACTGATACGCGGCTACGGAACATCTGTTCCGTTACGAAAGAGGATATTCTCCCACCCGCGCTTGACCGTAGTACTAGGTTACCGGGTAGTTACACTCCGCCAAGACCCTCCTCGCGAGGGAACGGGTAGTCAGGGTGTTGGCCGGGTAGTGGCGTCACGCCACACGTATCCGGTGTGTAATTTCTCTCTCGCCTCGGTAAGAATCCATTTCGGACTGAGTGGCCTCGAGTATCAATCAGAGGAGTTACGCATTAGCGATCCCCGTACCAATGACCGAATCCGGGTCCCTGAAGTTCGCCTTGTTGGCCCCGCAGGCGAGCAGGTTGGTGTTGTCAAAATTGAGGTAGCGCTGCGCCTGGCGCAGGAGGCAGATCTTGACCTGGTCGAGGTTGCCCCCAATTCGAAGCCGCCGGTTGCGAAGATCATGGACTACGGCAAGTTCAAGTACGAGGCTGCGCAGAAGGCGAAGGAAGCACGCCGTAACCAGGCAAACACCGTCCTCAAAGAGGTGCGCTTCCGTCTGAAGATTGATGACCACGACTACGAGACCAAGCGCAAGCGCGCCGAGGGCTTCCTGAAGTCCGGCGACAAGGTGAAGGCAATGATCCTTTTCCGCGGCCGCGAGCAGTCTCGTCCCGAGCAGGGTGTGCGTCTGCTGCACCGTTTCGCAGAAGACGTCGCCGAGTTTGGCGTGATCGAGTCCAACCCCACCATCGATGGCCGCAACATGGTCATGGTAATTGGGCCTCTCAAGAACAAGTCCGAGGCGAAAGCCGAGGCCAATGCAAATCGGGCCGCCAATAAGAGAGCGGCAAAGCAGGAGGAAAGTAATGCCTAAGCAGAAGACCCACTCGGGCGCTAAGAAGCGCTTCAAGCTCACGGGCTCCGGCAAGATCAAGAAGCAGCAGTCGGGAATGCGACACAACCTTGAGGTGAAGTCCAGCCACCGCAAGCGTCGTCTGAACCAGGACCAGCTCGTGTCCAAGGCCGACACCAAGAACATCAAGAAGCTTCTCGGTAAGTAAGCTCGACGGACATAGAGAGATAGTAGAGAAATGGCAAGAGTAAAGCGGGCCGTCAACGCCCACAAGAAGCGTCGCGTAATCCTCGAGCGTGCCTCGGGTTACCGTGGTCAGCGTTCGCGTCTGTACCGTAAGGCCAAGGAGCAGGTTACCCACTCCTTCGTTTACAACTACAACGACCGTAAGAAGCGTAAGAACGACTTCCGTCGCCTGTGGATCCAGCGCATCAACGCAGCATCCCGTGCAAACGGCCTCACCTACAACCGTCTGATCCAGGGTCTGGGTCTCGCCGGTATCGAGGTTGACCGTCGTATCCTCGCCGAGCTGGCCGTCAACGAGCCGGCAACCTTCGCCGCTCTGGTTGAGTCCGCGAAGAAGGCCCTCCCGGCCGACACCTCGGCTCCGAAGGCTGCGTAAGCTTTAGCTTCACTTACATTCGGCCCCATCGCTTTTGAGCGGTGGGGCCGTTTGTTGTTTCCGGCCGCGGAACCTCCGACGGGCTTCGGTGGTGGGGCCGTTTGTTGTTTGCGGCCCTGTTCTGATGGGTGCGGAGTGGGTTTTTCCGCGGAACGGCGCACGCGGGTAGAATGGGCGGGTGCTAGATAATCCCCGTGCCCCCCGTATCCGTGCCGTCGCGAAGCTTGGCCGTCGTGCCGTGCGTGAAGAGACCGGCCTGTTCCTGCTCGAGGGCCCGCAGGCGGTTGTCGAAGCCCTGACCTACCGCCCCGAGGTAATGCTCGAACTGTACGTCACCCCCACCGCGCTGGAGCGCTACGCCGACCTCGGCGAGGCCGCCGTCGCCGCCGGCATGGACGTCGAGTTCGTGACCGAAGAGGTCATCAACGCGATGGCCGACACCGTGACCCCGCAGGGCGTCATCGCGGTCGCACGTCAGTTCCCCACCTCCGCGAAGGACATCTTCCGCGACGAGCCCAAGCTCATCGCGATCCTCGAGGAGGTCCGTGACCCGGGCAACCTCGGCACCATCATCCGCGCCGCAGACGCAGCCGGAGCCGACGGCGTCATCCTCACCGGCCGCAGCGTCGACCTCTACAACCCGAAGGTCGTACGCTCGACCACCGGTTCCCTCTTCCACCTGCCGGTGGCCGTGGGCCTCGAACTCCCCGACGTTCTGCTGCTCGCCCGCGAGGCCGGCGTCTCCGTCATCGCCGCCGACATCAAGGGCGAATCGCTCCTCGACGTACGCCAGACCGGCGCCCTTGCCGAGCCCACCGCCTGGCTGTTCGGTAACGAGGCCCGCGGCCTCACCGACGAAAACCTCGCCCGTGCCGAGCGCGCCGTCAGCGTGCCGATCTTCGGTGCCGCCGAATCGATGAACCTCGCCACCGCAGCCTCCGTCTGCCTCTACGAGAGCGCATTCGCACAGCGCTCCTAACGATCTACCTCGAAGTTCGACGGCTCACACGCCGAACTTCTCGAACGGCCATCCCGACACGCGCGGGATGGCCGTTTCGCTGTCCGCAGGAGGTGTTATCCAATCGGGGTCTGGGACGGATTTCGGGGATAGGAACCGCGGATGATGCGCCCCTCTCGCGTCGGTGAAGGATCCTGGCCACGAGAAAGTGCCCACCGAGCGGCGGAGCGGTTAGGATCATCCGCGTGGGCGGCGGGCACCCGTTCTGGGCCCGGAATCATGCGGATCCTGGGGAGCGTGCAGAGTCTGAATTTTTCCCGATGGGTACATGCCAGGAACGGAATACACTAACGTCTGTCTCTAAAAATCCGCTCGTCGCGATGATTAATTTAACGATGATCTGGCTTTTTCTCTGAGGTCACGACTTGGTAACAAGCGCGTCGAAACCTCGTGTGCCGCGTCGAGGTCTGGTTAGCGTGAGGAAATGGAATCAACGCTGATACCCCAAACAACGAGCGTTCCGATCGTGGAGCGAGGCGAACCGCTCGTGGTGCTCACCGACGTCAATAAGCACTACGGCGACCTGCACGTGCTGCGCAACATCTCCACCTCGGTGGCGCGCGGCGAGGTGGTGGTCGTGATCGGGCCATCCGGCTCGGGCAAGTCCACCTTCTGTCGAGCGATCAACCGCCTCGAGACCATCGATAGCGGCACCATCACGATCGACGGAAAGCGTTTGCCCGAGGAGGGGGCCGAACTCGCAAAACTCCGTGCCGATGTCGGCATGGTGTTCCAATCCTTCAACCTGTTCGCCCACAAGACCGTGCTTGAAAACGTCACGCTCGGCCCGATGCGGGTCAAGGGCATGTCGAAGAAGGCCGCGACCGATCGCGCGATGACCCTGTTGGAGCGCGTCGGCGTGGCTAATCAGGCGCAGAAACTGCCCGCGCAGCTCTCCGGTGGGCAGCAGCAGCGGGTCGCGATCGCCCGCTCCCTGGCGATGAGTCCCAAGCTGATCCTGATGGACGAACCCACCTCGGCGCTCGACCCGGAAATGATCAACGAGGTGCTCGACGTGATGGTCGAGCTGGCCAAGGAGGGCATGACCATGATCGTCGTGACCCACGAGATGGGGTTCGCACGGAAGGCCGCGGATCGCGTGCTGTTCATGGCCGATGGCGAGATTGTCGAGGATCAGACCCCGGAGAAGTTCTTCACCGCGCCCTCCTCGGACCGCGCCCGAGAGTTTCTCGCGAAGATTCTCGACCGCTAGACACGCATGAAACCAGCTCAGAACCCGCAGGATACGAAACCAGATTTCATACATAACGAGAGAAGGAAGCCCATCATGAAACGTTCACGACTCAGCCTGATTGCCCTCGCCGGCGCGGCCGCGCTGGTGCTCTCCGCCTGCTCCTCGAGCGGCGACGGTGCCGGAAGTGGAAGCGGCGGCACGGGAAGCGGCGGTGGCGACGACGCCAACCCCGCGGTGGTCTCAAACCCCAGCTTCGAGGCCGGGACCACGATGGAAAAGCTCTCCAAGGCCGGCAAGATCACCGTCGGCGTCAAGTTCGACCAGCCCCTGTTCGGCGAGAAGGGTCTCAAGGGCGAGGAGGGCTTCGACGTCGAGATCGCGAAGATCATCGCCGGTCAGCTCGGCATTGCCGCCGACAAGATCGACTGGAAGGAGGCCGTCTCGGCCAACCGCGAGCCGTTCATCGAAAACGGCGAGGTGGACATCATCGTGGCCACCTACACGATCAATGACAAGCGCAAGGAGGTTATTGACTTTGCCGGGCCGTACTACATCGCGGGTCAGTCGCTCCTCGTGAAGGCCGACAACAACGAGATCAAGTCCGAGAAGGACATCGTGGGCAAGCCGGTGTGTTCGGTGACGGGATCGACCCCGGCCGAGAACCTCGCGAAGCTCGGGGCCGAGACGGTCCTGACCGATACCTACAGCAACTGCCTCGAGCCGCTGCGCTCGGGCAAGGTGGTCGCGGTCTCGACCGACAACGTGATCCTCGCCGGCCTGGCCGCGAAGAACGAGGGCGAGTTCAAGCTCGCCGGCGACCTGTTTACCGAGGAGCCCTACGGCATCGGCCTCAAGAAGGGGGATACCGCGTTCAAGGACTTCATCAACAAGACGCTTGAGGACTCCTACACGGATGGTGCCTATAAGAAGGCGTGGGACAAAACCGCGGGCACGATCCTGAAGTTTGTTGACGGCCCCGCAATCACCGAATAGCAGCATCCGAGTGATCCGCGGATGGGCTCACCATTCGCGGATCACCCGGTTTTCTCCCCTCGGAAAGGAGGCGGTGAATGAACGTCATCATTGATAACCTCGACCGATACCTCTCCGGTTTTGGCCTCACCCTGCAACTGTTTCTCGTGGCCGCCGTGGCCGCACTCATTATCGGGACGATCATCGCGGTGATGCGGATCTCCCCGGTCGCGGCCCTGCGCGTGTTCGCGACCGTGTACACCGAGCTGGTGCGGAACACCCCGCTCACGCTCATCCTGTTCTTTTTCGCGTTCGTGGCCCCGCAGCTGGGCCTCGGGCTCGACTATAAGTTCTTGGCGATGATAGGCCTGAGCCTCTACACCTCGCCGTTCGTGGCCGAGGCGCTGCGCTCCGGGGTCAACGGTGTCCCCATCGGGCAGGCCGAGGCGGCCCGCAGCGTGGGGCTCGGATTTTCGCAGACCGTCGTGCACGTGGTGCTGCCCCAGGCCGTGCGCATGACCGTGCCGCCGCTGATCAACGTGATGATCGCGCTGGTGAAGAACACCTCGGTGGCCGGTGGATTCTTCGTGGCCGAGCTGTTCACCATCGGTAAGGAGCTGGCCAACGCCAACGGTAACGCGGTGATCGCGGTGCTGCTGGGCGTCGCAACCTTCTACCTGCTGATCACGATTCCGCTGGGTATCCTCGCCGGATTCCTCGAGAAGAAATGGATGGTGTCGCGATGAGCGCCAGCGGAGCCCCGGTACTCTTTGATGCCCCGGGCCCCCGGGCACGGCGTCGCTCACGCATCGCCTCGGTCGTGGTGTCGCTGGTGGTACTCGGCGGGCTGGGGCTCGTGGTGTACATCCTCGGTCAGCCGCGTGAGACCTCCGGCGGGGTCACCCTCACCGGCCTCTGGCACCCCTCCCGGTGGGACGTGGTCACCAACCCCGATCTCTGGGAGCTGATCGGTCAGGGCGTGCTCAATACGCTGAAGGCGGCGGCCGCCGCGGCGGTACTCGCGCTGATTCTCGGTGTGGTGTTCGCCCTGCTGCGCTCGGCCCGGACCCCCTGGGTACGGATCCCGTCGATGGTGGTGCTCGAGTTCCTGCGCGGCATGCCCGTGCTGCTCATGATGCTCTTCATCCTGCTCGCGTTTTCGAGTGGCGCGTACCTGGCCGTGGTGCTCGGGCTCGGCCTCTACAACGGCGCGATTATCGGCGAGGCCCTGCGTGCGGGAATCTCCTCGCTCCCGAAGGGGCAGCGGGAGGCCGGTTTGAGCATCGGGCTGACGCCGTTTGTGACCCGCATGGTGATCGAGTTCCCGCAGGCCTTCAAGCAGATGCTGCCCATCATCGTGGCGCAGCTCGTGGTGCTGCTGAAAGACACCTCGCTGGGATTCATCGTGGGTTACCCGGAGCTGATCCGCACCACCATGAACAATCTCGGCAACGCGCTCGGCAACAAGTACCTGTTCACGCTGTTTGTGATCACCCTGGTGATCTACGTGGTGATGAACCTGATCCTGTCGGCGTTTGCCCGCTGGTTGGCGAAGCGCCGGTAGGGGAGCGTGGGTTCGTTGGAGTCTCCGCCCGGCGAACCTGCGAACCCGGGTAGAATGGGTTCTTGTGTCTGACCCTCAACTGATTACCGAAGAAAGCGTCGCCGCCGCGGTTGATGCGGCGCTCGCCGCCATTGCCGCCGCCGCCGACTCCACCGCACTCAAGCAGGCGCGCTCGGCGCACATGGCCGAGGGCTCGCCGCTGGCGAACCTCAACGCCGCGCTGCGCTCCGTGCCTAACGACCAGAAGGCCGCCTTTGGCAAGCTCGTGGGCCAGGCCCGCGGGCGTGTAAACGGTGCCTATGCCGCCGCCGAGGAGCGCATCGTCGCCGCCGAGGATGCTGCCCGTCTGGCCGCCGAGACCGTGGACGTCACCGCGCTGCCCAGCCGCTACCGTGCCGGTGCCCGCCACCCTCTCGAGCTGCTGCGCGAGCGCGTGGAAGACATCTTCACCGGCATGGGCTGGGAGATCGCCGAGGGCCCCGAGGTCGAGAGCGAGTGGTTCAACTTTGACGCCCTGAACTTCGACGCCGACCACCCCGCCCGCGCCATGCAGGACACCTTCTTCGTCGAGCCTCCCGAGGCTCACCTCGTGATGCGCACGCACACGTCCCCGGTGCAGGTGCGCACCATGCTCGACCGCGAGGTGCCGATCTACGTGCTGGCCCCCGGCCGCGTGTACCGCACCGACGAGCTCGACGCCACGCACACCCCCGTGTTCACGCAGTTCGAAGGCCTCGCGGTGGACAAGGGCCTGACCATGGCCGACCTCCGCGGTACCCTGGACCACTTCGTGAAGTCGGTCTTCGGTGACGAGGCGAAGATTCGTCTGCGCCCGAGCTTCTTCCCGTTCACCGAGCCCAGCGCCGAGCTCGACTTCTGGCACCCCACCTTCAAGGGCGGCGCGCGCTGGATCGAGTGGGGCGGCTGCGGCATGATCCACCCCAACGTGCTGCGTGCGGCCGGAATCGACCCGGAGATCTACTCCGGTTTCGCCTTCGGCATGGGTGTGGAGCGCGGGCTGATGCTGCGCGACGGTGTACAGGACATGCGTGAAATGGTGGAGGGCGACGTGCGCTTCTCCCAGCAATTCGGAATGGTGGTGTAGTCGTGCGGGTTCCCCTGAACTGGCTGGCTGAATACGTAGATCTCGAGCCCGGAGCGACCCCCGCGTCGGTCCAGGAGGCCCTGGTCAAGGTGGGTCTGGAAGAGGAGGACGTGCACACGTTCGACCTCACCGGACCGATCGTCGTGGGCGAGGTGCTGGAGTTCACCCCCGAGGAGCAGTCCAACGGTAAGACCATCAACTGGTGCCGCGTGCGCGTGGCTGCGGACGGTGAGATTGCCGCCGATGGTGGCGACGCCGTGCACGGCATCGTCTGTGGCGCCCACAACTTCCGCGTGGGTGACAAGGTCGTGGTGACCCTGCCCGGCGCCGTGCTGCCCGGAAACTTCGTGATCGCCCCGCGCAAGACCTACGGCCACGTGTCCGAGGGCATGATGGCCTCGGCTCGCGAGCTCGGGCTCGGTGACGAGCACGACGGCATCATCGTGCTCTCGAAGTACGGCATCGATGCCCCCGTGGGCACCCCCGCACTGCCGCTGCTGGGTCTCGACGACTCGGCCGTGGAGGTCAACGTGACCCCGGATCGCGGCTACGCGTTCTCGGTGCGCGGTGTGGCCCGCGAGTACTCGCACGCCACCGGTGCCGCCTTCCGCGACCCGGCCCTCGCGCCCGCCGCGCTGGAGGCCACCGGCTTCTCGGTCGAGATTCGCGATGACGCTCCCATCCGCGGTGTTGTGGGGGCAGACGCCTTCACCACCCGCGTGGTGCGCGGTGTGGACGCCACCCGTCCGACCCCGCCGTGGCTGGTTGCGCGCCTCTCCCTCGCCGGTGTGCGCTCGATCTCGCTGCTGGTCGACATCACCAACTACGTGATGTTCGAGCTGGGTCAGCCGATCCACGGATACGACCTCGATAAGGTCGCCGGCGGCCTGGTTGTGCGTCGCGCCGAAAAGGGCGAGACCCTGGTCACCCTCGACGGCACCGAGCGCAAGCTGCACGCCGAGGACCTCGTGATCGCCGATGATTCCGGGGCCATTGGCCTGGCCGGTGTCATGGGTGGCGCGTCCACCGAGATCAGCGACACCACCACCGATGTGCTGATCGAGGCCGCGCACTTCTCGCCGGTTTCCATCGCGCGTACCGCTCGCCGCCACAAGCTGCCCTCCGAGGCGTCCAAGCGCTTCGAGCGCGGTGTTGACCCGCGTCTGGGCCGTGCCGCCGCGGCGCGCGTGGCTGAGCTGCTGGTCGAGCTGGCCGGCGGAACGATCGATTCGCTCGGTCAGACCATCGCCGCCGATGAGGCTCCCGAGGCCATCCTGCTGCCCGCGGGCTACGTGTCGGGTCTGATCGGTGCCGAGTACACCGTGGCCGAGGAGACCTCGGCGCTGGAGGAGATCGGTGCGGAGGTGACCGCCGTAGACGGCGGCCTGAGCGTCGTACGCCCCACCTGGCGTTCGGACATCACCGACCCCTGCGACCTCGCCGAGGAAATCGCGCGGATCATCGGCTACGACCGCATTCCCTCGCGTCTGCCCGTTGCCCCGCCCGGCCGCGGCCTGACCCGCACCCAGCGTGCGCGTCGCCGCGTGGCCCAGACCCTGGCTGCTGCCGGATCGACCGAGGTGCAGTCGTACCCGTTCGTCTCGGCCGAGACCAACAACCTGTTTGGTACGGCGGATGCCGCGGCCGGCGACGTGCCCGCGATCAAGCTGGCCAACGCGCTTGATGCGCGCGAGCCGTTCCTGCGCACCTCGGTGCTGCCGGGTCTGATCGGTGTGGCCAAGCGCAACCTCGCGCGCGGCCTCGTGGACCTCTCGATCTACGAGACCGGTCTGGTGTTCCGTCCCGAGGCCGGAGCCTCGCTGGGTTATGCGGGCGAGCTGCCGAACGGTACCGTCCGTCCGAGTGACGCCGAGCTGGCGGCGCTGAAGGCCGGTATTCCGCCGCAGCCGCACCACGTGGGTGTGCTCATCGTGGGTAACGTGACCCCGAAGCAGCCGGGTCTGGATGCCGTGCCGAGCGGCCTGATCGACGCCCTGGACGCCGTGCGTCAGGTGGCCCTGGCCGCCGGTGTGGAGATTCGTGTCGAGCAGGGATCGCACCAGATCCTGCACCCGGGACGCACCGCCGCGCTGTACCTCGGCGACACCCTCGTGGGTTACGCCGGTGAACTCCTGCCGAGCTTCGCCGCCGAGTCGGACCTTCCGCGCACCGTGGCCGTCGCCGAGATCAACCTCGACGCCGTCCTCGCCGGGGGCACCGACATTGTTGACGCGCAGTCGATCTACACCTTCATGGCCGCCACCCAGGACCTCTCGCTGACCGTTCCGGTCGAGGTTCCGGCGGCCGAGGTTCAGGCGGCGGTTCTCGAGGGTGCGGGTGAGCTCCTGGAGCACATCCGCCTCGTTGATGACTACCGCGGCCAGGGCCTCGCCGAGGGCCACAAGTCGCTGAGCTTCGCGCTGCGCTTCCGCGCCGCCGACCGCACGCTCACCGCGGCCGAGGCCTCCGAGGCCAAGCTCGCCGGCGCGGCCCTCGCGGGTTCGCGCTTCGGTGCGGCGATCCGCGACTAAATCGCTCCACCTGGCGAGAGCCAGACACACAGCGCCCCCGCTCGGCATTCCGAGCGGGGGCGCTGTGTGATGGTTGGTCGTGCGCTAGCTGGTCTTTTCGTCCCAGCCGAGCTGCTGGGCGGTCCAGACGAGGCCGTAGGGCATCATGGTGCGGGCAGCGGTCCAGTTGTGCTGGAGACCGGGGTAGGAGCGCATGGTGCTGATATCGCCGCGCGTGCGCAGGTCCTCGTTGATGAGTTCGGCGGCGCGGAGAGATTCGCCGTCGTCCTGGCCGATGAAGAACGTCTGCTTGGTGCCGCGCGGAAGCTCGCGGATGAGGTGCAGCGGCGTGTTATCGCGCATAGCCTCGGCGTTGCCCACGATGCCCTTAGAGTAGGGCTTGCCATAGGGCAGCAGGGAGATGGCGGAGCCAAACTCCTCGGGGTAGCGCAGCGAGTAGATGAGCGAGGCGAAGCCGCCCGAGGACATTCCAGCCACGATGCGCTTGCTGGCTTCGGGCTCGGTGCGCAGGGTTTTATCGGCCCATCCCACCACGTCCTTGACCATGTAGTCCTCAATCTGCGGGCCACCGGGGAAGTTCAGCGGTTCGGTGCTGCGGCGGGCGGGGCCGGCGTTGAGATCGGGGGCGACCACGATGGCCTTGGGGAACTGCCCGGACTTGATCAGCTCCTCGAGGGTCACGTCGATGCGGCCGCCGGCAAACCAGTCGGCGGCGCTGCCGGGGGAGCCGTGCAGGGCATAGATCACCGGGTAGCGCTTGGTGTTGCCGGGCTTGTCGTAGTCCGGCGGGAGGTACACCCAGGCACCCGAGTTTGGCACGTCGGTCGCGGTGGAGGGGATGGTGGCGAGGAACGAGTAGCCGCTCGATGCGGTGGTCACCCGACGCTCCGAGGAGGGCAGCACGGTGCTTCCCGTTCCCTCCACGGGCTTCTTATTGGAGATGACCTCGGGGTTCGGCGGGGTATCGCTGAGCCAGCGCTCCACGGCGGAAACGGACGGCAGATAGCCCACCCAGGTGTTCACGCCGAGCGCGACCGCCACAAACAGGGCGATGCCGGTGGGTACCCACCAGAGGAACCCGCGACGCACGCGACGCGAGGCGTGATCGGGGTCGCGGCGGGCACGCCAGATCCAGAGCGCAACGAGCAGGATCGCGATACCGATCACGATGATGCTCGGCCAGTATGTGGCCAGCAGATCGGTTCCCGCGTTGCCGTTTTCGAGTGACGCGGGGATGTCGATCTTGTTGTCGGGATTCATGGGGGAGCCTCCTGCTGCGGGTCGGCCCGATGCTCGAGCCGTGCCGCGCGCCCCGGGGTGCCGGGGCAATTCACTCTGCGCGGATCAGCCTTGATTGTAGAGCGAAACGGGTGAGAACGGGGTGACCGTTGGGCGCTACGGTGCAGCGAGTGGCGGAAACTCGCGGAAGTGACGGACATCTCGCGGATATTCGCGGCTGTTTATCAGCTATTCACCGGGGATTTCCCTCATCCGTGCGGGGTGGCGATGTCCGTTAGGGGCCGGGATCTCGTCATGCGGGGTCACGGGGGTGCGCGTTTGGCGGTGGCGTGGCAAGCTGGAGGTGTGTCCGGTCCACTAGATTCCCATCCCGATCCCTCCGACAGCGGCGACGCCTGGGTGTACGCACCCGATGGCCGCCAGTTCTGGGGCACGTATGGCGCGGCCGGGCTGCTGGCCCATGACCGCACCCGTGGCGTGCTGCTGCAGCATCGCGTGGAGTGGAGCCACTTCGGTGGCACCTGGGCGCTGCCCGGTGGCGCGCGTCACCGCGGCGAATCCGCGGTGGATGGCGCATATCGCGAGGCGGCGGAGGAGGCCGGGGTGCCGGCCGAGGCCGTGCGTCCGCGTTTCAGCGCCGTGACCGACCTGGGTTTCTGGTCGTACACCACGGTGGTGGGCGATGTGACGACCCCGTTTGAGCCCGAGATCACCGATCCCGAGAGCCTTGAGCTGCGCTGGGTACCGATCGCCGAGGTGGATCAGCTGCCGCTGCACCCCGGGTTTGAGCAGTCGTGGCCGGCCCTGCGTGCCGAGCTGGAGCGTTCTGAAACCATCGTGGTGGATGCCGCAAACGTGGTGGGTGCGCGCCCGGACGGCTGGTGGAAGGATCGCGCGAGTGCCGCCGATCGCCTGCTTGCCGTGCTCGAACGCCTCGCCGAGGAGGGCCTGCCGGCCGCCGCGCTGGGCCTCGAACACGATCACTGGTGGCCGCGATTCCGGGTGGTACTCGAGGGTGCCGCGCGCGCCGCCGACACCCGTGATGCGCAGGTGCCGGAACTCACCGTGGTGCGCGCGCCGGGGGAGGGCGATGAGGCGATCGTGCACGAGGTGCGCGAGCTCACCGCCCGAAAGCCCCCGCACACGGTGTGGACGATCACGAGCGATCGCGAACTGCGGGAGCGGGTCGAGGCCGCGGGGTCTCGCACCCTGGGCTCGCGCTGGTTGTGGGAGCGGATCGACGCGCTCTCCGGGTAGCGCCGGCCGGTTTGCGACCACCGGTATGAGTGTGGGGAATGAGACTGTTTTCCACGGGACCGTGTGAGAGTATTTTTTTGACGTCTCGGTGGGCGTCCCTGAGGAGATGTTGAATGTTTTCCAGCTACGTTGCGGTGGGCGATAGTTTCAGCGAGGGCATGGGCGATACGCTGCCCGATGGGAGCGTCCGCGGGTGGACCGATCTCGTAGCGCTGGCGCTGGGCCGTGCGGCGGGTTCTCCTATTCGCTATGCGAACCTCGCGATCCGCGGGAAGAAGCTCGAGCCGATCATCGCCGAGCAGGTGGATCCGGCCCTCGCGCTGGGCGCGGAGCTCGTGACCTTCAACGGTGCGGGGAATGACATCATGCGTCCGCGGGTGTCGATCGAGGCGGTCGCGGGGCGGCTGGTCGAGTCGGTTCAGAGGTTGGGTTCCGGTGGTGCGCGGGTGATCGTGGTGAGTGGTGCGAATCCGAGTCGGCACATTCCGATGGGTGGGCTGGTGTCGAGCCGCGGCGATGAGCTGGCGGAGGCCGTGACGCGGCTGCTGCCGGCGTCGATCACCTACGTGGATAACTGGTCCGATCCGGTGCTCGCTCAGGGCCGATTCTGGTCTCATGACAACCTGCACCTGAACACCATCGGGCATGTGCGCGTCGCGGCGAACGTCCTGAACGCGCTGGGTATTGCGGTTCCCGCGGAGTGGGCGGTGGAGGACACCGCGCTGCGCCCGGATGCGGGGGCGCGCAGGCGTGACCGCGCCTACTATCGCGAGCACGTGCTGCCATGGATCGGCAGGCGCCTGACCGGGCGTAGCTCGGGTGATGGCCGGCCGCCGAAGTTTGCGACGCTCGATCCGGTGACGATCCCGGACCCGACCATCACCCCCTGACCCCCTTTCGATGTCTCGCACTGTGACGCGGCACATCGCGGCCGATCACGCCCACCGGGTACGATCGGCGAGGAATCCCCCAATGAAACGAGGAACGCATGCTGGTTGAACCGGATATCGAGTGGGTACGCGGGTACCAGGGGGTTGCCACCGCACCCGATGATCTGGAGGCCTTCTGGACTCAGACGCTGGACGAGGCCGCGGCCTTCCCGCTGAATGCCCGCTTTGTCCGGGTAGCGGAGCGCCTGCGCCTGGTTGATGTTTACGACGTGACCTTTGCCGGGTTTGCCGGTCAGGACGTGCGTGCGTGGCTGCGTGTGCCCGCGGGGACCGATCTGGATGCCGCGGGTGATCTGGCGGCGGTCGTGACCTTTGTGGGATATGGCGGCGGCCGCGGCGAACCCGAGGACGATCTCTTCTGGGCCAGCTCCGGTTTTGCCCACCTGCACATGGACACCCGCGGACAGGGCTCGGCCTGGAGCCGCGGCGACACCGGCGACGTCGCCACGCAGGGCCCGACCGTCCCCGGACATATGACCCGCGGTATCCAGAACCCGCAGGACTACTACTACCGCCGCCTCATTACCGACGCGGTGCGCGCGGTGGATGTGGCCCTGGGCGTGGCGGCGATTGATTCGTCGCGCGTGGCGGTGCAGGGGCACAGCCAGGGCGGCGGGCTCGCGCTCGCGGTGTCTGGTTTGCGCTCGGATGTGGGGGCGGTCATCGCGCAGGAGCCGTTCCTGTCGGACTTCCCGCGCTCGGTACGCGCGGCCACGCAGAAGCCGTATCGGGAGATCGGCGAGTACCTGGCGATTCACCGCGGCGATGCGGCCGAGGTCTTCGGCGTGCTGTCGTACTTCGATGTGTCGAATCTCGTGGGCCGCGCCACCGCCCCGGCCCTGATCTCGGTGGGCCTGATGGACCCGGTGTGCCTCCCCTCGACCGTCTACGCCGCCTACAACCGCTATGCCGGCGATAAGCGCATCATTGAGTGGGAGTTCAACGGCCACGAGGGCGGCCAGACCTTCACGACCCGCACCGCGGTGGCCTTCCTCGATGAGGTGTTGGCCGCGAAGTAGCGCGGGCAGTGCGCATATACGCTCCCTGAGGGGCGTGGACGCCGGGGGAGTGCCCCTATAAACGCGGTGTGCAGCTGGGCCAAGAGGGCCCGGCCGCACACTTTTGCATTCCCCGCCCGCGCCGCTCCATCGTTCCCCGGATAGGGCTAGCATTGGGCGACGAGACCGCCGGTGTGCTCACGCGCGGGCGGCTGTGTGATGCCCCGGGTGGGCGGGTGCGCGTGACCCCGTGGGGGAGCGTGCGCCGACGTGCCGGCGGGGATATCGATGGATGGCGGGGCCGGTGACGGTTCTGCCTTCGGCAGGGTGTTGGGCCGGTGACGGTGCCAATAAGGACAATCGGGCAGGGCTGGTGCTGGTTCTGCCGAGGAAGTATGGCGGGGCCGGTGACGGTTTCGCCGAGGACGGGGAGAGACCGGTGAGTGGAGAAGAGTTCGAGGACGCGGTGGGTGGACCGGCCGCGCTCGCCGAGAGCCCCGAGCGGATTGAGGCGGGCCTCGCCGAGCTGGTCGAGCGCGCCCGCGCGCTGATCGTGCCGGGCCAGCGCCGCCTGCTGGGTATGGCCGGCGCTCCCGGCGCTGGGAAGTCGACCCTCGCGGCCCGCATCGTGGCCGAGCTGGGGGAAGACGCGACGCTCGTCCCGATGGACGGCTATCACCTCTCCCGCGCCGTGCTCGCCGACCTCGGCCGCACCGACCGCAAGGGCGCCCCCGACACCTTCGATGCCGCGGGCTTCGTAGCCCTCCTGGGCCGCCTGCAGGATGCCCGGGAGACCGTGTACGTTCCGAGCTACGATCGCGACCTCCACGAGCCCGTAGCCGCAGCGCTGGCGGTATCTCCTGTTACTCCGTTGCTCATTGTGGAGGGCAACTATCTGCTGCTGGATGACCCCGAGTGGGCACCGGCGCGCGAGTTCCTGGATGAGGCCTGGTTTGTGGAGATCCCCACGGGCCTGCGCACCGAACGCCTGGTCGCCCGTCACGAGGCCCACGGCAAGTCCCCGGAGCACGCCCGGGAGTGGGTCTTCCGCAGCGACGAGGCCAACGCCCGCATTATCGAGGCTTCGGCGGTCAACGCGGACCTGATCGTGACGCCGGTGCAGGACTAGCCGGGCCTTCGCGTGTGGCTCCGCTGCGCCTTCGCCGATGGCTCCGCCGCGGCGACACGCGCACCCCGCCGCCCGTTTTCCCTTTCACCCCGGGTTCGCGCTACTATAAATGAGTTGCCGGAAACGACAACGGGCTGTGGCGCAGCTTGGTAGCGCACTTGACTGGGGGTCAAGGGGTCGCAGGTTCAAATCCTGTCAGCCCGACCAAAGAAACCCTCCCAGAACCGCAAGATACCGCGGGACTGGGAGGGTTTTTCGTTTCGTTTCGTCTAAATCGCACACTGAGTTTCGCCCTGAGACTGCTAGCCGGATCCCTTTGAAAAGCTCAGCGACGATGTGGTTTTGGCGGACGCTCGATTGGCGGGGTCAACCCCACGACATGCCAGAATCCGCAGTGCGGACAGCGCATCGTGGTCGACCGCTAATTAGCTCGGTCAGCATAGATAGCCGCTTCGTAGTTCATTGCGCTTGCCGCTCGCTTTGAAATATAACGAATGCCTTTCATCTCCAGCTTTTCCTCGTCCTAGGTTCTCATGCAGTGAATCATAGGGGCGAGCACCGACATCGGTATTGCTGGGATCTCAGAGGTCCGTCACTGAAAGCGAGGCAGCGCAAGCAGATTGTCGGATTCGCGTTCATTTGCGATTGTAGTGAGATACCTGACCCCATTGCTACGCGTGATCACCTCGGCTTGAGCGCCCGTGTGATCATTGTGAGTGCGAACGCTATTCCCGTTGTCTATGTATTCCACCATTGAAGCGCGGGTAACCGCCTTGAGGATGCCGCCAGTGCCATCTGAGTACTGGACATCGGTGATGTGTTCATTTCTGGTGCCTGGATAGGCGACCCGTACTCGGCGAATATAAATCATGTTGCTCCATTCAGTAAGTTTGGTGTGGGCCAGATTGCCCACACCAACCGTGATGTTATTGGAAACCATGAACGTTCGATATCACTGCTAGTGGGCCTTATCAAGACTCCAGAAATCTGTTATGGCAGTGTTGATTGGCGTCGGTTTGAGCCTGGTCAGGGGCCTGAACGCGCCCACGTATCGGAGGAAAACGGCCTGCTCATCTCCCTTCGATCAACACGAGCGTGCGCTCATCTGGGGAGCCTCACTGGCGTAGCGCCCGTATCGTTTGTGTATCCAAATCTGCAAACGTGGGCGCAACACCACCCCTGTTTGACTCGCAGCTATGCAAATCCGTGCCTCAGCCCGTACCGCGTTTTCCAGCGTTCGTGGCACCGAAACGGCGGTGAGTACGCCGCGCCTCCTCTGGCCCGACGTCGCCAAGGGGCTCCTCATCATCCTCGTGGTGTTTTGGCACACGGTGGTGAAGTCGTACCTGGAGGTTGACTGGCGGCTGCCGGTGCCGATTCCCGGCGCGTGGGGGATGATTGCCGACATCACGTATCCGGTGCGGATGCCGCTGTTCTTTCTCATCTCGGGATGCTTCGCGGCGAGCGCGCTCGCGCGGCCGTGGGGTGCGGTGTTTCGGAACCGCGTGGTGCGATTCCTGTACCTCTACCTGCTGTGGACGCTGATCCACACCGCCGCGATGTGGGCGTTTCCCGACTTTCCCACGCTCGTGCCACGATCCGTCGCCGCGTTCATTGAGGCGATCACCATCAGCCCGACCAACACCTGGTATCTCTATGCGCTCGCGCTGTACTTTGTGGTGGCCAAGGTGCTTCGCGGAGTGCCCCGCTGGATTCCGCTGGGGCTGGCAGCCGCGCTGTCGATCGCGGTGGGGGCGGGGGTCATCGACATCGTGAGTAACCGCGGATCCCTCCTTGCGAACCTGTTGTTTTTCCTCATCGGGGCGTACGCGTCGCGACACGTGCTGAAGTTTGCCGCGCGGCCGCGTCCGGTGCTCGCCGGTGCGCTGGCTTTGCTCTACCTGGGTGCGTTTGCCCTGGTGCGCGTGACCGCGGTCGAGCAGGTGCCCGGGGTATTGCCGGCGCTTGCGCTGATCGGGGTGGGGATGGGGCTCGCGATCGCACCACTGCTGGCGCGGATCCCGAAGCTCGGCACCGGGCTCGCCGCGCTCGGTGCCCGCACCCTCCCGATCTACGTGATTCACATGCCCGTCCTCGTGCTGATCGACGCGCTCATCGTCGGGCCGCTCTCCGATGCCGGGGGAGTCGTGCAGCTTGCGGCGGCGATCACGTTGCCCGTCATCGTCACCACCGTCGTCATCGCCGCGAGCCTCTGGATCGCGCGCCTCATCTCGCGCGACGGGCTGCGCTGGCTGCTCGACCTGCCTAGCGCTCGCCATACCAGCCGCACCCTACCCTGGCGCACTCCGCTCGCCGTCCTCACCCTCGCGGCAATCGGCATCGCGGCCTCCGCGGCCACGGCGATCCCCGCGACAAACGATGCCCACACACCCGACGCCCACACACCCGGTGCCAGCCAACTCAGCGCCCACACACCCGGTAGCAACACGCCCCACCGCTCCGCACACCGCCCCGGCGAGGTGAGCATCGGCGCGGCCGGCGACATCCTGCTCTACGACGCGTCGCGCGGGGTCCCGGCCGATCAGGCGACCGGGTACTTCGATCACGTGCGACCCTGGTTCACCGAGGACATCGTGACCGGTAACCTCGAACAGGCCCTCACCCCCGACAACGGCACCACCAAGTGCGCCGGGCTGAACGACTGCTTTGCCTTTCGCAGCGACCCCGCGGCCGCCGCGAGCCTGCGCGGATTCACCGATCTCAACCTCGCCAACAACCACAGCCGTGACTTCGGGCAGGGCAGCTATGACGCCACGCGGGCGGCGCTCGAGGGCGCGGGTATTCGCCCGGTGGGGGATCGAGACGAGATCAGTTATACGCGGGTCGGTGACCTCACGGTCGCGATGATCGGGTTTGCGCCCTACCCCACGTTCAACCGGGTGACGGACCTCCGACACGTGCGCAAGATCGTTCGCACGGCGTCCGAGCGTGCGGACATTGTGATCGTCCAGGCACACATGGGTGCCGAGGGGTCGGACGCAGACGCGGTCACGCCCGGGACCGAAACGATGTTCGGGGAGAACCGCGGCGACCCGATCGCGTTCGCCCATGCGGCGGTCGACGCGGGGGCCGACCTGGTGCTCGGGCACGGACCGCACATTCTGCGCGGAATGGAATGGTATCGCGGCAGGCTCATCGCCTACAGTCTCGGAAACTTCGGCGGCGGGGGAGTCTTCGGGAAGGATCCCGCCACGCGATTTGGTGCCTACCTCTCGGTGACGCTGAGCGCCGACGGCACCGTGAGTGCCGCGCGGGTGCGCTCGATCCGATTCACCCGGGCAGACGGCATTCCCCAGCCCGACCCCGCCCACCAGGCCGCACACCTCATGAACCAGCGCGGCATCCGCGATTTCCGTGATACCGCCGCGATCATCAGCCCGGACGGCACGGTCGTCCCGACGGTACGTTCGCCCGCCCCGGGTTGAACCATGACGCTCGATATGAAAGGGTGGGACACTCACCAACGGGGGACCCACATGAGCCACGAGCCACACCAGTCATCAACCGCAGCGGCAGAAAATCCGCTACTCGACCCGAGAGGCGGCCGAACGGCCACACAGATCCGCGCCGCCAAGAAGGGTGCCGTCATCCAGGCGCTCGTCGGTGCCGTAGTGGGCGCGATCACCCTGCCGGGCGTGTTCTTCGTCCTGCTCTGGGGCATCCTTGACGAACACTTCTGGATGCTGATCTTCGCGCCGATCATTCCGGTCCTCGTGTTCTGGGGGCTCGACGCCCTCATGAACGAAACACGATGGAGCCTGCTGCGCGGGCTCATCGCCGGGGTCTGCGTCCTCGTCGGCATCGTGCTCACCCTCCTGCCCGGCATCAACGTGATCGGACTGCTCGGCATCGGTGCGGTCGGTGGTTTCGTGGGCGTGCTCCTCTCACGAATCCGCGAGCTGGTGCGCCGCCCCGCCACAACCCGCTAGGTCGCGGCCACGCTCACACTCCCGCTCCCGCTCACACCCTCGGGATCACCACCACCGCCGCGATCACCGCATTCGTAATGACCGCCGCGAGCGTGCGGGTCACGGCCGATCCCGCGGCCGACGCACCCCAGTCGCCGCGCTCCAACTCCTTCCCGCGCGTATACACGGCACCGCTCCACGGGATTTCGCGATAAAACTGAGGGAGCGTGCCACTCGCCGACAGCAGTGCGATGGCGGCGCCGATGCGCGGGGTCGGCGTTTCACCGTCGATGAGGGCCGCCCGCACCTGCGCGATCAGCGTGGCCCGGCGTTCGCTGCCCACGGAGAGCTTCGTCGAGGGGAAGATGCCGAGCGTTTTTGTCTCTTCGCGGTGCAGATCGCCGCGCGCGATGAGACGCTCGAGCACCGGCCCGCGCAGCGTCGGCCCGATCGCCGCCAGGACGGTCTGCACACCTCGCGGCTTCGCCGCCACGTACTCGAGCGCGGGCGCGAGAAGCTCATCCGGAGACGACGCATCGCCCACGGCCCGCACCCTCGCGCTCAGCGGGCCCTCCGCCACCATCTCGACCCGCTCGGCGAGGGCCAGATCGCCCAGCACGCCACCGCCCAGCACATAAAACAGGATGTTCTCCCCGGCAATCGTGCCCGACTCGGGCTGGAAGAGAAGCAGCAGCACGTCCTCCACGAGGAGGGACGCATCAGCGGGAGGCACGGCAGAGGTCGAAACCTCCGTGGTGTGATCGCGACGGTCAGTCATCGGAATCTCCTTCGGTCATCTGCATCGGAAATGATGCTGCGGGTGAATCGGGTGAATCGGGGGAACCGGGTGAATCGGTCGGCACCATCGCGAGGGCGCTCGCGCGCACCAGCACATCCAGCTGTGCCTCGTTGTACACCTCGACAATGGTGTGCAAAAACGTGTCTCTGGTCACGGCCTCACCCATCGGCATGCGCCCGGTGGGATCCGCGAGCCAGTCATAGGTGCCCAAAAGATCGGCCAGTTGCGGTGCGAACGCCTCGGCGAGGCGCTGGCGGGTGGCCTCGTCGGCATCGGCGGGAAGGGCATCAAACTCGGTGCTTGCCGAATCGGGCTCCGACTCAACCATGGTTTTCAAATCGTCCATCGCCGCCTCGTCATAGAGCTGCGAATACACCAGCATGAGCGAGCGCGCGGGCGTTGACAGCCGATCGGCGAGGTGCTCAAACCCGGAGGGAACATCGGTGGCGGTGCCGCCCTCCACGATTGCGCGGATCTCCGCCCGCGCTCGCTGCAGGCGTTCGATACTCGCCGCGAGATCCGCATCAATCGACAGCAGGGCCGCCCGCGGCGACGTGCCGGCAGAGCCCACCGACTCCATCTGGGCCAGCGGAACACCCAGCTCCCGAAGCCTGCGGATCTGCAACAGCCGGACAAGATGTCCGGCGTCGTACTGCTTATAGCCGTTCGAGAGGCGCCGCGGCTGCTCCAACAGCCCCGAGCGATGATAGTGACGGACGGTGTTTACCGTGGTGCCCGCCAGCTCGGCAATCTCGCGTGTGCTCCAGGCCATCACCGCTCCGTCCGCGTGGCACAGACCGGGAACTCCGGACGAGACCACTACCCCCATCTAAAACCATGTTCCCGGAACAGGGTCAAGGATTTTCGGAAAACCCCGCCGAATCCTCGCCTCGTCTTGACCCTGTGGTGGGAACACGGTGTTGACTGCGTCCAGTGAGACACGCGGGCAACCCGGCCGGCGTGCCCCCGAACCGCACCCGCATCGGCATCATCGTCGGCGGAGAAGGAGCATCATGAACAACCCCTACGAATGGCTACAGAGCGTCATCGACCAGGTGCCCGGCATCCTTCAACCGCTGATCGTCGCGGCCGCCGCCCTCATGCCCTACATCGAGGGTGCGGGCGCCGCCGCCCGCGGCGTTCTCGCCGGTATCAACCCCGTGATCGCCGGAATCGCCGCGGCCCTCGGCAACATCCTGTGCGTGATCGGCGTCGTTGCGCTCGGTGCCCGAATCCGAGCGCGAACCATTGCCCGTCGCGCCGCCAAAATCACGAGTGGCCGGGACGCCCACCGGAGCGCGCCCGAGACACACGCGGGACATCCCGCGGAGGGCCGGGCCGCACCCACCACCTCGTCGACGGTCACCACCGTCGAGACCACCGTCGAGACCACCGTCGAGACCACGGCGGACGACGGCAACGCCCACACCGAGCCACAATCAAAAGGTCGCACTCGTCTGCGTCGCTGGATGGTGTCGTTCGGTGTGCCGGGCGCGAGCATCCTCGCCCCGGCCGCCCTGCCCACCATGCTGACCGCCGCATTCTTCGTCGCCTCGGGCGTGCCGAAGGGATGGGTTATTCTCTGGCAGACCATCGCGATCGTCCTCTGGACCGCCGCGTTCACCGTGATTTCGGCAGGAGCGCTCGCGCTACTCGGTTGGTGAGCTGCCGAGCGTATAGTGCGCGTTAGCTCAGCGGCTCAATCTTCACCGGCTTGCCCAGGTCGTAGAAGTGCTGGGTGTGGGTGCCGGTGGTGCCTATGAAGGACACGGTGGCCTGGGTGCCCACCGGGGTCCAGTCGTCGCCGAACCAGAGGATGAACTCGCTCACCGGGATTTCGTTCCAGGTGAAGGGGCCGTCGCTGACGATCTTGAACGGTTCGACGGTGTCACCCGAGGGCGCGGAGACCTGGTCCTTGGCGTCGTCGATGCGCCAGGCGGGCTGGGCCGCGATGAGTGTCGCGGTCTGTTCCAGATCGGAGTAGAAGCGGTATAGTTCGCCGGTGACGGCCACCAGCTGTTCCTCGGGCTTGTCGGAGTTGAGGTCGCCCTTGACCGGGCCGCTGCCGGAATCCACCCACATGTCGCCGTTCACGTAGGTGATGGTGAGGGGGCCGTTTGATCCCTGGAGGTCGGCGTGGAAGCTGTAGGTGGGGTCGTAGGTAAACTCGACCTCCCCGAAGGCATCCGCGGTGAGGTGTATCCTGCCCGAGCCGTAGCTCGACAGCGCCTCGGACACGCACTTCCCGAGCGCCGTGCCCTCCAGCTGGGCACCCAGTGCGAGCGTCAGCGCTGAGCACGAGGCCGGCACCTGACGCTCGGCAGTGGCGGGTGTCGCGCTCGGGGCGTCGGTTTCCTGAGGGGCGGACGCCGCGGGAGACGCGGGCTTTTCGGTTTCCGAGGCCGCCGCGCAGCCGGTAAGTGCGAGCGCTGCGATCATCGTGGTGGTGGCGCTCATCAGGAGTCGCTGGCGGGTCTTCACGGGGACATCTCCTCATTGGGATAACGCGCGTCAGGGGTAGACCCATACGCGCCCACACTATCGATACTCCGCGGGGCGAGGCAATGGTGCCGAACACCCCGGTACCGGCATCATCGTCTGCGGTGACTCACGCCTGGTCGTCTTTCCCGCCCCACGGATCCGTGATCCCCACCGAGCGCGCGATCCGGGGATACAGCGCCGCCGCAAGCGTGGACAGCACCGTGAGGAAGACGATGTGAACCTCCGGGAAGAGAATCCGAACGCTGCTGGTCAGCACTAACATCCCCACCAGATAGCAGATGAGGAACACTCCCGGCCGAATCCGCGGCCGTTCTGGGAACTGCTGATCAGACACTTGAACCCCGCTCCATCGCCCGCTTTGTGCGCGCGGTTGCGACCGCTGTCCACGGGTCCTCGGGCCAGGGATGCTTGGGATAACGGCCGCGCATCTCCTTGCGGACATCCTGATAGGGGCCGTTCCAGAAGGAGGCGAGGTCACCGGTGATGGCGAGGGGTTTCTGCGCGGGGGAGAGCAGGTGGAACAGTACCGGGACGCGGCCGTTGACGAGGCGCGGGGTGTCCGTCAGGCCAAAGAGTTCCTGCAGTTTGACCGCGACCACCGGGCGCACCTCGGCCCCGGTCCCGATGGCTCCGGCAGCGGCGGCAGCTGCGGTGCCGGAATCTGTACCGGTGTTTTCCGTGGCCGGAGCTGCGGCCTCGCTCGGCTCCGGATACCGGATGCGCACGCGCGACCCCGACGGGACCTCCAGGTGTTCGGGAACCAGGGCGTCCAGTTGAGCGGCCTCGGGCCAGGGGAGGAGCCGGCGCAGCGCCTGCGTCACGTCAATGCCGTGCAGGGAGGACTGCGGAGAGAGGCGTTCGAGGTCGTGGCCGAGCCACTCCTGCACGGTGGCGAGCAGGGTGGCATCGTCCATCGCTGGCCACGGTGATCCCAGCTCGCGGTGGAGCAGACCGAGGCGGGCGCGCAGCGATTCGGCACCCTCGCTCCAACGCAGTGCCGACAGCCCGGCCTCGCGCAGGTGGGCGGCAAACGCCGGGGCGGTGTCTTCCGCGATGGCCGCTACCGGGGTGATCGAGAGGGGGATGTCGCCGAGCATCCGGCGCTCCTGCACGCGCACGCGGCCGTCGGTGACGCGGGCTATGCGTTCGGTGTGGCGCAGGGGAGCGCCCACCCGGAGGGCGTCGGCCTCGCTCAGCTGCGCGGCGAGGCGGATCACGGCGCCGGTGCCGTCGGCGATGCGTCCGGCGGCGCGCTGTACCTCGCGGACGGCGATCCACTCGCTGGCCTGCAGCGTGCTGCCCTCGGGCAGAGCCGCGCGAGTGCCGGTCGCGAGAAGGTAGGTGCGGGAGTGCTCCCCGGTGCGGCGGGCGATCCATTCGGGGCGGGCGATCGCGGTGACGATGCCGGGCAGATCACTCGCATGAGCGCCGGCCAGCGGCGAGCCCAGCTCCGTGGTCGCCGCGGTGCTCGCCGCGGTGCCCGCGTCTTCGGCGATCCGCGCCAGCCGCTTCGCCTCCGAACGCCAGCGCTGCGCCCCCGGTGCCCGGCCGGTGCGGAGGTCGCGTAGCAGGGAGGTGAGGTCGGCGCCCGGGTCACGGTGATCGCCCGAGAGGGCGGCCACGATCTCCGAAACCGCCTGAGTATCGCCACCGTTCGTGGTGCCGCTGGTGGCGGTGCCGGACAGGAGTGCGCGGGCCTCGCGGACACCCACCGGAAGGCGGGAGACCCTCGTGCCCAGTTGGGTGAGGCTTCCGGATTCTGTGGTGAGGCCCAGGGTGGAGAGTTCGCGGGTGGCCTGCGCCATGGTCGCGGCCGGCGGAGGGGTGAGGAGGGTGAGGCCGGCGGCACCCGGGGTGCCCCAGGCGGCCAGGAGGAGCGCGGCGTCCAGCAGATCGGCCGACTGAATTTCGGGGGCCGAGGCCGCGGGCATCCGGGCAAACTCGGTCTCGGAGTACGCGCGAACGGCGCGGCCGGGGCCCTGCCGGGCCGCACGTCCCGCGCGCTGTTCGGCGCTCGCGCGAGACGCGCTGACGGTCACGAGGCCCGCCATATCGCGGCCGCGATCGCGGCGCACCTCACGGGTCAGCCCCGAATCGATGACGAGGCGCACGCCGGGAACCGTCAGGGAGCTCTCGGCCAGTGCGGTGCTCACCACGATGCGGGCGGGGTCGCCGGGGTTGCCCCCGGAAACCGCGCGATCCTGCTCCGTGGAGGACAGCCGGCCGTGCAACGGCAGGATCTCGACCACGGGGGTGCCCGCGGGGAGGAGATCGCGGAGGTTTCGCACCACCTCGTCGACCTCGCGCGCTCCCGGCACAAAGACCAGAGCGTCGTGGCCCGCGGCCCGCTGCTCGGCGAGGGCCACCTCGGCGATGTGTCGCAGGAACTCGCGGGTCACGCCACGCTCGTCCAGTCGCGGCTGCGTACCCGGACGGTGTGCGGTCTCGAGCGGATGCAGCGGCGAGGGCACGTTCACCACCCGTGCGTCCAGCAGCTCAGAAATGCCCGCGGCATCGAGGGTTGCCGACATTGCGATGACGGTGAGATCCTGCCGCAGTTGGAGCACCTCGGCGAGGAAGCCGAGGAGCAGGTCGCCGTCCACCGAGCGTTCGTGTACCTCGTCGAGGATGACGGCGCTGACGCCCTCCAGCTCGGGATCGGACAGCAGCCGGCGCAGCAGCACGCCGGGGGTGAGAACCTCCACCCGGGTGCCCGGGCTCACCCGCCGTTCGCCACGCACCGTGAACCCGACCGGCCCGCCCACCGCGCTGCCATCGAGTGTGGCGAGGCGACGGGCAGCCGCACGGACCGCCACGCGGCGGGGCTGGCTCAGCAGGATACGGCCGGGAGCGGTGCCTTCCCCCGGGGCGTTGCCGGAACCGCTGCCCGCGGCCAGCAGGTTGGCGACCAGCGGCGGCACAAACGTGGTCTTACCGGTGCCGGGCGGGGCTGTAATCACCGCGACGCCATCGCCCACCACACCCTCAATCTCTGCGCGGGCGGCGGCTACGGGCAGCCCCGCGCCGATTCGGGCCAGATCAAAGAGGTGTGCGGTCACGTCCCCATACTAGGGAATGATCACCAGGGCGATGACAACCTAGAGCTCAGGGAACGCCGCCTCGATAGCTTTCTTCAGTACCCGCGCTGAATCGCGATCGAATTGAATGGTCTGACTCACCTTAGGGCGTGACACTCGATCGTCGGATCCGAAAGTGGAAACCTGTAGGAGGCGCGCATCCCCAGAACCTATCACACTCCATTCAGCATCTGCCTCAGTCGGATGAATCTTGCTGCTGGACGTTACCTGTTCAAAGTTTCGAATGCGTGCCATGAGCCATATCGTAGTGGCGGGCCTTCTATGCGGCCACTATCTATTCCACAGGGGCTGAACGAATCTTTTCTCCGCTCAGCCGCCGATCACTACCCGGAGAAACGACTAGGCTGGCGACCCATGACGTCGAATTCAGCGCTTCGAACCCCCGCCCTCATCGTGATTGATGTGCAGCGCGGATTTGGTGATGCCGAATTCTGGGGGCCGCGGAACAATCTGGACTGCGAGGACAACATTGCGGCGCTCATTGCCCGATGGCGTGAGCGTCGATGGCCCGTCGTTTTTGTCCAGCACGATTCGGATAGTCCGGAATCGCCGCTGCACCCGGACAACCCCGGCCACGCTTTTGCCGATGCCGTGACGGGTACTCCCGATCTCCTCGTGCGCAAGCGCGTGAACTCCAGTTTTCACGGTGCCCCGGATCTGCACGCATGGCTGGCCGAAGAGGGCCTCTCGGAGGTGGTGATCTGCGGCATCGCGACTAACCTGCACGGCGAGTTCGCGACGGTGCTGAGTACGCGCGAGGTCCTGGAGCGCACGCGGGTGATGTTCGACGGGGGACTCCCGATCAAAAATCCTCCGAAATTGACTACTCTTTGAGCGTTCAAAAACGAGGTCATTCGCCGGGTGCCGGGGCTAGCCGCGCGAATTACCCTCGGGAAACAGACGGCACAAGTATCGGCGACGGTCGGGCCAGCGAGGGTCTGTTTCGCCGTCGGAGATGACAAAACCGAGGCGTCGGTAGAAGTCGACGGCGTCATCATCGGTGTTGGCGCTCACCACCCGGTCGGTGACAGCGTCCGTGATGTCCTGCACGAGTAGCCGTCCGGGCCCGAGCCCCCGTGCACGCTCGTGTACGGCGATGTACATGATCTCTGCCGGGTCGGCGAGGGCATCGCAGGCCACGAATGCAGTCGGTCCTTAGCTGATTCGCGAAGTGTGATGTCGACTCCAAATCAGTTCAGGCGTCGGCGGGAGTACCAGCCCATCCAGCTTTGAGCTAGTGGAAAGATTGAGCCGCCCCAGACTCCAGTAATTGCTGCAACGACGAATAGATTACGGTCCGTTGCTCTCTGTTCACGCAAATCGACGATGAATCCCGAAGCTGAAAGTCTCGCACCGGAGTCTTCCACCCATGTGAGTGGACGCATACTCTGAGGGACTAATGAGGGGTTTTCCAGCAGTTCCGTTTCAGAAAGCTCGTCATACTTGACGATAGTTTTGATTATAGGAACGTATGCGTTTTCCAGTCCCTCAACGTTCACTTTGAACTCATCTCGGATTGTGTCGAAAACCTGAGTGGTACCTACTGTCGGGAGCCGAAAAAGCGTTCTATCGCCTGCCTCTACACGATTTGTTGGTGCGGTAGACACAGCGACTGTTCCGAAGCCCTTACTGTCGTCATGTTCCAATTTAGAGAGTTTGCCATTTACGATGATGAGATCTTCCGCGGACTCGGGATTGAACCACAGGGAGTCGAGATTGCCTACAGTGCTTAGACATTTCGTTGTATCGTCCGTGGAGAGTATCGACGGGGGACAATCAATTGTGGCTTGGGGGTGTCCTGCCAGATCTGAGTTTGGATATTCCGGCATAATCGACCCTGCCATCGCAACGAAGAAATGGTGGTCACGTTGTCCTTCAAGGCCACTGACGTGCAATTCGATGTCGTAGCGATCATTATCTGCCACGTCGCCAGCGCCGCGTATGGAGCTTGCAGCAACCGTAACCTGGGCACTTACGCGAGGTTGGTCAAAGTACACGTAAATAGATCCGGACGGTGGCGTATGCCCAACTGTAGGTTGCGTAGTTTCGAAAACGACGACTAATCCGCCAGCCACGGCTACCATGACAGTTGTCCACAGGAGTGGCCAAAACGCTTCTCGTAGGCTACCCAGACAAGTGCCTAAACCTGTACTCCTCGGGGAAGATTGAAGTGATGATTCACTCGAACTCTTTCGGCGTTTTGAGATAAGTGATGCCAAGGATTTGCGCAGCCTGTCTAATCTCTGGTTGATCACCGTCTGAGTATATTCATGTTTACAAGAAGGGAAACTGGCGGAGATTAACTAGTTTCACACCTGTTATTACGACCAGTACCCGAAATCGAGGTCTTTCCAGCGTCTGGAATTAACCGAACGTTCAGACCGTGAATTGGAAAGAGTAGATCAAGACCGCCTCGGATTTTGGCTTTCAGCTGCGGAAGGAGCGAGAGCGCTGAGGAATCGCTCAGATCAACCTTGCCGCGCTTGCGGGCGTTTCGGTCCGTTAGCACTCGAGCATGGAGCCTAGAAAGACACCCTGATTTGAGCGCATCGAGGAGATGCTTATGACTCGTCCAATTGGCGTGGTGTCTGATGTTTCCGAGGAGAGAACCCAGCAAATTTCCGGTGACAAGTGGGTGCTGATCGATGTCTTCCAGGTTAACCAACTCCCTCTGGTTCCGGCCAATGAGTTCGCATTGCGAGAGCGCCATCATGAGTAGCCGCTAGTGCCGGTTGCTGAGCGCAGGTTCTCTCGTCCGCACCCGAAATGGGGGACCGTGCACCCTCGCCGCCGCGGCGCGCAGCGTGTTAGGTTGGCGCCGTGATCAACTCCTGGGTGGCTCTGCGCACGACGCGCATCGGCGTGCTCGTGATCGCGTGGTTCAACCTCGTTTCGGCGATTGCGGGCGGGATCGGGCTGATCTTCGGTGACGGCATCGGCATGCCCTCAGCGTGGCTCGAGGGCAGCGTCTTTTCGTCGTATCTGTGGCCGGGAATCATCCTGGGGGTGATCGTTGGCGGAAGCCAGGCGCTCGCGCTGCTCGCCAGCTACGGGCACCGGAAGTGGGCACTCGACTTTCAGATCGCCGCCGGCCTGATCATGATGATCTGGATCTTCGTCGAGATCGCGATCATTCTGGTGTGGTCACCGCTCCAGGGCATCTACTTTGCGACCGGCCTCGTCCAAACAGTGCTCGCGGTTCTGCTGCTCGGCGCGGGGCCGCGGCCATTCATGACCGGAATATCACCCGCAGCCACCCGCACACACTCGGGTATTCCCGACGAGAGTACTCGATGAGTGCGCCGTCGGGCACTCACCGACGCGGCGGATCCGTCGGGGCAAACGGGCAGACCGCCGCGGGCTCTGCCAAGGGTAGGGCGGTCCGCAGAACCGCCCTACCCCGGCGGGAAAGCGCTCCCTACCCGTAAACCGTGCCCATGGCCTGACGCACCTGGTCAAAGGTTGCGGCGGCCTCGACGTTTGCCCGCTCGTTGCCGCGGGCAAGGACCTCGGAAATCAGCCCGGGATCTGCCGCAAACTCGGCCCTCCGCTCACGGTGGCCGGCCAGGAACTCATTGACCGCCTCGATGGTGAGCGCCTTGAGCGCGCCGCTGCCCGCATCCCCGAGGCGATCGGCGATGAGACGCGGGTCCTCCTGCAGGCAGAGGCCCGCGGTGGAGAGCAGCGCCGAGATACCCGGTCGTGTCTCCGGATCGAACGTGATTCGGCGCTCGGAATCGGTCACCGTACGCCTAATGGTTGCGGCGGTCTCATCGGCGCTCATTCCCAGCGCAATCGCGTTTCCATAACTCTTAGACATTTTGCGACCGTCAAGCCCCGGCACCTCGGGGGTAGCCGTCAGGAGTGCATCGGGAACGGGAAACACACTGCCATACCGCTCGTTGAACCGGCGAGCGATGACCCGGGTGAGCTCGATATGTGGCAGGTTGTCCTTGCCCACCGGCACCAGGTTGCCCTTGCAGAACAGAATGTCCGCCGCCTGATGCACCGGATAGGTCAGGAGCAATCCGCTGAGCGCCCGGCCGGAGGCGGCCAGCTCGGACTTCACCGTGGGGTTTCGGTGCAGCTCGGCCTCGGTGACCAGGCTGAGGAAGGGGAGGAGGAGCTGATTGAGAGCGGGCACCGATGAGTGGGTGAAAATGGTGGTGCGCTGGGGGTCCATGCCCGCCGCCAAATAGTCGAGTACCGCGCCGCGCACGTACTCGCGTACCCGTGTCATCGAATCGCGATCGGTGATGACCTGGTAGTCGGCAAGAATGAGGAACGACTCGACGCCCAACCCCTGCAGCCGGATGCGCTCAATGACGCTGCCAAAGTAGTGGCCGAGGTGCAGGGCTCCGGTGGGGCGCTCCCCGGTGAGCATGCGAAATCGTTTGGGTGTTTTGGCGATGTCGTGGACGAGCTCCGCGGAGCGACGTTCGGCAACTGAAAATGAATCCATGAATATTCCTGAGATGTGAGCGGGTGGGCTGCACGATCTGCGAGGAGCGCGGACCATCGTCAACGCGGGCTGTCGTACAGCCCGCGGACATGAGTGAACCGGCTGCTAGGGCAGCCACCACCAGGATGCGCGGTTGAGGTTCATGGGGATAGCTTAGCCACGGCGCATCGAAATCCATAGACGTCGGCCCGGAAACCGCGCTATCCCCATCGACATCGACCCCTCGCGCTAGCCGCGACCGGCCGTTTCTGGATCGGCGCCGTACTCGGCGGTACCGTCTCGGTCCGTGCCGTTGGCCGCGCCCTCGGGATCCGTCACATCGGCGGCATCCACCGCGTCATCGGCCAGCTGGTCATCCGATTCCTGCGCGCGGCCCACCTCGTCATCGGCACCGCCGCTGTTCGCGTTTTCGCCGTCCTTCTGACGGTCTTCCTGCGCGCGAACGTGCTCATCATCGTCGAACTCATTGGGATGGGAGTGCTGCTTCGGATCGGGCTCCTGCGCGAAATCCTCGTGCTGGGCGACCTGCTCGGCGGTGTTGTCCGGGTTGTCGAAATCGTCGGCGGACTCACGGGATTGAGTGAAGTTTGTCATCATGTTCCAATCGCTCGGTGTTGCGGTTCTTGCGTTCGGTTGATGGCCCACGCTACGCGCGTTTGTCACCCAATGAAAGGGGTTGCCACCCGCGCGACGGGGGAGGATACTCGCGCGCACGCGCGATTGGGCCTCAACGATCGTGACCTCCGTGCCCGGTCGCCTCACCCCACGGTAGGGGGATCGAACCCCTCCGCGGGGTGATGCCGTGGACGGTATCGCGGTCCTATGCTTCAGGCGCGGGCCACAACCGTGGCGCGGGTGATGAGGGAGTGATGGATGTTTGACGCGCTAAACGATGCGATCATGACGGCGGTGGGATCGCCGTGGATCACGCTGATCATCCCGGTGGTGGTGTTTATCGATGCCTTCTTCCCACCCATTCCCAGCGAGACGGTGGTGGTCGCGGCGGCGGCACTGGGGTTCTCCATGGGCACACCGAACGCCTGGGTCCTCATCCTGCTGGCCGCCCTCGGCGCTATTGCCGGCGATAACCTGACGTACTGGATCGGCCGAAGGGTCGACCTGACCAGGTTCCGCTGGATGCGAGCCGAACGCTCGGTGACGGCTCTGGAGTGGGCGCGTCGCGGCCTCGAAAAGCGCACCGGCGTCCTCATCCTCACCGGGCGGTACATTCCGGTGGGCCGGGTGGCCGTTAACCTCACCGCCGGCGCCACCGGGCTGCCGCGCCGCCGATTCGTTCCGCTCTCCATCCTGGCCGGAGTGACCTGGGCGCTCTACACCGTGGGCATTGGCGTCTGGGCCGGGGCCTGGTTTCGGGAGACGCCACTGTTGGGTGCGGTGATCGCCGTGGTCGTCGCGATCGTCGTGGGGTTCGTAATCGACCGGATCAGCACTGCCCGCGCCGCCGCCCGGGAGCGCGCCATCGGCACCACAGGCACCACCGGCACCGCGCGCACGCCCCACGCCACCGCCCGTCACGATGCCGCCCGAATCCCGCCCGTCCGTGCCACAATGAGGGAAGATCATGCGCGCACCCCGTTCAACTGAGGCCACCGAGCGCCCCGTGATGGGGCGCATCTGGGTGCTGCTCTGCGCCCTCGCGGTGGTTCTCGCCGCGGTGTCGATTCCGGTCAATGCGGCCCTCTACGGGGTGCCCGTGCTCGACGCCATCCTGCTCGGGCTGCTGCAGGCCGGGCTGATTCCGCTCGCGGTACGCAGCCCGAAGATCGCCGCCGCGCTGTCGTTTATTCCGTTTACGCTGCTGCCGATGCTGAGCATCGCCTCGACCGGGGCACCCTGGCCGGTGGCCGTCACCACGATTCTCGCGCAGATCGCCCTCATCGTGACCCTCGCGTTCGCCGCGACCTGGCGTACCGCCACACTCACCTGGCTGATCTCGGTGGCCGCGGTGATCGGGCTGATCGCGGCCGTCCCGCAGCGGTACGATCGCTTCCTCGAATCCCTCGCCTCGGGCATTCCGTTTGCAGCGATTTCGCTGGCGCTGCTCACGATCTCGCTGCTGCTGGCTCAGCGCGCGCGGATCCGGGCCCAGCTGGAACAGGAGCGCCGGGTCACCGCCTCCGAGCAGGTGCGGCGCGAGCTCGTCGAGGAGCGCAACCGCATCGCCCGTGAGCTGCACGATGTGGTGGCGCACGGGCTCTCGGTGATTCAGGTGCAGGCTTCCTCGGCGAAGTATCGTCTGCCGGGACTTGCGCCGGAGGTCGCCGCCGAGTTCGACGGCATCGGTGCCACCTCGCGCAGCGCGCTCGCCGAGATGCGGCAGCTGCTCGGGGTGCTGCGCAACGAGGATTCCGCCGCGGGTCTCGGCCCGCAGCCGGGGCTCGCCGATGTGCCCGAGCTGGTGGACACCATCCGAAAGACCGGCGTGCCAATCGACCTCAGCTGGAACGTGAGCGACTCGGATGGGCTGCCCGCCTCAATCGGCCTCACCGCGTATCGCCTCGTTCAGGAGGCGCTGAGTAATGCGGTGCGTCACGCTCCCGGTGCCGCCGCGAACGTCAGCGTGACCCGCGGCCCGGCCGCGCTCGACCTCCTCATCGAAAACGATGCCTCGGGCGAAGCCACCCGAGGTGCAGACGCCGCATCTCCCGCGCGCGGGCACGGCCTGGTCGGGATGCGCGAGCGCGTGCACCTCGCCGGCGGCCGCCTGGACCTCGGCCCCACCGAATCCGGCGGATTCCGTGTCGCGGCCCACCTTCCCCTCCCCAACCACACGGAGCACGCATGACCGACACCACGATCCTGATTGCCGACGACCAGGCCATGGTGCGCGCCGGGTTTGCCGCGATCCTCGACGCGCAGGACGGCCTGCGCGTCATCGGCCAGGCGGCCGACGGGGCCGAAGCGGTACGGCTCGGCCGGACGCTGCGACCCGACGTGGTACTGATGGACGTGCGCATGCCCATCATGAACGGCATCGACGCCACCCGCGAGCTCACGACCCCCTCGAAGGGTGACCCCTACACCCCGCTCGTGATGGTGCTGACCACCTTCGACATCGACGAGTACGTACACGAGGCCCTGCGCGCCGGCGCGAGCGGATTCCTCCTCAAGGACGCTACCCCGGAAGACCTCGTGCAGGCCGTGCGTATCGTCGCCTCCGGGGATGCCCTGATCGCGCCGCGCGTGATGAAGCGCCTGATCGAGACGTTCACCGCCAGCAGCAGCCCGGCCCCGGCCCGCCGCGCGGCCGAGCTCAACGACCTCACCGAGCGCGAGCGCGAGGTGCTGATTCTGGTGGGCACGGGTCTCTCGAACACCGAGATCGCGACCAAACTGTTCATCTCGGAGCAGACCGTCAAAACCCACGTGAGCAAGATCTTCTCCAAGCTGCACCTGCGCGACCGCGTGCAGGCGGTGGTGCTCGCCTACGACACCGGGCTGGTCGCGCCCACGCGCTGAGTTTCTCAGTAAGACCGTTGCCCTCGCACCCCTACCCGGGTGTGAGGGCATAATGGCTCCCGGGCGGGATGCCCCGGGAGCCACCGTATTTTTATGCTCCCTCTGTGCCGCGGAGATTCCGTAGTGCGGGAGGGAACATCATGACCACGCTCACCGGTATCGATTCGCGCCGGGGCACCACCGCGAAGACGCGGGATCGATCGGTGGATCTGGTGCGCGCGATCCTGCTGATCGTGGTGGTGGGCCTGCACTCGATCATGGCCGGGGTCGGTGTGGGTGCCGGTGGAATCGTAATGGAAAATGCCCTCGATAATCTGCCCGGGTTTGCCCCGGTGTCGTGGTTCGTGCAGGTGATGCCGCTGTTCTTCGTCCTCGGCGGGTTTTCCAGTTTCACCCAGTGGACGCGGATGCGTGAGCGCGGGCACAGCCCAGCAGACTACGTTGTGACTCGGCTGCACCGGCTGCTGTTGCCGGCCGTCGCGGTGATCGGCACGGTGGCGGCGGCGCTGCTCGTGATGACGATCATCGGGGTGCCTGCCGATCTCATCGCTACCGCGGGGTTCCGCATCAGTCAGCCGCTGTGGTTCCTCGGGGTGTACGTGCTGTGTTCGGCCCTGGTGCCGCTGTTGGTGGGGGCGCATGAGCGCCGGCCGGTACTCAGCCTGGCGCTGCTCGGCACCGCCGCCCTCAGCGTAGACATGTTGCGGGCGAGTACCGGTATCTCGGGACTCGGGTTCGTCAACCTGGTGTTTGTGTGGCTTACGGTGCAGCAGCTGGGGTTCTGGCTCGCCGAGGGACGGTGTGAGCGGTGGGGTGTTCGCACCCGCGTCGCGGTCGGGGTGGCCGCGCTGCTCGCGCTGTTTTTGCTGAGCGTTCCCGGCCCGTATTCTCCGGACATGTACGAGAATCTAAACCCGCCCACGATCTGCCTGATCCTGCTCGGTATCGCCCAGCTCATGCTTTTCACGGTGCTGCGGGCTCGCCTGCGTGAGGTTGCCGAGCGGCCGCGGATCGCGGGCCTTGTGAACGCCGTCGGGGCTCGTTCAATGACGATTTACCTGTGGCACATGCCGGTCATCATCGCGCTCGCCGCGGGCCTGCTGTTCCTGAACGCAACCGTCGCGGTGCCGCTGCCCGACCCGCTGAGTGCCGGCTGGTGGTTGACTCGGCCGTTCTGGCTGGTGGCCGTGGGGCTCGCGGTGATTCCGGTCGTCGCACGTCTCGGCTGGATCGAGGGTGCCAAGCGGGCTGAGCTTTTCCTCTCCGGGACTCGGATGCTGACCCCGCGCGTGATTGCCGCGGTACTGCTGGGGGCCGGTGCCGTGCTGGTCATCCTGGTCACGGGTTTTGCGCTCGGCGGTGCGATCATCGCCCTGGGAATGCTCGCCGCCGCCCTGCGGCTGGTGGCGGTGACGGGTGCCCGTTCAACTGCCCGCTCAGCCGCGGTGCCCGCCCACCACCAGTGAGTCGGTAACGCCGTCGGGGGAGGCGACCGTCCATTCGAGATCCGCGGGGGCCGCGGGGATGAGCGGGTCGATCCACTCGGCCACCACCGTGATCACCGCCCCCTCAAACTCCTCGAGGGACCATCCGGCCGGGCAGGGCGGAACCTCCGGATCCCACCCGGTTTCGGTCCACTCGACACCGAATACGGCGCGGGCATCGCCGAGCGCGAAGTCCAATTCGGTGCCTCGCGGCCCGGAAAAACGCGCCCAGATATCAAACGGGCCCTCGGGATCCTGCCCCACATAGACATCGAGCACGACACCGTCGATGCCCGGGATGTTCGCCGCCCCGGCCAGTGTCTTGAGGATACCGGTAACGCGCGTGGATGCGGCCTCGAGGAGGGGGCGTAGGGCGTCACGGTATTCGGCAGCGGCGGTCACGGCGCCAGTTTAGCGAGAACGAGGCCATCCGCGCGAGGCCTCACGGCCGAAACCGAAGCGAGGCCCCGCGCATGGCCGGTCTATTCGGCGCTGATGGTGAGGGTGGAGATCAGCCCGGCGGAGTCTTCCCCGAACGTGTAGGTCAGCTCAACTGCCCCGCCCGGGAAGTTTCCCTCGAGGAGTTGCAGCACCGCGGTACCCTCCGCGACGTGCCGGGTTTCGAGCCAGGTCGACGTGGTCTCAAACTCGCTGGCCGCGCCGGCGAGCCAGGCGAGGATCTCGGCGGTGCCGCGATGAATGTGGCCATCGTCAACAACCACCGCATGCGGTGTGAAAACCTCCGCCACGAGGTGCTTTTCCGGCCCGTCCATCAGCTCAAAGAAGCGGGCGATAATCGCGGAATACTGGCGCTTATTCATGGTGTGATCTCCTGCTCTAGGCGGTCTTGATGGTGCCGCCATCAACGGTGATGTCCTGGCCCAGGACGGAGGCTGCGGCGTCCGACACCACAAAACCGATGACTTCGGCGATCTCCTCGGGCGGGGCGAACCGGCCATCGGGGATGCCTCCGAGGGAGTCCATCATGAGCTTCATGCCGGCCTCCTCGTCGATGCCGTGGGCCTCCGCCAGGCGCGCGGCGAGGGCAACGGCCCCCGGGCTCTGAATGCCGCCGGGGGACACCGTGTTCACTCGGATGCGCTGCGGAGCCAGCTCGTTCGCGAGTCCCTTGCTGTAGGTGCGCAGAGCGGCCTTTGCCGCCGCATAGCCGAGGGTGCCGTCGTAGAGCGGCATGCGGCCCTGGATCGAGCCCACGTGTACGATTGCGCCCGCGCCGCGCTCCTGCAGAAGCGGGATGAGGGCGCGGTCGATACGCACCGCCGCCAGCAGGTTGAGCGTGAGTTCGTCATTCCAGTGGGCGTCGGTCATGCTCGCATGACCGCCACCGGGGGTGTTCGATCCGCCGGTCACGTGCACGAGAATATCGAGCCCGCCGGCCTCCCGCACGGCTTCGGCGATGCGCGTGGGGGCATCCGGTTCGGTCACATCAAGCTGCAGGATTCGCTCGGCCGAGCTCTGCTCGGGGCGGGAGCGACCCACCACGGTGACGCGGGCCCCGGCGTCGGCCAGGCGCTGCACGGTCGCGGCACCGAGGCCGCGGGTGCCGCCGATCACGATTGCGTGCCGGCCGGCGAGGGAGAGATGGGGCGGATACGCGGGAGTGTTTTCTGTCATATGACCAGAATCGGCATTCCCCCAGGGGGAAGGTCAAGGAAGCGGAACGGCGTGTTTCTCTGCTAGCGTCCCGCCCGAAAAATGGGCCAGCCGATCTCGGTCACCAGGTCGTCGGACTCCGGGGTCGCCTCCACAACGTAGCGCTCGCGCAGCGGCCCGGAAACACCAATCTCATGTTCGGCAACGTACACGCCAAGGGCGCCGTAGGTTTCGGCGATCGTGGCGTCGGGACCGCGATGAACCGCCACCGCGAGCTCCACCGCGGGTAAGAGCTCGGCGCGAATCCGGCCCGAATACTCGCCCCCAGTCGTCTCGGCACGCAGCAGTACAAAGAGCGCTGCCTCGCCGACGCCATTCAGGAACAGCTCGGTGTCCCACACACCGCCCACGGGCCCTTCAACCTCGGCATGCGTGGCCGCAAGATGCACGAGCTCCGCGCGGGCGGCGGTGTACCAGTCGCTGAGTTCGGCCCGGGAGATGCGCTCGCGGATGACCAGGGCGGGGAGCGCGGGCTCGCTGCGGTGTTCGATGTCGACCGGATGGGTGGTGGGATCCAGGAGCCCACGCAGTGCCGCGACCGCGTGTGTCGTGGCTGCGAGCCGCTCCTCCAGCCGCGTCAGGTGCTCGGTGATCAGAGCGTGACGCTCGGGCACCCGCGGGGTGTCAAGGATTTCCCGGATGGTGTCAACGGGCACGTCGAGGGCGCGAAACTCTCGAACGACCTGAGCGTCGGCTACCTGGGTCGTCTCGTAGAGGCGGTAGCCATTGTGTGCGTCGATCGCCGAGGGCACCAGGATCCCCATCCGGTGATAAAACCGCAGCGCCTTCGCGCTGAGCCGGGTGGCCTGGGAAAACTCACCGATCGTCATTCTTGCTGCCATGGTGCCATTCTCTCCCGAGCGTCAGACACACAAACCTCGGCGGCTGCCGCGTGCCTACCCGGCCGGAGCGAGGAGCGTCGCCACCGACGATGTCGAGGCCGCGGCCAGTTCGCCGAGGGTTCGCACCTCGGTGGGTGAAATGATGCTGAGCTGGCCGGGTGCGGGGAGGGTGGAGGCGTCGCCGGGAATGGGGAGGGCCGTCCACGCGGGATCGGCAGGATCGATGCGCCAGGGCGAGACGGGTGGGAGTCCGGTCAGCGCCAGAAACTCGCGCGTCTCGCCGAGTGCTGCCGGGGCTACGATCACCCCGTCCAGTGCGCGAAAGGCACCGCTGTATCCGTGCGGGAGGTCGAGGGAGGCGAGCTCGGACTGATCCCGTGCGGCAAAAACCAGCAGACGCTGGCCCTCGTGCGGGTGTGTGCCGGTCACCCCGATGAGGAGGTTGGCGTCGGCGCTGAGAATCCGCCGGACGCCGCGTCGCCCCGCGGCCTCGGGAATCGGAAGAGCAACGGGGGCAGGAGCGTTCGTCGCAGGGGTTTCGGCACTGAGCGTCGTGAGAATCGCCGCCGCGTGCGGTGCGCGTTCGAGGAGATCCGTGCTCGACAGGATGCTCCACTCACCGCTTCTCAGCTCGAGTACTCCCACCCGGGTTTCGCCGTGATCGTCGGCCCAGGCGGTCGCGAGGTGATCCGTTCCCAGGCGTGCCGTGGCGATGCGCACGGATGGGCCGGCCTCCGCGGGCACGGGGACGGGCAGCGAGAGAACGGGCGGGACGGCGGCGGGTGTCGTCATGTCCCGATCCTAACCTCAGCCCGGCAGCATTGCCAGGGGAGCGGCGGCTACCCGGCCATGCCCGGAAGCATCAAAAGAAACCCTTGACCTCAACCGCGCTTGAGGTTTTAGCGTAGGGGTAATACCCCAGGGAAAGGAACCCCATGCCGCTCTACACCCTCCCCGATCTCTCCTATGACTACGGAGCCCTCGCCCCGCACATCTCCGGTCGGATCATGGAACTGCACCACTCCAAGCACCACCAGGCCTACGTGAACGGTGCCAACACCGCGCTCGAACAGCTGGCCGAGGCCCGCGACAGCGGGAACCTCGTCAACATCAACAGGCTGGAAAAAGATCTCGCCTTCAACCTCGGCGGGCACCTCAACCACAGCATCTTCTGGGAAAACCTCTCGCCCGACGGCGGGGGAGACCCCTCGGGTGCCCTGCTCGCCTCGATCGAGGAGCACTTCGGTTCGCTCGACGGATTCCGCGCGCACTTCACCGCCACCGCGCTGGGCGTGCAGGGGTCGGGGTGGGCCGTTCTGGCCTGGGATCACCTCGGTGCGCGCCCGGTCATCTTCCAGCTGTTTGACCAGCAGGGTAACGCGCCGCTCGGTGTGACCCCGCTGCTGCAGCTCGACGTGTGGGAGCACGCCTACTACCTCGACTACGTAAACGTACGCGCCGACTATGTAAAAGCCTTCTGGAACATCGTGAACTGGGCAGACGTCGAGGCCCGGTTCGCCGCCGCTCAAAACTAACCGAGCGCACCGTGCCGCGATCCACTCCCCGGGTGGACCGCGGCACGCCTCGTTAACCGGCGATGCGGCCGCGCCCGGTCACCGGCTGATTTTCAGGAACTCGTAACGCGCCCCCTGCCGGAGCACGAATCAGCCCCGTTTCTGGGCAAAACCCGCGCCCCTGAAACACGGTCGAAATGAGCGTGTAACAGCCGGTGAGCGGTGGTTTTCCCGTGTGGGGCCGCGGGAGTATCGCGGCAAATTCTCAGACGTATAGTTGAGCAATCCCCGCGAGGACGATTGGCGCAGCGCCAGCCCTATCCGATTGTTGCCCCGCTGGTTGTCGCCGTGTCCCTGGATGGGCGAATGCGGCGAGTTTCATCACACCCAGTCCCTGGGTGGCTCGCCCCCACAGACAGCACGGTGCCGCACCCTACGGGAGGGTGCGGCACCGTGCGCGGTTGGCTGCCTGGTCGCTAGCGTATGACGAGCGCCTGCATTACCGTGTGCCTACCACTGGGCGTGTACGGTGGCCCGGAAGTAGCGGTCGTAGATCTCGTGGACGCGGCGATCCACCTCGGGGGAGGTGGTCGGCAGCGCGGCAGCCCCCGCGTTGCTTACCGCCTGGCGCACGTTGCGAGCACCGGGAATGGCGGCGGTCACGCCGGGCTGATCGATCAGCCAGCGCAGTGCCGCCTGCGGTACCGAGACGCCCTCGGGCAGCGCCCGGGCAAACTCCTGGGCGGCGGCCAGACCGTCGGCAAAATCGACGCCGCTGAAGGTTTCACCGCGATCAAAGGCCGCACCCTCACGGTTGTAGTTGCGGTGATCGTTCTCGGGGAAGGTTGTCTCGGCGGTGTACTTGCCCGAGAGTAGCCCACTCGCGAGCGGCACCCGGGCGATGATGCCCACCTCGTGCCGGATGGCCGCGGGAAGCACCGCATCCAGGGGCTTCAGCCGGAACGGGTTCAGGATGATCTGCACCGAAGACAGCCCCGGGCGCTCCATCGCGGTGAGTGCCTGGGCGGTCTCCTCGACGCTCACTCCGTAGGCGGCGATTGCCCCGTTCGCGACGAGCTCATCGAGCGCGTCGAAGGCGAGCTGGGAGTGGTAGACCGGAGTGGGCGGGCAGTGCAGCTGCACCAGGTCGAGGGTGTCGACCCCTAGGTTTGTACGCGAGCGATCGACCCAGGCGATGAGGTTCTCACGCGAGTAGTTTTCGGGGATCTGCGCCTCGCGGCGACCGACCTTGGTGGCCACGAACACGTTTGCCTCGGGGTTGCGTTCGCGGAACGTGCGGATGAAGCGCTCGCTGCGCCCATCGCCGTAGACGTCCGCGGTATCAAAAAACGTGACGCCGGCCCGGGTGGATGCCTCCAGCACGGCCAGGGCATCCGCCTCGCTGACCTCACCCCAGTCGGCACCCAGCTGCCAGGTACCGAGACCGATGACGGAGACGGATTTTCCGGTTTGTCCTAGAGGTCGCTGTTCCACGCGTGTGCTCCTTCTGCCCGTTTTGGCGGCATCCCCGGAAATCCGGGGCTCAGGTTCCATGGTAGCGAGCGGTCACGTGACTAGAGGGTAATTGTCGGTGGTAAGCGGCCCCGCGCGGCGGGTAGACGGCTTAGCGTTGTGCAAACGCGTTGGTCACCCTGGTCAACGGAAAAGCTGCCAGATGCTCTATATGTGTATCTGTTTTTGTTGATTGGAGGAAACCATGGGGCACAGACTTCCCACTTTCTTGCGCTACCGGGATCTCGAATCTCACGGCCTCACCAGGCATGGATTCGACCGGATGGTGAGCGAGGGAGGGTACGAGAGAATTGCTCCCGGTGCGTTCGTGCAGCCGGGTGTTGTTGACGACACAACGGCAGCGCTGATGGCGATCGCCGCAAAGAACCCCCGAGCCACACTGTGCCTGACCTCCGCGCTTGTTCTTCACGACCTCACCGATGAGATTCCGTCAGAATCAGTCATCGCCATTCCGCGCGGCAGCCAGCCCCTCCGGGTGCGGTTCGCGCCGGTGTCGTGGCATCGTTTTGATCCGGATACCTTCGATGTTGGTCGTACGGAACACGCCCTGGGGGAGGGCCTCAGTATCGGTCTGTATTCTCCGGAACGGACCATCATCGATCTCTTTCGACTGCGACACGTGTGGGGGAGCGATATCGCGGTTTCGGCCCTCAAACGCTGGCTCCAGACGCCGAATCGACGTATTCCCGAACTGCTGCTGATGGCGGAGCGCTTTCCGAAGGCTCGCCCCGCGCTTCTCAACGCGGTGGAAATTCTTTTGTGAATGCGTCAGCGCAGTACGGAACTCCGGTAGGGGACGCTACTCTCGCGATTCAAAAGCTCGCGCGAAAATCCGGTGCGGATGTGCAGGAATTGCAGACACTCTACGTTCTTGAAGCGCTGCTTGGCCGGATCGCTCACTCCCCATACAGAGACGATTTTGTTCTCAAGGGTGGTGTGCTCCTCGCCGCGTTTGCGGCGCGGAGACCAACCCGAGACATCGATGTTCAGGCAACCGGTGTGGCCAACGACGTGTCCGAGGTCGAAGAACGTATCCGACTCATCGCCGGGATCGAACTGAAAGATGGTGTTGTTTTTGACCCCGAAACCATCGGTGCCTCCATCATTCGAGAATCCGACCACTATGTGGGTATTCGGGTAAAGCTTGTCGGTGTGCTGGGGCGAGCACGGCTCAACATCGGCATCGACGTGAACTTTGGCGATCCTATTTGGCCCGAGCCTCTGCACATTGAGTTCCCCCGCCTGATTGAGCTCGATCTTCCGCCGCTGTGGGTTCTGGGATACCCGATGTCAATGGTGTTCGCCGAGAAGACGGTGACGGTTTTTGATCGCGGGGTGGCGAACACTCGATGGCGAGACTTTGCCGACATCTACGTCCTTCTACGTCGTCATCCCGCGAGTGTAAACGAACTGCTTAGTGCGCTCACGATCGTTGCCGGGTATCGCGGAGTTCGGATCACCTCGGTCCTTCCCGAGCTCGAGCCGATGCGCGTTCTTGCTCAGCCAGGGTGGGCAGCGTGGCGAAACCGCACGCATCGAACCCACGACCTCCCGGAATCATTTTCCGAAGTATTACTGGCCATATCTGGCTTCGTTGATCCTCTACTGACTCGCCTCAGTTACGCAGACGCGACCTGGAATCCGCCCACGGGCACATGGGTTTTGGATGACTAATGACGGATAGCCCGGGTGGAAGGTCAAATCCTGTCTGACCGCCCCGCATAAACGCTCAGGGGGCACCCTCCGGTGCCCCTCTCTAGACCCCGTCCTCGCTCCGCAGGTGCGCCAGCTCGGCGGCCGTTACCGGATACTGTTGACCCTCGTCATCCACCCAAAAGTGGGTGCGCCCAGCCTCGGTTGCGAAGGGCTGTTCGAACAGAATGAGGAGCGCCCCGGTCTCCGGGTGCACTTTATGAGGAGTCACCATAGGGAGACACTAGACCCACCGCGCTGACCTGGGCAAGCCCCCAAAGTCGGGATCGCATAGATACTGCGTCGTATGTCGTCATTTTCGGCGCTCGCGGATGAGGAGCCAGAGGAAATAGCCGCCGCCGACCACCACGGTAATGAGACCCACTGAGGTCTGCAGGCGCTGTCCGATGATGTCCGCGGTCAGGAGCAGTACGGCGCCGCTCAGGGCTGCCCCGGGAAGATCAAGCCCAAATCTTCCGGAGAGCCGGGCGTTGATCTGCGGTGCCACCAGAGCAACGAATGCGATCGGTCCCGCCACCGCGGTCACCACGGCGGTGAGCGCCACCCCGACCGCGGTCATCAGGAGCCGGGTGCGCTCGATCGGCACCCCGAGGGCCTGCGCGGCATCGTCACCAAGCTCCAGCTGCCGAAACCCCGGCACCAGCAGCGCGGTGAGGGGAATGAGTACGGCTACCGCTATTGCCAGCGGTACCAGCTGTTCAAAGCCCAGGCCCGAGAACGAACCGAATCCCCACGCCGTGGCCGCGCGCGCCTGCTGCGTGCCGGTGCCGATCAGGATCGTATTGTTCAGGGCGGTGAGGAGGGCCGCGAGCCCGATCCCCATGATGATGAAGCGGAAGCCCTGCAGCCCGCGTCGGTACGCGAGCACGGTGACGAGGGCTGCGGCAGCCAGCCCACCAATCAGCGCACCGCTCGCAATCGCCACAAAACCGGTGGCCCCGAACACCAGCATCGCCAGGAGGGCACCGGTATACGCACCGGTGTCGAAGCCGATGACGTCCGGGCTGCCGAGCGGATTTCGGGTGAGTGACTGGAAGATTGCCCCGCTCACCCCCAGTGCCACACCGGCGACGATCGCGAGTAGCGCGCGGGGGAGACGCCACTCCCACACCAGCTTCTGAGCGGACGCGGATCCACGCCCCAGGAGCACCTCCCAGAGCCCCGAGGGCGACAGGATGACGGTGCCAAGCGCGAGCGAGGTCACCAGGCCTACAGCAATGAGCAGGAGGAGTGAGACCCGCACCGCGCGAATCCGACGCGCACGCTGCCGAGCGGCGGGCGTCCGCGAGGTAGGGGCGGGGGCGGTGTGCGGCATGGTCGCGCTCACAGCCCGCTCGCCCGTCGTCGCCGAGCCAGGAGCATCAGCACGGGTGCGCCCACGAGGGCGGTCATGAGGCTCACCTGCAGCTCGCCCGAGGGCAGGATGATGCGCCCCAGAACATCCGCACCGAGCAGCAGCGCGGGGGCCAGGATCATCGAACCCGGGATGATCCAGCGCTGATCCGGGCCGGTGAACCAGCGCACCGTGTGCGGCACCATCAGCCCGAGGAACGCGATGGGCCCGGCAATCGCCGTGGCCGCCCCCGCCAGAATGGTGACCGCGAGAACGCTGAGCAGGCGGGTGCGCAGGATGCGTGCACCGAGAGTGCTGCCGAGGTCATCGCCGAGAGCGAGCACGTTGAGCGAACCCGCGAGGCCGAGCGCCAAAATCAAGCCAATCGCGATGAGTGGCGCGATGGTGGCCAGCGCTTCCGGATCGCGCCCGCCGAGACTGCCGAGGCCCCAGAAGCGCACCCGGTTGAACAGCTCGAGGTTTTTCATCACGATGATGCTGCCCACGCCGGAGAGCACCGCGGCCACGGCCACGCCGGTGAGCGTCATCCGTTCGGGCATCTGGCGACCCGGCCCGCGCAGGCCGATGAGGGTCACCGCGCCGGTCACGATCAACGCCCCACCGAATGACAACCAGACGTAGGCGGAGGGAGCGGACAGCCCGAGAAAACCGACGCCCATGGTCACGGCAAAGGTCGCCCCGGCGTTGACGCCCAGGATCCCCGGATCGGCGAGCGGATTGCGCGTGTACGCCTGGATCAGCGCGCCACACACGCCGAGCGCCGGCCCCACGACCAGACCCACGAGCGTGCGCGGCAGACGGGAGTCGCGCACGATCGCGTGCGCATCGGACCCATCGTTTTCCCACAGCGCGCGCAATACGGTGAGGGGATCAATTCCCTGCGCACCGACCCCGAGACTCAGCAGGACGGCCACCGCCAGTAGGGCAAGGGCGAGCAGGAGCCCGCTGGCGCGCCGCAGCCCGGTAGTCCGCCGTGGCCGGGGCACGCGCCGCGGCGCCGGCCGGGACGCGGGTGCGTCCGGGGCCGACGCCGGGCGGGTGGTACCGGAGGTCACCGGTGCGGGCACCGCTACTTCCCGGTGCCGAGGTCGGCCGAGAGCTTCACGGCGATGTCGTCGATCGTGGCCGGAATGCTCAGCACGCTGGGGGCGGTGGTGGCCCACGCGAGGCGGTAGTCGCCAAAGAAGAACGACGTCTTGCCGGCGGCCACCGGGGCCCAGCGAGTGACGAGCGGGTTGTTCAGGGTGCGGTCAATCTCATCCTGGCTGTCGGCCCAGCCGATGTGGAAGTCCGAGGTCACCTCGGCGAGCTTTTCGAGGCTGATCGACGCGTAGAAGTTTTCGGTTGTGGACTCGGCGGCCGTCACCTGAGGGGAGGTCGTGAATCCCAGCTGGTCGGTCATCTGGATGCGTGGGTCCCTCGGGAGATAGAGATCCAGCGAGGTGGCGCCCTCGGCGAGGTACCACCCGTACGTGTAGGTGACGCCTCGGAACTCCGGGTGGGCGGCGGCGGCCGCGGCAATGGCGTCATCGCTGGCCTTCAGCAGAGGTTCGGCCTTTTCGGGCTGGCCGAGGGCGGCGGCAACGGTGCGGGTCAGATCATCGCGCTCCGACGCCCAGGCGGACTTCTTGAAGGCGACGGTTGGGGCGATCTCGGTCAGGCGCTTATAGGTGGGCTCATCAATGCCCGAGTGCACGGCGAGGATCAGATCGGGCTCGAGGGCCAGGATGCTCTCGAAGTCGTACTCGCCGGCATCGGTGAACCGGATGAGCTCCGGCAGGGTGCCGCCGAGCTCCTTCACCCGGTCGGCAAACCAGGGTAGGTTGCCCTTCACCTCACCCCAGGTGAAGTCCTCGTTACCGACGGGCACAACGCCCAGCGCGGCCACGACGTCGCCCGAGTACCAGCCCAGGGTGACGATGCGCTCGGGGCGCTTGGTGATGGTGGTGTTGCCGAACACGTGTTCCAGGGTCACCGGGAACGCGGCCGACTCGGCACCGGAGGACGAGGTGGGATCGGTTCCGGCGTTACCAGGGGCGGTCGCGCAGGCAACCAGGGCGGCCGCGGCCAGCGCCGCAACGATGGTGGTGCCGAGCGCGCGCAACCCGCGGCGGCGGGAACGAGCGGGGGAGTGTGCAGTGGTCATTGGGGAGGGCCTCTCGGAGCTAAAAGCGATGCAGCAAACGTCATTACATTAGGCGAGCCTTACCTGTGTGCGCTATCGTGCTGATCGGACGGTGATCGATGAAAACCGCCAGGACCGTGTCCATTCAGGAGGATTTGTGGTCGAAAACATGCTGGAGATGAGTTTTGGTGCGCCCCGGGCGACAGAGCAACTTTGGCACGCCGTTTCTGAACCCACCGACCCGGATGGCGAGTTTCCGGCACACTCGCACGCGGTGGATCAGCTGATGTGGGCACCCGGAGGGGGCATGCGAGTGCGCGCGGGTGGCGCGCAGTGGCGCATCCCCGGGGATCACCTGGTGTGGGTACCGGCACACACCGAACACGCGCTCGCGATGGTGGGATCCACCGCGCTGCTCAGTGTGTATCAGCGCCCCGAGGTGCGCCCAGAGGGCGAGCGATTCGCCCGACCCCTCGTCCTCCCCACCGAGCCGCTAATGCGCGCGCTGTTTCGTGAACTCTGTGCGCACACCCCCGAGGGGCCCGAGGCCGTACCCGCCGAGCGTCGCCGACTCAGCTTCGAGCTCCTGCGTGAACTGCTGGGATCGGCGCGGGAGAGCCACGACGCGCTCGCGCTCCCGGTGGATCCGCGTGCTCGCCGGGTGGCCGAGGCACTGCTGCGTGACCCCGCCGACCCTCGCCCGATCACCGACTGGGCCGCGGGGGAGGGGATCAGCGCCAAGACCCTGCTGCGCGCGTTTGCCGCGGAAACAGGATTCACCTTTGCCCAGTGGCGCACCCGTGCCCGGGTCTATCGGGTCGCGCGCCTGCTCGGCGAGGGAAGCTCGGTGCAGGATGCCGCCCTCCGGGTGGGCTTTGCCACCTCGACCGGCTGTATTCAGGCGTTCCGCGGGGTATTCGGGGTGACGCCCGCGGTCTATCACTCGCGCGAACGAGGCCGCGCATGATGGATAACTACCGCAGCGACGAGTGGGATGCCCACCTGCAGCACGCCTCCACGGTGGTGCCGCCGTATCTGATGGGCACCGGAGTGGTGACCCCGGAGGACGGCCACTCGCGCCCGGTTTCTCCGCCGCACACCCACCCGGATGCGATGCTCGCCTGGTGTTATCGCGGCACCGTCTGGGTATACCTGCAGGACACCATGTGGCGACTCGCCCCGGGGCAGGGGGTGTGGATCCCCGCCGGAACCCCGCACACCTCGCGCCACGAACGGGACTCCATTGGCTGTTACACCTACATTCCCGATCACGCCCTCGTGGCCCCGGTTTCGGAGATTTCGCGGGTGCTCGTACCGCGTGCGGTGCAGGAGATGCTGCTGCACCTCGGGATCAACGACATGCCCGATGCGCTGCGGATCCGCATTCAGTCGGTGCTGATCGAGATGGTGCAGCAGCCGGCCGCCGAGGTGGCCGACGGCTGGGGCGAGGTGCCGCTGCCGGTGGATGATCGGGTGCGCACCCTCGCGCAGACGGTGCTCGCCGATCCGGGTGATCCGCGCAGTGCGGCCGAACTCTGTGCCGCCCACGGCCTGCACGAGCGCATGGTTGCGCGGGTGTTTGGGCACGATGTGGGTATGACCTTTGGGCAGTGGCGCACCGGGGTGCGGATGACCCTCGCGGCCCGGCTGATCGTGGACGGCACCCCGATTGGTGTGGCCGCGCACCGCTGTGGATACGCCACTACCAGTGCGTTTTCGGCGGCGTTCCGCGAGCGTTTCGGGATGACGCCGCGCCAGCATATCGCGCGCGTGGCGGCAGACTCGGCGCATCACCTGTACTGGCGGTAGGTGAGCGCGATCCGCGCGATCACGTGGTTTTCCGACGCCGTGTCGGGCGGGTGGCGGGGTTTCCCCGTGCCCGATTGTCGAAATAAAGACACAAATCGTCGGTTTGGCGACACTGTGCGATGGGGATCCGTCCTACCATCGACATATTAGGTTAGCGTTACCTAATCAAGCCGCGTCATAGCGGCAACACTTCCCCACCAAACTCTCAAGGAGAACCATGCCGCACGCCCCCGCGCGCCCGAAGGCAGGCCGCGTCACGACGCTGGCCGCCGTCGCGCTGGCCGCCGTACTCGCCATGACCGGATGCGCCACCAGCACCGAGGCCAAGCCCGGTGGATCGGACGCCCCCGCCGCCACGACCGGTGTGGTCGTTGAGCACGCCCACGGTAAGACCACCATTCCCAAAAAGCCGGAGCGCATCGTCGCCCTCAGCTGGATGACCCCCGACATCGTGGCCGCCCTCGGCGTCAACCCGGTCGGCGTAGAGAAGGTCTGGGGTGCGGGCGACAGCGGCTTCACCCCGTGGCTTGAGGACTATACGAAGAAGGAGTTTGGCAAGACCCCGGAGATCATCCCCGCCGGTGATGAGGGCCCGAACTATGAGGCCATCAAGGCACTCAAGCCGGACCTCATCCTCGGCCTCTACTCGGGCATCAGCGACATCGAGTACAAGCGTCTCAGCGAGATCGCCCCGACCGTGCCCTACATCGAGGGACCCTGGAACCCGGGCACCTGGGAGAGCATGACCCGCGTTGTGGGTAAGGCCATGTGGGAGGACCAGAAGGCCGAGGAGCTGATCAAGGAAACCGAAACCCAGGTGTCGACCCTCGCCGCCGCACACCCCGAGTTCAAGGATAAGTCGTTCGTCTGGGGCCTGACCCTGAACGAGGGCGGCACCGACCTTGGCGTGTACCTCAAGTACGACGGCCGCGTGCGCATCACCGAGGCGCTCGGCTTCACCTCCACCTCGGCGATGGACTCCTTCCTGAGATCCGCCGAGGGCGACAACTGGTACACCGGCGTCAGCCTCGAAAAGCTCTACGATGTACCCGCTGACCTCTTTGTTGCCTGGGGCAGCAGCCACGCCGACGGCGTCTACACCGTCGAGAACAAGATCGTTTCGCGCTGGCAGCCCATCGCCGACGGCCACTATGTGATCTACAACGAGGATGCCGAGGCCGCGGCCATCAGCGCCCCGACCGTGCTCTCGCTCAAGTACATCCTGCCGAAGTACGTCGACGATCTCGCCGCCGCGGTGCAGGGCAAGCCCACCAACACGGGCAAGTGACCGCCGATGTGACCGGCGCCCGCCCGCTCCCGGAACTTCCGGGAGCGGGCGGGCGTGTGCCTGCCGCCGAGCCGGCTCAGGCACCCGCGGAATCACCCGAGCCCACACCTGAGCTTGAGCCCACACCCGCACCCGAGCACGCCCCGCGCCACACCGGGCTCAAGGTTCTGGGGCTGTGTGTGGCGGCCGGCATCCTGGTGTGTGCGGTGATCGCCTCCCTCGCGGTCGGCAACCGGGCGATCGATCCGGCCACCGTGCTCGCGGCCATCACCGCCTACGATGACGCGAATCCGCTGCACCTGATGGTGCAGCAGCTGCGCCTGCCGCGCACCATTCTCGCGGTCTTTATCGGGGCCGCACTCGCGGTCTGTGGCGCGCTGATTCAGGCGTTTACCCGCAATCCGCTGGCCGACCCCGGGATCCTCGGGGTCAACGCCGGGGCATCCTTTGCGGTGACCTTCGCGGTGGGCGTGCTGGGGCTCACAACCCCCGGATCCTACGTCCCCTTCGCCCTCGGCGGAGCGTTCGTGCTCACGGTGCTCGTGTACGCACTCGGGTCGTTTGGCAGTTCGGGAGCGACGCCGATGAAGCTCACCCTGGCCGGGGTGGCGCTCGGTGCCGCATTCACCGGTTTCACCACCGCGATCGTGCTGCAAAACCGCAATGCGCTGGACGTCACCCGCTTCTGGGGTGTGGGGTCGGTGGGCGGCCGCACGATGGATCAGCTCGTCTGGGTTATCCCGCTGATCGTCGGAGGGCTGGTAATCGCGATGGTGTGCGCCCGCTCGCTCAACGCGCTGGCCCTCGGGGATGACCTTGCGCAGTCGCTTGGCGCCCGCATCCGGACAACCCGCATCCTGGTGATCATCGCCGTGACGCTGCTCGCCGGTACCGCCGTGGCGGCGGCGGGGCCCATCGGTTTTGTGGGCATCATGATCCCGCACATGGTGCGGTGGTTCACCGGGCCGGATCAGCGCTGGGTCATCTCGTACTCGATCCTGATCGGCCCCATTTTTCTCCTTCTTGCAGACATCCTGGGCCGCGTCGTGCTGCCCAACGGTGAGCTGCGGGTGGGCATCGTTACGGGTCTGCTGGGTGCGCCGGTCCTCATCGCACTCGTGCGCCGAAAGCAGGTGAGTGGGCTGTGAGCGTTGACAATAATCTGCCGGTGGCATCGCGTGAGCTTCCCCCGGTGGAGTTTGGTCGGCGGCACGTTTTCTGGGAAAACCGTCGCATCGCCTGGCGCATTCCGGTGCGCTCCCTGGTGGTCTCGGCCGTGCTGCTGGTCGTGATCATCGCCGGTGGCCTATACTCGATGACCATCGGTGCCTATGGGATCTCGTTTGGCGCGGTGATGGACGCGATCGTCAACCCCGCCGCCGATCCGGACATCCGCCAGGTGGTTTTTGAGTGGCGTCTGCCGCGCGTGCTGTTTGCGGTACTCTGCGGTGCCGCCCTTGCACTGTCGGGCGGTATCTTCCAGTCCCTGACCCGCAACCCGCTGGGCTCGCCGGACATCATCGGTTTTGGTATCGGCGCGCAGTTCGGGGTGACCCTGCTGATGCTGGTGTTCAACCTCAACACCTACGCGTTCAAGGCCGTGGGGGCGCTCGTGGGCGGTCTGCTCACCGCGCTGCTGGTGTACTTCCTCGCGAATAAACACGTAATGTCGTCGTTCCGGCTGATCATCGTGGGCATCGGAGTCTCAGCGGGCCTTGGCTCGCTGACCTCGTGGATACTCATCACCGTGAGCGTGGAAAAGGCCATGATGGCCGCCACCTGGGGTGCCGGATCGCTGGCCTCGCTCGGGTTTGATCAGCTGATTCCCGCGGCCATCGTGTTTGTGCTCGTGGTCTGCGTGGCGCTCCCGCTGAATCGCACCCTGCCGGTGCTGGAGATGGGGGATGACGCGGCCACCGCGCTCGGCATCCATCCCGCCCGCACCCGCTTCTCGGCGATGGTGATCGGCGTCGCCCTGGTGGCACTCGTCACGGCCGCGGCCGGCCCGATCTCGTTCATTGCGCTGGCTGCCCCGCAGATCGCCCAGCGTCTCATCCGCTCAAACACCCCGATGGGCACCCTGCCCGTGATGCTCACCGGTGCCGCTCTCGTGGTGGTCTCGGATGGCGCCGCGCAGCTCCTGGAGGTGCCCGTGGGCGTCGTCACCGTCTCGGTGGGCGGCCTCTACCTGGCCTGGCTGCTTGCCCGGCAATACTCGCGCCGCGCGTGAAAGGAACACTCATGACCGCCTCGCTACAGGCCCGCGATATCACGCTGGGCTACGGGGATACCCCGATCATCTCCGAGCTGTCGCTCGAGGTACCGGACAACTCGTTTACCATCATCATCGGCCCGAACGCCTGCGGGAAGTCCACGCTGCTGCGCGGGTTTGCACGGCTGCTCAAACCAAGCACCGGATCGGTCCTGCTGGATGGTGCCGAGCTGCGCTCGCTCAAGCCGAAGGAGGCGGCGCGAAAGCTGGGCCTCCTGCCGCAGTCTTCGCTCTCGCCGGACGGCATCACCGTGGCCGACCTGGTGGGCCGGGGCCGCTTCCCGCACCAGAACGCGATGCGCACCTGGAGCCGCGAGGATGAGCGCGCGGTGGCCGAGGCAATGGATGTCACCGGTACCACCGAGCTTTCGCGCCGCCTGGTGGATGAGCTCTCCGGTGGGCAACGGCAGCGCGTATGGGTCGCGATGGCGCTCGCCCAGCAGACCGGCCACCTGCTGCTGGATGAGCCCACGACCTTCCTCGATATCGCGCATCAGATCGACCTCATGGAGCTCTTCGCCGAGCTGCATCGGGAGGGCACCACCCTGGTCGCGGTGCTCCATGATCTCAACCATGCGGCACGCTACGCCACCCACCTCGTCGCGATGCGGGACGGCGCAATCGTGGCGCAGGGGGATCCGCGCGAGATCATCACCGCCGAACTCGTGGAGGCGGTCTACGACCTGCCCTGCAGCGTGATCACCGACCCGATCTCGGGCACCCCGCTCGTACTGCCCCTCGGTGGCCGCCGCTCCTGGCAGCGCGCCGCGCGCTGAACCACAGTGGAGCCGGGGGAGGAGGGTAGGGTGGAGGCGTCATGGACCTCGAGATTTCCCGATCGCTCACCATTCCGGCCGCCGAGCTGGAGTGGAGCTTTTCGCGCTCTTCGGGGCCCGGTGGTCAGCACGTGAACACCTCGGATTCGCAGGCGCAGCTGCGCTGGAACGTCGCCGAGTCGCGCGTGCTGACCGAGGATCAGCGCGAGCGGCTGCTAGAGCGGCTGTCGGGCCTCCTGAATGACGGCGTGATCCAGATCACCGCGTCCGAGCAGCGCTCCCAGCTCCGTAACCGCGAGCGCGCGCTGGTGAAGCTCGGCGAGCGGGTCCGCACCGCGCTGCGCCCGGATGGCCCGCGTCGTCGAGCCACCCGGCCCACCCGTGGTTCTCAGCAGCGCCGGCTGCAGGCCAAGGGGCAGCGCTCGCAAACGAAGCAGAACCGTCGTCGGCCCGCGGCCGATTAGCGCACAGAAAAAGCTGTTGCACCCGGCAGTTTTCCCCGTATACTGACCGGTTGCCCATTTTCAGATGATGGGTCCTTCCGCCGAGTAGGCGACCATGTGAAGGGAAAACGGCATGGAGAGAATCTCGAAGACGCTCATGAGCTGGGCGTCGATTTTGGAACCCAAGACGCGTGAACAGGCGGAGACCGCCTCCCGTCTGCCGTTTATCCATCCCCACATTGCCCTGATGCCCGATGCCCACCTTGGGATGGGGGCCACCGTGGGCAGCGTGCTGCCCACCCGCGACGCCATCATTCCGGCGGCCGTGGGTGTCGACATCGGGTGTGGCATGATCGCGGTGCGCACCCAGTTCACCGCGGAGTCCATCGCGCACCTGGACCGCGCGGCGCTGCGCACCGAGATCGAGGCCGCGGTACCGCTGTCTGCCGGGCAGTACAACACCGCGGAAACCGCGACCGCGACCATACGGAACGACCGGCTGAGCGCGGCCGCCGAAAGAGCGGGATTTGACCCCGCCACCTATGCCCCCAATTGGCGGCTGCAGCTGGGTTCGCTCGGTTCCGGGAACCACTTCATCGAGGTGTCCCTCGACGAGGAGGATCGCGTGTGGCTGTTCCTGCACTCCGGCTCGCGCGGGGTGGGCAACCGGATCGCGCAGCATCACATTCGGGTGGCGCAGGATCTCGCCGCACTCTGGTGGATCCCGCTGCCCGATCCCGCACTCGCCTACCTGCCTCAGGGCACCGAGCAGTTCACCCGGTACATCACCGAACTGCACTGGGCTCAGGACTTCGCCCTCGCCAACCGCGAGGAGATGATGGACCGCGTGGTGTCGCGGTTCGAGGCCTGGACGGGGGAGAGCGTCACCGAGTACGAGCGCATCAACTGCCACCACAACTACACCGCCCGTGAAAATCACTTCGGGAAGGAGGTCTGGGTGTCGCGAAAGGGGGCGATCAACGCAGAAAAGGGCGTGCTGGGGCTCATTCCGGGCTCGATGGGCACGCGCTCCTACGTGGTCGAGGGCCTCGGTAACCCGGTAGCGCTGAAGTCCTCACCGCACGGTGCCGGGCGCGAGTACTCGCGCAGCGCCGCGCGGAGGGCATTCACGCGGGAGCAGCTGCGGGAGGCGATGGCGGGGATTGAGTACCGAGACACCGAGGCCTTCATCGACGAGATTCCCGCGGCGTACAAGGACATTGACGTCGTCATGGCGGACTCCGCCGAGCTCGTCACGGTGCTGCACACGCTGCGCCAGATCGTTAATGTCAAGGGGGATTAGCCGCGCACATGCTTCGGCGCACGCAAAACGTGTGCGCCGAAGCATGTGACTCTGCTGTGCATACCCACCGGCGTATACCCGAGCGCATACACTGAAGACAGCAATCGGCAACCGCCCTTCGCTTCATTGCAGCCCGGCCCCCTGAGCACGCGCTGCTAGCCAGAAGAACGGTGCCGATCATGGAATCGACGTACGCCGAACCCACCTCCACCCTTGGCCCGGTGCGCCGCACCACGGCCCGGACGAGTGACTTCCCGCCGATCGCGCAGGCCTATAAGCAGGTTTCCGCCGAGGTCCGCGCCGCCGGCCTGCTGCGCCGGGCACCGCTGTTTTACGCGCTCGTGGGCGCGGGCCTGGTGCTCGCGTTCGGAGCGGCCATTGCCGGGTCAATACTGATCGGCCACTCCTGGTTCCAGCTGCTGATCGCCGCCGCATTCGGCATCCTGTTTACCCAGGTTGCCTTCCTTGCACACGAGGCCGCGCACCGCCAGATCCTGGCCTCCGGCCCGGCGAACGACCGCCTCGCCCGGGTTCTGACCTCGGTCGTGGGCATGAGTTATTCCTGGTGGGATTCAAAGCACAGCCGGCACCACGCCAACCCCAACAAGGTGGGCAAGGATCCAGACATCGAGCTCGACACCATCTCCTTCATTGAGGAGGATGCCGCCACCGCACGCGGTCTGCGCCGATTCATCACCCAGCGTCAGGGCTGGCTCTTCTTCCCACTGCTCACCCTCGAGGGCCTGAACCTCCACTACCTTGGTTTCAAGCACCTCGCGAGCCCCGGCAAGGTCCGCGGCCGCTGGATCGAGCTCGGCATGATTTCCGCTCGCTTCGCCCTGGTGCTCACCCCGATGTTCCTCTTCCTGCCGCTCGGCATGGCCTTCGCCTTCTTCGGCGTGATGATGGCTGTATTCGGGGTGTACATGGGTGCCTCGTTTGCGCCGAACCACAAGGGCATGCCGATCATCGATCCCGCCGCCCGCCTCGACTTCTTCTCCAAGCAGGTGCGCACCTCCCGGAACATTCACGGTGGTGCCTGGGTGGCCTGGTTCATGGGCGGACTCAACTACCAGGTCGAGCACCACCTGTTCCCGAGCATGGCACGCCCGCACCTCGCCGCGACCCGGAAGATCGTGATGGAACACTGCAAGACCCTGGACGTGCCCTACACCGAGACGTCGATCCTGCGCTCCTACGCGATCGTGATCGCCTACCTCAACCGCGTGGGCCTCGCCGCGCGCGACCCCTTCGACTGCCCGGCGGCCGCGCAGATGCGCCGCGGGGGAGGCCAGCTGAGCGCATAGCTCCGATCTGCACGGGGCTCCGGATTCTCAGAATCCGGAGCCTTTGGTGTGTGCGCGCTCGGACGTAACCTGGCGTTACCGCGTGTGACGGCGGGGTTGTGCCATCCGGGGCGCCGATCTACGCTCGCACCATGAGTACCCCGCCCGCCCCCGCCGCACCCGCACGATTCGCGGGTGCCGATTTGGCGGCACGCGCATGAGCCCGCTGATCGCCCTGGCGTTCCTCGGTGGGCTGCTGCTCGTCTCGGTACTTATCATTCTGCTGCTGCGTGCCCGAAATGGCCGGGTCAGTCGCCCCGCGTCGGATGACCGGATTGAACCCGGGGTTCTCGGGGTGTCCGTGCTGGGGGAGCGCGCTACGATCGTCCAGTTCAGCACCGAGGTGTGCGCACGCTGCCCGGGCACCCGGCGCGTACTCTCCGCCCTCGTCGATACCCGCGAGGACGTGGATTTCGTGCACGTGGACGTGACCCATCAGCCCGTGCTCGCGAGCCGCTTCAACCTGCTGCAAACCCCGACCGTGCTGCTGCTGGATGCGCGCGGAAACGCAACTGCCCGGCTCTCCGGTGTTATTGCACGCGATACCGTCGTGACCGAGTTGGACGCCATCCTGGAGGGCTCGCATGCCCGCGGGTGAGCCCTTTCTTTCCCCGGCGCTGGACGCCTGCGCCGGGTTGGTCCACGAACTGAACCGCACCCCGAACCCGAAACGTACCCCGGAGGCCACCGTGTCCGCAGCTGAAACCCCCGTCCGTCCCGGCCCGCCGCCCGGAAAGGTAGACCCCCGTGCCCCGCGGGTGGGCGCCGCCATCACCTCGGTGCTGCTCGTCCTCGGTGTCTTCTTTGCGATCATCGGCACCTCGACCGGTGGAAACCTCGGCGGTCTCTCGATCAGTGCCCGGATCGCCGATCCCGGCTTCCTGATCCAGCTCCTGGTAGCCGTGCTGTTTGCCTGGTCGCTGATCGCGCCGGCATCGCAGCCCCTCACCGTCATCTTCCGTCGCCTGGTGCGTCCGCGCCTGTCGGCCCCCACCGAGTGGGAGGATGCCCGCCCGCCGCGCTTCGCCCAGGGGGTGGGCCTCACCGTGGTGGGGATCGGCCTCGTCCTGCACCTGATCGGGGTGCCCTGGGCGCTCGTCATCGCCGGATCGGCCGCGTTCATCGCCGCGTTCCTCAACGCCGCCGTCGGCTTCTGCCTCGGCTGCGAAATCTACCTGCTGCTCGTGCGTGCGGGGCTGATCGGTCGCGGTACTCGCGCGACGGCGTAGGGTACCCCGTATGCTGTGGGCATGGACGACGCCCCACTCGCAATCCGAATCATCCTTGCCGCAATCCTCATCGTTGGCGGAATCATCATGGTCTGGATTGCCAGCGCGGCCGCATCCGGAAGGATCGGACGAAACTCGTCTGCGGGCATTCGTATTCCGGAAACCCTGGCGAGTGATGCGGCATGGAGCGCCGGCCATGTTCGGGCGCGCGCCCTCTCCGTCACCGGTGGTGTGCTGACAATCATCGGCGGGATAGCCTGTCTGTTTCCGCTCGGAAGCACGGGTCTCGGCTGTGTGGTGCTCGCGGTGGTTGTTGCCGTGTTGATCGTCATGATGATGGCGGCGCGGGTGGCGCGGGTCGCGGCCCGCGCGGCCGACACGGAGCGTCCGTCGTAGACAGGGCCGGCACCTTTGCAACGAGTGGCGGGCGTCGATATACTGAACGGTGTTCAGGAGAACGGTGTTCAGTTGAGGATGTGGGTGTGCGGCGAGTGAGATGTGTGCGCGATGCGGCGGGGCCCTGCCCGATGGTGGCCGCGTGAGCCCGCGAATCGTTCTGTTGCGCGGAAGTACTCACGGAGTTGTGGAACGCCTGGCCGAGGTGCGTGCAGCTGGAAACATTCCGCTGATTGGGGATGAGCGCTGGCCCGCCGCGCAGTGGGAGGCGGTTGCCGCGCTGGCCGCGGAATCTGCCGTTCCGGATGGTGCCGCCTGGGCCGCCCTGACCTCGGGAAGTAGTGGCACGGCGCGGATTCTGGTGCGTTCGGAGGCGTCGTGGGCGACCTCGTTCTCCGCCGTTTCCACACTCCTGGGTGATGCCGAATCGGTTGCGCTGCCCGCACCTCCGGCCTCCTCGCTCACGCTGTTTTCGCTCGCACACGCGCTCACCGGTAGGGGCCCGCGCCCCGCGCTGGACGCCGAATCTGCGCGCACTGCCACCGCGTTTCACGGTACCCCGCAGGGGCTCCAGTCACTGCTTGATGCCGAGGCGATTCCGGCCGTACGGACCGCCCTGGTCGGTGGCTCGCACCTCGACCCCGCGCTGCGTGCGCGCGCCGAGGCGAACGGTATTCGCCTCACCTCCTACTACGGTGCCGCAGAGGCCTCCTTCATCGCGATTGATCGAGGCGATGGCCTGCGCGCGTTCCCCGGGGTTGAGCTCGACGTGCGCGCGGGCGTGCTCTGGGTGCGCTCGCCCTATATCGCGCTCGGATACCTGGGGGAGGGTGGCCCCCTGCGTCGCGATGGCGAGTGGGTAACGGTCGGTGATCTCGCGGAGCTGAGCGACGACGTCCTCACCCTGCGCGGGCGCTCAGACGGGGCGATCCTGACCGCCTCGGCCACGGTCATTCCCGAGGAGGTCGAGGCCGCCCTGCGCGGCGTTCCGGGGATCGCCGATGCCGTGGTTTTTGACGTGCCCGCGCCTCGAATCGGGGCGCTGGTTGCCGCGGTGATCGAGCCGGAAGCGGCAGATACACCGCTGACGCTCACCGAACTCCGCGAGGCGGCCGAACGGAGCCTCGCCCCCGCGCACCGGCCACGCCTGTGGTTCAGCGGCGTCATTCCCCGCACGCCCTCGGGCAAGCCCGCCCGCGCCGAAACAAAACGGCGGGCCCTCGTCGGAGAGGTGGATCGTGTCACACGCTGACCCCGTCATCATTGCCGCCCGGCGCACGCCGATTGGTACCCGCGGCCGCGCCCTCGCCGGGCTGCGGGTCGAGCAGCTGGCGGCCCCGGTGATCACCGCGGCCCTCGATGATGCCCGAGCGGCAGGCGGCGAAACGCTCGTGATTGCCGACGTCATTCTCGGCAACTGCATGGGCCCGGGCGGCAACCCCGCACGGGTATCGGCCCTCGCGGCCGGGCTGGGCGTTGAGGTGCCGGGTGAGACCGTGGACCGCCAGTGCGGCAGCGGACTGGCGGCCATCATCGATGCCGCCACCGCGATTCGAGCGGGCGATCTGCGCCCCCGCATCGCCGGGGGAGTGGAGAGTGCCTCGACCGCACCCGTGCGCTCCATCGATGGAATCGCCTACGAGAAGGCACCGTTTGCCCCCGCGGGCTGGCCCGACCCTGATATGGTGCGCGCCGCCGAAAACCTCGCCGCCCACGACGGTATCGACCGCGAGCGTCAGGATGCCCACGCCGCGCGCAGCCACGCGAGAGCCCGCATCGCGCGCGATAGCGGTGTGTTCGCGGCCGAGCTGGTGCCCCTCGCGGGCCTCGGCGCCGATGATGCGATCGGCGGGACCGAGCGGGTGCTGACACGCCTGCCCGCCCTGTTCCCCGGTGGTTCCCTGACCGCGGGCACGTCCACCCGCATCGGCGACGGTGCGGCGGCCACCGTGGTTGTACCGCGTGCCCGGTCGGGCAGCGCCCCCGGATTGCTCGTGCGCGCCCACGCGGTGGTGGGAAGCGATCCCGCCCTCCCGGGAATCGGCGCGGCGCCCGCGGTGCTCGCTGCCCTGAACACCGCCGGTGTCGAGCTCGCGGATATCGCGGCCATCGAGATCGTAGAGGCGTTCGCCGCGCAGTCTCTCGCCGTGCTTGATCGGCTGGGCATCGTCGAGGACGACCCGCGGGTTTGCGCCGATGGTGGTGCCCTCGCGCTCGGTCACCCCTGGGGTGCGAGCGGTGCGGTGAGCATCGTGCGACTCTTTAGTCGACTGGTGCGCTCGGGTGCGCCCGCAGGAACCCTGGGCGTAGCGGCGGCCTCGATCGGCGGCGGCATGGGCGTCGCGATGATCGTCGAGGTGATCCGGTGAGACCGCGGGTGTACGGCCCGACCGTCGATGAGCAGACGCGCTGCGTGCACTATCGCACCGAGCTCGACGTGATCGCGATCCGCTACGTGTGCTGCGATCGCTACTATCCCTGTCACCTCTGCCATGAGGAAACCGCGGATCATCCCGCACGGCCCTGGCCCGCCTCGGCCCGCGATCAGAACGCCGTCCTGTGCGGGGTGTGTGGCACCGAGCTGAGCGTCAACGAGTACGTGAGCGTGGACGCCTGCCCGCACTGCGCGGCCGCCTTCAACCCGGGCTGTGCGCTGCACTACCCGCTGTATTTCGAGTGATGTAGGCGGCCGGGGAAAAGACACGCGGCAGAAAGTGCCACCAAGTGGCAGTTGTCGGATGCCGGTGTTATCGTGAGCGAATGATCGCCTCCGACCCCGCCCATCCCGCGGCGAACCTGCGCGATCGGAAAAAAGCCGAGATGCGCCGGATGCTCGTGCTGGCCGCCCAGCTCTCACTCGTTCCCGGTGGCCCCACCCTCGAGCAGATGTGTGCCGATGCCGGGGTGTCCAAGCGCACGTTCTTCCGCTACTTCACGAGCCGTGAAGACGCTGCCCTCGCCCCCATTCAGGATCAGTGGCGCACCTTTCTCGCCCTGATCCCCGCCCGCTTGGCCGAGGCTGATCCGGGGGCTTCGGTGTTTGCGGTGCTGCAGGAAACCCTGGCCGAGGCGATTCGCGAGTGGAGCGCAGCCGACCCTGACTGGGCGGTACTCACCCGCGACGCCCTGGCCCTCGAGCGGGCGCAGAGCGGAGTGGCCGCGCACCACCTGGGCTTTTGTGCGGGCCTGACCGGGGAGGTCGCCGCATCGATCACCGAACGCTCCGGGGCACCCACGCTGCGCGCCCGGCTCCTCTTTGATGTGTTCCTCGTTGCCGTGCGCACGGCTCAGTACTCCTGGGTGAGCGCGCCCCGCATCACCGCCGATCCGGAGCGCCTGCTGGATCAACTCGACCGTGCCGTGGCCACCCTGGCACCGAGTCTCGGGTTGCGTATCCGGGTCGACAGCGACGTGCGCCCGGCGGAAGAAGCCGGCATCGCCGCAGAATCCGGCGTCGCGGAAGAGACCCTCGCAGTCGGCTAGAACCGCGCCGACAGCCCGCCGTCGGCGTGAAGCAGCTGCCCGGATATCCAGCGCCCGGCCGGCGAGACGAGAAACGCCACGTACGCGCCAATATCCGCGGGCGTGCCCAGCCGGCCCTGCGGGGTGAGGGAGGTGAGGTGCGTGCGGGTGGCATCATCCATCCAGCCGGTGTCGATCGGGCCGGGGTTCAGGACGTTTGCCGAGACGCCCTGCGGGCCCAGCTCGCGGGCGGCCGAAATTACCAGGCGATCCAGCGCACCCTTCGAGGCACCGTAGGGAAGATTGCCGGTGACGTGATCGCTGGTGAGGGCCAGAATGGCCCCACCCTCGGAGCCCACCTGCCGGGCGAACGCGGCAATGAGCAGCAGGCTGGCGCGCGCGTTGACTGCGACGTGGGCGTCGAAGCTGGCCGCGGTGGTGTCGAGCAGGCCGGATTCGATGTCGTGTGCGTGGCTGAGTATGAGGGCGGAGACCCGGCCGTGATCGCGGGTCACCGCCGAGATCAGCGACTCGGGGCCGTCGGGGGCCGTGAGATCGGTCGGATAATCGGCGTGCTCGAGGTCGCTGGTCGCAACGGTCCACCCGTCCGCGCGCAGTGCGGGCGCAATTCCGGCGGCGATACTGTTGGCGCGTGCGGCACCGGTGATGAGGGCAAGGGGCATGGTGTGAGCCTAGCCGCCCTGCCGCCGGATGCGTGGAACCCGGGTGCCTCGGGTGCTGCGGAGCGGGGTCTAGTCTCCGGGCAGGATTTCCGCGAGCAGTGCCTCGACGCGACCGCGGATCTCGTCTCGGATGACGCGTACGGTTTCGATGCCCTGCCCGGCCGGATCGGTGAGCTCCCAGTCTTCATAGCGCTTCCCTGGGAAGATCGGGCAGGTGTCTCCGCAGCCCATCGTGATCACCACGTCGGATGCGCGCACCGCATCGGTCGTCAGAATCTTCGGGGTACGTGAGGCGATATCGATTCCGACCTCGGCCATGGCGGACACCGCCACCGGGTTGATCTGGTCGCGCGGCTCGGAGCCCGCGGAACGTACCTCCACGCGGCCGGCCGCGAGGTGTTCCAGGAATCCGGCGGCCATCTGCGATCGGCCGGCGTTGTGAACGCAAACAAACAGGACGGTGGGGGACTGTGACACGGGAGCCTCGCTCTATATTGATGACGATCAATGTATGCTGTTCACTATACATTGATCACCATCAATATTGTTCGGAGTCCCCGTGTCGTTCACCAGCCCCCTTCCCCTCGCCGACATCACCGGCCGCGCCGAAGCCTGCGCTCCCGGCACCGAGGTGCGGGCGCTGCCACGCGAGGAGGCCCAGACACTGGCCGCACGACTGCGGGTGATCGCCGATCCGACGCGCCTGCGCCTGATCTCGATGGTGTCCGCGCACCCTGGCCGTGAGGCCTGTGTGTGTGATCTCACCGAACCGCTGGGCCTCACCCAGGGCACGGTCTCGCACCACCTGCGCGTTCTGGTTGATGCCGGGATCTTCACCCGGGAGCAGCGCGGCACCTGGGCATACTTTGCGCTGGTACCCGGTGCCGTCGATGCGCTTCTCGGTGAGGTCGCGGCGCTGTAACCGTGGCGTTCATCAATTACTTGGAGCGCCCACCCGTGTCGGCGCATACTCACGCTAGTCGTCCGTCGATCGAGGAGCCCCACTCGTGACCATCATTGCCATCGCGATCTTTGTTATCACCCTGGTGCTCGTGATCTGGCAGCCGCGCGGGCTCGGTATCGGTTGGAGTGCGCTCGGCGGTGCCGGCCTCGCCCTGATCACCACGGTGGTAAGCCTGGGCGACATCCCCACGGTGTGGGACATCGTGGGAAACGCGACCTTCGCGTTCGTCGGGATCGTGCTGATCTCGCTGATTCTCGATGAGTCCGGGCTGTTCGAGTGGGCCGCGCTGCACGTGACCCGCTGGGGATGCGGAAACGGGCGGCTCCTGTTTGTGATGGTGATCCTGCTGGGTGCCGTCATCTCGGCGCTGTTTGCGAACGACGGTGCGGCGCTGATCCTCACCCCGATTGTGATCCAGATCCTGATCGCGCTCAAATTCTCGGCGCGGGCCTCGCTCGGCTTTGTCCTCGCCTGCGGGTTCGTCGCCGACGCGGGCAGCCTGCCCCTGGTCATCTCCAACCTGGTCAATATCGTGAGTGCCGACTACTTCGGCATCGACTTCGCGCGCTACGCGATCGTGATGGTGCCCGTCGGGATCGTGACCGTGGCCGCGAGCCTGGGCGTGCTCTACCTGGCATTTCGCCGTTCGATCCCGCGCCGCTACGACCCCGCCGCCGCCCCGGATCCGCGTTCGGCGATCCACGATCCGCTGACGTTCACCGCCGGGTTCTGGGTGCTCGGCGTCCTCCTGATCGGCTATTTTGTGGCCGATCCGCTGCACATCCCGCTGTCGGTCATCACCGCGGTGGGGGCGCTCGCGCTGATCCTGATCGCCGCCCGACGCCCCGCGTTCCTGTTTACCCGGGCGACGCCGCTGGGCTCGAATGGTGATGCGACGGTGCGTGCGGTGAGCGAAGACTCCTCCGCGACGGTCGGCCTTCGCCGGATCTCCGTGCGGAGGGTCGTGCGTGAGGCACCCTGGCAGATCGTGCTCTTCTCGATCGGCATGTATCTGGTCGTGTATGGCCTGCGTAATCAGGGACTCACCGATCGCCTTGCCGGGGTCTTTGCCGGGATCGGCCAGAACGGGGTACTCGTCACCGCCCTCGGCGTGGGTGTGATCGTGGCCGTGCTCGCCTCGATCATGAACAACCTCCCCACGGTACTGATCGCCGCACTCGCCATCGGTGCCGCGGGCGCCACCGGCCTCACCCATGAGGCGATGATCTACGCCAACGTGATCGGTTCGGATCTCGGGCCGAAGATCACCCCGATCGGCAGCTTGGCCACGCTGCTCTGGCTGCACGTGCTGGACCGCCGTGGTATTCACATCGGTTGGGGACGCTATTTCCGCACGGGCATCCTGCTGACCGTGCCGGTGCTGCTCATTTCGCTCTCGGCCCTCGCCGGGTGGCTTCTCATTATTGGCTAGGTGCCCGCGGGTAAAACGCGGGCACCCGCCCGGCTCTTCGGGGAAGAGCCGAACGGGTGCCCGTCGCGCGAGTGCTAGTTGGCCGCGCGGCGGCGGCGTGCGCCGAGGTAGAGCACGGCGCCCAGGGCGATCAGCACGCTGATCGGCAGGGCGAGGCCGGCTGCTCCCGCACCGGTGTGAGGCAGGGTCGGACCAGTGGTGCCCGCAGTCTGTGAGGGGGTGGCCTCGGGCGAGGTGATCACGGGCGGAACCGAGCCGTCGGTCGCCGTCGGGGTCGGGACCGGCGAGGTCGGGACCGAGTTGGACGGGCTCGGCGTCGGGGTGGGCTCGACGGCCTTGCCCTTCACCGTGATCTGCACGGTGGTGTCGACCGGGTACGTGCCGGGGGCATTTTCATCGTTCGCCGCGAGCGCCGAGAACAGTGCCTGGGGTTCCGGCTCCGGGTCCGCCGAGGGGCTCGGGCTCGGCTCAGACCGGTCCTGGATGAGGTAGACCGTGACGGGGACGGTATAGACGCCCGGCTTGGTCGGAGTACCCGTGAGGGTGAACGTCATCGGGTCGACGGCCTCTTCCTCGCCCTCATTCTCAGCAGAATCATCTGTCGGGTCCGGGAAGCCAGATTCCCAGTTGGCGGTCGCGGTCAGGTTGAGGCCCGCGGGCAGATCCGAAACGTGAATCACCGGCAGGAAACCCGGAATATTGAAGTAGTCGAGGGCCGTGAGTGTCTCGTCAAAGGCGGCGCTGAGATCCTGGTTGACCGGGACATCCGCATCGACGGTGACGTCATCAAGCAGTACGCTCGGTTCCTGAATCGTGTACTGCTCGCCAAAGGTTGCATCCGACGTGGGGAGCTTGGAGCGTACGAAGCTCAGCGCACTCTGCTGGGAGGATTCGACTACCCGAACAAAATCCTGCACGAGTACGGTGGTGGAAAACTCGCTGGCGCCGGTGGTGGTGATTATGATCTCACCGGGTCCGGATTCCTCGGGGTTAAACGTCGGCGCGCTGCCGTTCGAGTTTGCCGTCACACCCAGGACCGGGTTCGTGCGCGCCCTCTCACTCCATGTCAGGAGGGTGTTTTTCACCACCTCGGTCTTGGTGTCGTCACCCGAGATGAGATTGGCTCCAAAAAAGGCGGTAACGCCGGCGGGGTTATCGCCAGTGATCGCGTACGACAAGCGTGCGTCGTTACCCTCAAAGGTCAGGGTTGCCGTGACCGTGTAGTTTCCGACGAGGGCGGATCCGGTGTTGCCCGTCAGGGTCAGCGTGCTGGTGCCGCCCTGGTTCACGCGCTTCGTGCCCTCGGAGTCCGCAGCAAACGACCACTCGCGGTCACCCTCGCGCAGGAGGAAATAGCCGATGCCGTTGAACGTGTTGTCGGCCCAGCCAGCGATTTCCGGGGTGTACCGCTGGGGGCGTGCGTCGCGCACGATTCCCGTCCAGGTGCCCACCTCCTCCCACATGATCGTGGAGGTCTGAACCTCGTCGATGACGGGCACGACCGCCTGAGCGGGGATCGCGGTAACGGTGCTCAGGGTGGCACCCGCGGCCAGCGCGAGACCAACGCTGAGGGCAGTGAAACGGCGGGTTCTGGTGCCCGCGCGGAGGAGTGAGTTCTTCACAGTATCCAATCGTGACGTGCGAAGCGTACCGATTTGGATCGTTGGGCGGCTAGCGACCCGATGCGCAAACTAACTTCACACTGTAGCCTATTTTCGCGCACACGAGAGAATTTGTAATGATTCCTTGGCCTCGCGTCACCGGCCCCATCGGAATGCCAATCGCCCCACTCTCAAATCTGCAGCGTCGAGAGCGGGGCGAATTGCATCCGCGCGTACTACTCCTGACTGCGCTCCGCGGCGACGTAGGCCACCATCTCGCGGACCCGTTCCAGGGTCAGGCCCATCTTCCATGAGGTGAGCTTGATGATTGGCACCTGCTCCACCATCTTCAGGAGCTCGGGGGCGCCGCCCGCGGCGAAGGCCTCCATGCGATCGCGCACGCTCTGCAGGAGCTGGCCGCCCACCGGATGCGCAAACCACTCGCCCACGGTGGACTGCTCACTCAACTCAGGAATCCAGCCGTCGCCCGAAACTTCCACGGCCTGCGTGAGGCGAATGTGGCGCGAAGACGAGCCCACCTGCACGGTGAAGACGCCCGCGTCCACGCGCCAGCGGTGCTGGCCCGCATCCCAGGTCGCGAAGTCACGCGCATCCAGGTTAATCACGGCGGTGCCCGATTCGCCCGCTGCCAGGTGGAGCTTTGCAAAGCCACGCAGCTCCTGCGCGGGACGCGTCGGGGCGCTCTCGGTCACTCCCACATAGGCCTGGACAACCTCGGCCCCGTCACGATCGCCGGTGTTCTGCACGGTGACTGAAATCCGCCAGGAGTTCGCGGTCTCTCCCGGTACAAGGCTCAGGTCGGTGTATTCGAAGGTGGTGTAGGTGAGGCCGAAACCAAACTCATAGGCCACCGGGGTATTCAGGGTGTTGTAGTGGCGGTATCCCACGTAGACGCCCTCACCGTAGACGACGTGACCGTCGCGGCCCGGGAAACCGAGGTAGGACGGGGTGTCGGCGAGGCGCAGCGGGATGGTCTCGGTGAGCCTTCCGCCGGGGGAGACAAGGCCAAACAGCACCTCGGCGGTGGCGAGGCCGCCGCCCTGACCCAGCAGCCAGGTCTCCAGAATCGCCTCGACCGAGTTCGCCCAGTCGGCGACCTCCACGGTGGCACCGTTCGACAGGATCACCACGACGGGGGCGTTCAGTGCGGCCACCCGGGTGAGCAGGGCGAGCTGATCGGCGGGCAGGGCCAGGGTCTCGCGGTCAAAGCCCTCGGATTCATACCCATCGGGCAGCCCGAGGAAGAGCAGCACGCGATCGGCGCGGGCGGCAACCGCGACGGCCTCGGCGGCCAGGGCCTCCGTGGCCAGGGCCTCCGCGGCCAGGGTTCCCGCATCGGAACCCTCGGTTTCGAGGGAGAAACCGGCGGCAAACTCCACGCTAGCGGCGGGAGCGACGCTGCGAATCTCCTCCAGCGCGGTGCTCAGACGGGTGGGCACCACACGGCTGGAACCCCCGCCCTGATAGCGCGGGGTGCGCGCAAACTCTCCGATCACCGCGATGCGCTCGCCCGCGGCGGCATCGAGGGGGAGCAGGCCGCCCTCATTGCGCAGCAGCACCATGGCTTCGGCGGCGGCATCCGCCGCCAGGCGGTGGTGGGCGTCGATGTCCACCGGGTCGGTGGCGAGGGCGGGGTCCGTGGTGCGCGCGGCCAGCAGGCGCAGGCGCTCGACCACCGTATCGAGCACGGCCTCGTCCAGGGTGCCGGACTCAACCGCGGCGACGATCTCGGCGTCGGTGTCCGAGGGCGGCATCTCGAGGTCGAGGCCCGATGATACCGCGGCCACGCGATCGTTGACCGCGCCCCAGTCCGACATCACGACGCCGTCAAAGCCCCACTCGCCGCGCAGCAGCTCGGTCTGCAGGGAGTGATCTTCGCTCGCGAAGACGCCGTTGATGCGGTTGTATGACGACATCAGCGCCCAGGGCCGGGCTTCGGTCACGACGTGCTCAAACGCGGGCAGGTAGATCTCGCGCAGGGTGCGCTCGTCGACGTCCGCGCTCACCCGCATTCGGTCGGTCTCCTGATTGTTGACCGCGAAGTGCTTGGGCGTCGCGGCCACTCCGCGGGACTGAATGCCGCGCACCAGGGCCGCGGCGATGCGGCCCGTGATGTGCGGGTCCTCGGATACGTACTCGAAGTTTCGTCCGCCCAGCGGGGAGCGCTTGATGTTCATGCCCGGGCCGAGTAGCACGTGCACGCCCTGTTCGCGGGCCTCGCGGCCGAGGGCTTCGCCGATGCGCCGGGCGAGGTCTACATTCCAGGAGGAGCCGAGCCCCACGGCCGGCGGGAAGCAGGTTGCGGGCACGCTGTCACCGATGCCGAGGTTGTCGCCGCCCTCCTGCTGGCGACGCAGACCGTGCGGGCCGTCGGTCAGCATCAGGCGCGGAATGTCGCCGGCCCCGGTGGAGTACCAGGTGGCGCTGCCCGAGGTGAGGGAGGCCTTCTCTGCGAGGGTGAGATCCGAGGGGTCTGGGGTAGGGGATGTCATTGGATCGGTGTCCTTTCGGGGTGGCCCGCGACCGCGACCAGGCGGTGCTCGGGAAAACTGGGGACCGGGCGCGGGGTGATTCCCAGCGTGCGGAGGAAGACCACGAGTGAATCGTAGGTCGTCACGCGGTGCGGTGAAAGCATCCACTGCAGCTGGAGGCCGTCGGCCAGGGCGATGAACTGCCGGGCGGCCTCGAGCGGTTCGATGGCGATCGGTGGTGGGGAATCCTCGAAGAGCTCGGCGAACGCCCGCCCGGCGGACTCCGCGAGGAGGGCGTAGCGGTTCGCAAAGAACTCGTGAGCCGGGTGATCGGGATCGGTTGCCTCGCTGGAAACCTTGACGAAGAGCGAGACGATACCCGGTCGGGAAACGTTGTCGTGGATCACGTGCAGCGCCCATTCGAGTACCTCGATGCCGTGCGCGCCATCGCGAAGCTCGGCGATATCCGAGCTGTCTCGGCGGCGCAGCACCTCGAGGAGTAGCTCGTCCTTGCTGCCGAAGTGGTGCAGGAGCCCCACGTGACTGATGTGGGCGTGGGCGGCAATTTCCCGGATCGAGACGCTCGTGAATCCCGACTCCGCGAAGAGTTCAAACGCCGAATCGACGATGCGTGCACGGGTGAGCCCTCCCTTGCGAGTGGGTGGTTTTGGCGTCACTGGATACTCATCTCCTCGCTGAAATACGTGTCTTAGCCGTGAGAAAGGCTCGCTGAGAATAAAAAGTACCACATGGTAGAAAAATGTGTATAGGATGACGTACACCCCACACGGGGACCCCCCAACCCGATCAAGATTTCGATCAGCGATCTAAGCAACGAGGTTTAGAACTATGAAATTTGGAAAGTGGAGCGGCATCGCCGCACTCACCCTCGCAACGGGCGTCATGCTCTCGGGCTGTGCGGGTGCCGCTCAGCCCGCGGCGGTGTCGGACACCCTCAACATCGCCACCCTGTCGGTGCCCACGAGCCTCGACCCGATCAACGCGACCGGCAGCAGCGTGCCGTTCTTCCAGGCCGTGTACGACACCCTGATCCGCCGCCAGGCAAACGGCGACTTCACCCCGATGCTCGCCACCAAGTGGGAGTACAACGCCGACAACACCCAGCTCACCCTGACGCTGCGCGATGACATCAAGTTCCACGATGGCACCCCCTTCAATGCCGAAGCGGTCAAGGCCAACATCGACCGATTTCGAACCAGCACCGGCGCTGACTCGAAGGGTCTCAAAAACGTCTCCGAGGTCACCGTCGTTGACCCCACCCACGTCACCATCGCGCTGACCGACCCCGACCCCAGCCTGATCTTCCGCCTCAGCGACTCGGCCGGCCTGATGGCAAACCCCACCGCCTTTGCGAACGCGGACTCCCTGAAGACCACCCCCGACGGAACCGGCCCGTACGAGCTCGACAAGGGCAAGACCGTGATCGGTACCAAGTGGGTGTACGACCGCGATGACAGGTACTGGGGTGACAAGCTGCCCTATAAGACCCTCACCCTGAGCGTCTTCGACAACGAGAACGCGATCGTGAACGGCCTGAAGACCGGCCAGATCGACACCGCGCTGCTGCAGACCGCCGACCAGCGCGCGGCCGCCCAGCAGGACGCTCAGCTCAAGATCCAGGACACCAACGTCGACGTGCAGAGCATCATCCTGTTCGACCGTGCCGGCGCGATGGTGCCCGCCCTCGGCGACGCCCGCGTGCGCCAGGCCCTCAACTACGCGATCGACCGCGACACCATGCTCAAGCAGATCCGTCAGGGTCTCGGCACCACCACCAGCCAGATGTTTGGTACCGACACCCTCGGCTACGACAAGTCGCTCGACAACTACTACACGCACGACCCCAAGAAGGCCAAGGAACTCCTTGCGGAGGCTGGTTACCCGAACGGCTTCGATCTCACCCTGCCGCGCCTCGCGGTGATCGTGGACGACGCCCTCGCTGCCTCGCTCAAGGCCGACTTTGCCGCCATCGGCGTCAAGCTCACCTGGCAGGACCTCGACCAGGCCACCGCCCTCAAGCAGGTCTTCACCGATAAGGGCTTCCCCGGATTCGTGCTGAGCCTCGGCCAGCCCGCCAACGACTGGCTGATGATCTCCGGGCAGCTGCTGCCCGGCTCGTTCAACATCTTCGGCTACACCGACCCGGTGGCCACCGAGCTGGTGAACAAGATCCAGCACGAGGCCGTTGCCGATTCCAAGGCCGATGCACAGGCACTCAACCGGCACATCGTGGAGCAGGGCTGGTTCGTCCCGTTCTATCGCCAGACCTACGCGCTGGTCACCGACGGCACCGTAACCGTGACCCCGCAGTCGGGTATGGCGGTGCCGTCGATCTACAACTACGCACCGGCCAAGTAACCAGGTAAGGCTCGTCCCCACGACCATGATTTCCTTTCTCATTCGGCGGCTCCTCGCGAGCATCGTCCTGCTGTTTGTCATCTCGGCAATAGCCTTCTTCCTGCTCTCGGCCCCGCACACCGACGTGGGGCGCACCCTGCTCGGTCAGGCCGCAGAGCAGAGCCTTGTTGACGCAAAAAACGCGGAGCTTGGGCTCGACCAGCCGGTACTGATTCAGTACCTGAACTGGCTCGGGAACGCGCTGCGCGGTGACCTCGGAACCTCGTGGTTCACCAGCGAGAATGTGCTCAGCGCCATCGGCAACCGGATCCCGGTCACCCTCAGCCTCATGGTGGGGGTGACCGTGATCACGGCCATCGTCTCGTTTGCCCTCGGCATCTGGGCCGGTGTCCGTCGCGGCGCGGCCGACCGTTTTGTACAGGTCATCGGGGTCGTGGGGTACGCCCTCCCCGGGTTCCTCGTTACCCTCATCGTGGTGCTGGTGTTTGCGGTTCAGCTGCGCTGGTTCCCCGCGATCGGGTACGTGGACTTCTTTACCTCCCCGGCCGGCTGGCTCTCGACCATCACGCTGCCGATCCTCGCGCTGTCGGTCGGATCCATCGCCGGCGTCTCCCAGCAGGTGCGCGGCTCGGTGATCGAGGTGATGCGCAAGGACTACGTGCGCACCCTGCGCTCGCGGGGCCTCAGCCCGCGACGGATCATCTTCCGGCACGTGCTGCGCAACGCCTCGGCCCCCGCGCTCACCGTGCTCGGCATGCAGTTTGTGGGCATGCTCGGCGGCGCGGTCATCGTGGAGCAGATCTTCGGCCTGCCGGGTATCGGCAGCATGACCGTCTCCTACACAACCCGGGGTGATATCCCCATCATCATGGGCCTGGTGATGTTCACGGTGATCGGCGTGGTGGTTATCAACCTCCTCGTGGACATCGTCGTGAGCTGGCTCAACCCGAAAGCGAGACTTGCATGAGTGACCCCATTCCGGACTCGACCGCGGCGATTGCCCTGGCCCCCAAGACCCGCCAGGTAACCGCTTTCCGCCGATTCCTGAGCAAGCCCCTCGCGGTGGGTGCGGCGGTGATCCTCGCCATCGTGGTGCTGGTTGCCGTGTTTGCCCCGATCATTGCCCCGTTTGATCCCGGGGCCTCCTCGCTCAAGGACGCCTTTGGCCCGGCCTCGGCCGCGAACCCGCTGGGATTCGACTCGGCCGGCCGCGACGTCCTGAGCCGCCTCATCTGGGGTGCCCAGAACACCATGACCGGAGCGGGCATCGCACTGATCGTGGCCCTCGTCCTCGGAATCCCCACGGGCCTTATCGCCGGATACTACGGCCGCTGGTTCGACTCGATCTCCAGCTGGATCGTCAACCTCGTGATGTCGCTGCCCGCGATGGTGGTGCTGCTGGCCTCGCGAGCGATCCTCGGCCCGACCATCTGGGTGCTGATGATCGTGATGGGTGTCCTGGTGGCGCCGAGCTTCTTCCGCCTGGTGCGCGGGATCGTGGGTAACGTTCGCAATGAGCTGTACGTGGACGCCGCCCGGGTTTCTGGTCTGCGCGACTGGCGCATCATCGGCCGCCACGTTTTCATCGTGGTGCGCGCGCCCATCATTATTCAGGTGGCGCTGGTTGCCGGTGTGGCCATCGGCCTGCAGGCGGGCCTCGAGTTCCTGGGCATCACCAGCGGCGACACCCCCACCTGGGGTGCGATGCTGAACGAGGCCTTCCAGAACATTCAGCGCGCCCCGATGCTGCTGCTCTGGCCGGGCCTCGCGCTCGGCCTCACCAGCGCCTCGCTCGTGCTGCTTGCGAGCGGTCTCTCTGACGTACTGGGTGAGCGCGGTGCCCCCGCCGCGCGCCGACGCACGCGGAGGAACGCCGCCCCCGCGATCGTGGTTCCGAGCACCTCGGTGCCGGCCCCGGCCGAGCGCGGTGCGCTGCTCTCGATCCGCGACCTCGCGGTGAGCTATGAGCTCGCCGATGGTGGTGTCCGCGAGGTGGTGCACGGCATCAACCTCGACATCGCCCCCGGTGAGATCCTCGGCCTGGTGGGGGAGTCCGGCTCGGGTAAGAGCCAAACGGCCTTCTCCATCCTGGGCATCCTGCCCGAGGGCGGGTCGGTTTCCCGCGGCAGCGTAACGATTCAGGGCACCGAGGTAATCGGCCTCGCCGAGAAGAAGCACCGCGAGCTGCGAGGCACCGTGGTGGCGTATGTGCCGCAGGAGCCGATGAGTAATCTCGACCCCTCCTTCACCATCGGTGATCAGCTGGCCGAACCGCTGCGCGTGCGCCTCGGTCTCTCGAAGCAGGCCGCCAAGGCCCGCGTGCTGGAACTGCTGCAGATGGTGGAGATCGCCGATCCGGCCCGCACCTGTGCCGCCTATCCGCATGAGATTTCCGGTGGTATGGCCCAGCGCGTGCTGATCGCCGGCGCGATGTCCTGCGATCCGGACCTCCTGGTGGCCGATGAGCCCACCACCGCCCTCGACGTAACCGTGCAGGCCGAGGTGCTGAGCCTGCTGCGCCGCCTGCGCAGCGATCGCGGGATCGGCGTGCTGATCGTGACCCACAACCTCGGCGTCGTGGCCGACCTCTGTGACCGCGTGGCGGTCATGCAGCAGGGTCGCATCGTCGAGCAGGGTTCGACCGAACAGATCCTGGTTGCCCCCGAACACCCCTACACCCGCCAGCTGCTGGGGGCCGCGCTCGACGGAGTCGACGCGCGCCCGGAATGGCAGCCCCGAACCACGGAGGTCTCCGCATGACCCGGGAACACTCACTCCTTGAGGTAACGGACGTGCGCGTCGCGTTCGGCAGTAAGGGCTTCCGAAAGGCCCCGAACGAGGTGCTGCACGGTGTCTCGCTCGACGTTCGCGAGGGCGAAACGATGGGCCTGGTGGGGGAGTCGGGCTCCGGTAAGACCACCATCGGGCGCGCGATCCTGGGCCTCGCCCCCGTGTCCGGCGGCGAGATCACGTTCCAGGGCAGGCGGATCGACAACCTGTCCGCGCGGCGGCGGCGCTCGCTGAGCCGCGACATCCAGGTCGTCTTCCAGGACCCCTACACCTCGCTCAACCCGGCGATCTCGATCGGCGACACCCTCTCCGAACCGCTGCTCGCGCAGGGGTACACCTCGCGGGACGCCAGGCGCCGGGTGGGCGAGCTACTGGACCGCGTCTCGCTGCCCGCCGATTCGCTCGAGCGTCTGCCGCGAGAGTTCTCCGGCGGTCAGCGTCAGCGCGTGGCCATCGCGCGGGCGCTCGCGATCAGCCCCAGGCTCATCGTGTGTGACGAGGCCGTTTCTGCCCTCGACCTCACCACCCAGCGCACCGTGCTGGAACTGCTGCTGGAGATCCAGGAGCAGACCGGGGTGTCGTACCTCTTTATCTCCCACGACCTCGCGGTGGTGCGCTACATGAGCCACCGGATCTCGGTGATCTACCGCGGAGACATTGTGGAGACCGGCACCGCCCGCGAGGTCACCGACAACCCGCAGAACCCGTACACCCGCAAGCTCCTGCTCTCCGCGCCGATTGCCCAGCCCGCCGAACAGGCGCTGCGCCGGGCCGCGTACGAGCGTGAGTTTGCGTCCGCTGCGAAGTAACCAACCGAGGAGACGTATCCCCTGATGTCCCACTCCACTATTCCCACCCTGATTCCGCACCCGCTGCGCGCGAGCACCGCGGGGTCCACCCCGACCGGTGCCGAGCTGCGGGTGGCCCTGGCCGATGCCTCGCTCGGCCCGATACTCGAGACGGTGACCGCGCTCGCGGCGCGTACCCGGCGCGTGCCGGTTGTTCACGTCACCACGGACGCTCACGTGCGCGTGGAGCTGGGGCTCGACGCCGATGCCGCCGGGATCGCGCCGGCCGCGGGCTTTGATCCGCGGCCGCAGGGCGCCGATGAGCGCTTTGTGATCGTCTCCGAAGACGGCGTGAGCGTCGTGCGCGCGGTGAGCACCGAGGGTGCGTTCCGCGGCCTGATCACGATTCTTCAGGCGCTTGAGCTCGCCGAGGAGGGCATCACCCTGCCCGCCCTCACCGTGGTCGATGGCCCCGCCTATGCCTGGCGCGGCCTCTCGTTTGACACCGTGCGTCACCTCTATCCCCGGGAGGAACTGCACGCGGTGATTGACCTGCTCGCCTACCACCGCTTCAGCGTGCTGCACCTGCACCTGAGCGACACCCAGGGCTGGCGTCTGGAGTCCCCGGCCTATCCGCTGGTGGGCTCCCGCGGCACCGACGGGGCTCGGGAGCACCTCACCCGCGCCGAGTTCTCGGACCTGGTGGCCTATGCGGCGGCACGTTTCATCACCGTGATCCCCGAGCTGGACCTGCCGGGGCACACCGCCGCGGCAATTGCCGCGTATCCGGAGCTGGACATCGTGGGCGGGTTTGACCACCCGCAGGTGAAGTATCTGGCCCCGCACAACGCGGCCGCCGTCACGTTTGCGCAGACCGTGCTCACCGAGCTGGCCGAGATCAGCCCGAGCCCCTACCTGCACATCGGTGGCGACGAGGCGTTTGGAATGCCCGATGACGAGTACGCCGAGTTCGTGCGCATCCTGCACACGCACGTACGCTCGCTGGGGAAGCGCGTGGTGGGCTGGCAGGAGGCCGCCCGCGCCGAGGTGTTCGAGCCCACCGACGTGCTGCAGTTCTGGATCGCCGAGAAGGACGCGTTCGACGCCGAGGCCATGCGCGCGGCCGTGCCCGAGGAGTACCACCCCCTGGTGGAAATGGCCGCGAAGACCTTCGCACACGCGCCCGGAGACATCGGTCTTGCCAATGCACGCGATACTCCGATCCTGGTGTCTTCTTCTTCGCCGCTGTACCTGGACCGTCGGCACGCCGAGGGGCGGCTGGACGCCGATGGCTCAACCGAGCCCGGGTTCCCGCACTATGAGCCCGAGCGCACCGCGGACCTGGGCTCCTGGAATCCGGCCGAGCACGCCCGGACCGCCCTGCAGAACGCCCGGGTGGTGGGGGTCGAGGCCGCGATCTGGGCCGAGACCATCGAGGGGATCGACGACCTCGCGTTCCTGCTGCTGCCGCGCCTGCCCCTGGTAGCGGAGCGCATGTGGCAGCCGGCCGCGTACGACTGGACGGAAACCGCGATCCGGCTGCGTGCGCAGACCGCGGCCTGGAACAACCTGGGGTTCGCGAACCACTATCGGTCGGTCGACGTGTTTGGCGAGCCGGAGCTCGCCGCGGCCTCCGAATGACTCGCGGATCGGCATCGAGGGTGGCCAAAGCCGAAGAGATCGCGCTGGCGATCGACATCGGTGGGACCACCATCAAAGCCGCCGCGCTTGATCGTTCCGGCGGGGTGTACGGCGAGGTGACGGTTCCCACACATGACCGTCTGCGCGGCCCGCTGGACGGCGTCCGCCTGGTCCTCCGCGAGCTGCAGCGTCAGCTCGCGGAGGCCGGGCGCGATGCACACCGGGTGGGGATCGCCTCACCCGGGCTCGTGGACACCCCCGCGGGGACGGTGGCGTACGCCGCCAACCTGGGGTGGCGCGATCTCGCCCTGACCGACGTGATCGCCGCCGAGTTTGACCTCCCGGCCACCCTGCTGCACGATGCGCGCGCCGGTGCGGTTGCCGAGCGCGCGGTCCTTCTGGGTGCGGGCGAGACCGCCGACTCGCTGGTCTTTGTGCCCATTGGCACGGGGGTGTCGGCCGCGATCCTCGACGGCGGTCGCTTCGTGGCCGGCGGTTCCGGCGGCGCGGGGGAGTTTGGGCACATCGTGGTGGTGCCAGGCGGAGAGCCCTGCCCGTGCGGTCTTGCCGGATGCGTGGAAATCTATGCGTCCGCCGCCAGCATTCTGCGCCGCTACCGCGAGCGCGGCGGGAACGCCGAGGGCACCGAACAGATCGTGGCGCGCCTCGCGACCGACACGCGCGCGGCCGAGGTCTGGACCGATGCGATCGACGCGCTCGCCCGCGGACTGGCGGCGGTTTCTGCGCTGCTTGATCCCGCCATGATCGTCATCGGCGGTGGGCTCGGCCAGGCGGGCGACGCCCTGCTGGATCCCCTGCGCGCTCGTGCCCGCACACTCCTCCCCTGGAAGCCATTCCCGCCGCTCCGAGCTTCGGTCACCGGGGCGCGAGCCGGCCTCGTCGGTGCGGGCGTCGCCGCCTGGCGAGACGATGCCCCCGACGCGACGTTCGTACGCACCGCGGTAACGAACCTTGCCCGCTCCGCCGCCGCGCGCGGTCGCCAGGCGAGCTAGCGAGCTAGTCAGAACCGTTTTCTGCTGGGTCGTCGGGCGCCGTAGCGCTTCCGGGAATGCCGATCGCGTGCAGATAGCCCAGGATCGAGCGCTCGAGATTGACGGTGTGTGGGGCGTACTCCCACTGGATCTGCAGGCCGTCGGTAAGGGCCACGATGTGCTGGGCGGCATCGTAGGCCGAGACGGCGGGGGAGCCCATGCCCAGCCGCGCGTAGGTGCGCTCGATCGAATCCCGCAGCAGGTCGATCACACCCTCATAGCGGCGGACAAAGTGCTCGTGTGCCGGGTGGCCGGGATCGGTGGCCTCGCTCGAAATCTTCACGTACAGCGGAATCATATAGAGCTGATCGGTGATGCGGTGCAGACCATCGAGGTACCAGCGCAGTTCGATCAGGGGATCGGCGGAGTGGCTGTCGCCCGCGTGGAGTTCTTCCAGCTGCTCGCGCAGCGCGGCGGCGGCCACGCGGTCACGGCCCACCATGAGGCGCATCAGGATCTCGTCCTTATTGGCGAAGTGGTGCAGGAGACCAACGTGGGTGATTTCGGCCCGCGCGGCAATTTCGCGCAGCGAGACGGCGTTGAAGCCGGACTCGGCAAAGAGCTCCAGGGCCGCGTCCAAAATGCGCTGCTGGGTGCGCTCACCCTTGGAGCCCTTTTTGGGAATGCGAGCCCGTGACTGAGCCATCGTCAGGACCGCCGACGTCGCGCCAGTGTCGGGTTTTTCCGGGGTGTCCATGAGGCACTAGCTTACGGCTTATCGGGCGTTGGAACCGGCAACCGGACGCGTGTTTCCGTGTCGGGACGGATGCGGTGGCGGATGCGTTTCGGGGCCCGGTGAACGGAACCGGCCGGATCCTCTGGGGAGAATCCGGCCGGCCTCGGCGTGCGATACCGCTGAGGGTTAGCTCACCGCCCGGCGGCGACGGGCACCGATATAGAGGATGCCGCCCAGCGCGACCAGCACGCTGATCGGCAGGAGGAGCCCGCCACCGTTCGCACCGGTGTCCGGCAGGTCCGACCCCTGACCGTCGCCGCTACCCGCCGTGTTTCCGGGGCTGGCGGTGTTCGGAGGGACTGATCCATCCGTCGGGGTGGCTGAGCCATCCGTCGGGGGTACCGATCCATCCGTCGGGGTGGCCGAGGCGGTCTGAGTCGGGTTCCCCGGTGTGGAGGACGGATCGGGTGAGCTGGTCGTGGGTGTGGTGTTGCTGGGTTCCGGAGTGCTGCTGCTGGTGGGTGTGGTGTTGCTGGGTTCCGGAGTGCTGCTGCTGGTGGGTGTGGTGTTGCTGGGTTCCGGAGTGCTGGTTGTGGGTTCCGTGGCCGTGGGGCTGGGGCTTGATGCGCGCTCCTTTGCTCTCACCGTGATGGTGACCGAGGCGTCGAGGGGGAGTGCGCCCTCGGGGCGCGAAAACGGTGCCTCTTCAGCGGCGTCCACGAGGTTCTGGGCGAGAACGTCGGGGATGTGTGAATCCGTAGAGGACCCCTCGCCGCGGAAGGCGCTCGACTCCTCCGGGAGGACGAGGTACACGGTGACGGGTACGGTGTAGACACCGGGTGCCGTGGCGGAGCCGCTCAGGTGCAGCGTAAACGGGTCTGCCGCATCCGGGTCGGACGCGTTTTCGTCTGGTTTCTCTTCGCCCAGTTCGCTGGTTTCCGAGTTCGTGTCGCCCGGTTCCTCTGCCTCGGATTCTTCCTCGAGCGGTTTCGGCTCGGCGAAGGTTGCACTGAGGCTGAGCCCCTCGGGGAGCCCGGACACGTGGAGCTTCGTGGGGAGCTCGATCAGTCCAAAGTAGGGGGAAGACGCAACATCCTCAGAGAACGTGACCTTCACCTCCTGATCTACCGTCTCACCCTCAACGACGGCGGTGTCAGTGAGGGAAAACGGAGCTCCGGGCGTGCGATGGCTCTCTCCGAAATGTGAGTCGACTGAGGCGAGAAGCGGACGGGTAAAGGCCAGTGCTGCGTCGAGGGAACTGGGAAAAATGTTCGGGAAGTCAACCGCGAGTGCCGTCACTGCGAGGTGACGCGCACCCGTTGTGGAGCTGGAGAAATCAAGGGTGTTGCTAATCAGGTTGACCGGCGCGGTAATGGTGGAGGGCGTTCCGTTTGATGTGACGGATACGCCGGTAATGATCGAGGCCAGATTACTCTGGGATGAGCTGTACGTCAGCAGGGTGTTTCCGTTGGGTTCAACGACGGTGTCCGCGTTGGAATTGAGGGACCCACTAAAGGTTGTTGTGAGGGCGTCGATGTTGTCGCCGTCGATGTTGTAAGACCATCGCACGTAGTTTCCCTCGAGGGTCAGGGTGAGTGTGACCGCGTAGGCGCTGTCGAGAGAGTCCCCGGAGTTACCTCGGAGAATGACCTCGGTTTTGTCGCCGGCGCGGGTCTCGACCTCTCGGCTGTCTGCCGCAAAGCGCCAGGTTTTGTCACCCGTACTGAGGGTGAGAAAACCGAATTGGCCAAACGCGTTTCCCGGCCATCCGAAGATGTTTGGCACGGTTCGGAAGGGGAGGCCGGAACCTACTGTACCGCTGACGGCACTGACTGGCCCCCAGAGGAAGGAAGACGTTCGGACAGCCTCAATGCTGAGGGGAACTGCCGTAGCCGTTTGGAGGGAAGCGACACCCAGGAGGGAGCCGCCGAGCAGGGCGAGGGTTGCGCCTGCGGCGGTGATGCGGCGGGTTCGGGTGCCCGTACGCGGGGTTGAGGTTTTCACGAATTCCAATCACAGGGGCCGCCCGGAATTACCGGGCTGGGTGCCCGCACCGGCGCGAGGTTTGCTAGGAATTGTAGTTTAAAACGCGAAATATAAATACGTTTTGTTATAGAAAAAACACCCCACTCCGTGGTATACGTACCGTGAATGTGGGGTGCTGCTAGAGAGTGGTGATTTAGCCCAAAACCGCCGCTACCGCATCGGCGATCACGAGGTATTCCTGCTCGAGGGTCGGGCGCTCGGCCCCCGCCATGCGGCCAATCGCCAGGCCGTCGGCGATGGCCATGAGGAGGCGGGCATGGCGCTCAACGTCTGCCTCATTCAGTGCGCCCTCGGTGGCGAGAAGGGTGAGCCAGGCGCGGATTCTGCCGCGCGCGTGATCGGCGTAGAAGCCCCAGATCTCATCCGCGCCCGGGACCGCGGCGGGGCCCAGGAAGGTGCTGACGGCCAGACGCAGGGAATCCGAGGTGATCTCCGGGGGAACAAACTGTTCGAGGCACTCGCGGAGTCGTTCGGCGGCGGGGATTAGCGGATCGGCGATGCGAAGATCGGCGACGGTCTCGTCAAAAAACGTGGCGAGGACCGCGTGGTGCAGGTCTTTTTGGGAGGGGAAATAGTGTCGCAGGGTGCTCGCTCCCACGCCCGCGCGCGCGGCCACGGCCCGCACGCTGATCCCGTGCGGATCCTGCTCCACGAGCTGTGCGCGCGCTGCGCTGACGATGTCTGCGCGACGATCGATGGTCATGCGAATCCTCCCGGGATGGTGCGGGGTGGCGGCGGCACCCCGCCACCACCCCGTCGGTACCTCCTAGTGTAGGAGCTGGGCCAGGCCAAAGCTGGCAATGGTGCCGGTGACGACACCCCAGGCGACGATCGAGACGACCTGCCAGAGAATGACCTTCGCACGCTTGGCACCGAGCCCGATGAGTAGCAGCGAGGTGATCTGGATTGGGTGAACCAGCAGCGACACTCCGGGAACGCCGAAGCGTTCGAGCATGCGCCTGACCTTTTCGCGGCGCGGGGAGTCGGGGGTGAAGGTCCGGTTCTTTCGTGCGCGTTCGCGGATCGCATCGGCTCCGAAAATCAGGGCCAGAACAATGATGAGGTTACCGGCGATGGCGGCGGACGCCGCGACGATGGGGTTGAGTCCGGCGAAGACGCCGATCACGGTGCCCAGATAGGACTCCACGAACGGGATCATGCCGATCAGGACAACCCCGAGTACCTGCAGCCACTCGGGGAGGCCGCTGACGAAGTCTTGCAGGGTGTCGATCATGGGGATCCTTCGGTTTTGGGGGTGGTGAGCGTGCGGATGCGCATCGCGTTAGTACAGCGTACCAGCACAGTGTACTAATTGATTGCACGGGCCGCGGATCGCGGAATTACGCCTCGCCCGAAAACCCGAGCGCCGATAGGCTTGAGCTCTGCGCGAGCCCCTCGGCTCGCCTCGGTGAGGGGATCAACATGGCCGAATCAACAGCGGAATCCGCGGCGTCTCACGAGGTAGCGCCGCTGCTCGATCTGAGCGCGCGAAGCGAGTTCACACTCGACGCCTCGGTGAACGGTGTGGAGCGCCTGCTGCTGCCGCCAAACCTGACGCACCTCACGCTGCGCGGGTTCGAATCCGGCTCGGCCTACGTCTCCGTTGACGACCTGGTGGGCGGGCTGAGTGGGCTCGGTGCCATCGGTATTCCGGTGACCGAGGTGGAGGCCCGCGAGGCTGGGCGAGATCTCGCGGTCCGTGTGGTGGGCGGCATGCCCGCGCTCGACGGCCTCGAAAACGTGACCGAACTGCGCGTGGAGGGCATTGCGATGCTCGACCTCGATGACGTGGTGGACTCCTTTCCCTCCCTCACCCTGCTGGAACTCTCCGGGGAATCGAGTGCCCCGGGTGAGTTGATCGAAACCCACTCTCTGGCGGAACTCCCGGCGCTCGAAAGCCTCACGCTGCGCCACCTCCACGGATTCACGGCGGAGGACTTCCCTGAGGCGGCCGCCCTGCCCGCACTCGCCGAGGTGAACCTCGAGGGGGTGCCCGCGGGGGTGGCTGATGAGCTTCGCTCGCGCTATCCGCACGCCCGAATTGTCGAGGGGGAGGGCCGATGAGCCCGGACGCCCCTCGGGGTCTGCACATCGAGGTGCGCGGGGCCCGCGTGCACAACCTCAGGAACGTGGACGTTGACGTGCCGCTGGGGGAGATGGTCGCGATCGCCGGGGTCTCCGGATCGGGGAAGTCATCGCTGGCGATGGGGGTGCTCTACGCCGAGGGCTCGCGCCGATACGTCGAGGCGCTCTCCACCTATACGCGGCGGCGGATGTCGCACGCCACGCGCGCGGCGGTGGAGTCCGTGCGGCATATTCCCGCGGCGCTTGCCCTGCGCCAGCGCCCCGGTGTGCCCGGTGTGCGCTCGACCTTCGGGACCTCCAGTGAACTCCTCAACGTGCTGCGCGTGATGTTCTCTCGGCTCGCGAGCCACAGCTGCCCCAATGGACACCGCCACGCGCCCACCATCGACGTGGCCGCCGACCTCCCGCTCACCTGCACGGTGTGCTCGGCGGTGTTTCGGGCACCCGGCGCGGAATCCCTCGCCTTCAACTCCGATGGCGCCTGCCCGACCTGCTCGGGCACCGGCATTGTGCGCGATGTGGACGATGCCGCGCTGATTCCCGATGAGACCAAAACCATCGCGGGCGGTGCCGTCGCCCCCTGGGGCATGGTTGGGCTGTCGGTCATGCCGCAGGTCGTGGCGGAGTTTGGCGTGCGCATCGACGTACCCTATGCCGAACTCACCGAACGCGAGCGCGAGATCGTGCTGGATGGCCCCGAGGAGAAGCGGCACATCACCGTGGCCTCTAAGAACGGCAAGGTCTTCTCGATGGACTTCACGTTCCGCAGTGCTCGCCGGGCGGTACGCGAGGCGTTGAAGAACACCACGAGCGAAAAGGGGCTCACCCGGGTCAATCGCTTCATCATCGCAGCCCCCTGCCGGGACTGCGTGGGCACCCGGCTGAGCCCGGCCGCGCGCGACCCCCGCATCGGCGAGATCAACCTGGCCGAGGCCACCGCGCTCTCCCTCGACGAGCTCACCGCCTGGGCCCCGGGGCTCCCGGAGACGCTGCCGCCGGAGATGCGCGCGATGGCCCTGCTCCTCTCGACCGAACTGCTCGAGATGGGTCGCCGACTGCGTGAGCTGGGGCTCGGCTACCTCACCCTCGATCGCGCGGGTGCCACCCTCTCCACTGGAGAGCGGCAGCGCGTGCAGCTGGCGCGCGCCGTGCGCAACCAGACCACGGGCGTGCTCTACGTCCTGGATGAGCCCTCGATCGGGCTACACCCGGCAAACCTCGACGGCCTGATCGGCGTGATCCGTGACCTCCTCGCCGAGGGCAACTCGGTGGTGCTCGTGGATCACGACGTGCAGGTGCTGCGCGCGGCCGACCGCATCATCGAGATCGGGCCGGGATCCGGTGCCGAGGGCGGCCGGGTCGTGGCAAACAACTCCCTGGCCGAGATCGTGGCGAACCCGGACTCCGTCATCGGCAGCTTCATCTCCGGTGCCGAACCCGTGATTGTGCGCGAGCGCGTGCCGGAGGGCGAGGTCTTTGCGGCGGGTGGCATTCACCTGGTGACGACGCCGCTACACACCGTGCGCGCCCTGGACGCCTCCTTCCCGCGTGGCCGACTCACCGCGGTGACCGGGATGTCCGGTTCGGGTAAAACGACCCTCGTCCTCGAGAGCCTGGTGCCCGCGCTGCGTGCCGAGGGGCAGCTGCCGAAGCACGTGGCCTCCATCGAGGCCGAGGGGATCACCCGGGCCGACGTCGTGGACGCCACCCCGATCGGCACCAACGTGCGCTCGACGGTGGCTACCTACAGTGGAATTCTCGACCTCCTGCGGCGCGAGTTTGGCGGGTTGCCCGCCGCCCGGGAGCGCGGCCTCGGGGCCGCGGACTTCTCATACAACACCGGGTCGCTGCGCTGCCCGCGCTGCGAGGGTACCGGCCAGATCGTGCTGGACGTCCAGTTCCTGCCGGATGTCGACATCGACTGCCCCGACTGTGGTGGCTCCCGCTATGCGCCGCTCGCGGCCGAGATTCGCCGGCCGCTGCCGGCCGGTTTCAGCGGCGGGCACGGCGAGCATGAATCGATTTCCCTTCCCGAGCTCCTTGCGCTCACCGTGGCGCAGGCCGTGGATGCCCTCGCTGACCTGCCGCGGGCGCGCAAGAAGCTCGACACCCTGGTGGATCTGGGCCTCGGCTACCTCACCCTCGGCGAGGATACCCCGGCGCTCTCGGGTGGTGAGGCGCAGCGGCTGAAGCTCGCCTCCGAGCTCGGTCGCGATCAGCGCGACGCGGTGTTTGTGCTGGATGAGCCGAGCGTGGGCCTGCACCCGAGCGATATTCGCGTGCTGCTGCGGGTGCTGGATGGCCTGCTGGCGCGGGGGGCCACGGTCATCGTGATCGAGCACGATCTCGACATGATCGCCAACGCCGACTTTGTGATCGATCTGGGGCCGGGTGGCGGCAGCGACGGCGGTCGGATCATGGCGACCGGAACGCCGGAGCGGGTCGCAGAAAACCCGGAGAGCGTGACCGGCACCCACCTGGCGGCATATCTGGCCCATCGATCCTGAGATATTTTCACGGTATTTTCCGATTTTCGGAATACCCACAGGGGGTATATCGTTGGTGGTGAGTGAGATACCCGCTAGGGGTATCCAGATGAGGAGAACACCATGGCCACCACCGAGTACCGCGTCACCGGAATGACCTGCGGACACTGCGAGATGTCCGTCCGTGAAGAGGTCGAGCTGATCGCCGGCGTCGAAGACATTCGCGTGAGCGCCCAGACCGGCGAACTGGTCATCACCTCCGCCGCCGAGCTCGATGACGCCGTCGTGCTCGCCGCCGTCACCGAGGCCGGATACTCGGCCGTCCGCGCCTAGTGCACGCCCTGAACGTGGTCGCCCTGGGCGCGGGCTCCCGGGCGGGGGTCCGGCCGTGAGGGTCTGGCTGAAGCTGACGCTGTTTGCGGCCGGTCTCGTCGCGGCCTTCGGGGCATCCTTCGGGATCGCCTACGCCGTGACCCCGGATCGCGCCGCAAACAGCGTGGTCCCCGAGCGTCCCGCGGTGTCCGAACATCCCGCAATGCCCGGGCACTCCGCCCCGGCGGCCCCCTCCCACTAGTTTTATCTCGCGCTGCGCCCCGCCGGGCGCACCGATTGACGGAAGAAGAGTATGAGTACCTCGGCACCACTCACCGGTGGATCCCACGTTGAACTGGAGATCGGCGGGATGACCTGCGCCTCCTGTGCGATGCGGATTGAGAAAAAGCTCAACAAACTCGACGGCGTCGAGGCCACCGTAAACTACGCCACCGAGAAGGCGCGCGTCAGTGTCCCCGCCGGATATGACGCCGAGCTCCTGATCGCCGAGATCGAGAAGACTGGCTATACCGCGGCCCTGCCCGCACCGAAAACCCCGGTGCCCGCCGAGGGCGACGCGGAGGCGCCGGATGCCGAGCTCGTGTCGCTGCGCCAGCGGCTGATCGGTTCGATCATCCTCACCGTTCCGGTGATCGCGATGGCGATGATCCCGGCGCTGCAGTTCACCTACTGGCAGTGGGCGTCGCTGGCGCTTGCCGCCCCGGTCATTGTCTGGGGTGCCTGGCCGTTCCACCGTGCCGCCTGGGTCAACCTGCGGCACGGTGCTGCCACGATGGACACCCTGATTTCGATGGGCACCGGCGTGGCCCTGCTGTGGTCGGTGTACGCGCTGTTCCTCGGCACGGCGGGGGTGCCGGGAATGACGCACCCGTTTGAGTTCACCATCGCGCCCTCGGATGGCGCCTCCAATATCTACCTCGAGGTGGGTGCCGGGGTCACGATGTTCATCCTGGCGGGGCGCTACTTTGAGAAGCGGTCGAAGCGTCAGGCGGGTGCGGCGCTGCGCGCGCTGATGGAGCTCGGAGCGAAGGAGGTCGCGGTGCTGCGTGGCGGCCTCGAGACCAGGATTCCGATCGATGAGCTGCGGGTGGGCGATGAGTTCATTGTGCGCCCGGGTGAGAAGATCGCCACCGATGGCGTGGTGAGTTCCGGAACCTCGGCGGTGGACGCCTCGATGCTCACCGGGGAGTCCGTACCGGTGGAGGTGGCTGCGGGCGACGCCGTGACCGGCGCCACCGTCAACGCCGGTGGTCGCCTGGTGGTGCGGGCGACCCGCATCGGTTCCGATACCCAGCTCGCCCAGATGGCGCGCATGGTCGAGGATGCCCAGACCGGTAAGGCCGAGGTGCAGCGCCTCGCCGACCGCATCTCCGGGGTGTTTGTGCCGATCGTGATCGTGATCGCCGTCGCGACCCTCGGTGCGTGGCTCGGTGCCGGGTTCCCTGTGGCCGCGGCCTTCACTGCCGCGGTGGCGGTGCTGGTCATCGCCTGCCCGTGTGCCCTCGGTCTCGCGACGCCCACGGCGCTGCTGGTCGGGACCGGCCGCGGCGCCCAGATGGGCATCCTGATCAAGGGCCCCGAGGTGCTCGAGTCTACCCGCCGGGTGGATACCGTCCTGCTGGACAAGACCGGCACCGTGACCACCGGCAAGATGAGCCTGGTGGATGTCGTGACCGAGCCCGGTACCGATCGTGCCGAGCTGCTGCGCCTGGCCGGGGCGCTGGAACACGCCTCCGAGCACCCGATTGCGCAGGCCATTGCCGCCGGTGCGATCGCTGACGGAGCGGTGCTGGCCACCCCCGAGGACTTCGCGAACATCGAGGGGAAGGGCGTGCAGGGCGTTGTGGACGGGCACGCGGTGCTGGTGGGGCGGGAGTCCCTGCTGGCGGAGTGGTCGATCGCGCTGAGTGGCCCGGTTGCCGCGGCGAAGGCCGAGGCCGAGGGCACCGGAAAGACCGTGGTCGCGGTGGCCTGGGACGGTGCCGCTCGCGGAATCCTCGTGGTGGCCGACACCGTGAAGCCCACCAGCCGTGAGGCGATTGCCGCGCTCAAGGCTCTGGGGTTGACGCCCATTCTGCTCACCGGAGACAACACCGCGGTCGCGCGGCGCATCGCCGCCGAGGTGGGGATTGACGAGGTTATCGCCGAGGTGCTGCCCGCCGAGAAGGTGGCCGAGGTGACCCGACTGCAGGCCGCGGGCCGCGTGGTCGCCATGGTGGGGGACGGCGTAAACGATGCCCCGGCCCTCGCCCAGGCTGATCTGGGGCTCGCCATGGGTACCGGCACCGATGTGGCCATCGAGGCCTCCGACATCACCCTGGTGCGCGGGGATCTCCGCGGCGTGGTGGACGCCATCCGGCTCTCCCGCAAGACCCTGGGCACCATCAAGACCAACCTCTTCTGGGCCTTCGCATACAACGTGGCGGCGATCCCCGTGGCCGCGCTCGGCATGCTCAACCCGATGCTGGCCGGTGCCGCGATGGCGCTCTCGAGCGTGTTCGTGGTGGGTAACAGCCTGCGCCTGCGCGGGTTTCGCAGCATCGTGAAGAACTAGTACGCCGACGGGTTTCGGTGCCGCCCGCCGGTATCGCCCGATATCCTGAAGTCAGTAGTCCGGCCTCGGCCGATCGATCCAAAGGAGCCAGCATGGCCACCACCGCTTCCCCCGCAGTTCCGGTACCCGCGTCTTCGGCTCCCGTCGGGGAGACCCCGGTGGGTGACGTGTGTGCCACCGAGGGGCACCACCACGGCTACATCAGCGACAAGGACGGCTACCAGAAGCGGATGCGCCGCATCGAGGGCCAGGCTCGCGGGATCTCGAAGATGATCGACGAGGAAAAGTACTGCATCGACATCCTGACCCAGATCTCCGCGCTGACCAGCGCGCTGCAGTCGGTGGCGATCGGCCTGGTGGACGACCACCTCAAGCACTGCGTGATGGACGCCGCCCGTCTCGGCAACGCCGAGGAGGCCGCCGCCAAGCTCAAGGAGGCGACCGACGCGATCGCGCGTCTGGTGCGTTCCTAGTCCGGCAGCATCAGGGTGCGTAGGTGGTGGGCCGTGCGGGAAATCCCGCACGGCCCACCACCATGTTAGGGAGCCGGACGTGTGTCGCGAAGCACTCCGACGGCGTCGGTGAATCCGTACGCCTTCTCAAGCCGATCAAGAATGTGATCGTGCGTCATGACTGGGCCGCGGGATCCGCTCCTCTTTGCAATCTCATTTATTGCGAGATGGGCGCGGTGAGTGCTGACACTGACCGCGTGAAACGCGAAGGTCCGCGCCGAAACCACGGCAATTGTGGACGGGATCAGATGGGCCGGAAAGTCCTTCAGGTTCTCCGTGACGATGGCTTTGGCGTCGGCAGTCTCCGCCGCAGCGACCACGTGCTCATCGTTTCTATCTGGCAGCCCATATGATCCGTCTCGCCACTCCCAGTTCTGTATGAGTGCATCCGGAAACATGCGGCGCATCGTATCGACGAGTTTGAATGCTCGTGCGTGTGCCTCACGGGGAGTTTTTTGATGCCGGGCAATGAGCTTGTTCTCCTCGCTCGCGCTGAGCTCGGAGAGAATCGCCTCGCTCCACACGGGACGAAAAGTGCCCTCCACCGCGAGCGAGAGAAAAAAGTCGCGTTGCAGACTTGGCCAAAGAACGTTGGTATCGAGCAGCGCGGTGAACATGATACCGGCAGTATCAGGGGGCGTCTGTGGAGGGTCGGCGACGAGCGCCGAGGGCGCGACGATTCTCTCTGAGCGTGGTGAGCATCTCGTCGAGTGGCAGATCTGAGTCGATATCCGTAGAGAGTTCCTCTAACAGGGCGTACTGCTGTTTGCGTCGCTGATTGCGATACTCCAGAACGTGGGGAAGCGCGATTCGACGGTGGCTACTGACCCGCTCGAACGGAATCTTTCCCTCGTCGAGCAGCTTGATCACGGTGGGTCTGCTGAGGCCCAGAAGGTCGGCGGCCTGCTGGGTTGAGAGCATCGTGGTGACGGGGGAAATCGTGACGGCGAGCCCGCGGTGCACCGTATCTACCACCTGCAGGAGCGCCTGATAGATCTCCCGCGGGAGCTCCACCCTGGCGCCTGTGCTCTCCGCTGAGAGATAAAAACGGGGGCTGATCTCGGGGGCCTCGCCGCGAGACGTGAGAAGCTCATGGACTCGGGCAACCCCGGGCCCATCGGAACCCCCGTATGTTTCGGTCATGGTTCGAGAGATACGAGACATCACACCCTCCTTATAAGTGCAAGAAACGTAACATATTTCGTTTAGAAGGTTTGGGTATTGTTCTGGATTCACCGCCCGTATTCAGGGACCGCGCGGAGCGGCGCGCGGGCGCTATCGAGGTCGCGCTTCGAGAGCGAAGCTCTCGACATAGTCGATGGCGCCGTCGAGTGCCGTGTTGAGGGGCGTGATGCTGCCCTCGGCCTGGGCGAGGAGCATGCCGCCCTGGAATGCGGCGAGCAGGATCGTGGCGAGGGAGTCGGGGTGGGCGTCCGGGCGAAGTTCGCCGCGTTCTTGCATTGCGGCCAGTCCGTCCCGGAACAGCGTCCGCCAGCGGGCAAAGCCGGCGGTGACGTCGGGGGTGAGGTCGAGGTCTGATTTCAGCACGTCGCTCGCGAGGGAGCCGAAACGGCAGCCACCCCGCCAGGAGTCGGGTCGGGCCGCGTAGAAGGCGGCCCAGGAGCGCAGGGCCGCGATGCTGTCGAGCGCTCCCTCCGCGGAGCGCTGGGTGACATCGATCACCTGATCGCCGCGGCGGTTCAGTACCGCGCGAACGAGGCTCTCCTTATCCGGGAAGTAGAGCGAGAGTTGCGATCCGCTCACCGCCGCGGCCGCACGCACCTCGGGGTTGGTGGTGCCCTGAACGCCGTGAGTGAGGATCAGCTCGGCGGCGGCATCAATGATGCGATCGCGGGTGGCGCGCCCCTTCGCGGTTGCGGGAAGGGTGCCTTCGGAAGCTGTCATTGTGCCAGCTTATCAACAACTGGGCTTGACAGCCCATTTGAATGTGCACAGAATGGGCTTTGTGGCCCAATTTGGGTTGCATCATCGAGAGGAACCTCGTGTTCGAACCCATCCCCGCCCCCGCCGACGCCCCGGCACGTGCCGACCTGATCCGGCGCATCCACTCCACCCGCCGGATACCGAACCCCTGGGCGGGCGACGCAGCACGTGGAATCCCCGCGGTACGCCTCGCCGAGTTGCTCGGGGAGTGGGCCGAAGGTTTTGACTGGTCGGTGCCGGAGGAGCGCATTCGCGCATATCCATGGGAGTCGGCGGGCGTCGGAACCCGTGCCCTGAGGGTGATTCATCAGCGCGCCGAGAACCCGGATGCGTCCGCGGTGGTTCTGCTGCACGGGTGGCCTGACTCCGTGCTGCGGTTCGAACGCGTGCTGCCGCTGCTCAGAGACCTCAACGTCGTGGTGCCCGCTCTGCCAGGATTTCCGTATGCACTACCCCTGACCGGAGAACCCATCTCGACCGCGGACATCGCGGAAATGGTTGCGGAGGCGATGTTCGCCCTCGGGTATGACCGATACGTGGTCTCGGGTGGCGACGTGGGCGGCACGGTGGGGGAGATCCTCGCGGCCACACATCCGGAAAGCGTCTCGGCACTGCACCTCACAAACCTGGCGGCGTCGCGGGTTGCGATGATCGACCCCGCCCACGCGCACCCCGAGGAGCGCGAGTTCGCGGCCCTCGCCGGTCGCTGGCGGCAGGCCAACGGGGGTTTTGTGGCCGAGCAGGCCACGCGTCCGGGTACGGTGACCACGATGCTGGGTGATTCTCCCGCGGCCCTGCTCGCCTGGATCGGTGAAAAGCTCCAGGGCTGGGCGGGCAGTGCGGACGCGTTCGGTGCCGCGGACATCCTGACCTGGGTCAGTGCCTACTGGTTTACCGAAACCGCGGGCACCGCGCTGTCCACCTACGCGGTACCCGCGGCCCTGCCCGATCGTATCGAGGTGCCGACGGTCTACTCGGCCTTTGGGCGCGACTTCCTGTCCGCACCGCGGGAATTCGTGCAACGCTTCGTGAATCTGGCCGTCTTCAGCGAGCACAACGACGGCGGGCACTTTGCCGCCTGGGAGGAGCCCGCCGCCTACGTCGACGACCTGCGCCGTGCGGTTAGGCTCTCGCCCGCGGGCCCCGCAGCATCACGATGACCCCCAGGAGCACGAGGATGATCGCACCGATCCACATGGACTGCTGCCAGCCGAAGACAAACGCCTCGTGTGCGGCCCGGATCAGCGCGGCCGCGCGGGCATCGCCGGAGGCGGCGAGCGGCCCGGCACCGGCAATGCCCTCCGCGACCCCGGCGGTGAGTGTGGTCGGAAGCCCCGACAGCGCGGGGGCGAGTGCGGTGCGATAGCCGGCCGTCACCAGCGCGCCGAGGAGCGCGACGCCGAGGGCCGCACCCAGTTCCCGGGTGACGTCGTTGAGCGCCGAGGCCGCACCCTGCTGCTCGCGGGGGAGCGCGGAGGTAATCGCCTCGGTGGAGGGTGTCATCGCGAGACCCATGCCCGCACCCATCGCGATGAGCCCGGGGAGAACCGTGAGATAACCGCCGTCGCGAGATACCAGGGCAGCCATCAGTGCGAGCCCTGCGGCTCCCACAAACACGCCGGTGGCCATGGTGGCCCGGGCACCGATCCGTGCGGCCAGGCGCGGGGCGATTCCCGAGGTGGCCATCATGAGCAGCGCCATCGGCATGAGGCCCAGGGTGGCGGCGAGCCCCGACCAGCCGAGCACCGTCTGAAAGAACGGATACAGCACGATCGAGATTCCCGCCTGCACGCCGAACATCACCAGAAGGAGCAGCGATCCACTCGAGAGGCCGCGGGTACGAAACGCGCGCAGGTTCAGCAGCGGCGCGGGATGGCGCAGCTCCCGCCAGACAAAACCCGCCGCGGCGAGTATTGCGATGATCAGCGCGCCGAGGGGCAGTGCGTCGCCCCAACCGCGTGCGGGGCCCTCGTGCAGCGCGAGGGTGAACCCGACCATCGCGAACATCGAGGTGAGTGCGCCGACCACATCGAACGGCCCTGATGCCGCCTCGCGGGTGTTGGGTACGGAGCGCACCGCGAGCAGCGCGGAGGCCAGTAGCAGAACTACGGGAAGCGCGAACATCCAGCGCCAGGCCGCCACATCCACGAGGAGCGCGGACAGGTACATGCCCAGAATGCCGCCGCCGCCGGCCACTCCCGTCCAAATGCCGATGGCCTGTGAACGCTCGGCGGGCGGGAAGGAGGAGGTGATGACGGACAGCGTGACCGGCATGATCGCCGCCGCCCCGATGCCCGCGGCCACGCGTGCCCCCAGTATCATATCCGCGGTGGGGGCGAGGGCCGCCGCAATGTTGGCGAGGGTGAATACCGCGGTGCCGGCGAGCAGCATGGTCTTTCGGCCGAGGCGGTCGCCCAGCGCGCCGAGCGGGAGGAGCAGCGCGGCGAGGGTGATCGTATAGGCGTTGATGATCCAGAGCACGCGATCCTGATCGATGCCAAACTCCAGCGCGAGCTGGGGCTGCGCGACACCCAGGCCGGAAACGGAGGCCACCACGGCCATCAGTGCGAGGCAGACGGCAATCAGGATGCTGCGGCGTCGACTCGGATCGGTAATGAGCGCGGCACTCGCGGAATCGACGCCGTGGCTCTGCGGGGAAAGAGGGACGGACATGGGGTCCTTTCACGGCGCGCGGGCGCGCCAAATAGCGCCCCGACGGTGTGCGAGGCGGAATGAGCGGGTGAGTGAGGGGTTTAGCCGATGCGGGTGGCGCGCACAATCACGTCGACGCGAGAACCCGCGCCGCCGGGATGGGTGCCGGGAACCACGACCTCCTCGGCGGTATCGATGTGCCACTGGCCCGCGGGAAGGAGCGCGGTGATCCCCGCGGCGCTCGCCGATGCCTCGTGGGGGTGCTCGGCATGCGAAGCGTCTGAAGCGTCTGAAGCGTCTGAAGCGTGCGCCGCGTGCCCAAAGATCAGGAGGGTGCCGCCGGGGGTGACCCACCGCGCGATGCGCGCGTAGAAGTCGAGCTGGGGCATCGCCGGATGGGCGAACGCGGTGAGTACCAGATCGAAGGGCCGTGCGGGTTCCCAGACGCCGAGGTCGGCCTCGAGCCAGCTCACACGATCCCGCACTCCGGCGGACTTCGCGCGGCCGCGCGCAACACTCAGCGCGCCGGCGGAGATATCGGCCCCGGTCACGCTCCAGCCGGCCTCGGCCAGCCGGATCGTTTCGGCCCCGGTGCCGCAGCCGGCATCCAGTGCCCGCCCGGGAAGGAGCCCCGAAATCTGGGCGTCGAGGTGCGGGTGGGGTGGTGCCTGATGGCTGCCGCGCAGGATGGAATCATTCCAGTGTGACTCCCAGTAGCGGCGGTCAAAGGTGTGCTCGGTTGGCTGGGGTGGGGTGTTCATGGCGGCCTTTCGCGTCGATATCCCCAGTCTCCGCGATCGACTTGCCCCCTGGCAATCTTCATTGCCAAATGGCAATATGGAGGGATGGAACACGATACGAATCGGGCGCTCGACGCCGTCGGGCCGCGGCTCAAGCGCCTGCGCCAGCGCCGTGACGTCACCCTCGCCGAACTCGCCGAGGCCACCGGTATCTCCGCGAGCACCCTCTCCCGGCTCGAGTCCGGCCTGCGTCGCCCCACCCTCGAGCAGCTTCTGCCGCTCGCACGCGTGCACGGCGTGACCCTGGATGAGCTGGTGGATGCACCGCTCACCGGCGATCCGCGCATCAACCTGCGCCCGGTGGCCTGCCACGATGGTTCGACGATCCTGCCGCTCACCCGGAGGCCAGGTGGCATTCAGGCCTATAAGTTTGTGCTCCCGCGAGCGACCGGGCCACAGGCCCCGAAGTTCCACTCCCACGAGGGCTACGACTGGGTGTACGTGCTGAACGGCATGCTGCACCTGATCCTCGGCGATCAAAACCTCCTGCTCTCCCCGGGCGAGGCCGCCGAGTTTGATACCCGCACCCCGCACTGGTTCGGGGCTACCGAGGCCGGCTCGGTGGAGTACCTGAGCCTCATCGGCAAGCAGGGTGAGCGCGCCCACGTGCGCGCGAGCACCGAGGCCACCCTCGCCGAGGCCGCCGCGGATCTCGAGGCGCCCGTCCACGCTTTCCCGCACGACTAGGCGTGCGCACGAAAACGGCGCGTCACCCTCGGATGACGCGCCGTTTTTGCGTGAGGAAACCTAGCCGCGCACCGACCAGGTGTCGGTGCCGTCCGCGAGCGCGAGCCGCGCGAAGCGCTCGCCCATGATCTCGTGCGACTCCGGCCCCGGGTGCAGGGAGTCCGGCAGCGGGTGGGTGTCGGCATCGGCCTCACCGTAGAGTTCGAGGCCGTCCAGGAAGAACAGGTTCGGATCGGTGGCCTGGCGCTCCCCGATGATGCGCGCCAGTTCGGCGCGAATCACGCGTAGGGTGAGCTTGCCCGCCCTGACCTCATCGGGATTGCCGGTGGCGGCGAATCGTAGCGTGCCCTGCACCAGTGCTTCGAGGTCAAACATGCCCGGCCCCGGGGTATCCTCATGGATGCCGCAGTAGATGGGCGAGACCACGAGCAGCGGGGTGTCCGGGTGGCCGTCGCGGATGGTGTCGAGAAACCCGTGCACCGCCGGGCCGAAGGCGCGCAGGCGCAGCAGATCAAGGTTGACCAGGTTGATGCCGAGCTTCAGGCTGATCAGATCCGCCGGGGTGTCCCGAATCGCGCGGGCCGTGAACGGGTCAAGCAGCGCGCTGCCACCGAAACCCAGGTTGACGAGCTCCAGATCTGCCGTGCGCGCGGCCACCACCGGCCAGATTCCGGTGGGTCGGATCGCATTGGAGCCGTGGCTGATCGAACTGCCGTGATGCACCCAGACCGGTCGCGTGCCCGGGGTGAGCGGCGAAACCGGGGCGCTGGTGCGCAGCTCCACGATCTCGATCTTCTCACCGTGCGGCAGCCAGATTTCGACGCTCTTCGATTCGGCGGGCAGGCCGTCAAAGCGCAGGGCTGCGGCCGGCTCGGTCTCGGCGCTCGGGGTGCCGGTGGCCAGATCGATCGTGATGGTCGAGCCACCCGAGGTGGCCGCCTCAGCGACGCGCTCGCCATTAATCGTGAGCTCGACGATGCCGTCCGGCCGCGCGGGTACACCGCTGAAGGTGGTGCGCGAACGGAAGAGGTCGATCTCGATGACCGTCGCCGTCGTGGTGAACGCCAGCCGCACGCCCGAGGGCTGGGCCTCCACCATGCTCAGCTGGGGATCGGTGTTCTGAGCGCGCGCCGCGGCGGGAAGGCGGTGTGGCAGCAGGCCGCGCTCGGTGGCTTCCAGCTCGGCGGCACCGCGGATGATCGTGGCGTCCAGGGGGACTGCGGTGAGTGGGGTGGTCATGCGTGGTTCCTCTCCGAGGTGGTGTGTCCGTGATGGGATGAGTCGGGTGCGGGCCAGTTGCGCAGCAGCGCATCGAGTGCGTCAATGATGCTCCGCCAGCTCTCGGCGGCCGGGGGAGCGCTGTGCGCAAACCCGCCGGCGGCCTCGAGTGTGATGAATCCGCGCACGGTGCTGCCGATCAGGCGCACGGCGTGTGGATGCGCCTCGGGGGTGAGTCCGTAGCCCGCCAGCACCGCCTCGGTGAGGCGCGCGTGCCGTGGACCCGCACTCGCGGCCGCGACCTCCGGGGTGAGCGGGCGCAGCATCGCGGCGAAGCGGCCCGGGTGCGCGAGGGCGTAGTCGCGATAGGCGTTGGCGAGCCCGGCGAGGGCCTCGCGCTGCGCCCGGCCGCTCGTGGCCTCGGTCGCGAGTTCGGCGAGCTCGGCGAGGGCGAGCAGGCTGATGCCGTCATCGAGCGCCGCGGTGTTGGCGACGTGCGAGTAGAGGCTCGCGGTCTTCACCCCGAACCGACGCGCCACCTCGGCGAGGGTGACCCGCTCGATCCCCACCTCGTCGGCGAGTTCGGCCCCCATTAGGATGAGGCGCTCGGTCGTGATTCCAGCGCGTGCCATCAGTACCTCCTTAAACACCAAAACCTATACATGATAGGAAAAATCCTAACATGTATAGGTTTGGCGTCTACCGCTACTTCTTCGAGTTCTGCCTCGGGATCCAGACCTGCTTGATGATCAGCAGAATCGACGCGGTCACCGGAATGGCCACCAGCGCGCCGAGCAGACCGAGCAGCGTTCCACCGATCAGGGCACCGATCACCACGAGCGACCCCGGGATCGAGATGGCTCGGCTCATCACGCGCGGCGTCAACACGTAGGCCTCGATCTGCACGTAGGCGATGTAGATCAGGGCGAAGAGCAGCGCGCTCAGCGGGTTCGAGAACAGCGCGAGCGAGCTGGCGATCGCCCAGAACAGCACCGAACCCACCAGCGGGATCAGGGTGATGCAGAACGCGACCACGCTCATCAGCAGCGGGAACGGCAGGCCGAGAATGGCGTAGAGCACGCCGGAGAACACCGCGTTGAAGAACGCGAGAATGACCATGCCGCCCAGGTAGCCACCGATCGAGTCGGTGATCTGATCGGTCAGGTTCGAGATGCGCTCACGGTTGCGGGCGGGGGCCAGCTCGTACATCGCCGACTTGATCTGCGGCAGCGAGGCCACGAAGTACAGCGTCAGCACCAGCACGATCAGCACTCCGGACAGCCCGCTGAAGATCGACGCCCCCACCTGGAATGCCCCGCCACCGATCGCGGCAATGTTACCGGGGTCGGACAGGAACTTCTGGACATCGCCGATCAGTGACTCGAAGCCCTCACCAAACGTGCCCTCCAGGCGGTGGAACAGATCGGACTGCATGAAGTCCTTGATCATCGTGGGCACCGACTGCACAAACTGCGTGATCTGGCCCACCACGGTCGGGATGACGAGCCACAGCATGCCCGCGACGACGGCGAGCAGACCCACGATGGTGGTCACGATCGACCAGGTGCGGCTCATTCCCCGGCCCGAAAGCCAGCGCACCACCGGGTCGATACCCAGCGCGATGAACAGCGCGAACACGATGTAGATGATGACCGTGGAAATATTTGTGATCGCCGCACCGAGGCTAAACGCGGCAAGGCCGCCCAGGGTCAGCAGGAAGCCGGCGATAAACGGGTTGTCCAGGCGCGTCCAGAAGCGGCGCGAGGGCGGAACATCAACGGGCACGACGGCCGAGGACGAGGTGCCCGACGCTGTCGCGGTTTCCGAAGCGGAACTTTCCGAGGGGGCAGACTCCGCCTCGGCGGCGGAGTCTGGGGAGGTATTGGTGGACACGTGTGTTCTCCGTGAGGGTGTGGGCTAGCGGATCAGCCAGGCGCGCGCCGCGGAGACGAGCGCCTGGATGCCGAGCGGCAGGGTCGGGGTGATTGCCGGGGCAAACAGGGGCGAGTGGTTGGACGGAAGGGTGGAGACGCGCTGGGCGATCTCCTCCGGGGTGCTCAGACCGGCAAAGTTTGCGGGGTCTCCGCCGCCCAGGATCCAGTACATGCACGGGACGCCGGCGGCCTGGGCGAGCATGCCCACGTCCTCGCTTCCGGTGACCAGGCCCGGATCGATCACGAGCACGCCCGGAATACTGGCCTGGAGTGCCGCCTGGACGCGGGCCGTGGCCTCGGGATCGTTGACAACGGTGGGGTACGAGTGGATGTGCTCCACCAGCGGTTCGCGGTCGGCCCCGGCGGCCAGAGCCTCGCCCTTCACGATCCGCTCGATGGCGGCGAGGACACGGGTGCGGACGGCGGGTTCAACCGAGCGGACGCTGATGCTCAGCACCGCGGAATCGGGGATGATATTCGGGGCTGAGCCGGCGTGGACGGCACCCACGGTGACGACGGCGGTCTCGGTGCCGGCCACCTCGCGCGACACGATGGTCTGCAGGCGCAGGATTACGGAGGCGGCCAGGACCACCGGGTCCACCGTGGTTTCGGGGCGGGAGCCGTGGCCGCCGCGGCCAAAGAGCGTGACCCGCAGGGAGTCGGAGGCGGCAAAGGCGGGGCCGGGACGCACGCCGAATACGCCGGCGGGCAGCGGGGCGACGTGCTGGCCGAGCACCACGTCGGGGCGTCCGAACCGCTCAAACAGACCGTCTTCGATCATCGTGCGGGCACCGGAACCCTGTTCCTCCGCGGGCTGGAACACGAGCATCAGGCGGCCGCTCCACTCGGGGTCGGCGGCGAGGGTCGCGGCGGCCCCGAGCAGGGCGGTCACGTGCATGTCGTGGCCACAGGCGTGCATGAGGGGAACCTCGGTGCCATCGGCGGCGGTGCCGATCGCGGTGCTGGCATAGTCGAGTCCGGTTTCCTCGCGCACCGGCAGGGCGTCCATGTCGGCGCGCAGCAGCACGGTGGCCCCGGGGCCACGCTCGAGAATGCCCACAACGCCGGTGCGACCGACGCCCTCGGTGACCTCGTAGCCGAGCGAACGGAGGGTGGTGGCGACGATGCCAGCCGTTCGAACCTCGTGAAATCCGAGCTCGGGGTGGGCGTGCAGATCTCGATAGATGTCCTCGAACTCTGAAATGCTGTGGGGCGCCATGGTGTCCTCTCGGGTGCTCGGCGGTCTTGGTATACACCGTAGTGGTGCGGATCGTCCGCGGGGTGGATTAAGAAGGTAGTGGCGAGAACATCGGGCCGCATGCAACAATCGGCGGAGGGGAAACCCAGTGTTATGCATGAACAATCGGGGGGATTGAGTATGGCAGCTGGCTCATGGTGGTCGAGGTTTGCGATTTCGCGCGGGGCGATCGGTTCCGCGCTCCTGCTCACCGCGTTCGGGGCAACGATCGTCGGCGGACTCTATACGTTCGTGGGCCCGAACTCCGCGCAGGCCGCGTATCTGTCCATGATGCTCCTGCTGTCCCCGGTCCGTGCCCTTCCGGTTCGCTGGCGCATCGGCGCCGCGGTCTGGGCCGTGGCCATCGCACTCCTCGGGTTTAGCCTGGGAATTGCCGCCCCCGAGCTACTGCCCATCTGCCTGCTCCTCGTGTGCCTCGTGCAGGGGTTTTTCCGCCTGGGATCCGTGGCCTCAATGACCCGTTCCCCGGTCAACCTCCTGGTGTTTGCCGGCCTCTCGCACACCGAGGTGGCCACCTGGCACGTGTTTGTCGGGGCCGTGGTGGGGGCGGGATTCCTGCTGCTGTTCTCATTCTTCCTCCCCGGGGGAAGTTCCGCGCCCCTCGCCCCCGCGCCCCTGCGCGCCCGGCTGAGCTCCGGGGTCATGCTGGCCTCCGGCGCGCTGCTGATCCTCTGGATCAGCAGCGCCATCGACTACCCCTATGTGTCCTGGGTCCTGCTGTCGTACTGCATGATTTTGGCGGTGGATACCGGCCATGTTGTGGAGCGCGCGCGGTCCCGAATCCTCGGGACGGTCGCGGGGGCGATCGCGGCGACCCTGATCACGCTGGCCCCACAACCGGTGCCAATTATCGCCGCGGTGATCGCCGTTGTGCTGTGTGTCGCGTACGCACGCAGCGGGAACTATGCCATGTTTGTGACGTTCCTCACCCCCGCGGTGCTCCTGACGACCAGTTCGGAAAAGCCCGCATACATCGTGGGGATCGGGCGAATTGAAGCGGTTTTGGCGGCGGCGATCATCGCCCTCGCGGTGACCTTTATCACCCATCAGCTTGCCCACACCCGTTTGTTTCAGCGGTCCACCGATGCACCATTCACCCCTCAACAGATTGAAGGAACCCGATGACCTCGGACGCCACGCTCTCGCAGCGACTCACCAATGGAATTCGCACCGCCCTCGGGGTTATCGGCATCATCGCCGTGATCCTCGGTGTGCTGATCCTCGTCGCCCCGCTTAAGACCGCCTCGATCATCACCGCCATCATCGCGCTGTACGCGATTGCCGCGGGCGCGATCTATGCCGGAGTGGGCATCTTCGCCAAGACCGCCACGGTCTGGTCGCGCATCGGCCACATCGTGCTGGGCGTCGTTTTTGTGGTCGCGGGCATCGTGGCATTCGCCAACCTCGGCGGCGTCACCACCGGCCTCGCGGTTATTACCGCGATCCTGATCGGTGTGAGCTGGATCTTTGAGGGCATCATTGCGTTCACCACGCTGCGTGCCGCCGCGAACAAGGTCTGGGCGAGTGTGTTTGCCGTCCTGAGCATCGTCGCCGGCATCATCGTGATCGCCGCGCCGTTCAGCTTCGCCGCGCTGCTGTGGCTCATCCTCGGTGTCTCGCTGATCGTGCTGGGCATCCTGCAGGTTGTGCGTGCCTTCACCTACCGCAGCGGTGAGGCCGCCATCCTGGTGGGCGAGTCGGCTCCGCGGCTCTAGGCCTCGATACACCCTCACACCCGCGCGGGCACCTCGGTGCTCGCGCGGGTTTTTCGTTTGCGGGTGGGCGCTAGGCGGTGGCCGGGGTGCGCACGCGGGCGGCATGGCGGGAAACCCGAGCGCGATTGCCGCAGCCGGCCGCGGTGCACCAGCGACGCTTGGAGTTCAGCGCAACGAACAGCTGAGAGCAGTCCTCCGCCGCGCATCGGCGCAGCCGGCCGTCCTCGGCGCGTGCGGTGAGCTCGATCGCTGACAGGATGGCTCGTGCTCGCGTGACATCCGCAGCATGGCTCGCCGTGCTGGTGTGTTCAACGTCGATTCCGTCCACGCTCGCGCGCAGATAGGTTTGCGTGGGTGCGGCGTAGAGCAGCGTATTGGCGGCGGTCAGGACGTGTACGTCCGGTGCGCGCTGTTCCCGGATCGAGGACACAATCTCGGTCACGATGCCGCGCAGCGCCAGCGTGTCCTCGTGGCCGAGCGGGGTGAGGGTGGGGTCGCGGTCGACCTGAAACCGCCAAAACTCGTCGAGTGCCGCGGGGGAGGCGAGTTGATCCACGATCGGATCGTGGGCGGTCTTGAGCGTGTTCATGAGATCGATGGCGAACGGCTCTCCCAGCAGCGTGATGGTCATATGCCGAGTTTATCGCTAATGGATTAAGTGAGCAAGAGTGCATTAGTATCTCGGTATGACTCACGAGCGCATCCCCCTCAACACCTTCGCGATCGCCTTCGGCCTCGCGGGGCTCGCCGGCACCTGGAGTGTCGCCGTAAAAACCTGGCACCTCGATCCGCTGATCGGAACCGCGTTCTGGGGAGTCGCGGCCATCGCCTGGGTCTGGCTGCTGATCGCGCACGCGGTGCGGGCACGCCGCTCAGCCCAGCCGCTCAGTGCGCAGCTTGCGCACCCGGCCCAGGGGCCGATCGCCGCGCTGGCACCCATCCTCGGCATGCTGGTGGGTGCCCGCCTCTACGCGTTCGTGCCGCTGGCGGGCACGATACTGGTGCTCGCCTCGATTGCGGTCGGGGCCGTGTTTGCCGGCTGGATCATCGCACGCTGGGCGCGCGGGCTCATCGACATCGACCTCGTGCACGGCGGGTATCTCCTGCCCACGGTCGCCGCCGGTTTTCTCGCAGCAACGGCCTCCGCTCAGATCGGATGGCCCGCCCTGGGGTGGGGTGCGTTTGGCGTGGGGTCCCTGTTCTGGGTGCTCATCTTTACGCTGATTCTCGCCCGGTTGGCGCTGCGTCCCGCGCTGCCCGCTCCGCTCGTCCCCACGCTGGCCATCATGATGGCACCGCCCGCGGTGGCCGGTGGCGCGTGGATCGCGCTCACCGGGGAGCATGCGGGCATCGTGGTCGATATTCTGCTGGGACTCACCCTGATTCTGGTGCTTCTCCAGGTGGGTCTCATTCCGCTCTACCGTCGCACGCCATTCTCCCTGGGGGCGTGGTCGTACACGTTTCCGCTGGCCGCGGTTGCGACCTTCGTGATGAGTGCTGTGTCGAATCCGATGGCGTCGGGTGTCGGCGTGGTCGTGGTCAGCGGCGTGGTTCTTGTGGTGGCGTTCTACTCGGTGCGTTCCAGGCGGGCCGCTCGGGTGAGTCTCGTCGCCACGGCCTAGGCGAGGCCTGCCGCGCGGGCTAGCCCTCCCAGGTCAGCGTGCCGGCGAGGAGCCTGCGCAGCGCACGGGCGGATTCATGGCCCATGGCCGCCTCGAACGACTCCTGGACGGCGATCCATGCGGGCATCGCGGCCTCCAGGGTGGCGCGGCCGGCGGGGGTGATGCTTACATCGCGAGCCCGGCGGTCGCTGGCCTCGGTGACCTCGACGAGGCCGTCTCGCTGCAGCGGTTTGACGTTTGCGCTGAGGGTGCTGCGATCCATCCCGAGCGTCGCGGCGAGCTCGGAGATGCGGGCGTCGCCCTCGAGTGCCAGGGCGCGCAGCACGCTGAACTGCGTGGTGCGAATGCCGGTGCCGGCCAGCGCACGGTCGTAGACGGCGTTGAGGTGGCGATCAACCCGGCGCACCAGATAGCTGTTGCAGGTGCCGCCCGCGGAGACCTCTGGCGTCACACTTGGACTCGGAATTGCGCTCATTCGGGGAGCCTAACAGAATTAGGGGGATATCAACCTAATTGTGACGAAACGGATGTGACACGCATGAGCGACACCCACCCCACCGCCGAGCAGGTACGGCTCTCGATCTATCGGCACTTCGCCGAGACCGGCCGAACCAGCACCCCGGAGACCGTCGCGAGACGCCTGGACCTGCCCGTGAGCGAGGCCCGCGAGGCCTTTGATGCGCTCGTTCGCGACCGCCATATCGCCGTCTCGCCGGAGGGAGAGATCGTGCTGGCGCACCCGTTCGCGACGCAAAACCTCGGCTTCTCGGTCATGGGAAACGACGTGCTGTGGTGGGGTGGCTGCGCCTGGGACTCCTTCGCGATTCCGCACCTCGTGCCTGCGGAGCCCTCGGTGCTGGTCGCGACCACCTGCCCCAACTGTGATGCCCCACACGCCTGGACCATCACCCGCGACGAGCCTCCGGTTGGCGATCAGGTGGTGCACTTCCTCGAGCCCATGGGGCGGGTCTGGAACGACGTCATCCACGCCTGCGCAAACCAGCGCATCTTCTGTGATGCGGTGTGCGTGGAGCAGTGGGCGGCGCGCACCGGCCACGAGGTGGGCGCGATCTTTGACCTGGCCACGCTCTGGCGGCTGGCATCGCGCTGGTACGCGGGCCGCCTGGACGCCGGCTACGTGCGCCGGGAACCGCTGGTCGCCGCCGAGTACTTCGCGAGCGTGGGCCTGACCGGACCGTTCTGGGGAACGCCCGCGGCCGAGTAACCCTGGATTTCGGCTGGCGCGCCGCAGCTCATCCGATCGTGTCGGAGCATATCTGAGCTCGCCGCGCGCCAGTCTCGCCCGTGCTACGCCCGCTGCTGCGCGATGACGTGCTCGTGGACGCGCAGGCGGAGGGTCGCCAGGTCGATGCGGGGGGTGTCGATGCCGAGCTCGCGGGCCGTGGCCTGGAAGGTGCCGAGCATCGCCTCAACCTCGGAGGGCACCCCCGCTCGCATGCTGCGGTAGACGGAGGTGGTCATCGGGGAGGAGGGGTCGGTGGCCGTGGCCGTCAGGGTCTCGTGGAACCGAATGGATACGGGGTGGCCGGCCGCGGCGCTGACCGTGGCCGCCTCATCGACCACTGCTCGGGCAAACTCGGTGCCCTCCCGCGTGCTGGCAACCGCCCCGATCGGCGCGCCCATCAGCGCGGTGATCGAGGTGAGCGAGACGATGAATACCCACTTGTCCCACATGTCCTGGATGATGTCCTCGCGGCTGCTGACCGTGATCCCGGGGACGCTCAGCAGGGCGAGCGTGCGGGTAACCGCATCGGCATCGGGGCGCAGTGCCCCAAAGTCGATGGAGGCACCCGGGGTGACCTGAACGATGGTGCCCTCGGCATCGAGCGAGGTGGAGACCTTCGCGACGCCGCCGAATACGTGTGCCTCGGCGAATCGAGTGCGCAATACCTCGAGGTGTCGGGTGCCGTTGAGGAACGGGATGATCACCGTGTCCGGGCCCACGGCCGGGGCAAGATCCTCGAGGGCGGCCTCGAGCGCGTCGGCACGGACCCCGAGAAGCACCAGGTCAAACGGTGCGGCGGCGCTCAGCTCTTGGCTGGTGAGGACCGCCGGATGCGAGACAAACTCGCCATCGAGTGCGCGCACCCGCAGGCCGTGCTCGCGGACCCGTGCCGCCCTCGCCTCGCGCAGCAGAAAGGTTACGTCGCGCCCGGCCTCGAGGAGCCGGGTGCCGAAGTAGCCGCCGGTTGCGCCGGCGCCCACGATCAGGATTCTGGCGGGGAAGGTGGTCATGGGGGCTCCGTTCGCTCGGACGTGTGGGAGGTGTACTTACCGTGGTGTACTTGCCGTTGTGCGCCTAGACGGCCCGCGCGGCGATCACCGTGTCAACGAGCGTAGCAACCAGGGCTTCGAGATGGCTGCGATTCTCGGCGAAACGCTTGATGCCCTGCAGGCTCAGCGTGATCATCTCGGTGAGCGGGGTGGGGGAGTCCGATCCGGTGAGGAGCTCTTCGAGATAGTGCTCGAAGCGGGTGTTGCTCGCACGAACGGCCGCGAACCTCGGGTCGAAGAGGTCGGCCGCCTCGGGGTTTTCCTGGACCAGGTCGTATCCCGAGGCCACCCAGCCGAGGCAGGCGTGCAGGAGGCGATCCCGTTCGGAGGGGATGTGCGCGCGCTCGGCGCTCAGTCGGGCAAAGAGGTCGTCGGCGAGCGTTTCGATCACCGCACCGAACAGGACGTCCTTATCGGCGAACTCGGCGTAGAGCGTGGGGCGGGAGATTTCGCTGCGCCTCGCGACGTCCGCGAGGGTCGTCTTGGCATAGCCGTAGCGGCAGAACAGTGCGGTGGCATCCCGCAGGATCTGGTCGCGGCGCGGCTTTTTGAGGTCCATGTGTTCCAGGTTATCCAGTCGGTCGGGAATATTTCACCATTCGCTTGCTTTACATCTTTACGATAAGTGTAAAGTTGAAAACACGAAAACGAAAGGGTGGTCAGCATGACCAGCAACAAAACGTGGTTCATTACCGGCGCCGGCAGAGGGTTTGGTCGAATCTGGGCGCAGGCCGCACTCGAGCGTGGCGACCGCGTCGCCCTGACCCTGCGTAACCCCGCGCAGGCCGCCGACCTGGTGGAGCGCTTCCCCGACACCGCACTCGCCCTCAAACTTGACGTGACCAACCGTGCCGAGGTGTTCGCCGCCGTGGCGACCGCCCACGACCACTTCGGCCGCCTCGACGTCATCGTAAACAACGCAGGCTTTGGCCAGATGGGCGCGATCGAGGAGGTCGACGAGGACAGCATCCGCGCGAACTTCGAGACCAACGTGTTCGGCACGCTCTCGGTGATCCAGGCGGCGCTGCCGCTGCTGCGCGCCCAGGGGGCCGGGCACATCATCAACCTCTCGAGCGTGGCGGGCATCGTTGCCGTCCCGACCGCCGGAATCTACGAGGGTGCGAAGTTTGCCGTCGAGGGAATCTCCGAGGCGCTCGCCGCAGAGGTGGCACAGTTTGGGGTCCGGGTGAGCATCGTTGAGCCGAGCGGCTACGCGACCGAGTTCCTGAGTGCGGGTTCGATCGGTTCGGCCCCGGCCATGACCGAGTACGACGCCCTCCGCGAGGAGCTCGCCGCCTCCCTCGGCGAGGGAGATCTTGGTGATCCCGCCGCGAGCGCCCCGGCGATCCTCGCCCTGGTGGATGCCGAGAAGCCGCCGCTGCGCCTGATGCTCGGCAACCTGCTGCCGTTCGTGAAGGACGTCTACGCCCAGCGCATTGCGACCTGGGAGGCCTGGGATCACGTGGCCCTCGCGGCTCATGGCAACACCGGATCGGAGGCGTAGCATGCAGCTCGCCGGAAGGACGGTCTTTGTGGCCGGAGGCACCTCGGGCCTCGGCCTGGCAACCGCTCGCTACTTCGCCGAGCGCGGGTCGAACGTGGTGGTGGGTGGCCGACGTGGCGACACCGCTCGCGAGATCGCGGCCGCGCTGCCGCACGCCATCGGCGTCGAACTCGACATCGCGAACCTGGATTCGGTTGAGGCGGCGGTAGCGCTGGCGCTGGCCGAGTTTGGGTCGATCGAGGCCAACGTCAATACCGCGGGCGTGAACAACACCGTGCCGCTGGTGGATGCCGAGGGGCGGGCGACCATCCGTCAGGCGGACTACCGTCGGGCCCTGATTCAGATGATCGACACCAACCTGCTGGGTACCTTCACGGTGTCCTCGGTGGTGGCCGAGGCGATGCTTGCCAACACTCCGACCGAGGAGGGCGAGCGTGGCGTGATCGTCAACACCTCCTCGGCCGCCGGGGTCGAGGGTTCGGCCACGATGACCGGCTATGCGGGCACCAAGGCCGGCATCATCGGCCTCACCCTGCCCGCGGCGCGCGACCTCGCGGGGCGTGGTATCCGTGTCAACACGATCGTCGCGGGCGGTTTTGATACCCCGATGCTCGGCCCGAGCGGCGATGAGCTGGCCGCGATCTCGAAGGTGATTCCCAACCCGCAGCGCGTGGGCCGCCCAGACGAGTTCGCCGCACTGGCCGCGCACATCGTGGAGAACACCTACATTAACGGGGAGTCGATTCGGATCGACGGAGCCCTGCGGCTCGGCTAGATTCGCCAGGGAAGCCCCGCGCCTCGTTTCTCGAGGTGCGGGGTTTTGCGCTGCGGGATTCGTGTGACCGACGTCGCTCGGGCTACTCGTGGAACGTCAGGACGCCCGCAAGGTCGAGGTCCGACCCGGAGCCACTTACGCCCGCCTGGGCGAGCAGAACCGCACCGAGCGCGGTGCTCCAGAACGTGCGTACCTCGATGCCGACATCGCGCTGGATACTCCATCCGCGACGCCGGAGGAGGCGTTCAAGGTAGCGCTCGGAGCGTCGAAAGAGGAGGTCGAGGTGGGTGTCGACCGTGGGTGCGAGCTCGGGCTTGGCGATTCCGGCTGCTAGTGCGCGCGATACCGCGGGGAGCGCGGGGAGGGCGAGCGTGGTGCGCGCGATCTTGCGGCGAATTGCGGCGGCATCGCCGGCCGAGTCGCCCACGCGGGAGAGGCGTTCAGAGTCGTGTAGGAGCCCGTAGAAGGCCGCGTGCACGAGCAGGGAGTCCTTCGAGCCGAAGTGATACGTCACCTGATTAGGAAAGACCCCGGCGGCCGCGGCGATCTCGGCCACGCTGACGTCGCCGCCCCCGCGCCCGATGCAGAGCTTCGCGGTCTCCTCGATCAGGCGATGCCGAGTGGAGACGGCATGCGTGGCCGCGGAGACGCTCTTCTGTCGTGCACTCATAACTCAATTGTATGTGATACAAATTAACACCTGGTTGTATGACGTACAAATGAGATGAAGGGTGTCAGCATGCAGAATCACACGGAGGTCGTCGTGACCGGGCTCGGCGCGATCACCCCGCTCGGCGCAAACGTTTCCAAAACCTGGGAGGCGCTGCTCGCCGGTCGGTCGGGGATCCGGGCCGCCGACGCGATCGTTCCGGGGCTCGTGGCCGGTCTGGTCGCGGCGGATCCCGCCGAGAAACTCACCCCGGTGCAGGTGAAGCGGCTGGATCGCTCGCAGCAGTTTGCCGCGGTCGCGGCGGCCGAGGCATGGGCCGATGCGGGGTTCGAGAGTGTGGATCCGGAACGGCTGGCCGTGGCGATCGGCACCGGCATCGGCGGCGTCGAGTCGCTCCTGCGCGAGCACGACGTACTGGCGGAGTCCGGGGTGCGCCGCGTCTCTCCGCGCACCGTTCCGATGCTGATGCCCAACGCTGCCGCCGCGGTGGTGAGCATCGAGTATGGCGCGCAGGCCGGCGTATACACGCCGGTTTCCGCGTGCTCCTCGGGCGCGGAGGCGATCGCGCTGGGGGCGCGGCTCATCCGAGCGGGGGAGGCGGACATCGTGATCGCCGGTGGCACCGAGGCTGCGATCACGCCCATCACCATCGCCGGATTCACCCAGGCGCGGGCGCTCGCAAAGCCTCTCGGCGATGCCGCGGAGGCCTCCCGGCCGTTCGCCACCGACCGCAACGGCTTTGTAATCGGGGAGGGCGCGGCGGTGGTCATCCTGGAGAGCGCCGCTCACGCGGCCGCCCGCAGTGCGCGCGTCCACGCGGTGCTCGCCGGGGCGGGGATCGCCTCGGATGCCCACCATATGACGGCCCCGGCACCGGATGGCCGCGGCCAGATTCAGGCGATGCGTCGCTCTCTCGCCCAGGCGGTTCTGGAACCCGGCGGCATCGCCCACGTGAACGCCCACGCCACCGGCACCCCGGTGGGTGATGCGGCGGAGGCCCGCGCGATCGCCGAGGTGTTCGGCCCGGGCATCACGGTGACCGCCCCCAAGGGCGCGCTCGGCCACCTGTTCGGCGGGGCCGGCGCGATCGAGGCGCTGCTCACCGTGCTGGCGGTACGTGACGGCGTCATCCCGCCCACCCACAACCTCACCCCGCAAAACCTGGACCCGGACATCGATCTCGACGTGGCCATCGAACGCCGCGATCTCCCGCAGCCCGCCGCCCTCAGCAACTCATTCGGGTTCGGTGGTCAGAACGTTTCGCTCGTGTTCAGGAGAGCCTGATCGACGCGTGAGCAGAGTGCCCGCCCCGGAACTCCGGGACGGGGCGCTCTGCTCAGGGTCTGGGCGTACTACTGGATCTTCTTCAGCACGGTTTCGATCGAGTCGATGATGCCGAGGCTGTCGGAGTAGGAGCCGGAGAGGAAGTCCTGCGTGCCGATGCTGAGGCCGGCCTTGACCGCGGGGAGCTCCTGGTAGCCGGGCAGTGCGAAGAGCTTCTCGATGTTGTTGGCGGGGGTGCCGTCGTTGTTTTCGTAGTAGATGATCGCGTCGGCGTCGGTGAGGAGGTCGGTGCGCTCATAGGAGACCGACTGGTTTTCGCCGGCGGGCGTGTTGGCGGTGGCCGAGGCGAACCTGGCACCGAGGGCGGTCAGGACGGTACCCACCTGGGTCTTGTCGGAGTAGATCCAGTAGTTTCCGTCGTCGAAACCACCCTGGATCACGTCAAACTTCGTCTTTTCCAGCTGTGCCGCGTAGGTCTTCTTGACCTCGGCGATGCGGTCGTCATAGCGCTTCTTCAGCTCGGTGAACTTGGCCGGAGCGTTCACGAAGTCCGCGGTGTACTCGGGGTAGGTCGACCAGCTGCTGTTCTCATCGAAGGGCGCGTAGACGGTGGGGGCGATCGCGGCGAGCTTCGCGTAGGCGTCCTTCAGGTAGGGCACGTCCACACCCACGATGAGGTCCGGCTTGAGGGCGGCGATCTTCTCGAAGTTGACGGTGCCGCCCTTCACGATCTTCTCGATCGGCTTCCACTTTCCGAGGTAGCGCTGCGGCACATACTCCTCGCCGCCATCCTCCACCCCGATCGGGGTCACCCCGAAGTCAAGCAACGACTCGGTGGTGAACGAGTGGATCGAGACGATCCGCTCGGGGTGTGCGGGAATCTTCACCGAACCCTCGGCGGTCTTGACCGTGCGGGTTTCCGCGGCGGCGGAGGCATCGCCGCCCGGCGCGCTGGTGCCGCAGGCGGCGAGGGTCAGGGCGAGTGCCGCGCCGCCCAGGGCGAGCAGTGACTTTCGGAATCGGAACTGAGTCTTCATTGGTCCTTCTTCGATGGGGTGGGTGGGAGAAAACTGGGTGGGGAAAACCGGGTGAGGAAAACTGCCTGGGCCTAGCGGCGGCGCCCCTCGGCGATGAGGAGCCAGACGAAGTAGCCGCCGCCGATGACCACGGTCACGAGGCCCACCGGCACGGGGGAGGGGAGCGCGTGCTGCGCGATCACGTCGGCGGCGAGTAGGAGCACGCCGCCGGTCAGGGCGGAGGGGAGGAACGCGATCCCGGGGGCCCCGGCGAGGCGACGGGCAATCTGCGGAGCGCTGAGCGCGACGAACGCGATCGGGCCGGCGAATGAGGTCACCAGGGCGCTGAGGCCCACGCCCACGACGATCGCCGCGAGCCGGGTGCGTTCCACCGCGACGCCGAGCTGCGCGCCCGCATCATCGCCGAGTTCGAGGATGCGCAGCCCCGGGGTGATCAGGGTCGCCGCCGCGAACAGCACCAGGAGCGGCCACACGGCCAGCCCGAGCTGCGCGAGCGACGCCCTATCCAGCGACCCGGCACCCCAGAATCCGGCACCGACGGCCTGCTGCGTATCGGCGTGGATCAGCAGCCAGGTGTTGACCGAGGTGAGCATCGCGGTCACGCCGATACCGACCACGATCAGCCGGAACCCGACCATGCCGCCGCGGTAGGCGAGCAGATACACGGCCGCGGCGGTGAGGAGCCCGCCGATCACGGCGCCGGTCGCGGTGGCCGCGGATCCGCCGATCTGGAGCACCAGCATCACCACCAGGGCACCCGTGTAGGCACCGGTGTCGAAGCCAATGATGTCCGGGCTGCCCAGCGGATTCCGGGTCAGCGACTGGAAGATCGCACCGGCGAGGCCCAGCGCCGCCCCAAACAGTAGCGCGGTGAGCGCGCGGGGGAGTCGCCACTCGAGCACGATCGTGGACTCGATGCCGGTGGAGTTTCCGGTCAGCGCGGCCACCACCTGCCCGAGGCTCAGGCCGTACTCGCCGGTGGCGAGGGAATAGAGAAAGAGCGCGAGGCCCGTCGCCGCGAGAATCACCAGCGCCAGCAGCGCGCGGCGGTGCGTCCGGCGGGTCACAGCCCCGCCACCCGGGAGCGGCGGACAAGGAGGATGAGCACCGGCGCGCCCACGAAGGCGGTCACCAGCCCCACCGGTAATTCGGCTGGCTGCATGATCAGCCGGCCGGCCACATCCGCGGCGAGCAGGAGGCAGGGGCCGAGCACCAGCGAATAGGCGAGAATCCAGCCCTGCGAGGGTCCCACGATCGAGCGCGCCACGTGGGGGATCATCAGCCCCACGAAAGCGATCGGCCCGACCAGTGCGGTGGCGGTACCGGCGAGCAGCGTCACGGCGAGGATCGCGAGGGTGCGGGTCAGGGTCGCGCGGTTGCCGAGCGAGGTCGCGAGATCATCCCCGAGGGCCAGGGCGTTCAGCCCGCGGGTTGCGATAATTGCCACGATGATGCCCGCGAGTAGCACGGGGGCCACGATTGCGGCGGCCGAGAGCGGCTGGGTGAGTAGGCTGCCGGAGCCCCACCCCATCATCTTCTGGAAGGTGGATGGATGCCCCAGCTGAATGGCCGAGGAGAGCCCGCCGAGGACGGCCGCCACACCCACCCCGGCAAGGGTCATTCGCAGCGCGGTGGCACCCTCGCGGGCGCTGGCACCGATCATCCACACCACCAGGGTCGCGATGATCGCGCCGGCGAGGGCGAGCCAGAGATACTGTCCGATCTCGCGCATACCGAGATAGGCGACGCCCACGGTCACCGCGAGTGCGGCACCGGCGTTGACGCCGAGGATTCCGGGATCGGCCAGCGGGTTACGGGTGAACGCCTGAATCACGCCGCCGGCCACGCCGAGAGCGGCCCCGGCGAGCAGACCCAGCACCGTGCGGGGCACGCGCAGGCCCGAGATGATGGCGCTGTCGTCCACGCTCGAGGGATCGATCAGCGCCGGCAGAATGTGGCCGAGCGGAATCGACTTCGCCCCGATCGCGATACTCAGCGCCGCCAGGACGACGAGTGCGGCGAACGTAAGAATCAGCCAGCCGATGCGCCAGGACGGGCGACGCGCGTGTGGGTGGGGTACGGAACGCGCCCCGGGAGCGGTCGCCGATTGATCGGGGGAGTGGGAGAACACAAACAGCTTTCTGCGTGGTGAGGATGCCGAAGCACGCGAAGTTTATAAGGCTAGCCTTGCCTTGCTGTTTATACGATATGCCGCAATCCCGTGGCGCGACAAGGGGGATGAGCGCCAAGATATGTCGCGTAAACGACACGACGCGGCGGTCCGGAGATACCGGCCGCCGCGTCTATCGCGAATCCACCTATTTTCGAGGGGAGGGGCCCGTTACGGGGCGATCAAAACCTTCAGTGCGGTGCGCTCGTCCATCGCCACATACCCCGCAGGGACGTCCTCGATCGAGACGGTCTTATCGAACACACGGCCGGGGTTCACCGTGCCATCGAGCACGGCGGGCAGCAGCGTGCCGATGTACTTGCGCACGGGCGCGACGCCGCCGGTGAGGGTGACGTTCGGGCTAAACAGGACGCGGCCGGCCGGGGCCTCCGCATACTGCGGCACGCCCACACGGCTGATCGCGCCGCCGGGACGCACGACTCCCAGCGCCTGCTCGTACGCGGGCATGAAGCCCACGGCCTCGAGCACGCGGTGCGCGCCGTGGCCGCCGGAGAGCTCGCGCACCTTCGCGATGCCCTCCTCGCCGCGCTCGGACACCACGTCGGTGGCGCCAAACTCGCGGCCCAGATCGGTGCGCGCCTGGTGGCGACCCATCAGGATGATGCGCTCGGCACCCAGCTGCTTGGCCGCGAGTACGGCGAGCAGGCCCACCGCGCCATCGCCAATCACCGCGACGGTTTCGCCCGGGCGAACTCCAGCGGTGACGGCCGCGTGATAGCCGGTGCCGTACACGTCGGAGAGCGTCAGCAGCGAGGGCAGCAGGGGGGAGTCCTCGGTGATTCCGGGCACGGGAACCAGGGTGCCGTCGGCGAACGGGACCCGGGTGGCCTCGCCCTGGCCGCCGCCCACGTTCTCATCTCCCCAGTCGCCACCGTGCAGGCAGGAGGTGAACAGGCCCTCGCGGCAGAACTCGCAGGTACCGTCCGACCACACAAACGGCGCGATCACGAAGTCGCCACGCTTCACCGTGTGCACGGCCGAGCCGGTGTCCTCCACGATACCGATGAACTCGTGCCCGATCGCGCGCGGGTTGCCCGCGGGCTTGGAGTGGTACGGGTGGAGGTCCGATCCACAGATGCACGCGCGCACGATGCGCACGATCGCGTCGGTGGGGTCGATCAGGACGGGATCGGGCACGGTTTCGATGCGAATGTCGCCGGCTCCGTGAATGTATGTGGCGCGCATGGCTGCTCCTTCGTGCTGGTGGTCTCCCCGCGGGAGGCGCTGATTCCATTACATCGTGAACGCGAAGAAACGCGAAGTTTGTCCGCCATGTCCTCTTTGGCGAGCGGGCGACCCGGGTGGATCTACGCCGGGAAATCCGCGAATCAGGTGCCCCAGATAACGGCGACTAGCTATACCGGAAAACGGGATCTTTGTAGTGTCGCCAGCGGGGTCGCATCGCTCGGAAGAACGGGTGATCCCCATCTCCAGCAGCGCCGCAACGAGAAGAGGAATCCGCCATGCTCACCACGGGAAAGACCACGGGAAAGACGCGAGCGATACCCCCGCGCACCGCACGCCCACGCTCGGTGACCGCCCTCGCCGCGGGGGCCGTCGCGTTGGCGCTCGTGCTGACCGGCTGTGCGGTGAGCACCCCGGAATCGGCTGGCGGCGATCAGGTGCTGCGCGTGTGGTCGGGATCGGAGGCCCCGCTCACCCGCAACTTCAACCCGTTTGCCGCGAGTAGCGCCGCGCACTTCACGTTTGGCCCCATCTACGAGCCGCTGTTTTTCTTCAACCAGCTCTCGGCAGATCCGCCCACCGGCCTGATCGGCGACGAATTCTCCTTTAGTGAGGACGGCACCGTTCTCACGGTGACGATCAAACCGGATCAGAAGTGGTCGGATGGTACCGCGCTCACCGCTTCGGATGTCGCGTTCACGTTTGGCTACGGTGCCAACGTCGATCCCGATCTGGTCTCCGCCGAGGCCACCGATGTGCGCACCGTGACGCTCACCTACTCGGCCCCCAAGTTCACCGCGGCCTCACTGATTCTGGGTGCCACCTGGATCCTGCCCGAGGCCATCTGGAACAAAATCACCGACTACGCGTCCGAAACCAACAGCGACCCCGTGGGCTCGGGGCCCTACACGCTGAAGTCCTTCACCGATGCGGCGTACACGGTTGAGGCCAACCCGAACTTTCGAGACGGGGCACCCGCGGTCAAAACCGTGCAGGTGATCGGGGTGAACTCCAACCAGTCCTCCGAGGACCTCCTCCGCACGGGCAAGCTCGACTGGGTCGGCCAGTTCATCGCGAATCCCGACACCATCACCGCGGACGGCCGGATCTCCACCGTCAACTTCCAACAGGACCCCACCGTCCTCATCACCTGCTCCTCGGAGGCGCTCGGCTGCTCCGGCGCGCAGACGGATCCCGCGGTGCGGCAGGCGCTCAACGCCGCGATCGATCGCGGCGAAATCAGCTCGAAGGCGTTCAGTGGGCTGTCCGGCGTCGTATCGCCCTCGTTTGCGCTCATTCCCCGTGACGAGAAGTGGGTGACCGACCCGGCACTCCTGCGCAGCCCGCAGCGGGCGGATGAGGCGCAGGCCGCGAGCATCCTCGAGACCGCCGGCTACGTCCGTGGTTCGGACGGGTTCTATGGCAAGAACGGCACCACCATCGAGATCGACCTGTTCTCTCCGGATGGCTGGACCGACTACAACGACGCCGCAAAGCTCATTACCGAGGCCGCCGCGGACGCCGGGATCCGGCTGAACAATCGCACCGTCTCCGACGCCGAATACTGGACCCCGCTGGGCAGTGGCACGTTCCAGATGGCGCTCTACGGGCTCCCGCAGTCCCTCGTGGCCGACCCGTACTCGAACTATGATCGCTTCTTCGCGACCTCCTCCACCGCCCCGGTCGGGGATTCCCCGGACGGCGGCCTAAACCTCGCCCGCTACAGCAACCCGATCGTGGATGCCGCGGTCGCCGCCGCGAGCGCCACGGAGGACGAGGGGGCCAAGCGTGAGGCCTATGCGGCAATCCAGGCGGAAATCGCCCGTGACCTGCCCTACATTCCCGTGGTTTTGAATGCCAGTCAGGCGTTTTACAACACGCGAGACTTCACCGGCTGGCCCACCGAACAGGAGCGATTTGCGGCGCCGCTGCCGTACCTGGCCACGGCCCAGGCGGTGATTCTCGCCCGCCTGAAACCCGTGAAATAGGGCCGATGCCGCCCGCCCCGCGCGGGCGGCATCCGAAACATGGTGAACACACGGGGGCCGGTTGGAAACATGATCGTGACCAAAAATAAACAAGAAAGTGCTTTACTGGAAACCTCTTTTCCTATAATCTCCTGAGAACAGGCAGCAAGGATGCTGCCGAGCAACACCTTTCACCATCCAGCTCTAACGCTCATGAGAAGAGGTTTTACTATGACTGGTCGACGCAAACGACTCAGTATGATGTTCGCCGCCGGTGCAGCCGCACTGGCGCTCACCCTGACCGGATGTGCCGGCGGCGCAGACGGAGGCTCCGGTGGTTCCGGCGCATCCGACAAGCCGCTGCGGGTCTGGTCGGGATCCATGACCCCCATCAACAACAACTTCAGCCCGTTCGCCGTGGACACCGCCGCCCACTTCACCTTCGGCCCGATTTACGAGCCCCTGTTCTTCTTCAACCAGCTCTCCGCAGATCCCCCCACCGGTCTGATCGGCGACAAGTACTCCTACAGCGAAGACGGCACCGTCCTCACGATCACGATCAAGGCTGATCAGAAGTGGTCGGATGGCACCGCACTCACCGCGAAGGACGTTGCGTTTACCTTCGGCTACGGCTCGAACAAGGACCCCGAGATGGTCTCCGTCGAGGCCACCGACGACACCACCGTGGTGATCACCTACTCCGCCCCGAAGTTCACCGCCGCCTCGCTGATCCTCGGTTCCACCTGGATGATCCCCGAGCACATCTGGAAGGACATCAAGGACTACACCGTTGAAACCAACCAGAAGCCCGTTGGTTCCGGCCCCTACGTCCTGAAGTCGTTCACCGACGCCGCCTACACCGTTGAGGCCAACCCCAACTACCGTGACGGCGCTCCCGCGGTCAAGACCGTTCAGGTCATCGGTATCGACTCCAACCAGTCCTCGGAAGACCTCCTGAAGACCGGCAAGATCGACTGGGTGGGCCAGTTCATTGCGAACCCCGATGCCATCACCGCCGGCGGTCGCATCTCGACCCTCAACCAGCAGCAGGACCCCACCACCATGCTGACCTGCTCGACCGTGGCGCTTGGCTGCACCGGTCCGCAGACCGACCCCGCCGTGCGCCAGGCCATCAACCTCGCCATCGACCGTGGCGCGATCAGCGACAAGGCCTTCGCTGGGCTCTCCGGTGTGGCCTCACCCTCGTTCGCGCTGCTGCCGCGTGACGAGAAGTGGCTCTCCGACCCGGCCCTAGCCAAGAGCCCGCAGGAAGCCAACATCGCCGAGGCCGGAAGCACGCTCGAGGCCGCGGGATACACCAAGGGTTCCGACGGCTTCTACGGGAAGGACGGCAAGGCCATCGAGCTCGATCTCTTCTCCCCGGACGGCTGGACCGACTACAACGATGCGGCCAAGCTGATCAGCGAGCAGGCCGCGAAGGCCGGCATCCGCATCAACAACCGCACCGTCTCCGAGGCCGAGTACTGGACCCCGCTGGCAAACGGTAACTTCCAGATGGCCCTCTACGGCGTCACCCAGTCCCTCGTGGCCGACCCCTACTCGACCTACGAGCGCTACTTCTCGACCCCCGCCACCGCGAAGGTCGGATCGGAGCCCACCAAGGGTCAGAACTATGCCCGCTACACCAACGACATCGTTGACGCCGCGGTGAAGACCGCGAGCGCCACCGAGGACGAGGGCATCAAGAAGGAAGCCTACGCAAAGATCCAGACCGAGATCGCCCGCGACCTGCCCTACATCCCCGTGGTCCTGAACGCCAGCCAGGCGTTCTTCAACACGAAGGACTTCACCGGTTGGCCGAGCGAGAAGGACCTGTACGCGGCACCGCTGCCGTACCTGTCGACCGCCTCGGCAATCGTACTCACCCACCTCAAGCCCGCGAAGTAGAAATTCGGTTCCATGGCCATCACCACACACGCAACGGGGGGTTGAACGGTGTCTTTTTATGTTCGACGAATCCTGTTCTACGTCATCACGCTCTGGGCTGCTGTTTCGCTCAACTTCCTCCTGCCACGCTTGCTCCCGGGAGATCCGGCCGCAATCATGCTGGGGAAGCTGCGGCGTGCTAACGGAGGCAGGCCCCTCTCCGAGGAAACCATTCGGGGGATTACCTCGATGCTCGGTGCAGAAAAGGGGATGACCCTCTGGGACCAGTACATCGCGTACTGGGGTCGGATCCTGCAGGGAGACCTCGGTGTCTCCTCCACGCGGTATCCGGCCCCGGTACTGGAGCTGATCGGGGCGGCGCTGCCCTGGACGGTCATGCTCGTCGGTGTCGCCACCGTCCTCTCCTTTGTGCTCGGCATTGCCGCCGGTGCCTGGGTGGGATGGAAGCGCGGCACCTGGGTAGACCACCTGGTTCCCGCCACCACCTTCCTCCAGTCCATTCCCTACTTCTGGCTCGCACTCGTGCTGGTCGCCGTGCTCTCCGTCCAGATGGGTGTGCTGCCCATCATCGGCGGGTATGACGTCTTCGACTTCCCCGGCGGCCCCGAATGGAGTTGGGCGTTCTTCAGCAGCACCATCGTGCACGCCATCCTGCCCGCACTGACCATCGTGATCTCCTCGGTGGGCGGCTGGCTGCTCGGCATGCGCAACATGATGGTCCAGACCATGTCCGAGGACTACGTCGTGACCGCCGAGGCCAAGGGCCTCACCCCGAGCCGGATCCGCACCCGCTACGCTGCCCGCAACGCGGTGATTCCGAGCCTCGCCGGCTTCGGTATCGCCCTGGGCTTCGTGGTGGCCGGATCGATCGTCACCGAGCAGGTGTTCAGCTATCCGGGCATCGGCAAGCTCATGATTCAGTCCGTGCAGGGCCTCGACTACTCCCTCATGCAGGGCGTGTTCCTCGTGATCACCCTCACGGTGCTGGCGGCGAACTTCCTGATGGAACTGATTTACGGATTTATTGACCCGAGAGTGAGACACCGTGGCTGACAACACTTCGCCCGAGGTCCCGGTTCGTACCGGACCCACCCCCACCTCCACCCTCGCCGCCATTCGCATCGCGAAGACCGACCGTACGCGTCGCCCGCTGCCGCGGATCTCCGGCAAGCTCCTCACCGGCATCATCATCGTGGTGGTCATCTCACTGTTTGGAATCCTCGCACCGTTCTTCGTGCAGGATCCCCGGTTCTCCGGCAACGACGCGCTGCTTCCGCCCGGAGACGGCCACATCCTCGGAACCACCAAGCTCGGCTATGACGTGTTTGCCCAGCTCGCCTGGGGTACCCGCGGATCGCTGTTCGTGGGCGTGGTCGCCGGTGGGCTCGCCCTGCTGCTGGCCATCCTGTTTGGTGTCCTCGCCGGATACTTCGGCGGGGTCCTGGATGAGGTCCTCACCCTGATCACCAACATCATGCTGGTGATTCCGGGCCTCCCGCTGGTCATGGTTATCGCGGCCTACGTGCAGCACACCGAGGGGCTCGGGGCGTTTGCCCGAAGCTCCCTCCTGGTGGCGATCGTGCTGGGAATTACCGGCTGGGCGGGCTCCGCCGTGGTGCTGCGTGCCACCGCCAAGTCGCTGCGGATGCGCGACTACGTGGCCGCCGCCCGGGTGGCCGGTGAAAAGCCGCTGCGGGTCATCTTTGTGGAGATCCTGCCGAACCTCGTGCCGTTGCTGGCCGCACAGCTGATCTTCGGCGTGATCTTCGCGATCCTCGGTGAGGCTGGCCTGTCCTACCTGGGTCTTGGCCCCACCGGGTCGATCACCCTCGGTACCATGCTCAACGATGCCCAGACCGGGCAGGCCGTGGGCAGCCAGGCCTGGTGGTGGTTCGTTCCGCCGGGAGCGCTCATCGCCCTGCTGGGTACCGGATTGTCCCTGATCAACTTTGCGATCGATGAGGTCGTCAACCCCAAGCTGCGCCTCGCACCGCAGGCCGCGCGCAACCAGCGCAAGGCTCGCCGTGCCGGCCGCAGCGTCAGCGAGAACGGAGCGATCGCATGAGTGAGAGCACCAACGCTTCCGGCGAGGAGACGCGCGGCACCCCGGTGCTCACGGCCCACGGCGTGAGCATCACGTATGAGGTCACGCCGCCGGTGCAGGCCGTCAAGGATGTCTCGCTCACCCTGCACCGCGGAGAAATCCTCGGGCTTGCGGGGGAGTCGGGCTGCGGCAAGACCACGTTCGCCTACGGGCTCAACCGCCTGCTCAAGGCACCGGCCGTGATGACCGGTGGCGACGTGGAGTTCCACGATATCGATGGCACCGACATCAACGTGGTGGGGCTCTCCGGCGAGGGGCTGCGACGCTTCCGCTGGGACAAGGTCTCGATGGTGTTCCAGGGGTCGATGAACTCCCTGAACCCGGTGATGACCGTACAGGCTCAGCTCGATGACGTGTTCACCACGCACCGCCCGGGTATGGCCAAGGCGAAGCGCCGCGCCCGCAGCGCCGAGCTGCTGGAGCTGGTCGGGGTGGACCCCAACCGTCTCGGGGCGTTCCCGCACGAGCTCTCCGGCGGTATGCGCCAGCGCATCATGATCGCCATGGCCCTCGCACTCAACCCGCAGGTCATGATCATGGACGAGCCCACCACCGCGCTCGACGTGGTGGTCCAGCGTGGCATTATTCGCGAGATTATGCGGCTGCGCGAGCGGCTCGGGTTCGCGGTGATCTTCATCACCCACGACCTCCCGCTGCTCATCGAGATCAGCGACCGGATCGCGATCATGCGTGACGGCGCCATCGTCGAGCTCGATGAGGCCGACCGCATCTACCGTGATCCGCAGCACGAATACACCCGCAAACTGCTCGAGAGCTTCCCGAGCCTGCGCGGCGCCCGCGGCGACTTCGTTCGGCACGGACACGGTGCGCCCGCACCCACCGACCGCGGTGTCGCCCCGCTCGCCCCGAGCACCAACACGGCAGGAGAGAGCGCATGAGCCACGCAAAGCAGGGCCGCCCCGAGGCCCCCTCCACCCTGGAGATTCGCAACCTGAAGCGCGACTACACGCTGCGCTCGGGCTTTGCCCGCACCACGCTGCACGCGGTCTCGGACGTCTCGTTCACGCTGGAGCCCGGTCGTACCGTGGCACTGGTGGGGGAGAGCGGATCGGGGAAATCCACCGTGGCGCGCATCATCTCACGCCTCGAAAACGCGACCGGCGGGCAGGTTCTGCTCGACGGTGTCCAGGCGCCCAACCGGGGCCGGGCCCTCGAGCGCTACCGCTCGAAGGTGCAGATGGTGTTTCAGGATCCGTTTGCCTCACTGAACCCGTTCCACACGATCCTGCACCACGTCGAGCGGCCGCTGAAGATCCACAACCCGCACCTCTCCAAGAAGGAGATCACCGCGCGGGCGCACGAACTTCTGGAGCGCGTACAGCTGACGCCCTCGAGTCGATACGCCGATCGCCGGCCGCACGAGCTCTCCGGTGGTCAGCGTCAGCGCGTGGCGATCGCCCGCGCGCTCGCGCCGGGAGCGACCTACATCGTGGCGGATGAGCCGGTGTCGATGCTCGACGTGTCGATTCGGCTCGGCGTGCTCAACCTGCTCGCCGATCTGCAGCGCAGTGAGGGGCTCGGCGTGCTCTACATCACGCACGACCTCGCGACCGCCCGTCACTTCTCGGACGAGATCATGGTGATGTATCGGGGCGCAATTGTCGAGCGCGGAGAGCCCGATTCTGTCATCCTGAACCCACAGCACGAATACACGCGCACCCTGTTGGACGCTGCCGCCGATCCCGATCGGCTGGGTCAGCTGAAGGCGGAGGTCCGTGCCGAAGGGAGCTTCAGATGAGCCAGACGCAGATTGATCCGGGAACATCCACCTGGCTGCGGGTACAAAATGACCGCACGGCACTGCACCTGCTGCTGACTCACGGCCCGCTCACTCGGGCACAGCTGGGCGAGCTCTCGGGGATGTCCAAGCCCACCGCCGGTCAGATGCTCACCCGGCTCGAAAGCGCCGAGCTGATCGCCCCGGTTGGGGAGGTGTCGGGCAGCCGCGGGCCCACCGCGGTGTCCTACGGCGTACGCACCGACCGCATCACCGGGGTGGCCGTGAGCATGCACGGGGAGTTCCTGGAGGCGGTGCTCGTCGACGCGATCGGCACCGAGCATCCGATTAGCCGCGTGCCGCTGGCCGGGCGTGAGCGCTCACCCGAAAACGACGTGCGGGCGGCGATTGACGCCGCGTGTGCGGCGGCCGGGGTACCCACGGATGCGGTGGCCGCGGTGGCGATCGGAGTGCAGGCCGCGGTCTGGCGCGAACGCGACCGGCTCTCGCTCACCGACACCCTGCCCGGCTGGCCGGCCATCGGATCGCGCGAGCGGATCGAGGCGGCGCTGGAGATTGACGCGACGCTGGAGAACGACGTCAACCTCGCGACGATGGCCGAGCGCGCCGAGGGCACCGCCCGAGACGCCAGCAGCTTTGCCCTGCTGTGGCTGGGCGAGGGCCTCGGTGTCGGGGTGGATCTCGGCGGCCTGCTGCATCGCGGTGCGGCCGGGAGCGCCGGTGAGATCGGCTATCTCGCGGCGGCCGCCCCCGATACCGGTGAGCCCTCGGACACCACGGACCTCCTCGGTGGCCCGGCGGTCACCCGGCTGCTCGGGCTGCCCGAGGGTACCGCCTATGCGGATTCCGTGGCGCTACTCGCACAAAACCCCGAGGCGCGGGACACCCTCGCCGATCGGGTCGCGTTTGCGCTTGATCCGGTGCTCGCCGTGCTTGACCCCGCCCTCGTGGTGCTGGGCGGGCCCACCGGTGTGGCCGGCGGGGACGCCTTCGCCGCCCGGGTGGCGAGCCGCATTCGCAGCGACGCCCATCCCGAAATCACCGTGCGTGCGAGTCTTGCCGGCCCCCTGGCCGTGCTGCTCGGCGCCCGACAACTCCTCGTTGATCAGATCCGCCAGCGCCTCGAGGCGCGCATTCTGTCCCGCTAACTATTACCCCTCACTCTTTACCGAACGGAACCACCATGAAACTCGCCATCGTTGGCGGAGGGTCCACCTACACCCCCGAACTCATTGACGGCTTCTCCCGGCTGCGGGACGTTCTCCCCCTCGAGGAGATCGCCCTGGTCGACACCGATCCGCGCCGCCTGGAGCTCGTCTCCGGCGTCTCCCGTCGCATGCTCGCGCGGGCCGGACACCCGGCGAAGCTGATCGCCACCACCGACCTCGTCGCCGGTGTTTCCGGTGCCGATGCGGTGCTCATTCAGCTGCGCGTCGGCGGTCAGGATGCTCGCGAGTCGGACGAGACCTGGCCCCATGAGGTCGGCTGCATCGGCCAGGAGACCACCGGTCCCGGTGGCCTCGCGAAGGCCCTGCGCACGGTACCGCTGGTGCTGAACATAGCCGATACCGTGCGCAAGCACGCGAAGCCCGACGCCTGGATCGTCGACTTTACAAACCCGGTGGGCATCGTGACCCGCGCGCTGCTGGAGGCCGGTCACCGTGCCGTGGGCCTCTGCAACGTGGCCATCGGATTCCAGCGCCGGTTTGCGAACACCCTGGGTGTCGAACCGGACCGCGTTGAGCTCGGCCACGTCGGCCTCAACCATCTGACCTGGGAGCGCAGCATCCGTGTAGACGGCCAGGACCGTCTGCCCGGGCTGCTCCAGAACACCGTCGGGGAGCTCGCGGACGAGGTGGAGCTCCCCGCCGCCCTCCTCAGCCAGCTCGGCGTGGTGCCCTCCTACTACCTGCGCTACTACTACGCGCACGATGAGGTTCTGCACGAGCAGCTGCACAACGAGTCGCGCGCCGCGGCCGTGCGGGCCATCGAGAACGAGCTGCTGGGCATCTACGCCGATGAGAGCGTGGACACCAAGCCGGCGATTCTCGAGAAGCGCGGTGGCGCGTTCTACTCCGAGGCCGCCGTTCAGGTGCTCGCGCTGATGCGCGGCGATCAGGACATCTCGCGGGTGGTTAACCTGCGCAACGATGGCAGCCTGCCGTTCCTGCCGGATGACCACGTGATTGAGGTGCCGGCGAAGTTCATCGATGGAAAGTTTGTGGCCGAGCCGATTGACGCCCTGCCGGATGACATCTCCGGGCTGATCTCCTCGGTGGCCGGTTACGAGCGCCTGGCGCTGGACGCCGCGATCCACGGCGGTCGTGACCGCGTACTGCGCGCCATGCGGGCGCACCCGCTGGTGTTGCAGCATGATCGTGCCGAGAAACTCACCGACCTGCTGATGAAGGCAAACGCGCCCTTCCTGGAGTGGGCGTGAGCCCCCTTCCGGCCGATTCCGCCGTCGTGGCGGATTCCTCGGCCCGGTACGTCGTTGCCGTAGATGGCGGCGGCTCGAAGACGGACGCGGTTCTGCTGAATCTGGAGGGTGAGCTGATTGCGCACGCCCGCCGGGGTGGATCGAGTCCGCAGGTGGAGGGGCTGGCCGAGTCCGTCGAGACCGTGGACTCCGCGGTACAGGCGGTACTTGCGGGCATCGATCCCTCGGCCCTGGTGCAGGTGAGCCTGTATCTGTCCGGGCTTGATCTCCCGCAGGAAATCGAGGACTACCGCGCGGCCGTGGCCGGGCTGCCGTGGGCCGGGTCAAACCTCGTCCTGGATAACGACCTCTTCGCGCTACTGCGCGCGGGCAGTGATGCCCCGAACGCGGTGGCGATCGTGGTGGGTACCGGAATGAACGCGATCGGTCTGCGTGCCGATGGCGAGACGTACCGGTTTACCGCGCTCGGCGGAATCTCGGGTGACTGGGGTGGCGGCGGGAGCCTCGGAAGCGACGTGCTGTGGCACGCCGCCCGGGCCGAGGACGGCCGCGGGCCGCAGACGCTGCTTGTGGATGCGCTGCTCGCCGCGACCGGCGCGAGCTCGGTGGCCGAGGTGACCGAGGACATCCACTTCGGTCGCCGCGCCTATGGCAGCCTGTCGAGCCTGTCGCCGCTCATGATGGCCACGGCTGCCGCGGGCGACGCGGTCGCGATCTCGGTGGTCAAGCGTCAGGCCGATGAGATCGTTGCCTACGCCCGGGCCAGCATCGGCCGGCTCGACATGGCGGGGGAGGCCGTGCAGGTGGTGATCGGTGGCGGGGTTGCGCGTTCACGGGATCCGCTGCTGCTGGCGCGCACCCGCGCGGGCCTCGCCGAGACGGCCGCTCGCGCCGAGCTTGTGGTGGTGGATGCGCCGCCGGTGCTCGGGGCCGGGCTGCTGGCCCTCGCCGACGCCGGGGCGGATGCCGCGGTGCTCGCCCAGGCGCGGGTCGCGCTCGGCGCGGTGCGGCCCTAGCGGGGCTCGCATCCGCTCACTCCGCCTAAACTGGGTGCGGGCGTACAGAACGTGCGCCCGCATCCCGAGGAGTATCCCCGCATGAGCCTGGTTCGGCTAAACGACGTCCACGTCCGCTTTGAAAACACCCAGATTCTGCGGGAGGCATTCCTGCGGCTCGACGCCGGGGATCGCGTGGGCCTGATCGGCCGCAACGGTTCGGGTAAGACCACCCTGCTGAAGCTCGTCCTCGATCAGGTGCAGCCCGATGCGGGCACGGTGACCCTCGATCCCGACATCAGGATCGGGTACTTCTCGCAGTTCTCCGAGCTGGATGGCACCGCGACCATCACCGAGGTTCTTGAGGGCCTGTTTGGGCACGTGCACGCGGTGGAGGCAGAGCTTGCGGGCATCGACGCCTCGATCGCCGCCGATCCGATGGGCGACCTGGACGCGCTGATCGAGCGTCAGGCCGAGCTGTTTGCCGAGATGGAGCGCATCGACGGTTGGGACTATACCCGCAAGATCGATCGGGCGCTGAGCGTGCTCGGCTTTACCGAGACGCATCGCGGCATTCCGATCGATTCGCTCTCGGGTGGTTGGCGCAACCGCGCGGCCCTGGCGAAGATCCTGCTTGAAGAGCCCGATGTGCTGCTGCTCGATGAGCCCACCAACTTCCTCGACGTGGCCGGTGTCGAGTGGCTCGAAACCTGGTTCCGTACCTTCCGCGGCGCGGCGATCATCGTTTCCCACGACCGGACGTTCCTCGATTCGGTGGCGACCCGCATCATCGAGGTCGAGAACTACCACCTGCACGAGTACGCCGGGAACTTTGCCGAGTACGTGGTGCAGAAGCAGTTCCGGTTGAAGACGCTGGAGCAGCAGTACCAGCACGAGGCCGAGCTGCTGGCCTTTGAGGCCGAGGGCATTGCCGACCGCCGCGAGGCCGCGAAGGCCGGCGGTAAGGGCCTGGGCAAGCAGCTCGCGGGCATTAAGAAGTCTCGCGCCCCGCGCCCGGTGGATGAAATTCTCACCGATATTTATGGTGGCCTGCACGTGAAGGACGTGCTCTGCCGGGTGGCCGATCTCAGTAAGTCCTATGGGGAGCGCACCCTGTTCTCTGGGGTGGAGTTTGAGATTCGCCGCGGGCACCGCCTCGTGGTGATCGGAGCCAACGGGAGCGGTAAGTCGACCCTGCTGCGCGTGCTCACCGGCGAGGAAAAGCCGGACACCGGCGAGACCGCCTGGGCCGGGGGAGTGCGCACCATCTCGTACAACCAGCAGCTCGCCGAACTCGACCCGGATGACACCGTCGCACACGCGGTGGGCGCGATGCCGGACAGCCTGGCGTTCCGCGCCACCCGCAAGTCGATCGCCCGCTTCCTGACGATGTTCCAGTTCTCCGAAGCCGACCAGAAGAAGCGCATCCGTGAGCTCTCCGGTGGCCAGCGCGCCCGCGTGGCCATGGCGCAGTGCCTGCTCTCCGGCGCATCGGTGCTACTCCTTGATGAGCCCACCAACCACCTCGACCTCGCGAGCACCCAGGTCATGGAGCGCGCTCTGATCCACTTCCCCGGTGCCGTCGTCGTGGTGAGCCACGACCGCTTCTTCACCGACAAGGTGGCCACCCGCATGCTCGTCTTCGGTGCCGAGGGCGCGGCCCCGGGCACCGTGGAGGTGCGTTCGGCCTAGCGCAGGGGCGGCCACGCGGGCGTTCGTGGCCGCCGCTTCGCCGGTACCCAACCGGTGAATTCACACAATTCCCTTGACCTCACGAGTGTGATTGATAGCGTGGAGGGCACAGGAGGTGATCCAGACGGATCAACCCTGATCGCCCAACCGGGGCTTCGGAGTTGTTCCGTTTCATATGAACACACACCCGACCAGCCCGCGCCACGATGCCGAATCATCCGGGCGTCCCGCCGAGCCAAACGAGCATGAACTCGCCGACGCCTTTGACGAGGGCGATAACGATCACGAGCGCCGCGTCGGCGAACCCGAACGCGATGACGACGATCTGACCTCGCTCGACGCGCCGGACTAGGCGGCGTCGCGCGCAGGTTCACCGAGACGTAGCCGTATCGCAGAGTCGCAACCGAACCGGAGTATCCGGCCTCGGCCGGGTACTCCCTGAGAAGGGAGCACCACCATGCCACACACCGATCCTCGCAACAAGTACCGTACCGATTCATTTCCGAGCCAGGACATCTCGCAGCCCGGGCTCACCCACGAGATCACGCCCAAACCCGACCACGGTGAGCTGAGCTATCGCGGCCACGGTCGCCTCGCCGGACTGACCGCGCTGATTACCGGGGGTGATTCCGGCATCGGGCGCGCGGTGGCCATCGCCTACTCTCGCGAGGGCGCGAACATCGCGATCTCGTTCCTGCCGGAGGAGCGTCAGGACGCCGAAGAAACCGCCGAGCTGGTGCGCGCCACCGGGGTCAATGTCATCCTGCTTCCCGGTGATCTGCGGGAGGAGAGCTACTGCGCGTGGATCGTGGGCGAGACCATTCGCGAGCTGGGGTCCCTCGACATCGTCGTGAACAACGCGGGTTATCAGAAGAACCGCACCGCGGTGCAGGACCTCGAGCGCGAGGAACTCGTGCGCGTCTGGGAAACCAACCTCCTTGCCGGAATGCTGGTGACCCGGGCCGCTGTCCCGCGGCTCAGCCCCGGGGCCAGCATCATCTTCACCGCGTCCATTCAGGGGTATGATCCCTCTCCGTCGCTGCTGGACTATGCAACAACCAAGGCGGGGCTCGTGTCGCTGACGGCCTCGCTGGCGCAGGAGCTGGGCCCGCAGGGCATCCGCGTAAACGCGGTGGCACCCGGACCGATCTGGACACCGCTGATCCCCGCTACCGGATGGGGAGAGGGCGTCGAAACGTTCGGCCAGGATACGCCCCTCGGCCGCGCCGGACAGCCCGCGGAGGTTGCCGGTGCCTACGTGTACCTCGCCTCCGAGGATGCCTCGTACACCTCGGGCGCGGTGCTCGCGGTCACGGGCGGGAAGCACCTCTAACCCGCGTGACCCGCGGTGGGTGGCCCCTCGCCGCCCGCCCCGGGTCGCCCCCGACCCCTACACCCGCGCGTAGCGCAGCGTGTGCGGGATTTCGGCGCGGTCGCCTGAGCTACCTCGAATGAAGTGCTCGAATGGCAAGATTCGCGCAGACAACGAGTGCGACCGCAAGGAGCGGCCACATCCACGCCAGCCCGGTATTCCAGTGGACCAGGGTTACTCCCACCGCGCCGTAAATGGTGAAGCCGATTCCCCACACCAGCCATTCGGCCTTTCGGGAGGTACGGTGTCTAGCCATCGTGCCTATCGTTCCCAATTTGCGAGGCATTGAGCGGTAGCACCAGATACGAAGGTGAGCCCACCAAGACCAACGGCTGCCTTCCATCGTCCGTCGCCGTACAACGGAACGGTGACGGATTCCACCGTGTGAGCGGATGCCCCAAACGGTGCCTCTGCGGAGAGGACGGTGGAAAGTATCCTGATCTGGGTTTTTTTCATATCGCGAGGCTATTTTGAGACGAAGGGGGTCGCAATACCTCGGAATCAGTCACGGATGTTTTCACGTTGTTGGCCATCGTGGTTTTGATCGTTTGATACACCGGTCAAAGCACATTCGTAATCATCGAATTGGCGCGGAAAATCAGGATGGTTTGAGAGGCTCGAATGAAAGAGAAAGGGAACACCCTTCGCATACAGAGGCTCAGATCGCGGTCAATAAGTTTTTGCCGGGAGGGGCAAATGCGGACAGCCTAGGACCAGTTCATGAGGGCTCACGTACATCGCATCGCGCGCTCAGCTTCCGCAGTTGCGTCTACACCCGCGCGTAGCGCAGCGTGTGCGGGATTTCGGCGCGGTCGCCGAGGTCTTCGCCGCGGGCGAAGGCGGCCCAGACTCCGCGGACGAGTCGTGCGGCGGTGTCGATCTCGCTCCAGGTGGCACCGGTGAGCAGCGTTGCGGCCGCCCAGGTTTCCTCATCGCCAAAGAGGAGGGGGAGATCGATGGTGTGGGCCGAGCCGAAGGGGTTGCCCGCGGCGGCCCAGTCGATCACGTAGTGGTGGGCCTGCCCGCCGGCACGCACGTGCCGCTTCGCGAACTCCCGGGAGGAGGCTCCATAGACCTTGCGGGTCAGCGAGGATACCGCAACGCGGCCGAGTACCGGGCCCACCACGGGTGTACCCACCGCCCGGGCGAGACGGGGGATCGCCGGGATGAACAGTCGAGTCTCCTCTGCCGTATGCCCGATCAACACGGGAATGCGGGCGGCGGTGCGATCCCAGGCCGATTCGATCCACTCCTCCGGGGGAAGTGGATCCAGGCCGTACTGGCAGCCGAAGGGCATCGCCCCGTTCAGCCCAAACGTCGCGCCGATGGCCGAGACGCGTGCCTGGGCTTCCAGTACCTCGGGGACCGGGGTGTCCGGGGTGATTCCCGTCGCGGCATCAAACATCGCCCGGCTCATCACCTCGCGACCCCCGCGGATTCCCAGCGGGGCACTCTGGATGATTGCTCGAGAAAACAGTTCGGGCGCCTCCGGGAGCGCCATCAGGTGGGCGATGGCATCGGCACCGGCGGACTGCCCGAAGGCGGTCACCCGGGTGGGATCGCCCCCGAAGGCCTCGATATTGCGGGCGACCCAACGGAACGCCAGCACCAGATCCCGCAGCCCGAGGTTCGCGGGGCGAGCCGGATCCTCCGTGGGGTTGCCGAGGAAACCGAAGAGCCCCAGTCGATACGTGATGGTTACGGCGATCACGCGTTGCTCGGCCACCAGCGGCCGCGGATCCATGATCGCGATGTCTCCGCAGCCGGTGACGTAGGAGCCGCCGTGCACCCAGACCATGACCGGCACCCGCTCGTCGGGGCCCAGATCGATCGGTGCCGTGACCGAGAGACGCAGGCAGTCCTCATCCCGGGGAATCGACGAGAAATCTGCCCCGAGAACCTCATCGAGCGTCGGGGTGGGGTTCTGTGGGCAGGCGGGTGCCCGGGTCTCAGCGTCAAATGGCTCGGTATGATCCGGTGCCACCCGGGGTCTCTCAAAGCGCTCGGCCGAGGCGTATCGCACCCCGTGGGCGCGGATCACGCCGCGATCAAGATGGGCGATGATGGGGCCGCAGGGCGGATGAAAGGTGAGCGTCATTGGACACCTCCGGGTGAGTGGGCGCCACACAGACACCTCTTACAGAGTAGGGCCGCGGATCACTCCGCGGCAATGGTCCAGAGGTATTTCAATAACGTTTATCGTGTTTTTACGTACCCAGGAGACCGCTGGCCCCCGCGTGCACCGCGGCCTCGGTGCGCGAGGCCACCCCGAGTTTGCGAAGGATCGCCGAGACGTGCACGCTCGCCGTCTTGGTGCTGATAAACAGGCGCTCACCGATCTGGCGATTATTCAACCCCTCGGCCACCAGCGTGAGCACCTGGCGCTCGCGGGAGGTCAGCTCATCGCTGTTTCGCCGTCGACGCGTGCGAGTGTGCCCGTCGACCGCCAGCCCGCCGAGGCCCGCGGCCTCCCGGGCATGCCGCTCAAGAATGCCCGCGCCGAGGGCGCGCGCCTCCGTGACGGCGCAGTCCAGCGCATGCTGGGCCTCGGCACGGTCGCCGCGCTCCAGGAGTAGCGTTCCGAGCCGCAGCTGCGCATACGGTACGTAGCGGGCCGGGGCGACGGAGGACGCGGCGGCGGCCACCAGCGCCCGCCAGGCATCGGCGTTCTCCCCGATTCCGCCGGGTTCACCCAGCTCGGCCTCAAAAGCGGTGATCCAGAACTCCGCCGTCGGCCAGCCGCTATACGCCGAAAGCATGCCGCGCCAGGTGGCCTCCCGCTGATCCAGATCGGCCTCGGTGACGCCCTCGGGCAGGATGCGGGCGGGGTCCGCCGGTACCCCCGTACGGGCACGGTGACGCAGTTCCGCGCGGATCGACGCGAGCACCCGGGCGGCGACGGGCAGCAGCGGCAGATCGTATCCGGCCACGGGATCCTGCTCGTGCTCGCGCAGCACCTCGAGGCTCGCCCAGGCAGCGGCCAGATCCTCGGTGGAGGTGAACACCTGGGCGGCCACCGCGGCCACTGAGAAACGGGAGTGAAGCTCCTGGCGACCGATCACATCCATCTGCCCGCGCCAGCGCGCGAGCAGGGCGGCGGCACGCTCGGGCTCCCCGCGCCACAGGGTGAGGAGGATCTTCGAGGTGCGGAGATACACCGAGTAGGTGAGGGCCGGGCGCAGCGCCAGGGTACTCTCGATAATCGTGTCGGCTTCGTCCCACAGGCCCATTGCGAGCAGCGGATCCACGGCATTCGAGGCGAGGACGAGCCCGGAACTGCGCTCCATCCCCACGGCCTTGGCATCGCGCACCCCGGCGAGGGCGAGTTCAATCGACAGCGCATGGTTGCCCAGCCGGAAGTGTGCATCCGAGGCGGCGACGCGGTAGCGCAGCAGTGTTTCGGCGTCTCCCGCGGCCACCTCCTCGGCCCGCTCCAGGAGCGCCAGGCCGCCCGCGATATCGCCGCTCATGATCCGCGCTGTTCCCGCGTAGCCGGCCGCGGCCGACAGGGCGTAGGCCGACCCCGCCTCGGTGGCCGAGACAATCGCCCGGTCGGCGTGATCCCGGGCCCGAGCGAGGTTTCCGGCGCTCAGGTCCTCCCCGGCAAGATCGTTCAGGATGAGCGCACGCAGGCGCGGTTCGGCCCCGTCGGGGAGCAGCGCCAGGGCCTCCTCGAGGGGCGCGCGGGTGCCCGGCTGGCCGAGCCGGGAGAGGTGCTGAGAGTGGGTGCGCAGCAGCTTTGCCCGCAGCACGTCCGATGGCGCGGCCGGATCGCGCAGGGCGTGATCAACGAGCACCGCCGAGCGCTCCACATCCCCGGCATCGTTGAGCGCGCAGGCCGTCTGGTACATCAGTTCCAGCCGGTCGATGCCCGCGCTCGCCGCGGGGTCCTCCACCTGATCCCACAGTTCGAGCATGCGCTCACCAAACTGCGCCACGGTCGCGTAACCGGATGCCGTGTAGGCGTCATCCATGGCGTGCTTGGTGGCGGGGAACGCGCGCGCGAGGTTTCGTGCCGACATCCAGTGGTGTGAGACCTCCGCCCAGGCAGACACCTCGGTGTCGCGCGCGTCACGCCCCTCGATGGCCTCGGCGTACGCCGTGTGAAAGCGGATGCGCTCGCCGGGGAGAAGATCGGCGTAGATTGCCTCGCGCACGAGCGCGTGACGGAAGGTGTAAAAACGCTCACCGGCAACGAGAACGTGCGCGCTCACCGCCTCGCGGGCCGCGGCGTCCAGGGCCGCCGAATCGCCCTCGAAGACGGTGCTGACCAGCCGGTGATCCACCCGCACACCGCCCACCGAGAGGATGCGCAGGAGCAGCTGTGTCGCGGGATCGAGGCGGTCGTACCGCCCGAGCAACAGGGTACGAAGGGTATCCGGGAGATCGTCGGCGGCACCGGATTCGGCGATGCCGATGAGCTCCTCCACAAAGAAGGGAACGCCCTCGGAACGCTCGAACACCCGCTCCAGGTCGTCACGATCGGGGGAGGTGCCGATGATGCCGACAACCTGCTCACCCACCTCGTCGAGGCTGAGCCGGGTCAGCTCGTGGCGCTGCACGCGGCGGGTACGATCCAGCTCACCGAGGAACGCACGCAGTGGATGACCCCGCGGCACCTCGTCGCTGCGATAGCTCATCAGCAGCAGGACGCGATCGTGAACGAGGGCCCGCACGAGGAACCCCAGGAGCTGCAGGGAGGCACCGTCGGCCCAGTGCAGGTCTTCAATCACGATGACCAGGGGACGCTCGAGCGAGAGGGTCTCCAGCATGAGCGTGATGGTTTCGTGGAGCCTGCCCGCCCCGCGTGCCTCGTGATCGTAGGTATCCTCGACCGGGGTCTCCACCGCTCCGAGGGCGGGCAGCAGGGAGGCGAGCGTATCGAGGCCGGAACCGGCCGTGCGCGTCAGCTCCTCGGGCCCACACTGCGACAGGAGCGACTTGAGAATCCCGGTGATCGGGGAGTACGGCGCGGGGACGGACCCCTGATCCACCGACTGCCCGGTGAGGACGAGGGCACCCGGCCGTACCTCGCCCACAAACTCGGTGAGCAGACGGGTTTTGCCAATTCCTGCCTCCCCGCCCAGCACCACCGTGCGGGTATCACCCGTGGCAGCAACGGCAAAGGCCTCGCGCAGAAGCGCGAGGTCTTCGCCGCGGCCGATCAGGCGCGCGCTGGTGGCGGGCATACTCATACCCCTATCGTGTCACGCAGTGGTGGGAACGGGCAGTGCGGGAACTCACCGATGCCTAGTTTTCCGCACAGGCGAGGGCCGGCTGCCCGGTCGCGGTGCGGGCCGAACCGTGAAGCACCCGTTCGCGCAGCCGCGAGAGAGCGGTGTGGCGTTCGCCGCGCGCGCCAATCCGTGAGGGCATTCCGAGGCGGCGCGCGGCCACCTGCTCCCGCAGCAGCCGGGCGCGTTCGAGACGGTCGATCATTCGGCGCTCCTCGAAGCGTCGGGTTTCGGATGGTCCGAGATCCCATGAGCCGAACATGGTGTTTCCTCCCTGAGAGAGCGCCAGCGGGGGATTCGTGGCGATACCTCAAGGTTGCCCGCTGAGGTGGGGGTCTCACCTCGGGCAGGTGCCCTATATTTTCAGGGTTCGGTGCACTGCGTCCTCGCCAATTCTGAGGCGTAGACGGGTCGGCGGCCCGCGCGCCGCCTAGCCGAGTGAGTGGAAGGCGTCGATGCGGCGCGGGAGCGAGGACGCGGAGTTCTCCGGCAGGGCGTCCACGGGCCACCAGCGCAGGTCCTCCGACTCGGCACTGATGGTCAGGGTCGCGGCCGGATCCACGGTCACCGCAACGCCGATATCGAGGTGTGAGCGGCAGGACCCAAAGCTCGCCGAGAGCGGGTGGTGATCGAGGTCAAAACCGAACGCCACCGTGTCGGGATCGGGCGTGGTCCCGGTTTCCTCGGCGAGTTCGCGCAGGGCCGCCGCGGGAAGGGACTCATCGCCGTCGTCCAGATGCCCGCCCGGCTGCACCCAGAAGCGTCCCTTTGCGTGGAACACCAGCAGGGTCTGGCTGCGGTCCGGGCTGAAGACGAAGCAGGAGCCGGTCAGGTGGGTCGGGCCATCCTCGCGCAGCAGCGGTGCGGGATCGCGCTCAAGGTAGCCGAGGCACTCGGCCAGAGCCTCGCCGGATGTGGTGAGTGCCGTTCGTGGATCCCGAAGAATCTCGCGGGCGGAGCCGAGGAGGGCGGTGCGGGTGCTGGTCATGGTGTCCTCAGATCGAGTGGGATACGAGCGGGGCCGATGCGGCTCCGGCGGGGCCGGTGGGGGTTCCCGGGGCCACCCGGTCGACCCGCAGCGTCCGGTTATCCAGCGTATAGCGAAGCCAGCCCGGCCGCTGATCACCCTCCGCCGCGGTCATATCGTTGCGGTGCGGGATCGCGCCGCTGAGACTCGGGGCGGTGATCCCGCGGGCGCAACCGTGCGTCCACTCCAGGTGGCGGTGGGTGTGCCCGGCACACACGGCGATGGGGCGGTGTGGTTCGAGCATCGCCCACAGTCTGCGGGATGCCTCCGTGGGGATCGACATCCAGCTGTCGACGGTACCCTCGGTCTCGGGGCGGGTATCCAGCGATTCGTGGCTGAAGACCAGCAGCGGGCGCCCGGAAACCGCGGGCAGGGCCACGAGTTCCAGCCACTCCCACTGCCGCGCCTCGGCGGCAAGGCCCGAGCCCAGCACCTGCGCGTTGATGCCGAGCAAGACCCAGTCGTCGTGCTCACGCAACCAGTGGCCGGGCCCCCATGTCGCCTCCCAGGCATCCACCCGGGCGTCCGATACCCGGCTGCCGTGCCAGTCCACCGGCAGCCCCGACCGCGTCGTGTGGTCACCCACGTCATGATTACCGGGGACCACGTAGGCGGGTGCCTCCAGCGCCGAAATGCGGGCGTGGGCGAGCGCGCGATCGGCGCGATCATCGGGATCGTCAACCACCAGATCGCCGGTGATGACCACCAGATCGGGGCGGTTTCGTGCCACCTCCGCGTGGAGGGAGGCCCAGGCGGTTTCGGCCTGGTGGGCGCGCTGGTCGCCGCCGGAGTGGCCCAGGTGCGGATCGGAGACGTGAAGGAGTGTGAAAGAGGTCATGCGTTCGCTTCGAGTAGTGAGTGAAATGGGAGGGGCGACCGGTGCCCTAGGACGCTTCCCCGGAGAGGAGCGCCCACAGGGTGCGCGCAACACCGTGATCGTTATTGGTTGCGGTGACCAGGTGGGCGGTCTCGCGCACCTCGGCCGCCGCGTTTCCCATGGCCACGCCGAGCCCGGCGGTACGCAGCAGGGGGAGGTCGTTGTGCTCATCGCCAAACGCCACCACCTCGGCGAGGGTGTGCCCGAGCGACGCGGCCCAGACGCGCGCGGCATCGGCCTTGGTCACGCTCACCGGGGAGATCTCCACGACCCCGCCGAGGGAGTCGGTGACGGCGTAGGCCTCCCCGAGCTCGCGGCGCACGGTATCGAGGTGATCCCGCGGAATACCGTGGGCGGGGGCCATCACGAGCTGGTGCGCAGACGCTGTGGGAAGATGCTTCACCCGATCCGCGTGCGGATCGCGCAGCACTCCGCCGGCGGCCACGAGCTCCAGCATTTGCTGGTCGCTGCCAAACTCGGTGCCCGATTCCCACCCAAACCCGGCATCCGGGAACAGGGCGCGCAGGCGCGTAATGAGGGTGGCCAGTTCGGCCACGCCCAGCGCATCCGAGTGCAGTACCCGGGTGCCGTCGGGGGAGAGGATCGCGGCACCGTTGGACACGATCACCGCGGAAAACAGCGCGAGTGTCTCCTCGGGGATGACCGCCCGGATCAGGCGATACGGGCGGGCCGAGGCGATCGCCAGGGCCATTCCCTGCTCGCGTGCCGCGCGCAGGGCCGCCGTGGTTTCCGGCGAGACCGACTTCTGATCGGTGAGGAGCGTCCCATCCAGGTCGCTCACAAGCAGCGGGTAGCTAGACAGCAAGGCGCACCCCGCTCTCCGCGTCGAAGCGGTGGACATTGGCCGCCCGGGCACGCACCGTGATGCGCTCATGCAGGGGGAGCGCGGCGTCCACCCGTGCGCGCCAGAGGGTGTCTCCGGCGCGCACGTGCAGGATGCGATCGGTGCCCAGAAGCTCGGCATATTCGATCGCTCCCTCGATGCACAGGTCCCCCTCCTGCGGCACCGAGTGATCGGCGGGGAGGAAGTGCTCGGGGCGCACCCCGAGCGTGGTGCCCGCCCCGGCACCGGTTTCCGATGCGGGTGCCGGGGCGAGGTTCATGTTGCCGAGGAACGCGGCGACATAGGTGGTGGCGGGCACCTGGAACACCTCTTCCGGGGTGCCCTGCTGCTCGATGTGCCCGCCGCGCATCACCACGACACGGTCGGACATCGTCATCGCCTCGGTCTGATCGTGGGTCACGTACAGCATGGTCGACCCGATTCGGCGCTGCATGGCGACCAGCTCGGCGCGCATCTCGATGCGCAGCTGCGCATCGAGGTTGGACAGCGGCTCATCCATCAGCAGGATTTCGGGATCCCGGGCCAGGGCCCGCGCGATGCCCACCCGCTGGCGCTGGCCGCCCGAGAGCTGGGCCGGCATCCGATCCATCACGTGGTCGATGTGCAGCAGGGTCGCGGCGGCGAGGCCGCGGGTCCGGCGCTCGGCCGGGGCGACACCCGCCATCTTGAGCGGAAACTCGATGTTCTTTGCCACCGTCTTTGCCGGGTACAGGCCGTAGTTTTGAAACACCATGGCCACCCCGCGCCGGGAGGGATGAACGCTCGTGACCTCGCGCTCGCCGATGTGAATGCCGCCGCTCGTCGCGGTTTCGAGGCCCGCCACGATGCGCAGGAGCGTGGTTTTGCCACAGCCGGATTCCCCGAGAATCGTGGTGATCTGGCCCGCGGGGGCGGTGAGCGATACCCCGTCGAGGATGCGCGTGGTCTGACGTTTCGCGCCCTCAAAGGACTTACTCACCGCGCGGATGTGAACCGGGGCGCTCACTAGCGTGCCGCCAGAATCTGCTCGGTCTGGGTCTGCAGGTCCTTCGCCGCGCCCTTTCCGTCGGCGTCGCCGCGCAGAACCCGCAGCTGGGCGTCGGAGTAGAGCTTGGAGTACTCGGCGTTGGCCGTGCCGGGCAGCGACACCCACGGGACGGTCTTCTGGTCACGCACGGCGGCCCAACCGGGGTTTGCCGCATAGACCGGGGCGAGCTGCTTCGGGTCGGTGATCGTGCTGGTCAGCAGCGGGATGGTTGCGGTCTTGGAAACCGTTTCGGTGACGGCCTCGGGGGTGAGTAGGCTGCGCAGCGCGGTGCACACGGCCTTCTGGCGGGAGGGGTCCTTGGTCGTGATCACAAAACCGTTGGTCGAGGTGGTCGCGACGGGCTTTCCGCCCTCGGCCGTGGGTACCGGTGCGATGCGAATGTCGGCGTTGCCGTTGGCCTTGAGCGCGGGGTAGCCCGAGGCGGAGGACACGATCATGCCGAGCTTTCCGGAGGCGAAGGCCTCGTTGGCGTCGGCAAAGAAGTTGGTGTAGACCGGGGAGCTGCCATCCTTCGCCATGGCCGCGAAGGTGTCAAAGACGCTCGCCGCGGCCGGGGTGTCCAGGGTGAGCTTCTGGGTGGCCGGATCGTACACCTTCGAGCCGAGCGAGGCGAGATAGGACTGGAAGTTGAAGTCATTGCCGAAGTACGCGGTTCCGCCGGCGGCCCCGGTGGCCGCAATGGCCTGGGCATCCCGGTGGAACTCGTCGAGGGTTGTCGGGGGCTTTTCGGGGTCGAGGCCCGCCTGGGTGAACAGCTTGGCGTTGTAGAACAGGGCGTTCGGGGTGACGTACCACGGCACCTGATACACGTGCTTGTTGACCGTGATGCCCGAGATGAGATCGGAGTTGAGGCCGCTCTCGCCGGCGAGGCAGTCATCGGCGGGCTGCGCCACCCCCGCGTCGATCAGGGTCTGGTAGGTCGCGTTGGTCACGCGCACCGCGTCGGGAGCGTGGCCGGCGGCGATGTCCACGAGCACCTTCTGTGCCGTGTCCACATCGGAGTCGGCGGTGAGCTTGAGGTCCACCTTGGCGGTGCTGGCCTGGGCGTTGTAGCGGTCGAAGATACCGCGCAGCAGGTCACCGTTTTGGGCGGACTGTCCGGAAACGATGGTGACGCTCGGCACCGGTGAGGTGGAGGCGGCCGGCGTGGCCTCGGCCGAGCAGCCGGCGAGGAGGGTGATGCCCGCGAGGGAGACCGCGAGGGCGGCGGTGCGGGTAGCTGGGCGGGAGGCGGGGCGGTGCGACATGGGAATCCTTTGCATGGGGAGACGATGCGGTGGGGAGAAACTGCTGAGGGTGGATATAGCGGAGGGGAGATACAGCGGAGGGGAAAAGCGGGGCGGCCGTGGTTAGCCGGCCTGGCCGGTGAGGGCCAGGCCACGGATGAACTGTCGTTGAGCAAAGAGGAAGGCAAGAAGGAGGGGGAGCACCGAGAGCGTGGCCATGGCCATCTGCGGGCCGTACGCGGTGACCGCATCGGAGTTGATGAAGCGCACCACCCCGAACGGGATCGTGGCGGCGGAGTCGTCGGAGAGCACAAACGAGGGCCAGAAGTAGGCGTTCCAGGCGGAGGTCACGGTGAACACCCCGAGGGAGAGCAGGGCGGGGCGGCTCGCCGGAATCACGATCTGCAGGAGGGTCGCGACGGTGCCGGCGCCATCGAGGGTTGCGGCGTCAAACATCGATCCGGGCAGCGCGAGGAAAAACTGGCGCAGCAGGAAGATGGCGAAGGCGGAGCCCACGAAGGGGAGGATGAGGGCCGGCAGGGTGTTGATGAGTCCCACCTGGCGGAAGATCAGGTAGATCGGGATCGCGAGCACCTGGAAGGGGATGAGGATGAGCAGGCCCAGCAGCCACACGGTGATGGTGCGCCCCCGGTAGCGCAGCCGCGCCATGGCGTAGGCGGCAGGCACACAGACCACGAGCTGGAGCGCGAAGGTTGCGAGCGCCACCAGGACGGAGTTGAGGTAGTAGGTGCCGAGCGGCACCGTGCGGGCCACCTCGACGAAGTTGTCGAGCGTGGGGCGGGCCAGATAGTTGCCGGCGAGAATGTCCGCCGTGGGGGTGAACGCCGAGGCGAGCATCAGCACGATGGGTGCGAGCATGTACACACCGCCGAGGGCGAGCAGGAGGTGTCGGGTCAGCTGACCGAGGAGTTTCATCGGGTTCCTCCGGATTCGAGGCGGCGAGCATAGCCGGTGCGCTGGATCGCGGTCACCGCGACGGACAGCACCAGCAGCGCGAGGGACAGCACGGCGGCCCGGCCAATATCGAAGTAGTGCACTCCGCGGTTCCAGATGGCGAAGGTCAGGGTTTCGGTGGAGCCGAGCGGCCCGCCCTGGGTCATCGCGGCGATGACGTCATAGGCCTGCAGGGCGGAGCCCGCGGTCATGATGAACACAAAGATCGTGGTGGGCCCAAGCGCCGGCCAGGTGACGTGCCAGAACCGGTTCCACCCGCCGGCACCGTCGAGCGCCGCGCTGTCGTACTGGTCCTGGGGCAGGGTGCCGAGGGCCGCGAGGTAGAGGATCGCGACCAACCCGATCTGGTGCCAGTTGCCCACCACGGTGATGGCGGCCAGCGCGAGGTTCGGATCGGAGAGCCAGTCATGGATGCCGAGCAGCGGACCCAGCACGGTGTCCACCACCCCGGTGTCCGCACGGAACATCCATCGCCACACCGCCGACATCGCCACGAGCGTGGTGGCCACCGGGAGGAAGTAGAGGCTGCGCCAGAAACCCTGGCCGCGTCGCAGACCGTGAATCAGGAGCGCGACCAGCAGCCCGCCCACCATTGAGGGGCCGATGGTGAACACGGCGTAGAGCAGGGTGTTGCGCAGTGCCCGGGCGAATTCCGGGTGGGGGATCTCGGTGGTGAAGTTCGCGAGCCCCACAAACGAGGAGGTCCCGGTCACGAGATTGAGGTTGAAAAATGCGAGGACCAGCACGATGACCAGCGGTGCGGCCACAAACACGACCAGACAGATCGTGGCCGGCGCAAGAAGCAGGTGCGGGGTGAGCCGCGAGCGCAGGGTGCTCACAGGAGGTCCAGTTCGATGCGGGTGCTGATGCGCTCGATGTGGGCGCGGTAGCGCGCGGGATCGGTGTTGGTCAGTGCGAGGAGCAGGGCATCGATCACGGTGAGGTAGGCCAGTCGGCTGCCCCAGGCATCAAAGCCCGAGCGGGCGGTGGTAGCTCCCACCACCAGGGGAATATCGGCGAGCTCGGCGAGCGGGGTGCGGTCGAATGAGGTGATCGCGATGACCGTGGCACCGGCGGCCCGCGCCTCGCGCGCCACGTCCACCACGTGGGGGTAGGTGCCGCCGTGCAGGATCGCGACGCACACGTCGCCGGGCTCGAGCTGCTGGGCGCGGATCCACTGGATCTGCGCGTCCGTGGGGGAATCCGCCGGGTGGCCGAGGTGGGTCAGGCGAAACGCGAGGTCCTCGGCCACCGGGCTGGTCAGTGCGGCTCCGACGGCGATGGTGTGCCGGGCCGAAGCCAGGGCGGCGATGGCCGCGGTGAAGGCATCGGGGGACACACTGTCCGCGATGGCACCGATCGCGAGCTGGGCGTGGGCTGCGACCCCGCGCAGTGTTTCGGCGGGGGAGTCCGTGGGCGAGAGTTCGGGTGCGGTATCCAGCGTGGGCTCGGACACCGCGAGGGCGATCGCGAGCTCCTGATATCCGCTAAAGCCAGCATTGCGGGCGAATCGGATCACCGTGGTGGCGGAGGTCTCGGCCCGCCCGGCGAGCTGTGATGCGGTGGACCCGATGACCGCACGCGGATCGGCGAGGACCACCTCGGCTACGCGGCGTTCGCTGGCCACGAGGGTACCGAGGGATGCCCGAATTCGAGCGATGGCACGGGCACCGGGGTCGGTGCCGATGTCGGGAGTGGAGGAGGTCATGCTGCCACGGTACGAGCGCATTCTTAACGATGTATTGCCATAACCCAACCAATCATTAACGTGTTACGGCATAACAAAAGCCGTATCGAGCCCGGTGTTCCTAGCCGCCGGAGTGGTTCCCGCCGACGGTACGGAACGTGACCGACGCGATCAGGCCGCCACCGGGACGCGCGGTCAGCTCGAGGTGGCTGCCGCAGCGCTCGGCGATGGCGGACACGATCGAGAGCCCGAGTCCGCGCCCCGGAGTGTCTCCGCCACGGGCACGCCCGGCCGCCCGAGAGAACGGCTCGCGCAGCAGCGTGATCTGGGCTTCATCGATCACGGTGCCGGTATTTTCGACACACAGCGTGGCGGTGCCCGGCTCCGCGGACTGCACCGAGACCCAGACCCTGCCGGCGTCGTGGTTGTGCCGGATCGCGTTGTGCACCAGGTTGACGGCGAGGAGCTGAACGAAGCGAGGATCCTCGCGAATGTGCGTGGGAATCAGATCCTGGGCAACGGTGATGTCGTGTGCCCGCGCCTCATCCGTGCACTCCTCCACGACCTGGGCGATCGTCTGATCGAGGCGAAGCAGCGCCGGTTCATCGGTTCCGGTTTCGATCTCGGCCAGATCCATCAGGGCGTCCACCGTGGCGATACTGCGCTCATTCATGGTGCGCAGACGGTCAAGAAGGACCGTCTGCGATGCCGCGGGGACCGAGGCTCCGGCGGTGCCCCCGGTACCCGTGCCTGCGGCCCCGAGCGCCACATCGAGCATGGCGCGCGTGGTGGCAAGCGGCGTTCGAAGCTCGTGCGAGGCGTTTGCGGCAAAGCGCCGCTGCGCCCCGAAGGAGGTTTCCAGCTCGCCCATCATGCGGTCAAACGAGTCGGCGAGGTCCGTGATCTCATCCTCGGGACCGGTGAACGCGAGCCGGTGATCGAGGTTTCCCCGGGCGGCGAGGGTGGTCGCGCGGCCGATATCGCGCAGGGGGCGGAGCATCCGGCCGGCGAGATACCAGCCGAGCCAGGCGCCACCCACTACGAGGGCGAGCAGGATTCCGATGGCCGCGATCACAAACAGGCGCTGCAGGTCCTCGCGCGAGGAAACGAGCAGGCTGGGGGTTCCCAGGTTGTTGGCCACCACGCCGTTGTCCACGGTGCCGACGGTGGGCGATTGGGTTTCGGAAACGAGGGGCTGGGTGGGCGTGACCGGGGCCAGGGAGGTATTGGCGGGAACACCGGGGACCACCGCAAACGCATAGCTCGGGAGGAGCCCCAGCACCACGTACATGACACCCAGCATGAGTACGCCCGAGACCGTGAGCACGGCCGAGTAGGTGAGCGCGAGGCGGGTGCGGATCGTGAGCCGAAACCGCCGCCCGGAGACCGGTCTACTGGGCAGTCGCATGTTCGGGTTCCTCCGTCTCGATGGCATAGCCCACGCCGGGCACGGTGCGAATGAGCCAGGGTTCGCCGAGCTTTCGCCGCAGCGTACTGATCGTGACCTTGACCGAATTGGTAAAGGGGTTGGCATTCTCGTCCCAGGCGCGCTCGAGGAGTTCCTCGGCGCTCAGGACCGTGCCGGGTTCGCGCATCAGCACCTCCAGGACCGCGAACTCCTTGCGCGCCAGGCGGATAAAGCGTCCCGCCCGGGTAACCTCAAAGCGAATCGGATCGAGGCGCACGTCTCCCGCGTTCAACACCGGCGGACGGGCCTGAAACTTTCGGCGCGAGAGCGCGCGCACCCGGGCGATGAGCTCGGGAAACTCAAACGGCTTGGAGAGGTAGTCATCGGCCCCGATGGCGAGCCCATCCACGCGGTCGGTCAGCGCTCGGGCGGCCGTCAGCATGAGGATCGCCGGGCGCCGCTCGCGCTCATTCAGAATGCGACACACCTCATCCCCGTGCACCACGGGAATGTCTCGGTCGAGCAGCACCACCTCGTACTCGGTGAGGTCGGTGGCCGTCAGTGCCGATTCGCCATCGGCCACGGTGTCGACGCTGATCGCGTTTGCCGACAGCCCCGCCGCGATCGCCTCGGCCAGGAACGGCTCATCCTCCACCAGCAGTACACGCATTGCTCTCCTTGATTCTGTCCTGCTATCCCATCACGGAACCGGTTAGGAAATGGTAAATGAATCGTCTTACCCCGTCGTGACCGGGCATTCGCTGAACTTGACCTATCCCGTATTTCACGGAAACCCGTTTGAAAGGAACACACCATGTCGATGACCCTTCGCCCCGCACTGCGTCGCACCGGCCTGCTCGCCCTGGCCGCCTCCGCCCTGATTCTCCTGGGAGCGTGCACCGCCGGCGGCGGGCAGCCCGGGGGCGGCGAATCCGGTGCCGCCCAGCCCACGCACAGGGCGGAGATCAAGAGCGGCAATTTTGAGCAGGAGATGGCCAAGTGGCAGGCCGACCTCTCGGCCTGTATGAAAGAGAAGGGCGTGGATCTGCCCGCCCCCGCCCCGGTCAAGGAGGGCGAGGTGACCGTGCTGCAGGAGATCGACCCCAGCACCGTGGATGTCGAGGCCCTGCGAAACGCCAATCGTGAGTGCATGAAGACCATCGGTCAGCCCCCGGTTGACCCGAGCATGCCGAGCATCGAGGAGATCCAGAAGATGCAGCTCGCGTTTGCGAAGTGCATGCGCGAGGCCGGATACGACTTCAAGGACCCGGCGCCCGCCCCCGAGGGCGGCAACGCAAACGGTGTGGCCGGCTCGGCACCGGTTCGCCCCGGCGAGTACGACGAGGCCACCATGGCGTCCTGCGCCACCACGGCCGGCCTCGATAAGATCAACGGCTCGAAGCGATGAGTCCGGTGAAAAAGCGCACCGCCCTCTGGATCTCGGCCGCCCTGGTGGTGTCCATCGGGTGTGGGGCGACGGCCGCCATGGTCTGGGGCGGATCCGCAGGATCTGACGCGAACACCGCCGAGCACGCGCCCGCCCCCAAGACCGTCGCGGCCGCGCGAGAGGATCTCATCGAGCGCTCGCGAGGAAACGGTCAGCTCGGGTACACCGATCCACGCAGCGTGGGTTCGGCCGGCGGCACGATTACCCGGATGAGTGATATCGGAACCGTTGTCGAACGCGGGGGCGAGCTGTTTCGGGTGGACGACCTCCCGGTCAACCTGCTGATCGGCGACCTCCCCATGTGGCGGGGATTTGCCGCGGGGATGAGCGATGGTGCCGATGTGCTCATGCTCGAACAGAACCTTCGCGACCTGGGGTACTTCACGGACACCCCCGATAAGAAGTTCACCGCGCGCACCGCGCAGGCGGTCTCCGCCTGGCAGAAAAAGCTGGGGCGCCCGCGCACCGGCAGCATCGAGCCCGGCCAGGTGGTCTTTGCCTCTGGCCCGCTGCGCATCGCCGAGCAGAAGGCCAGGGTCGGCGACCCCGCCTCACCCGAGGTGCTGGCGGTCACCGGAACCACCAAGGACATTCTGGTGGATCTGGAGCCTCAGCTCGCGGCATCCGCGCCCCTGGACGGCGAGGTTGAGGTGCGTCTGCCCGACGGGAAGACGTTGACCGGAAAGGTGAGCGCCGTGGGTGCCCCGCGCGAGCAGCCCACCGGTTCCGGGGGAACCGCGCTGCGCATCCCGATCACGATCACCCCCGTGGACCAGGCGGCCACCGGGACCTACGCCGATGTCAGGGTACAGGTGTCCTTCCAGCGCGTGCTCGTCACCGACGCGCTCCTGATCCCCACCGCCGCGCTGCTCGCCACCCCCGGCGGCGGGCACAGCGTGGAGGTGTGGCGCGACGGAAAGCGTGTCAGCGTGGTGGTGACGCCGGGATCCTTCGCCGATGGGCGGGTGTCCATCGACGAGGGCGACCTGAAACCCGGCGACGAGGTGGTGGTGTCATGACGGCGCCGATGATCGAGCTGGTGGACGTCAGTCGCGAGTACGGTTCGCCGCCCACCCGCGCCCTCGACGGGGTAAACCTGCGGGTGGAGCGGGGCGAGCTCGTGGCCATCGTGGGGCCGAGTGGTTCGGGAAAATCCACCCTGCTCAACCTCATCGGAACCCTCGATCGCGCCAGTGCCGGGCAGACCCGGGTGGCCGGATACTCGGTCGAGAAGCTCAGCGACCGCCAGCTGAGTGCGCTGCGTGCACACAGCATCGGATTCGTGTTTCAGCAGTTCCAGCTCTCCGAGGGGGTGAGCGCGCGCGATAACGTGGCCGCCGGCCTGCTCTACACCGGAAAACCGGCGCGTGAGCGCCGCGCCGTGGCGACCGAGGCGCTGGAGCGGGTGGGACTCGGGCATCGCCTGCTGCACCGGCCCGCGCAGATGTCCGGTGGTGAGCGGCAGCGGGTGGCGATTGCCCGCGCGATGGTGAGAAACCCGGATCTGCTGCTCGCCGATGAACCCACCGGCAGCCTGGACTCGCGCTCGGGTGAGATCGTGGTCGAGATTCTGCGGGAGCTGCACGCGAGCGGCACCACCGTGGTGGTCATCACCCACGACCGCGAACTCGCGCAGCGGCTTCCACGCCGGGTGGGCATTCGCGATGGCCGGATCGAGAGCGATGAGCGCGACACCGTGCTGGCGGTGTCCGCATGAGTGCGCTGCCCAAGTCCCGCCTGCGCACCGGTGACCTGTTTGCCCTGGGGCTTCACGGCGTTCGGGTTCACCCGATGCGGGCCGCGCTCTCGGCGCTGGGCATCGCGATCGGCATCGCCGCGATGATCGCCGTGATCGGGATCTCCACCTCCAGCCAGGCGGCGGTTCGAGAAAAGCTCGCGGCGCTGGGCACCAACCTTCTCACCATGAGTGCGGGCAAGGACCTCCTGGGTGCCGACACCAAGCTGCCGCCGGATGCCGGCACCCGGGTGCTGCGCATCGACGGGGTGGAGACCTCGGGCTGGACCACCGAAATTGACTACCACGTGTACCGCAATGACCTCACCCTGCCCGGCGAGACCGGCGGCCTGCGGGTGCGCGTGGCCGGGGGAGACCTCCTGGCCACCACCGGTACCGCACTCGCCTCGGGGCGCTGGTTCAACGCCGAGACGGAAAAGCACGACCTGGTGGTTCTGGGTGCGGGAGCGGCCGAGGCCATGGGCATTACCGAGCCGGGAAACCAGGTGTGGCTGGGCGGGCAGTACTTCACGGTGCTGGGCATTCTGCAGCCCTCGCTCCTCACCCCGGAGCTCGATTCCAGTGCGCTGGTGGGCGCGGGAATCGCGGCCGAACGCTTCGGATTTGATGGCTCTCCGACCGTCCTGTACGAGCGCTCCAGCGAGGAGCGGGTACCCGAGGTGCGCGATCTTCTGCCCGCGACCATCAACCCCGAGGCGCCCAACGAGGTGAGCGTGAGTCGCCCGTCGGACGCGCTCGCGGCGAAGAACACCGTGGATCAGGCCTTCACCGGCCTGCTGATCGGTGTGGGGTCGATCGCCCTGCTCGTGGGCGGGATCGGTGTGGCGAACACGATGGTGATTACGGTGCTTGAACGCCGTCGCGAGATCGGGCTGCGGCGCTCGCTCGGGGCCACCCGCGCGAACATCCGCAACCAGTTCCTGATGGAGGCTGTGCTGCTGGCACTCCTCGGCGGGCTGGTGGGGGCCGGCACCGGATTTGCCGTGACCGCGATCGTGGCCGCGTCGAACGGGTGGAAGCTCGAGGTCCCCGTCTCGGTTCTCATCGCGGGGGTGCTCGCGACCGTGGCCGTGGGAGCGGTTGCCGGGGTGCTCCCGGCCCTGCGCGCGGCGCGGACCTCACCGGCGGTGGCACTCAGCAGTTAGCCGTCGACCGAAAACGACCGGCCGCCCCGCATCAGCGGGGCGGCCGGTCGTGTATCCGGTGGGGGTTAGGCTCCGACGTAGGCGGCGAGGTGCTGCCCGGTCAGGGTGGACTTTGCCGCCACCAGGTCGGCCGGGGTGCCCTCGAAGACGATCGTTCCGCCATCATGGCCGGCACCGGGACCCACGTCGATGATCCAGTCGGCGTGCGCCATGACGGCCTGGTGGTGTTCGATCACGATCACGGACTTGCCGGACTCCACCAGGCGATCCAGCAGTCCGAGGAGGGACTGCACGTCCGCGAGGTGCAGGCCGGTGGTGGGCTCGTCCAGGACGTAGATATCACCCTCCTCGGCCATCTGCACGGCGAGCTTCAGGCGCTGGCGCTCGCCGCCGGAGAGCGTGGTGAGGGGCTGGCCGAGGCTGATGTAGCCGATGCCGACATCCACCAGGCGGTCGAGAATCTTGATCGCGGCGGGCGTGCGCGCCTCACCCTCGGCGAAGAACGCGGCGGCCTCGGCGATGGGCATCGCGAGTACCTCGGCGATGTTCTTTCCGCCCAGGGTGTAGTCGAGAACCTCGGCGAGGAAGCGCTTGCCGCCACACACCTCACAGGTGCTCGCGACACTCGCCATCATTCCGAGGTCGGTGTAGATCACGCCGGCACCGTTACAGGTGGGGCAGGCACCCTCGGAGTTTGCGCTAAACAGTGCGGGCTTGACCCCGTTGGCCTTCGCAAACGCCTTGCGGATGGGCTCCAGCAGGCCGGTGTAGGTGGCCGGGTTCGAGCGGCGCGAACCGCGGATCGCCCCCTGGTCCACCGTAACGACGCCCGCGTCCTTCGGGAGTGATCCGTGAATCAGCGAGCTCTTACCCGACCCGGCCACGCCGGTGATCACGGTGAGGATACCGAGCGGGATATCGACGCTGACATCGCGGAGGTTGTGCGTGTTCGCCCCGCGGATTTCGAGCGCGCCGCTCGCGGTGCGGACCGACTCCTTGAGGGCGGCGCGGTCATCCAGGTGGTGACCGGTGAGGGTGTCGCTCGCCCGCAGCCCCTCCACGGTGCCGGTGAACTGGATCTCACCCCCGGCGCTGCCCGCGCGCGGACCCATGTCCACCACGTGATCGGCGATCGCGATGGTCTCGGGCTTGTGCTCCACCACGATCACCGTGTTGCCCTTATCGCGCAGGCGCAGCAGCAGGGTGTTCATGCGGGCGATGTCGTGCGGGTGCAGGCCGATGGTGGGCTCATCAAAGATGTAGGTGACGTCCGTCAGTGAGGACCCCAGGTGACGGATCATCTTTGTGCGCTGCGCCTCACCGCCCGAGAGGGTCCCGGCGGGACGGTCCAGGGTGAGGTAGCCGAGGCCGATCTCCACAAACGAGTCGAGGGCACCGCCGAGGGTGTCGAGCAGCGGGGCGACGCTCGGGTCATCGATTCCGCGCACCCACTCGGCGAGGTCGCTGATCTGCATGGCGCAGGCATCGGCGATGTTGATGCCGGCGATCTTCGATGATCGCGCGCCCTCGTTCAGGCGGGTGCCGCCGCAGTCGGGGCAGGTGGTGAAGGTCACCGCACGGTCCACAAACGCGCGGATGTGCGGCTGCATGGCCTCCCGGTCCTTGCTCAGCATCGACTTCCGGAGCTTCGGGATCAGACCCTCGTAGGTCATGTTGATGTCGCCGATCTTCACCTTGACCGGTTCCTTATAGAGGAATGCGGTCATCTCCCGCTCGGTGAACTCGCGGATCGGCTTGTCCGGGCTGAAGAACCCCGAACCGGTGAAAATCTTGACGCCCCAGCCGTCGGCCGTGTAGCCGGGGATCGTGAGCGCGCCCTCGTTGAGGGACTTGGAGTCGTCAAACAGCTGGGTGAGATCGAGATCGTTGACCTTGCCCATGCCCTCGCAGCGTGGGCACATACCGCCGGTCACCGAGAACTCGCGGCGTTCCTTGACGGTGCGGCCCTCCTTCTGGATGGTCACGGCACCCGCCCCGGATACCGAGGGCACGTTGAACGCGAACGCCTGCGGGGAACCGATGTAGGGCTGGCCCAGTCGGCTAAACAGGATGCGCAGCATCGGGGTGGCGTCGGTGGCGGTACCCACGGTGGAGCGGGAGTTGGAGCCCATGCGCTCCTGATCCACGATGATCGCGGTGGTGATACCGGACAATACGTCCACATCCGGGCGGCCCACGCTCGGCATGAAGCCCTGCAGAAACGCGCTGTAGGTCTCGTTGATCATGCGCTGCGACTCGGCCGCGATCGTCCCGAACACGAGCGAGCTCTTGCCCGAACCGGAAACCCCGGTGAAGACCGTCAGGCGACGCTTGGGAATGTCAACGCTCACGTTTTTGAGGTTGTTTTCGCGGGCGCCGATGACCCGAATCAGATCGTGGCTGTCGGCGGCGTGGGGGACGGTGCTCATGGGGCCTCTTCCGTTGGTGATCGCAGCGTCCGTACCTCCACCCGGGGGCGAGGTACGGTACCTTCCGATTGTGAGGCTCCGGACGGGCGCTGTCCAGCCGGCGGCCGAATCCGCTGGTACCTCCCGCGTGGCCGCCGAAGAAAAATCGTCTCGGGAAAAAGAAAAACCCCCTCTCCGCGTTCCAGTGAACCGGCGAGGGGATAATTCAGCGTTTTGACGAGGGACCTTGTCCTCGTATGAGTATGAAGCTAGCACGGGGTTCGGGGAGATGCAGCTGGTTCTCCCTGATTGTCCGCTATTTTCCGCTTCTTGACGGAGGGCGAGGGAAGCGTCTGATACTTGATTCATGATGCCGAAACTCACGCGCGCCACTCTCCGGTCGGTTCGCCCCACCAGCCAGTGGAGAAGCGTCGGGGGCGGGCGCTAGCCTGGGGGCATGAGTGCTACAGAGTCTTCCGCGCAGGGGCCCGAGGGCCAGCTGGTCGTTGCCGATGTCACGGCCTGGCGCGCCTGGCTCGACACCCACGAGGAAACCTCGGACGGTGTCTGGCTGCACCTCGCGAAAAAGGGCACGCGTGAGCCCACCACGCTGACCTACGCTCAGGCGCTCGAAGAGGCACTCTGCAGCGGCTGGATCGACGGCCAAAAGCGTTCGTTTGATGCCGCCACGTTCCTGCAGCGGTTTACCCCGCGTCGGCGGGCCTCGATGTGGTCGGCCCGCAACGTGGGGATCATCGCCGAACTCGATGCGGCCGGGCGGATCCGTCCGCGCGGCCATGCCGAGGTGGCCGCGGCGCGTGCCGATGGCCGCTGGGATCGCGCGTACGCGGGGTCGGCGGATGCGCGGGTGCCCGCGGAACTCGCCGCGGCGCTGGCCGATATCGCCGGTGCTACCGCGACGTTTGAGGGCCTGAGCGCCGCCGCACGCTATTCGATCCTGCACCCGGTCATCACCGCGCCCAACCCGAAGACCCTGGCCGCGCGGATCGAGCGCGCGGTGGAAAAGATCCGGGTCGAGATGAATGCTGAGGAGCCTCAGACCGAGCGAGAGTAGTCGCCGCAGTAGGGCGCGCTTGGCTCCACCCCAAAACACCCGTGGCTCGGATCCTGAGATCCGAGCCACGGGTGTTTTGCCTGCTCTGTGCCGTTATTCCGAGACGGGTAGTTCGGCGAGGAAGCGGTTGGTTTCGGCGGCGATCAGGGCTGATTCGGTGTGGTGCAGGTAGTGGTCGCCATCCACGGGAATGACCTCGCCGTGGGTGGAGAGCGCCGCCTGCTCCTCGTGGAGGTTGAGCCAGTTCGGGTTGACCTTGTTCGGGTCCTGAGCGAACAGCAGCACGGGCATATCGGCCGGGAAGGTGAGCTTCTTCGCCTTGGCATCGGCGAAGTTCGAGCCGATGCGGCTCATCTCGTCGAGGTAGGTGTTCGACATGGCGTTGCGGTTCACGATCAGGGTGTTCTGCTCGCGGGCGGCCTCGGGATAGTCGGCCGCGTACTTCGCGAGCGAATCGCTGTCGAGGGCGGAGACGGCGCGGACCACGCCGGTGGCCTTGGCGGCGCGCATCAGGTCGATCGGGAAGGCGACGTCCATACCGGGCTGATCCGGAACGCTGGTGTCGATGCCGACGAACGCGGTGACATCCTCGGGATACTTGTTCACGTAGTTCAGCGAGTAGATGCCGGCGATCGAGTGGCCGCCAAGCACAAACCGGTCGATGCCCTGCTGGTGCAGTGCCTCGTGGATCTCGGTCACGATGTTCTCGCTGGTGCGCGGCACATCGGTCTGGTCGCTCAGGCCGTAACCGAAGGGCTCGACCACCACGACGCGGTGGGTCTTCGAGAGCTTCTCGGTCACCGGGCCGAAGTCGATGGCAGGGGCGGAGGTACCAAAGCCGGGGAGCAGCACGATGGTTTCGGGGCCATCGCCGGTGGTGACGATGTTCAGCTTCTTACCGTCAACGGTCGAGAACCTGCCGTAGGGGGTAATCCGGTCTGCTTCGGAGCTGCTGGCGACCGCGTTCACGATCGACGTGGTGGCGAGGGTGAGGCCGATGATCGCCACGATCACACCGAGGACCTTCAGGACTACCTTCAAAAACTTCTTCATTGCTGCGCTCCAGGGCGGGGATCGATGGAGTGATGGCGTGAGCCGAGACACCGGCGGTGTCCCCATCAGAATAACTACGGGTTTGTTATGCATTCGGACCGGATTCCCAGGCTCGTCGGGAATTCGTCGCGTGTCGCCCGCCTTCGGTCGGTCCTGAAGAACAAACTGCGTGATTCGTGCCCCAATCGTTACCGGAATCCCGGCTATGCGGCGGCCTCCTCGCGCTTTCTGGCCCGGTAGGCGGCCGCCTTGACCCTGCTTCCACAGGTCTTCATCGAGCACCACTCGCGGCGGTGGCCGCGGGAGTGGTCGAGGTAGACCTGGGTGCACTCGGGGCGTGAGCACTCGCGTAGCAGCGCCGAATCGGGCCCACCGATGATCGCGACGGCCTCGCGGGCAATGCTGCCGAGGGCGTACTCCGGGGTGCCTCGCGGTTCCCATCCCGCGTCGGTGAGTGCGGCACCGAGGGCCGGGGCGGTGGCGAACTCGTTGAGTTCTCGAACCGCCTCCGCGGGCAGGGGCTCTTCGTGCAGCCGAGCCCAGACCAGGGCATAGATGCTCTCGCGGAGGGCGAGCGCCGCGGTCAGTGTGGCCGCCGAAGACGCAGCCGTGGAGGCGGCACCCGGAAGAATGCCGGACTGCGCGAGCCAGTCGTCGACATCCGCGGGCACGCCGAGGCACTCGGCGGGCACCTCGTTGCGCCGAGCGCGCAGGGTGCCGACGAGGTCGAGGGGGAGGGATCCGCAGGGGAACGCGTGTTTCATGTCACCATTCTGACCGGTGATGCGGTCCGAATGCAAGGTTTCGGAGAGTTTTCGTCACCGGTTTGACAGGTGACGATTTTACGTGTCATGATCGTCACCAGTTAGACCGGTGACGCCGGTTCCGAGATTGGAGCACAGCATGGAACTGAAACTCGAAGTGGTGGTCATCCCCGTCGCCGATGTGGATCGCGCACTCGCCTTCTACACCGGCATCGGATTCCGCCAGGACGCCGACTTCCGCACCGACCGCGGACTCCGCGTGGTGCAGGTGACCCCGCCCGGATCCGAGGCATCGATCATCTTCGGCGAGCAGCTGACCACCGCGGCACCCGGATCGGTCCAGGGTCTCCACCTGGTTACCGCGGACGTGGCGGGTGCAAGACGGGAACTCGCCGACCTCGGCGTCGAGATCAGCGAACTCTGGCACGATGCCGACGGCATCTTCCACTGGGCCGGTGAACAGAACCGGCTGCCGGGCGCCCATCCGGACACCGATAGCTACGGCACCTTCGCCTCGTTCGCCGACCCGGATGGCAACTCCTGGACGATCCAGCAGGTCGTGACCCGCGCCCCGGGACGCTAAGAATGGCGCACACTGCGGGCCGCACGGAGACGGTCCAGACGATCGAACGGTTCCTGCGCGAGGCCGCCTCGGCGCACGGCGTCTATGAGGCAACGGTGCTGAACGGGGTCCACCATGAGGAGTGGCCCGAATGGTACGCGGAACACATGGCACAAAGCCTGGAATCCGCACAGATCACTATCGTTTTTGGCGATCGTGAACAAGGATGGAATGACGAGGCAGTAGCCAGCGACGAGGAGGCACGGCATGAGTGAGAACGACAGCAACGTAATCCGACGCGAGGTGGACGTGGTGGTGATCGGTGCCGGCCCGGTGGGCGAAAATGTGGCCGATCGCACGGTGCGCGGCGGCCTCGAAACCGTGATCGTGGAGCGCGAGCTGGTGGGTGGCGAGTGCTCCTACTGGGCCTGCATGCCCTCGAAGGCGCTGCTGCGTTCGGGGCAGGCACTGCGGGCGGCTCGCGCCGTCCCCGGCGCGGCCGAGGCTATCACCGGTGAGCTCGATGTACCCGCCGTACTCGCTCGCCGAGACTCCTTCACCAGCGGGTGGGACGACGCCGGTCAGGTGCGCTGGCTCGAGGGTGCAAACATTGATCTCGTCCGTGGTCACGGCCGGCTCAGCGGTGAGCGCGAGGTCACGGTGACCGGCCCGAACGGCGAGCTCACGGTCCTGAGCGCGCGCCACGCGGTTGTGGTGGCCACGGGTTCCACGGCGACGATCCCCGGCATTCCCGGGGCGGCCGAGTCCGGGGTCTGGACGAGCCGTGAGATCACCGCGACCAAGCGGGTGCCCGAGCGCCTCGCGATTATTGGCGGTGGCGTGGTGGGTACCGAAATGGCGACGGCGTTTGCCTCCCTCGGATCCAACGTCACGCTCATCGCCCGCGGTACGCTGCTGGCTGGACTCGAAGACTTCGCGGGGGAGTACGTGAGCGACGGGCTGAAGGAGCTCGGCGTGAGCGTGCACACCGGAACCACGACCGATCGCATCGAGCGAGCATCCACCGGTGAGGTCACCGTTTCGACATCGGCCGGGGAGGTGCACGCCGACGAGGTCGTGATTGCCACCGGCCGTGGCGCGCACACCCGCGACCTCGGGCTCGACACGCTTGGGCTCACCCCGGGCGACTGGCTCTCGGTGGATGACAGCATGCTGGTGGACGGGTTCGACTGGCTCTACGCGGTGGGTGATGTGAACCATCGTGCGCTGCTCACCCACCAGGGCAAGTATCAGGCCCGCGCCGCGGGAGACGTGATCGCCGCCCGAGCGACCGGCTCGGCACTGGAGCTCGCGCCCTGGGGCGCGCACGTGGCCACCGCCGATCACGCGGCCGTGCCGCAGGTAGTATTCACCGACCCCGAGGTGGCGGCCGTGGGCCTCACCGAGGCCGCCGCACGCGATGCCGGATACGACGTGCGGGTCGTGGACTACAACCTCGGCTGGGTGGCCGGTGCCAGCCTGCAGCGCGACAACTATCGCGGAAAGGCCCGTCTCGTGATCGACGCGAACCGCGAGGTGATCCTCGGTGCCACGTTTGTGGGGCCCGAGGTGGCCGAGCTGGTGCACACGGCGACCACCGCGATCGTGGGCGAGGTGTCGATCGGTCGGCTCTGGCACGCGGTGCCGTCCTATCCGACGGTCAGCGAGATCTGGCTGCGCCTGCTCGAGGAGTACGGCCGGCCGCGGGTGGGTGAATCGCGATGACCGATCCGCTCGGACCGGCCGACCATGCGGCAATCGCGCGGTACCTCGGCGTGCTGCGTGACTCCCGAAACGGTATCGATGCGCGCACCGTGGCCGCGTTTGAGCGGCTGACGCCGGCTCAGCTGGACCTGATTCTGGAGCGCCTCGCGGCACCGGCGGGAGCGGGGGCTGCAGCGGCTCCCGCGGCATCGGCGGCGTGTGCGCCCGTGACGAAAATCGAAGCGGCGGCGAAGTCGGAGACCTCGGAGGCCCCCGGTGCGCGGATCCGGCGTCGGTTTTTCGGCGGGGCTAGCGCACGCGATATTCGCTCGACTGGGCGTATCACCGGCCTAGCGCTCGCACTATTTGCAGTGGTGATCGGTACGGGGGCGGTGATCGCAGCGACCACCACACCCGCACCGATGGCGGGCCCCACCGAGCACAGCATCAGCGACGGTAGCTTCGGCACCGACTCGGCCGAGGATCTGGCAGCTCAGCTTCGCCAGGCCGCCCTCCTGGATCAGCAGACGGGACTCGACTACTAGCGGTCTCGGCTCGCCGGCCCTCCTAGCCGTGACCCGGCTTTGGCTCGGCCGCGCCGTTCGAGCCCGACCAGGCCGACCAGAGCGAGGCGTAGCGCCCGCCCGCGGCCACGAGATCCGCGTGCGGCCCGTCCTCGATGATGCGGCCGTCCTCCATCACGATGACCCGATCGGCACGTGCCGCCTGGTCGAGACGGTGAGCGATGACGAGCGCCGTCCGTCCGGCGAGCAGGGCCTCGGCGGCACGGTCGAGGATCCGGGCGGCATCGCTTCCGGCCTCCGCGGTGGCCTCATCGAGGATCACCGCGGGCGGGTCGAGAAGCGCGATGCGAGCGAGTGCGAGGTGCTGGGCGCGCTCGGCGGTGAGGGCAAAACCGCCCCCGCCCACCCGGGTGTAGATTCCGTCGGGGAGGGCCGACACCCAGCCCCGCGCGCCGACCAGCATGAGCGCCGCCTCGAGCTGTTCGGCCGTGGCACCCGGGCGTGCGATCAGCAGGTTTTCGGCCACCGAGCCGGCAAACACGTGCCCCTCCTGGGCGACGAGTGGCACCGGGGTGTCGGTAGGCTGCCCCGCGAGTACCGGCCCCGCGAAGCCGAGGGTTGCCGCGCGCTGACCGGCGATCACCGCCGCGAGCGTCGACTTCCCCGAGCCGCTCTCGCCCACGATGGCCAGGTGTTCCCCGGGGGCCACCTCGAGGTTGAGGTCGCTCAGGATGGCGAGACTCTCGTGATATCCGAATCCGAGCCCGCGGGCGGCCAGCCCGATGGCGTGCCCGCGCGAGCTAGCGGCCTCGGCAGTGGCATCGTCACCGTCACCGGCGTCGGCGTCGCGGGCGTCGCCCGAAAGCGCGGGATGGGTCAGCACCCCGACCAGGCGGGCGAGCCCGGCCGCCGCCCGCTGCAGCGTGCCAAAGACGCCGAGCACGGTGTTGATCGGGTCAAACAGCCCGGCAAAGAATAGCGCGGCCGTGACCGCGGCTCCCAGCGGCACCTCGCCCGTGGTGACGAGCAGGTAGCCCGCGGAGAGGATCGCGGCCAGTCCGATCCACTCGGCCAGGTTGAGCCGCGCATAGAAGATCGTCGCGGTGCGTACGGCCGAGAACTCCCAGGTCATCGAGGCCTCGGAGGCGGCCGCGATGCGGGCGCGCTCGCGTCCGCCCAGCCCGAAGGCACGCACGGTGGGGAGCGCCGAGAAGGCGGTGAGGATCGCGCCGGCACGTACGCCGTCCGCGCGGCGGCCGCCCGCATAGATCGGCCCGGACACCCGCAGGTACCGGCGCAGCGCAAACGCCTGCACCGGGATCGCGAGGGCACCCGCCAGGGCGAATCTCCAGTCGAGGGTCGCGAGCCCGGCCAGGGTGATCGCGATGGTGATGCCGGCACCGGCGAACGCCACGAACGCGCCGGAGGCGGCCTCCGAGACCTCCTCGGCGTCGCCGGAAACCCGAGATACCAGGTCGCCGGTACCGCCGGCCTCGACGCTTGCGAGCGGCAGGGTGAGCGCGGCGGCCACGGTCTCTTCACGCAGGGTCGCGACCCCGGGCTGGATGCCTCGGGAGAGCGCGACGGTGGCCAACCAACCAAAGCCGGCCTGGCCGAGTCCCGCGATCAGCAGGAGGGCCCCCGGGCCGAGTAGCGCGACCGGATCGGTGCCGGTGGCGATCAGCTCGGTGATCCAGCCGATGGCGGCGGGCCCCGCGAGCCCGCAGACGCTCGCGGCGATGAGTGCCAGCAGGGCCGCGGCCAGAATGCCACGGTGGCGTCGGAGCAGCGGCCAGATCACCGCGCGGACCGCGCGGGAATCGGCGATGGGCAGGGGAGTGGAAGCGCGCTGTGTCATCGCAGGACCGCCGTTCGATAGTGCGCATTGGATGCGAGAAGCTCCGCATGGGTGCCGGTGAGCGCGGGGGAATCCGCCGCGAGGTAGACCACCCGCTCGCAGTGCGCGAGCCAGGCGGGGGAGGTGGTGAATACGATCGTGCCGCTATCTTGGCGCAGCGCCGCCACCCGTTCGGCAATCAGCTGCTCGGTGGCGGCATCGACGGCGGTGGTCGGGTCGTGCAGCACCAGCATCCCCGGGTCGGTGGCCAGGGCGCGCGCCAGCGCCAGGCGCTGTCGCTGGCCGCCCGAGAGCGCACCGCCGCGCTCGCCGATATCGCCCGCCCAGCCCTCCGTGGACTGCTCGGCGATCTCCTCCGCATGGGCGGCGTGGGCCGCACGCGCGGCCTGGCCGGTGGGTGCGGCATGAGGGGCGGGCGTGGCTGGGACGGAGTGCACCCCGGAGACACCCTCACCCAGCGCCTCGGCCAGCGTGCCGGCAAACAGCGCGGCATCATGCGGAGACACCAGCACGGCCCTCCGTAGGCGTTCGGATTCGAGTGCCGCATAGGCAATGCCATCGAGCCGGATTTCGCCCGTCTCGGGCACGCGCTCGCGTGCGATGAGCGCCGTGAGTTCATGCGCTGTGGCGGCGTTCGAGGCGACGACCCCGGTGACGCCCGATCCCGGAAACACCACGCTGAGCGGTTCGGTTGATCCCGCGATGGGAGCCACCCGGTGCAGCGAGAGGTCGGGTCCGGCGGCATGGGCGTCTCCACCGGTCTCGCCGGTGCCTCCGCTGCTCCCGTCGCCCTGCCGTGCAGCGGGAGCGTTCAGGATCGCCGCGATTCTCTCTGCCGAGGCGCGGGCACGGGCGAGGGCGGTGCCGGCATAGGCGAGGGTATCCATCGGGCCGATGACAAAGCGCGCGAGGCCGAGGGCAGCGACGAGCCCTCCGGGGGTGAGTGTACCGGTGAGGGCCAGGTAGCCGCCGAGGATCGTGATCACCGCGAGGTAGGTGCCGGTGAGCGCGGTGCCGATCGCGGTGAGGGTGGCCGCACCGGATGCCGCGTGCAGGGTCGTGCCGAGAGCGCGCTGGCTGGCGTCCCGATACTGCCGGGCACCGGCGCGGGTCGCCCCGAGGCCGCGCAGCACGCGCAGCCCGCGCACGAGATCCTCGGCGAGCACGATGACGCGCCCGCGATCGTCCTGCTCGAGGCGGCTGCGCCGCTGCACGGGACGGGCCGCCATTCCGAGCACCACGAGGAGGACCACCGTCCCCACCAGGATGACGATGCCCAGCGGAAGCGAGGTGGCCAGCAGCATCACGGTGCTGGCGAGCAGCACGACGGCCGCGGCAATGGTGGTGGCGAGCATCCCGGCAAACGCGCCGAGACGCCCGGCATCGGAGTCCGCACGGGCGAGCAGCTCGCCCGGGGCCGCCTCGACACCGCCGGCGGGATCGAGAATGCGGTCGCTCAGCCACAGCCGCACCGCGTGCTCACCGTGCTGTTTCGCGCGCATGCTCGCGCGGGCACCGAGGCGATACGCGAACGACAGCATGGCAAAATCTGCGGCGAGGATCGCGAGCCACAGAATCAGTGCCCCGGGGTCTCCCGGCTCGATGGCCGCGCCGATCGCCACGCCGATGATCACCGGTACCAGCGCCTCACCCAGCTGGTGAATCGAGTACAGAATCGTGGCCAGGACCAGGTCGGTTTTCCGGGTTCCGAGGGTTTTTTGGATGAGCAGGGCGGGGGATACGGATGACGCGGGCACTACAACAGATTAGGATGACCTTAGTTATGACGTAAAGTCGGTGGCACGCCAATCTCTGTCGATGATCGGCCATCCGGCATTTTCTTGCCCGTGTGGCGGCGAAGGGATACCTGGTGGGTGTTGCGAGTGTGATCGGGCTGGAGCGATTCGAAATGGATCGCGGACAAAAGTTCCGAACCCACGTACACGACTATCACCAGCTCGCCTGGGCGAGCTCCGGCGTGCTGATGGTCGACGTTGAGGACCACTACTGGGTGCTGCCGCCCACGCTCGCCCTGTGGATCCCGGCCGGGGTGTGGCACGCCTCCGCCGCGCTGCAGCGTTCGACCATGGAGGGTATCTACCTCGACCCGGCGCGCTGCTCGCTGGCCTGGGAACAGCCCACCGTGGTGGCGGTGTCTCCGCTGGCCGCGCAACTGATCGGTTACCTCGCCGGGGACCTCGATCAGCAGGCTCGGGTCAACGCCGAGGCGGTGCTGCTTCAGGTACTCGAACCGGTGGACAAGGCCACGATCGAGCTGCCGCTGCCCACCGACTCCCGCGCCCGCGGGGTGTCGGCGATTCTGCTGGCAAACCCCAGCGATCAGCGGGGTCTGGAGGTTTTGGCCCGGCAGGTGGGCGCGAGCCCCCGCACGCTGCTGCGCCTGTTCGTTGCCGAGACCGGGCTCACCTTTACCCAGTGGCGGGTGCACGCGCGGCTGCAGGCGGCTATGGCGTACCTCGCCGCGGGAGAGCCGGTCGCGCGGGTGGCCGATCGGGTCGGTTACGCCACCTCGAGCGCGTTTGTTGCCGCCTTCCGCCGGGTCACCGGGCACACCCCGGCCGCCTACTTCGCCGCGGCGACCGTGGGCTATCGGGATGCCCCCACCCGCACGGATTCGGCGGCGTAGCGGGCGGTCAGCGCCGATTCCTCACTCCTCGGGCGGTTCGATCGGTGCCAGCAGCACGGCACCCGAGCCGCGCTCGCCGAGGGCGTCGTTGGGGTTGAATACGCGGCAGGAACCGAGGGAGACACAGCCGCAGCCGATGCACTGGTTCATCTCGCTCTCCAACCGCTCGAGTTCGAGTCGGCGCGCGGCGAGCTGCCCGCGCCAGGAGGCGTTCAGCCGGTTCCAGTCGCGGAGCGAGGGCATTCGATCCTCGGGAAGCGTCGCGAACTGCTCGGCCACCTCGGTGAGCGGGATGCCGAGCCGTTTGGCCGTCTGGATGATCGCGATTCGCCGCTCCACGTGGCGCGGATACAGCCGGTGCCCGCCCGAGCTACGTTCGGAGTGGATGAGGCCGCGGCGCTCATAAAAATGCAGGGCGGATGCCGCAACCCCGGTGCGGCGCACGATCTCGCCGATCGGCAGCAGATCCGTGGGGCTGCGCTGTGGTGCGTTTTGCGCGTCGCGCTTGATCTCAACCATGGTTGAGATTTTAGCCTGTAGGTATGCACACTGAAACAACCGAGGACCGCGGGTCCTGGGCAGACCTCCTCCGCGGCTCAAACGGCGCAATCTCCCTGGTACTGGCGGGCGGTGTGGCACTCTACGCGATCACCGTCTACGTGATCGGCGCCCTCCTCCCGGCCCTCACCGCCGAGCTCGGCGCCGGCGAACTCTATGCCTGGGTCAATACGGCCTACCTCACCGCCTCGGTGCTGGCCTCGGCCATGACCGGGCGCGTGTCGATCCGGCTGGGCACGCGCGGCGCATACACGCTGGCGTTCCTGCTGTTCGCGGCCGGATCCCTGATCATCACGCTGGCCCCGGCCATGAGCATCGTGGTGGCGGGCCGGTTTGTGCAGGGTCTCGGCGGCGGATTCCTGGCCGCCCTCGCCTACGTGTCGATCAGCGCACTGCTCCCGCGCGCGGTGTGGACGCGGGCAACCGTGCTGATCACCGCGATGTGGGCCATCGGCGGTATCGCCGGCCCCGCCCTCGGTGGTGCGTTTGCGGCGGCCGGTACCTGGCGCGCCGCGTTCATCATCCTCACCGTGGCGGCGGGCGTGCTCGGAACGTTGGCCCTGCTCGTGATCCGGGTGCCGCGAAACCCGGATGCTGCGGTGCCGGGCCTGGCTGCGGCCTCGCTCGCCCTGATCGTCGCCGGTGCCGTGCTGTTCAGCGTGGCCACGCTGTTTTCCGGTCTCGTCCAGGGGGCGGTGATCGCGGCGGGCGTGCTCGCCCTCGTCCTCTTCGTGGCGGTGGATGTGCGCGCCGCCTCACCGCTGCTGCCCGCGATGACGTTCCGGCGCGGCTCCCAGCTGCGCTGGGTGTACCTGGTCATCGGTCTACTCGCCGGTTCGGTCATGATCGAGGCGTTTGTGCCGCTGTTCGCCCACGAAATCGGCAACGTTCCGGCGCTGCCCGCGGGCTACCTCGGTGCCGTGCCCTCGCTGGGATGGACGATCGCCGAGGTCTTCAGCGCCATGATTCACGGAGAGCGCGCGCGGCTGCGCGCGCGAACGGTGGCGCCGTTTCTCACCGTGGCCGGCCTGATCGGGTTTGCCCTCGTATCCGGGACGCTCGACGGCGGCGCGGTTCTGACCGGCTGGATCGTGTCTCTCGCGCTGATCGGCATCGGGGTGGGCCTCGGCTTCCCGCACCTGAGCGTCGCCGCGATGTCGGCCGTCGAGGGCGAGGAGGAGGGGGCGCTGGCCGCCGCGGGGGTCAGTACCGTGCAGCTGCTGAGCAACACGATCGTCACCGCCCTGGCGGGTATTCTGCTGGGGACGACCGTGGCCGGACTCACCTCGGCCCAGGTCGTATCGGGCGGTCTGGCGATCCTGGTGGCGGTCACCATCCCCGCCGCGCTGCTGATCGCGCGCCGCCTGCGCACCCCCGCACACCGGTGAGGCTTCCTGCGCGAACCATTCTTCCGAATGACCTGAATGATGCGTGGGATGGATGGATTTTGGGGGAAATCACCATAACGTAGGAGCATGTTACGAAACCGCGCTCGATTGTTGACCCTCGCCGGTGCCGCCCTGGCACTCACGGTGACGGTGTCCGGCTGCGCCGGCATCGATGAGCTTGTGACGCGCACCAAGGCCGCGAGCTATCAGGATCGCGACGCCCTCATCAGTTCCGGTATCGCCGCCAGCTGGGTGCCGCGTGACGCGCACCGCATCCGCGCCTCACGCTCGCTGGATGGTGCCGATATGTCCGTCCTGATCACCTCGAAGTCGGGTCTTGACCCGCGGAAATGCCCGCGGGTTGCGCGGAAGTCCACCCCCTCCTACGTGCTCGCAGGCGCGCCCAACGCCTACGCGGCGAAGGACGTCTTCGCCTGCGGCGAGTGGAGCGTCATCCCAACCCGCGGCGGATGGTTTGGCTGGACCCCCAACCACCCCGGCGAATCACAGACCAAGCCCACGGGCAAGCCCGCGGTACACGCCGAGTAGGCCTCGAACGGCCGGGGGCACCGCGACACCGAACACCACCCGAGGGAGCGCTCCCGAGGGGGTGTTCTGCGTTACTCCGCCAGGTCGATGAGCCAGTCGGGCAGCGCCATCGTAATCAGCTGCCCAAAGACCCCCTCGTGGACGTAGCCGACGCGCAGGGTGAGCGCCTGGCCGATATCGCGGTAGCGCACCAGCACGCGGGCCGTGCCGTCCGCACCAAACGTGCCCGACAGGGCGAGCTTCGCGTTGGGTGACCCCCAGGTTGCACCCGGCCAGCCGCGGATCGTCCACTCCACCCCGGTGAAAGTCACCCGCGGATCACCGGCGCGGGAGGGGGCGAAGAAGGCATCGTCCACGACCAGGGTGGGGGCAGATTCGCGGCCGTCGAGACCGCGCTCGGTCGCGGTGATCGTCACGCCGAGCGGCGTGATTCCGCCGAGCGCGGGCGTCGCCCAGCTGCCGTCGGAGGCGACCCTGGCCCGGCCGAGCTCTACCCAGGTGACCAGTGGAGACACCGCGGTGCCGGGAATCGGGGCCGTGCGCGGTGCCGCGAGCGCGCTCATCGGCACGGAGAGTGCGGTGAGTGACGCCGGGTCATCCAGGTGGCCGCGCACGATGATCTCGGCCCCGGGGGTGCCGCCGGTTCCGGCGAGGGAGAGCGTGCCGCGGGAGGCATCCAACCGCGTGTCGACGTCGTGCGGCGGGATCGGGTCCTCCGGGCCACCCGGGTCGGGGGTGGGCTCGGGCTCGGGCGTGGGCGTGGGCGTGGGCGTGGGCGTGGGCTCGGGTGTCGGGTCGGGGGTCAGGGTCGGGTCGGGCGTGGGTTGCGGGGTCGGGTCCGAGGTTGGATCCGGGGTCGGTTGCGGGGTTGGTTGCGGAGTGGGCGTGGGCTCGGGCGTCGGCGCGGCGCTCGGCGTCGATGTGGGCGTCGGCGTCGGCGTCGGCGTCGGGCTCGAGGTCGGAGCATCGCTCGGTCGCGGCGTAGACGTAGGCGTAGGTGTGGGTGTCGGTGTCGGTGTCGGTGTCGGTGTCGGCGACGGCGACGAGCTGGGCGAAGGGCTCGGCGAGGGCGTTGCACTCGGCACCGGGCTCGCGGAGGGTGTGGGAGTGGACGCCGGGGGCATCGGCGGGATGGTGCCCGGTGTGGGGGCCGCAGGGGGAGCGGTGGGGTCGCCCGGGCGCGAGGTATCGGCGAGGGTCGGCACAGTATCGGAGGCCGCGTCCTCATGATCGGATCCGGGGGACGCGGTGCCAGAACCGCCCGCCCCACCGCCGGAACCGTCCGAGCCACCCGTGCCAGCGGAACCGCCGGCACCAGCCTCGCCGGCCGCCGCGGGGGCGGGCGGGTCGATCGCCGGCTGCAGCATCACGAGGAGCCCGGCGGCCAGGGCCACCGCGGGCACCCCGGCACCCATCGCGATCTGCGCGGTCTTGGAGGGGAGGAGCTTGCGAATGAGCCCCGGAATCAGCGAAACCGCGCCGGTCAGCGCGAGACCAACGGAGGCGGCCTGAACGCCAAACAGGTACCACTGCTCGCCGCAATTCTCACAGGAGTCGATGTGGGAGAGCAGCGCCGAACGAATCGGATGCGGAACCGTCGACCACCGCAGGTCGGCAAATCGGCCCACCGTGTCGGCACAGGAGTCCGCCACCAGCGGGCCCGTGAACGCGGCCACGACCCAGGCTTTCCGCAGACGCACGCGGGCCCGGTGCAGGGCCTCGCGTGACTGCCCGGGATTCATCCCGACGCGGGCACCGGCATCGGCCACGCTGATGCCGTCGATCTCCACGGCGGTCACAAAGTCGCGGTCGCGGTCCGAGAGCGTCCCGAGCGCACTTCCGAGCTGGTCGCGATCGGCGAGGGTACCCAGGTGATCGCCGGGTTCGGGCGTGATACCCGGAACGTCTTCGGCGGTACCCACCGCAATCTGCCGGCCCTCGCGCGCCCAGGCGGTACGGACGGTGTTTTGAATGGTGCGAGTGAGATAGCCGCGGAACTCGCCGCGGGGGCCACCGCCACCGCGCAGCGCGTCAAAAATCTTGCTGAAGGAATCGGAGACGGCGTCCTCGGCGAGCTCGCGATCCATCGAGTTGGCCAGGCGAAGTGCATAGGCGTGATGGCGCTCCCAGAGCGGTCCGATCGCCGCGAGGTTGCCGGAACGGACCTGATCGCACAGATCGGAATCGGGTGCATTCGACACGGCCGCGGCTCCTTCGGGTGGCGCGCGCACACCCGCGGAGGGCCTGGGTGGGGCCGGCGTCGGGTGACGGGTGGGTGATGATCCGGCTGGGTGGGCCGAATGGGCGAAAGCCCTCCCCGATTGTAGACCAGTGATCACGACACGGGATGGTGTGTGACGCGGGTGTTTTCCGCCGAAACGGGTGGGTTTTCCCGGCCGGACGGTGTTCCGCGCCGCCGCGTCGAGGTTCGGGTTCGCCGCGGCGGCGCATCCGTGCGGCGAGTGGGTGGCTCGCGGTGGGCACGGCGGGTAAGACCGAGATCGAGTCTCGGCGGGGGGAGGATCGACCCGGGATAGGTGCTCGCCACCCGACCGAGTGCGTGCCTGACAGATCCTTCTGACGGGTGCGTATTCGGGGGAATAGGGCGGCGAACACCCCCGGAATCACGAACGGAGTGACTACCGGGTGGGGTCTTCCACACCCTGACCACTAGCGAACGCGGCGAGCGTTACACCCCGCGCCGAAACTCCTCCTACTTTTTTTGACGTTCCCGAACGGCGGCCGCCGCATCCTCGTCCACCAGGTGCGCGTTGACCACCGCGCTGGCGCGCACACCGGCGGCTGCGGCAGCCCCCACCTGAGCGCCCAGATCCGCGGCGTTGCCCACGACCCAGACGCCCGGGGTGGATGTCTGCCCGGTGGGATCCGCCGTGATGAAGGTGCCCATCGGGATCTCGGTGATCGCCAGATTGAGGCTCGCGCAGGCGGCGACGTTGGCGTGCATGGCCGGCGCTACTACGACCGCGGTGCGGGGAACCAGGGTGCCGTCCTCGAGCCGAACGCCGGCGAGGGCGTCATCGGCAATGTCGAGCCCGGCCACCGCCGCCTCGATGATGCGGATTCCCAGCGCGGCAAACTCCTCGCGCGTTTCGGCCGCCAGCGGCTGCTCCCGGGTGAAGAACACGATGTCGCGGCTCCACTGGTGAAAGAGCCGCGCCTGGTGCACCGAGTTTGGCCCGGTGGCGAGGATGCCGATCGGCTGATCGCGTACCTCCCAGCCGTGGCAGTACGGGCAGTGCAGCACCTCCCTGCCCCAGCGCTCGCGTACGCCGGGAATGTCGGGCAGCTCATCGGTGAGGCCGGTGGCCAGGATGATGCGCCGCGCGGTGATCGCTACATGCTCCGCACCCTCGCCGACGTGCACGGTGAAGTGGTGACCCCCGGGGCTCGCCTCGATATCGCTGACGGTGCCGGGCCGGATGTCGCCACCGTACGCGCGCACCTCGGCTCGTCCGCGTTCGAGCAGTTCGAGTGGGGGAATACCCTCGAGCCCGAGGAGCCCGTGGGCGCCGGCCGCGGGGGCGTTTCGCGGGGCACCCGCATCAATCACCAGTGTGCGGCGGCGGGCCCGGGCCAGGGTGAGCGCGGCCGAGAGCCCGCCCGCGCCGCCGCCGACGATGACGACGTCAACGTCGGTCTCGGGGGCGGTGGCTGGGATCTGTGCGCCGGGGCTCTGTGCGCCGAAAGGCGGGGTGGATGCGGGATGCCGTGTGGTCATGGGGTCCTCCTTGTGGGGTGGATTCCATGGTCCAACGCCGTGCAACAAATTGGCAAAGTCTTTTGCCAAACGGAAAAACTTCGGTCATGCTGGGGGTATGGACGATGCACGGCGAACCCTCGATGCTCTCGGTGAACGACTGCGCCGGCTGCGGCAGCGACGCGAGCTGACCCTGAGTGAGCTGGCTGAGCGCACGGCGATCTCGATCAGCACCCTCTCCCGGCTAGAGAGCGGTGCCCGCCGCCCCACGCTGGAGCAGCTGTTGCCGCTCGCCCGCGCGTACGGGGTCACCCTGGACGAGCTGGTTGACGCACCGGAGACCGGTGATCCGCGGGTGCACGTGCGCCCCCACGTGCATCGCGACGGTACCCGCACGATTCCGCTCACCCGCCGGCCGGGCGGAATTCAGGCCTTCAAAATGGTGCTGCCGCCCGCGCGCTGCACGCCCCCGGAGACCCTGCTCACCCACGAGGGGTACGAGTGGGTGTACGTGCTTTCCGGGCGGCTGCGGCTGATGCTGGGGGAGCGCGATATGGTGTTGGCTCCTGGCGAGGCGGCGGAGTTTGATACCCGAACCCCGCACTGGTTTGGCCCGCTGGAGGGCGGCACTGTCGAGGTGCTGAGCCTGTTTGGCAAGCAGGGCGAGCGGGCGCATACGCGGCTGGCCCCGGGGCGTGAGCCCCAGGGCCAGGTGTAGCGCAAGCGCTAGCTGTTTTGCTAGGCGGCGGTTAGCCAGTGGCTTACCAGTGGCTAGGCGGCGGCTACGCGGTGGTCACGCCGGGGTTGGCGAGCACCGCGCGGGAGCGCAGCGAACCTGCGGCCAGCGCGGTGAGCACGTCTCCCGCGGTGTTCATATCGAAGCTGTCCACCACGGTGCGGATCTTGCCCGCGGCGGCCAGCTCCAGCACCTCGCGCATCTGGGCACGGGTGCCGATCACCGAGGCGTGAATCGTCTGCGCCTTGTTGAACGGGAACCCGTCGAGGGTCAGCGCAACACCGTTGACCAGGGTGCCGCCCCACTTCAGGGCGTCGAATGCCTGCGCGGTCACGGCGTCCGCCGGGGCGAAGGTGATCACAGCGTCGGCGGTATCGGCGATTCGGGCGAGTGCCTCGGGGTCGCGCGAGTCCACGGTCTCGGCCGCGCCGAGCTCGCGCGCCACCTCGAGGTGCTCGGGGGTACGGCCAACGGCCACCACCCGTGCGCCGGTGAGTGCGGCAAACTGCACGGCCATGTGGCCCACGCCGCCCAGGCCGAAGATCGCGACGGTGTCGCCGGCACCGATGGTGAGCTTGTCCACCGCGGCGAACGCGGTGATTCCCGGGCAGAACAGCGGGGCGCTGTCGACCAGGTCGAGGTTTGCCGGCACGTGATAGGTGTGTGCGGCGGTTGCGATCATGTACTCGGCATAGCCGCCATTCACGTGCTCGCCGGTGATCTTGCGGTCGTGGCAGAGGTTTTCGCGGCCGGAAACGCAAAACTCGCAGGTCTCGCAGGAGGACCACAGCGGCTGAACGCCCACCGGATCGCCCACCGCAAAACCGGTCACGCCCTCGCCGAGTGCGCTCACGTAACCGGTCACCTCGTGACCGGGGATGATCGGGCTGATCGCGGGTACGCCGCCATCCACCCAGTCACCCTCGATCATGTGTAGGTTGGATCGACAGACGCCACAGGCCACCACGTGGATTTCGAGCTGGCCGGCGGCGGGGGCGGCGCGGTTGGTTTCGCGCCAGGTGAGGGGTGCCTGCGCGATCGGCGCGGGCTGGTCAAGTTCCTGAGCAAACATTGAAGAAGTCATGTGACCACGCTACGAGCCGCCGCTCGCGCGCGTCCAATAGAAGAATTCTATGGATGCTTTTTAGGCACTCAGTGCCGCGGCGAGTTCCGCCCGGGACCCCTGAATTGCGGGGGTCGGCAGGAACGTCTCGGCGAAGGCGTGGGCGGTCTGATCCGCGGCCTCCGAGAGCACGAGTCGAATCTCCCAGCCAAGCGTGGGGTCATCGATCCTGGCCCGCGGTAGCTCCGCGGCCTCGGTTTTCGATGCCATCGATTCGGGCACGATCGCGACGCCGCGACCCCGCGCCACGAGGCGGAGCAGCATGTGGACGTCTTCGAGGGTCATGATGCTCTCGCGGGCGATGCCGTGCCGTCCCCATGCCTCGTCAAGAATGCGTCGCGCCGCCCAGGTATCGGCGAAATCGAGGGTGTCGACGCCGTTGAGTTCGTCGGGGCGGATGCTCTCCCGGCTGGCCAGCGGGTGCCCCGCGGGCCCCAGCAGCACAAAAGACTCCCGGCGCAGCTCAATCGAGCCCGCCGGGGCGGCCTCGGTGAGTCCGTTGGCGACGAGGGCCAGGTCGATCTCCCCGGTGTTCAGCTGGGTGCGCAGGATCGCGGTGGACGCCTGCGAGAAGTGCAGGTTCGTCTGCGGGTGGGCCGTACCGAAGGCGTCGATCAGGTCGGGAAGGTCAACAAAGTCGCCCAGACACTGCTCGGCACCGAGGCGGGTGGTACGCGGCTGTGCCGTGGCCGCCCGCAGCAACTCCTCCTGCGCCCGTCGGGCCTCGCCGAGCAGGAGTGCGGCGCGGGGCCGGAAGGCATCTCCGGATGCGGTGAGGGTGGCACCACCGCGCCCGCGGGTGAAGAGCTCCACGCCGAGTTCGCGTTCGAGCGCCCGGATCGAGGAGGAGAGGCCCGGCTGGCTCACGAAGCTGCGTTCGGCAGCGCGGGTGAAGTTCTCCTCGGCCGCGACGGCGAGGAAGAACTCGAGTTGACGCAGGTCCATTAGCGGGGCTCCTCGGTGCTGTTGGAATCTGTGCTGTCGGAATCGGTGGGCCACCGCGTGAGGGCGTGATCCAGGACGGAGATGAGGCGGCGCCAGGACACCGCGGCATCGGGGTTCGAGGCGGAGAATCCGCCCGCATCATCGAGCCCGATGAATCCTCCCAGGCTCGACCCCACGATGCGCACCGCGTGGGTGATCTCGGGCTCGGGGACGCCGTATCCGCGGCACACCTCGGCTACCTCGGAGGACACCCGACGAGCCGCGGCGACGTAGTCGTCGCCGGTGCTCGTGGCCCGGCTCGCCTGCCAGAGGCCGGGATGTTCGTGGGCGAAGGCGCGCATGACCTCGGCGAGAACGCTCAGGGCGGGAAGCGCGGTGAGCCCCGAGAGGCGAGCCTCGAGGCTATCGGCGAGGACGGTGTGGGCGCGCGTGCCGATGATCTCGCGCAGCGCGTCGAGCCCGCGCACGTGGGCGTAGAGGCTCGCGGGTTTGACTCCGAGTTCGCGGGCGAGGGCCGAGACGGTGACGCGATCAAAGCCCGCGCGATCGGCGAGATCGGCGGCCACCGCGGTGACGTGGTCGAGGGTGAGCCCAACGGTTGCGGCCATGATCTCCTCGGTTTCTGTGGCGGTGTCCTCTCTGGATTATAGGTCGCGGCGGCGGTCCGGCGAGTGGGTCGGGCCGCCACCGCACGCATTATGCTTCGTTGTCGGTGGCGAGCGCGGAAATCCGGGCGACCTCCTCCGCACTGAGTGTTACATCCAGCGCGGCCATGTTTTCGCGAAGATGGGTGAGGCTCGTGGTGCCCGGAATCGGCAGGATGCGCGGCGAGAGGTGCAGGAGCCAGGCGAGTGCCAGCTGGCCGGTCGTGATGTCGTGTGACGCCGCGATGGGGTCAAGCACCTCAAAAATGGGGGTGGCGTTTTCAACGCTTTTTCGAATGCTCATCGGCCACCATGGGGAAAATACCCCACCGTCCGCGAGCGTTGCCCTCATGAGAGCGCCGCCGGTGCGGTTGGCAATGTTGAACAGTGCCGTGGTGGCGGCAATCGGCGCGATCTCGCGGGCGATCGCGTACTGCTCGATTGTGACGTTCGAGAGCCCGATGTTTTGGATAACACCTTCGATTTGGAGGTCGCGAAGGGCACCCACCTGGTCTTCGAAGGGCGCATCGGTCGCGTATCCATTGTGCAGGTAGTACAGCGGGATGGAATCAAGACCGAGCCTCGACAGGCTCATCTTCGCGCTCTGGCGGAGATACAGGGGGTTTCCGATGGAGCCGAGGGTGTCGTAGTCGAAACCCCCGCGAACGAATCCACCCTTGGTGGCAATCGTAAGTTCGGGATAGGGGTGCAGTGCTTCGCGGATGAGCGTCTCGTTTGTGTGAGGGCCATAGACATCCGCGGTGTCGATGAAATCGACGCCCTCTTCGCGCAATGCTCGGAGGAGGGCGAGGCCGCCCGCGTGATCGGGGTACGGGCCCCATACCTGTTCGCCGGTGAGCTGCATCGCACCGAATCCAACGCGGGTTACGGTGTGGGTTGTGCCAATGGTGATGGTTCTACTGGTCATTGGAGCGGCTTTCTCATAAAATGGGGAGCGTCCCCATAAAAGTGGGGAGTGTCCCCATTCTAAATGGGGACTGTCCCCGTTTTCAAGAGGTGTATGCAGGTTGAGTGACCTACTCGTGACAAAAAGACCCTCCAGGGCGGATGCTGCCCGCAATTTTGATGCAATTATCGTGGCGGCGCGCGAGGTGTTTGAGCGCTCGGGATCCCAGTCGAGCATGGATGAAATCGCGCGAATTGCCGGGGTGGGAAGCGCGACCCTGTATCGACACTTCCCGAGTCGTGCAGATCTCGTGGAGGCGCTCTATGCGAGCGAGGTGGCCTCCGTCTGTGAGTATGCCGAAAGTCTCGTCGACGCCCCCGATCCCGGCATTGCGCTTGAGTGTTGGCTTCGTCGTCTCGTCGTGGCAATGGGAACCAAACGCCTCCTTGTTGAGGGGTTGGCCTTTGAGCCGAGTCGGTATCCGCGGTTTATTGATGCCCTCTACGCTGCCGGCGCCCTGGTTTTGAACCCGGCACAGGCGGCGGGTGTCGTCGATGTGGAGCTGGAGGCGGATGACGTCATGCGTCTCGCGATTGCCGTCGGGGCGGCGATCTACCGTGATGAGGCCCAGCGGGAACGGGTTTTTGCGGCGGCGCTCCGGGGACTCTATTCCGAGCGCTAGATGGAGTTCCGAAAACGCCTCGAGGTTAGCCTCGGGGCGTTTTGTTGTTGATTGGAATGTTTGCATTGATATCAATATAGTGTTATCGTTGCTATCAGTTCGAGGGAATCGACGATCACCACCCCGGTCGCCTCCTCGCATCCTCAGACCACACGGGAGAAATCATGACCACCACGTCGAACACCGCCACCCAGGGCCGCGTTGCACTCGTTACCGGAGGCTCCGGCGGCATCGGCCGCGCGAGCGTGCTGCGCCTCGCCGCCGACGGTTACTCACTCGCGATTCACTACTCCGGAAACCGGGCCGCGGCAGAGGAGACCGCCGCGGCGGTGACCGCCGCCGGGGGAGAGGCAATAGTCGTGGGCGGAGACGTGGCCGATGAGGTCGCGATGGCCGCCGCGTTTGATCAGATCGAAGCTGCGTTTGGCGGGATCGACGTCGTGGTTAACACCGCCGGCATCATGATCCTTGGCCCCATCGCCACCCTGAATCTCGACGATCTGGATCGCATGCACCGCACGAACATTCGCGGCACCTTCGTGATCTCCCAGCTCGCCGCGAACCGCCTGCGCGCCGGTGGTGCCCTGATCAACTTCTCCACCTCGGTAACGCGCACCCAGTTCCCGACCTACGGGGCCTACGTTGCCAGCAAGGCCGCGGTCGAATCCATCAGCCTGATCCTGGCCCGCGAGCTGCGCGGAAAGGATCTCACCGTCAATGTGGTGGCCCCCGGCCCCACCGCAACGCCGCTGTTCCTGACCGGTAAGGACGAGCAGACGATCGCCACCCTCTCGAAGGCGGCACCGCTCGAGCGCCTCGGCCAGCCCGAGGACATCGCCGAAACCGTGGCCTTCCTCGCCGGCCCCGCACGCTGGGTCAACGGGCAGGTCATCTACACCAACGGCGGACTCGCCTAGGCATCACAGCAGGGAAACAGGAAATACATCATGACTACAATCGTTCTGATCACCGGTGCCTCCAGTGGCTTCGGCGCCCTCACCGCCCGCGAGCTCGCGCGGGCCGGCCACACAGTCTACGCGGGAATGCGCGAGACCACGGGCCGCAACGCCCCGCAGGTTCGCGCCGCCGTGGGGTTCTCGGCCGAGCACGGGGTCGATCTCCGCGCCATCGAGCTGGACGTCAACAGCCAGGAGTCGGTAGACACCGCGGTGGCCCAGATCCACGCCGAACACGGCCGCATTGACGTGCTGATCCACAACGCCGGCCACATGGTGACCGGCCCCACCGAGGCCTTCACCCCCGAGCAGCTGGCCGAGCTGTACAACGTCAACGTGCTCTCGACCCAGCGGGTGAACCGCGCGGCCCTGCCCAACATGCGACACCGGGGGAACGGACTCGTGATGTGGGTCTCCAGCACGTCGGTGCTGGGCGGGACTCCGCCCTACCTCGCCCCCTATTTTGCCGCGAAGGCCGGCATGGACTCGCTCGCGGTCTCCTACGCCGCCGAGCTCTCGCGCTGGGGCGTGGAGACCTCGATCGTGGTCCCCGGCTCGTTCACAAACGGCACCAATCACTTTGCCCACTCCGGCCGTCCGGCCGACGAGGGCGTCGTCGCCGAGTATGAGACGTGCTACGCGGGGCTCATGGAGCAGGTCTCGCAGAAGCTCGCCGAGCTTTCGCCCCCGGATGCCGACGCGTCGATGGTTTCCGCCGAGATTGCCCGCATCGTGGCGCTGCCCGCGGGAACGCGGCCGTATCGGGTGCACATCGACCCGGCAAACGATGGTTCCGAGGCCGTCGCAGCCGTTTCCGATGCCAATCAGGTAGCATTCCTGAACCGTGTCGGCCTCGGTGACCTGCTGAGCGTCACCACGCAGAACTAGTTCCCCACCACGAACGGAGCGATCATGACCACCACCCTTCCGGAACCGATTGCTCGGTTCATCGCGACCACCAACGCCGCAGATTCGGCGGGCTTCGTCGACGTCTTCACCGACGATGCCCTGCTGGATGACTGGGGCCGCGTGTTTCGTGGTGCCGGCGGCATTGCGGACTGGAACCGCACCGACAACATCGGGGTGAACGCCCACTTCGACCTGGTGGACGTACAGCAGGCACCGTCCGGGGAGGAATGGATCGTGACCCTCACCGTGAGCGGTGACGGCTACAACGGCACCGGACCGATGCGCTTCCAGCTCGCGGGCGATCGTATTTCGCGACTGCGCATCACACCGAACTAGCGTGCACACACGGCGATGGCCGGTTCTCCGAGGGGAGAACCGGCCATCGCCGTTTATGCGTTATCGCGCGAGCAGTTCGGCGATCAGTCCGGTGATGCGGGCGCGCAGCACCGCCTCGTCGACGAGCTGCGGGTCGAGATCCGCGAGAATCTCGGTGATCTCACGCCCCGGCTGCGCCGCGGCTTCGAGTGTGGCCCACGCGGCAATCGCGCGGGCCGCGGCCTCGCCGGTGCGCCCGGCCGCGCGCTCGGCGCGCAGCACCGGGAGGATGCGCAGCCGGATCTTCGTCACGTTGTCCAGCGCGATCTGCGCGAGGTTGTGTCGAATGCGCGGGTTCTCGAACCGCTCGATGAGCTGGGCGCGATAGCGGGGTAGTTCAAGCTCCGGGGCGGTGAGGTGCCGTGCCGCCTCGTCCCAGAAGGCCTCGACCCACTCGCGACAGACGGGGTCGGCCAGCGCCTCGGCCACGGTCTCGTGGCCGCGCAGGCGCCCGGCCGAGGCCAGGAGGGTGTGGGCGCCGTTGAGGAGCCAGAGCTTACGCGCCTCAAACGGTTCGATATCGGTCACGAAGCGGGCCCCGGCGGCCTCCCAGGCGGGGCGTCCGGCGGGGAAGTCTCCGCTCAGCACCCAGTCGAAGAACGGCTCGGTGACAACGGGGGAGGCGTCGCGGAAGCCGGTGAGCTTCGCGACGGTCTCAATATCCTCAGCGGTGGTGCGCGGCGTGATCCGGTCGATCGAGGTCGAGACGCTCGACACGTTCTCGGCAATCCAGTCGGCGAGGCCAGGGTCTACCGCGGCGGCAAAATCGGCGAGCATCGCGCGCACCAGTTCGCCGTTACCGGGCAGGTTATCGCAGGACACGATCGCCATCGGCCCGGCCCCGGAGGCTCGACGGGCGGCGAGGCCGTGCACGAGCCGCCCCGGCGCGGTTTCCGGCGCGCGGTCGGTGCCGAACCCCTCGAGGTCGGCCCGGACGGCAGGGTCCGTCGTGTCGAGTGCACCATCTGCACCGAGACGATAGCCCGCCTCGGTGATGGTGAGGGTGAGCAGCGCGGTGGTCGGCGCTGAAACCAGGGCGGTCCAGGCCTCGATATCCGAGCCCGGATACACGGCCACGATGCTGTCCACGATCTCCGCCCGGTCGCCGTCGGCGCCGCGGGTGATGAGCGTGTACAGACCGCCCTGCGGTGCCAACTCATCGGCCACCGTGGTGCTGCGGCCGGTGAAGGCCGCGATACCCCACTCGCCGGCGGTGTCGGCGAGGGCGGTGAGCCACGCCTGGTGGGCACGGGCAAACGCGCCGATGCCCAGGTGCACGATGCGCACTGGCGCGGCAGTGCCGGGCTCACGGGTCAGGCGGGGAGCGGTATCGACGCTCACGCTGCACTCGCCTCGGTGTCGGCGAGGCGCAGCAGCACCTTGCTGCTGCCGGTGGAGCGATCCGCGGCCGTCTCGAAGGCAGTGAGGGCCTCATCGATCGAGAACTCATGGGTGAGCAGGGGATCCACGTTCAGCCCGGCGGCCAGCAGCGCGATGGCCGCATCGAACTCGCCCGCGAAGCGGTAGGTGCCGCGATAGTCGATCTCTCGGCTCACGAGTGCCCCGAGACTCACCGAGACGTTTCCGGTGGGGAGGTTGCCCACCTGCACCACGATGCCGCCGCGCGCGGTGGCCGCAAGCACATCGCCCACGGTTGCCGGTACGCCAGAGGCCTCGAAGGAGACGTCCACATCCTCGGGTAGGGAATCGCCCGCGGCGCGGTTGATGAGCACGTGTGCGCCCATCCGGCCCGCGATGTCCAGCGAGGACTCGGCCACATCCGAGGCATAGACGGTGTCGGCTCCGGCGTGCACGGCGGCCGCCACAACCAGGGCACCGATCGGCCCGGCACCGTTTACCAGGACCCGCTTACCCACGAGAGACCCGGCCCGGGTCACCGCGTGCATGGCCACGCCCAGGGGCTCGGCCACCGAGGCGGTGCGGGTGGACAGGCCCGTGGGAAGCGCGCGCAGCTGCTCGACCGGCACCACGCGCAGGGTCGAGAATCCGCCCTGGGTGTGCGGGGTGAACGCCGCCGAGCCGAAGTAGCGTACCCGCGAGTGCAGGTTGTCGCGGCCGGCGAGTTCGGGGGAGAGGACGGACCCCTCGGCGATGCTCGCCGGGTGAATCGTGACGGCGGTGCCGGGCGTGATGCCGTCCCGGGAGACGACCTCACCCCCGTCCGCTGCCGCACCGAACGCCAGCACCGTGCCCGCGACCTCGTGGCCGAGGATCATCGGCTCGGTCAGGACCGCGGTGCCCGAGATACCCGAGCGCCAGTAGGCGATATCGGATCCGCAGATCCCGCCCCACTCCATCCGCACCAGCGCCTCGCCGGGGCCGGGGGTGGGGTCGGGGATTTCGTCTACGCGGAGGTCTCCGGCGGAGTGAACGGTGACGGCTTTCATGGAGTTTCCTTGGGTTGTGCGGAGTGTGGTGCGGCGGTGTGGGTTACGCGGCGTCCCGAAGATCGGTCAGGTCGCGACCGCGGGTTTCGGGGGAGACGATCGCGGCGACCAGGGCCACCAGCGAGTAACCGATCATCATGCCGGCGATGGGCCACCAGGAACCGGTCTCGGCGACGAGCCAGGCGGCCACAACCGGGCCGATACCGGCGGCGATGATGCCACCAAACTCCTTGGCGAGGGCCAGCTGGGTGTAGCGGTTTCGGGCACCGAAGAGCTCCGGCAGGAACGAGGACTGCACCGAGAACATACCGAGCACCGAGACCGAGAGGCCGATGATCAGGGCCAGCGAGATGAGGAAGGTATCGCCGGTGTTGATCATGAGCATCGCCGGGATCGCGAACAGCGCCTGGAAGGTGGTGACGGCGATGTAGATCGGGCGGCGGCCGAAGCGGTCGCCGAGCCAACCGAACAGCGGAACGGTGGCGAAACCGATGATCGAACCGATCATGATGGCGGTGGTGCCCACGGCACGATCCACGAGGATCGCGGTGGCGATGTAGCCGATCAGGTAGGTCTGGATGAGCCCGGAGTTACCTGACTCTCCGAAGCGCAGGCCCATCGCGATGAGGAACGAGCGGCCCTTCTTGGAGTGCAGGGCCTCGCCCAGAACATCGCGGTGCGAGGGCTCGGTCTTGAGCTCCGCCTTGGACAGGGCGACGCCGTCAACGACGTCTGCACGGCCCTCGAAGACCGGGCTTTCCTTGAGCTTCAGGCGGATCCAGAGGGCAAAGAACATCACCAGGAACGAGGCGATGAACGGAATGCGCCAACCCCAGTCGAAGAGCATATCTTCGGGCATGAATGCGACCAGCGCGGCCCAGATACCCGAGGCGAGCAGGGTGCCGGAGTTGGTGCCGAGGGCAACCAGCGAGGACACCAGGCCGCGACGCGAGGTGGGGGCGTACTCGGCCAGCATGACCGAGGCGCCGGCGATCTCGGCACCGGCGCCGAAGCCCTGGGCCAGACGCAGGATGACGAGCAGGATCGGGGCCCAGATACCGATGACGGCATACGTCGGGAGGAAGCCGATCAGGGTGGTCGCGCCACCCATCAGAGCGATGGTGATGACGAGCACCTTGGTGCGGCCGATGCGGTCACCCATCCGGCCGAAGTACCAGGCACCCAGCGGGCGGGCGACGTAGCCCACCGCGTAGGTGCCGAGGCTGGCGACCAGGGCGACGGCGGGGGAGGCGTCGGGGAAGAAGATCTTGTTGAAGACCAGGGCGGCGGCCAGCGAGTACAGCTGGAAGTCCATGAACTCGAGGGCCGTGCCGAGCCAGCCGGAGACGGCGGCGCGGCGGAGATCCGCGAACGACCGCTTTGCCGGGGCGGCGGTGTTGTGTGCCATTACGACACTCCTTACTTCGTTGTAAAGCGCTGAAAAGTCAGTGGGTTCCACGTTGAAACCTTGCGCAACACCCAACGGTAACACAAACCTGTCAACCTGTCATATAGGTTGGGTGAAAGCGCGAAATTTCGGCGTGTCTCGCCGTGTTTTCCCCGCGCGAAACGGGGCTACTGGGCCCGCGAACGGGCATCCAGGGAGACCACCAGCGCCATCGTCGACTCCATGTGGGTGCTCATCGCGGTGCGCGCGGCCACCGGATCATGCGCCCGAATCGCGGCCACGATCGCGCGGTGCTGATCCTGCTCGGCCCCCACCAGGCGGTTCTGCTCGCGATAGCTGCGCACCTCGACCATGGTCTCGAACAGCTTTGAACCGACCGACTCGGTGAACCAGGTGAGTGCGCTGTTATCGGCCGCGCGGGCGATCTCCAGGTGCAGCAGGGCGTCGAGGCGCGGGTAGAGCTCCGTGTCACCGAGGGCAAGCTCCATGCGATCGATTAGCGCCCCCAGGATCTCGATGCTCTCCGCGCTTGCGCGCTCGGCGGCGAGGCTCGCGGCCTGCACCTCGAGCGGCACCCGCACTTCCATCAGTGCGGTGAGCGGCGCGGATTCCCGGTGCAGCGCCCGTCCGAGGAACAGCGAGATCAGGTGGCCATCGAGATCGCGCACCACGGCGTTCCGGCCGCTCGTAATCTCAACCAGGCCGATGGCCTCCAGCGCGCTGAGTGCCTCGCGGACAACCGGCCTGCTCGCCCCAAACTGCTCGCCCAGTGCCGCGGTGGAGGGCAGGGCGTCGCCCGGGGCGAGACGATTGCTCGAGATGTAGAGCACGAGGGCATCAAACATCTGCAGGCTGAGCTTGTTGCGCGATACCGGTTCAAGCATGGGTGGGCCTCCTGGGTGCGTGCTTGCCGGAGCGGTGGGCCGGGCGATTGAGTGCGTGCTTGCCGGAACTGCGCGCCCGGGCGATAACCCGAGTCTATCGGTGCCGTCTCCGCTGGCCCGAGGGGCACGCGAGGAGCACGCGAGTGGCGTGGTGCGGCCGCACGCAAAACGGCACCCACTCCGATGAGCGGGTGCCGTTTTGTGGCGCTAGAGCTGAGCCCTAGTGGCGAGGCTTGCGGTCGAAGCCGCGGTCTCCGCGGTCCTCGCGCGGTGCGCGATCGCGGTTCCAGCTGCCACCGCGGTCGCCGCGGTCCTCACGGCCCTCGCGCTCGAAGCGGTTCTCCCGGCGGGCGGGGGCTCCACGGTCGGCACGGATCTCGATCAGCTGGCCGCTGATGCGGGTGTTTGCCAGGCGGTCCAGGGTGTCGGCGGGCATCGAGGCGGGCAGTTCGACCAGCGAGAAGTCCGGGCGGATCTGGATAGCGCCGAAGTCCTCGCGGTTCAGGCCACCCTCGTTTGCCAGGGCGCCGACGATCTGACGCGGCTCGACGCGGTGACGACGACCAACGGCGATGCGGTAGGTGGTCATCGGAGCACCCGAGGTGCGCGGGCGGCGCTCCTCGCGGTCGAAGCGGTTGCCGCGGTCCCCACGGTCGTCGCGATCGAAGCGCGATCCGCCACGGGAGTCACGGTCGCGACCGCCACGCTCGTCACGGCTAAACTCGCGTGCCTCACGCTCGCGACGACGGGCGTCACGCTCGTCCTCGGCGTTCAGCAGCAGCGGGGTCTCGCCCTGGGCGACAACGGCGAGGGCCGCGGCAACGTCTGCCTCGGGTACGTCGTGGTGCTCCACATAGTGGGCGATAATGTCGCGGAAGCGATCGATCCGGCTGGTCTGCTCGAGCGCCGCGGTGATCGAGTCATCGAAGCGGCTCAGGCGGGTGGTGTTCACGTCGTCGACGCTCGGCAGTGACATCTGGGTCAGTGGCTGGCGGGTGGCCCGCTCGATAGCCGTGAGCAGACGACGCTCGCGCGGGGTCACGAACGAGATCGCGTCACCGGTACGACCGGCACGACCGGTGCGGCCGATGCGGTGCACGTAGGACTCGGTGTCCACCGGGATGTCGAAGTTGACGACGTGGCTGATGCGCTCGACGTCGAGGCCACGGGCGGCCACGTCGGTCGCGACCAGGATGTCGAGCTTGCCCGACTTCAGCTGGTTCACGGTGCGCTCACGCTGAGCCTGAGCAATGTCACCGTTGATGGCCGCGGCGGAGAATCCGCGAGCCCGCAGCTTCTCGGCCAGGGTCTCGGTCTCGTTCTTGGTGCGGGTGAAGATGATCATGCCCTCGAAGTTCTCGGTCTCGAGAATTCGGGTCAGGGCGTCAACCTTCTGAGCGTATGACACCACCATGTAGCGCTGGGTGATGTTGGCAGACGTGGTCGTCTTGCCCTTGATGGTGATTTCTTGGGGGTCGTTCAGGTACTGTGCCGAGATGCGACGGATGGCCGACGGCATGGTGGCCGAGAACAGCGCCACCTGCTTGGAGTCCGGAGTGTCCGCGAGGATCGTTTCGACGTCCTCAGCAAAGCCCATCTTGAGCATCTCATCGGCCTCGTCCAGGACGAGGAAGCGCAGCTCGGAGAGATCCAGGGTGCCCTTGTTGAGGTGGTCCATGATCCGGCCCGGGGTACCCACAACAACCTGCACGCCGCGACGCAGCGCGGAGAGCTGCACGCCGTAGCCCTGGCCGCCGTAGACGGGCAGGACGCGGACGCCGCGCTGGTGGGCGGCGTACTTTTCGAACGCTTCACACACCTGGAGCGCGAGCTCACGGGTCGGTGCAAGCACGAGTGCCTGCGGGGTTTTCTGGTCGGGGTCGAGCCGGGAAAGGATCGGCAGCGCGAACGCCGCGGTCTTTCCGGTTCCGGTCTGGGCAAGGCCCACCACGTCGCGGCCCTCAAGGAGCGGCGGGATGGTTGCGGCCTGAATTGCGGAGGGTGTTTCGTACCCGACGTCCTTCAGGGCCTTCAGAACCGAATCGCTCAGTCCGAGTTCGGAGAAGGGAATGGTATCGGAGTCGGGGGAAGTCATAACTTCCAGAGTACCCGTTTTTACGCCTGTTGGTTGACCCAATTGTGAGAGCGTGTTAGCGTTCCGGGGTGATTATCGACGAGATCGACAGGGCCTAGCCACCGCTCTACGCGGTGGCCCACGCACCAGCACTCACGGTTGATCCCCTTTTCTGCGGGGATCCCGGAGCGTCTTTCTCGCGCCTTTTGGGTTTTCCCGCGCCTGCACCACGTGGTGTGTCGCGCCCGGAAGTCACCCATTATCGGCGCGTGGGCGTGCGCCATTCTCCCTCCCTCGGCCCCTCGCTCGGAAGCCGCGCACCGTCGCGCCCGGGTACAGCACCTGAAAGGACCTCGATGTCCCAGTTTTCCACTCCCGCAATTACCCTGACCGCCCTCGGGCTCACCCGCGCCGATGGCACGGTTGCCCTCGACTCCCTCTCCGGAACGATCGGTACCGGCCGCACCGGACTGGTCGGGGTAAACGGTTCCGGCAAGTCCACGCTGCTTCGGCTCATCGCCGGCGAGCTCACCCCGACCAGCGGGCACCTCGTGATTTCGGGGCGGGTGGGCTACCTCCCGCAAACCCTGACCCTCGACACCTCCGCGACCCTCGCCGACGTGCTCGGGGTGGGGAAGCAGCTGCGAGCACTGCGCGCGATCGAATCCGGCGATGTCGATCAGCGCCACTTCGACGCGCTCGGCGACGACTGGGATATCGAGGCGCGCTCCCGGCGAACGCTGGTCTCCTGCGGCCTCCCAGAGAATGCTCTCGACCGTCGCGCGGGCGAGGTGTCCGGGGGTGAGGCGATGCTCCTCGCCATCGGTGGCCTGCACCTCGCGCGCACCCCGATCACCCTCCTGGACGAGCCGAGCAACAACCTTGACCGGGACGCCCGCTCCCGACTGTCGGCCCTGATCGATACCTGGCCGGGCACGCTGGTGGTGGTCAGCCACGACACCGCGCTCCTCGAACGGATGGATCAGACGGCCGAGCTCTTTGCCGGGCAGCTGAGCGTGTTCGGCGGGCCCTACTCGCAGTGGCGTGCCCATCAGGAGGGTGAGCAGGCGGCCGCGGTACAGGCCGAGCGCAGCGCGGAACTCGCGGTGAAGAGGGAGAAGAGGCAGCGGCTCGAGGCGGAGGCCACCCTGGCCAGGCGGTTGCGCGCCGGAAAGAAGGCGAGCGAGCAGCGCCGCGGAGACCGAATCATCATGAATCAGCGTGCCTCGGATGCCCAGGTGTCCGCCGGCAAGCTGCGCGGTAACCTCGACGGCCGACTCGATGCGGCCCGCGAGCTGCGCGAGCGCGCCGCCGAGCGCGTTCGCCGAATCGAGACGATTCACCTCGAACTCCCCGACCCCGGGGTGGCCCAGGGCCGCCGCATCGCCCGTTTCGAAAGCGGCGTAGGGTCAGCGCTGTACGCCGTGGAGATGCGCGGCCCCGAGAGGGTGGCGCTCATCGGCGCAAACGGATCGGGAAAAACGACGCTGCTACGCGCGCTCCTGAGCTCAGGCGAGCGGGCCGCGCCGGCCACGAGCGTGGCGGGTATCGCCGTGAGTGCTGAGGGCTTCCGCCCGCGGGTGCGCGCGCAGCTGCTCACGGATCGGGTGGGATACCTGGCACAGCGGCTCGACGGGTTGGATGATCGCGCGAGCGCCCTCGAAAACCTTCGCGGCTCCTGCTCGGGGGCAACCGATGGTGAGGTGCGCGGGCTCCTGGCCCAGATGCTGCTGCGCGGTGACGCCGTGCACCGCGCGGTGCACACCCTCTCCGGTGGGGAGCGCTTTCGGGTGTCGCTCGCGCGCCTGCTGTTTGCCGATCCTCCGGCGCAGCTGCTGATTCTGGATGAGCCCACGAACAACCTGGATATCGCAAGCGTTGACGCCCTGGTCCATGGGCTCACGAGCTATCGCGGTGCCCTGTTGGTGGTGAGCCATGACGATGCGTTCCTCGCCCGCCTCGGGCTCGATCGGTGTCTCGAGCTGAGCCGTGAGGGAACGCTCGTCGAGGCGCCGATCCCAATGATTGGGGGTGCCCTCGCGGGCTAGTCGCGGAGGCTCGGAAGGAGGCCGTCCTCCAGCGCACACTGATAGAGGTGTACGCGATGGGCGGCCTCGCGGCCGACGGCGGCATACTTTTCGCGGATGCGGCCGACGGCGTTATAGACGGTCCGCGGGCGAATGCCGAGGGTGGTGCCGACGGCCTCCGCGGTCTCGCCGAGTGCGTAGAGGGCGAGTACCTGGCGTTCGCGCGGGCTGAGTCTCGGGGTCTTGCTGGGCGGGTGGGTGATCGGGGTGGTGAACATGCTGTCTCCTTCGCCCCGAACCTAGTAATGACGGGTGTCGCGGGGACAGCCTTGGTTTTCCGTTCGGCTCCGAACGAACGTCCGAATACCGCAGGATGGCGGGCTTTTACGCCCATCATTACCCCCGTTCGCGGGTGGGCAATTTTGACCTTGTGGCGCGCCGGTGGCCGCTGCGAGCCTGGGGCCATAACCCGGGAAAGGACCCCATGCAGCACACGCCCTCGTCTGAAAATACCCCTCGCAACCGCCACGACCGCCCGGCCACCGGGCCGGTTGGCGGCGGTAAATCGGTACCGCCCGCGGGCTGGGTCGAATTTTGTGGGGAGCGGTTTGCGCTCACACCCGGGCTGGGATTCTCGATCGGTCGGCGCGGAGACATCGAGATCCACGACTCGACCTTCCCTGCGGAGGCGGAGCTGCGCATCGTTCCGGTACTTGATCTCTGGCTGGTCAGTAGCTCGGGCACCGGGGTCTACGCCCGGTCGCGCTGCGTGAATGCGGGGTTTGAGGCGCTCATCTCACCGGGTGCGCAGGTACCCCTGGTGTTTGCCACCCAGGAAATACTGCTGACCGTGGGCCCCACGACGTATGAATTTCTTGTCACCCTGAACCGCCCCGTCTACGTCGCGCCGCGGGAGGGGGCCGATGCCGTCGCGGGCGTAACGGGCGTGCCTGGGCTCTTCCTGACCGAGGCGCAGCGCATTCTGATCCTGGCGCTGAGTGAGTCGCTGCTGCGCGGCGGTTCGCGTGCGCCCATGGCCCCGAATACGCAGCTCGCGCGGTCGCTGGGATGGACGCCGAATCGCTTTGCCCGGACGCTCACCTCGGCGTGCACCCGGGTGGATCGCCTCGGTGCCTCGGGGCTCCCGAGCGGTCTCATCACGCACGGATACGAGCGTCGGGAGGTGCTCGCACAGTTGGCCATCTCCACGGGGATCGCCACGCTCGACGCGCTGGCGGAGCTGGATGAGTATCGGGCGATCCACGTCATCGGTGAGTAAAAAAGTATTCACAGGGGTTGTGTTATGGAAAATCCTCGTCTAAAGTAAAGGGTTGCTGCGTTTTGTGAACTTGATCGACGCCCCCTCTAGCGCGATCGTTCCCTCCGACCGGATCCACCCGATGATCCCGTTGCACTCACAGCCTGCCGAAGAGGCCCACATCACCATTTCAGGTGTGCGGCGTTCGGCAAATAATCACCTCCGGGTGTGCGTTGACGCACCCCGGGCACAGACCGTAAGGACAAGCATCATGAACACACATATTCGTACCCACGCAAGCCCGCCGACCCGCGCACCGCGCACGGCGTTCTTCCTCGATGGCTTCCACGCCGCCACCCGCGCACGCGCCGTGCGTTCGAGTCACTTCGCGGCCACCCGCGCGGCGGCCCTGCTCGAGTGGCGCACCAGCCACACCCACCTCGGCTACGCCGAACAGACCCGCGGCCTCGACGAGGTTCGTCGCGGTTGGGACACCGCCGTGGCGCTGCGCGCCGAGGTTTCCCTCGCCGCCTAAAGCGTTCGTTTGACGCCGAGTATCGGCCACCCGCACCGAGGACCCCGCATGGTTATGCGGGGCCCTCGGTGTTTAACGGGTGGGCGTCGCATGGTTATGCGGGGCCCTCGGTGTTTAACGGGTGGGCGTCGCATGGTTATGCGGGGCCCTCGGTGTTTAACGGGTGGGCGTCGCGCCTACTCGGCCTGGATCGTGGTGATCGTCACGCGATCCTGATCCACCACCGTGCCATCCTCCGTGATGTAGGCGAGCTGCACCCGTTCTCCGGTGTCGGCGGTCACGGATTCGAGGGTTCTTCCCGCCGGGATCGGCAGGTATTCGGTGCCCCACTCGACGAAGGCGGAGAGGACCGGCAGGAGCGCGCGTCCGGCGGGCGAGAGCACGTACTCGTCACGGGCGCGCTCACCGGGTGCCTGGTACGGGTGTTTTTCGAGCACGCCGGCGTCCACCAGGGAGATGAGCCGCTTGGTGAGAATGTCGCTCGGGATCCCGATTGCCCGAAAATCGGCGAACCGGGTGGCGCCGCCCACGGCCTCGCGGACGATCATCAGTGACCACTTTTGGCCCAGCAGGTCGAGGCTGCGGGCGATGGGGCACAGGCTTTCGGGGAACAGGCCGGTGGGATTCATGACACCAGTCTACCCCGCGGTTGGATTTTCCAACACAGCATGCTAGCTTTGAAAATCCAAGCGAGATAGCGCTTGCCATGACCCACAGGAGCAACACATGACCACCCTCACCAACGCCGTCGTTCTCGTAACCGGCGCAAACGGCGGACTCGGCGTCCACTTCGTTGAGCAGGCCCTCGCCCGCGGTGCCGCCAAGGTGTACGCAACCGCCCGCACCCCGCGCACCTGGGAAGACCCCCGCGTGACCCCGCTACGCCTCGACGTCACCGACCCCGCCTCGATTGCCGAGGTGCTCGCCCAGACCGGCGACACCACCGTGCTCATCAACAACGCCGGCATCGAGATCTTCGGCCGCCTCATCGACACGACCCCCGAGGCCCTGCGCGGCATCTACGAGACCAACGTCTTTGGCCCCATCGCGCTCGTTCAGGCCTACGCCCCGACCCTCGCCGGCCACGGCGGCGGCGCAATCATCAACGTGCACTCGGCGCTGAGCTGGTTCAGCATCCCCGGTGCCTATTCCTCCACCAAGTCCGCATTCTGGGGTGCCACCAACTCGCTGCGCATCGAGCTCGCGGGGCAGGGCACCCACGTCCTCGGCGCGCACCTCGGGTACACCGACACCCCGATGATCGAGCACGTGGATGCGCCCAAGGGCGACCCGGCCGACGTCGTGGCCAACATCTATGCCGCCCTCGAGGCCGGCGAGCACGAGGCCCTCGCCGATGAGACCGCCCGCGGTGCGCACGCGAGCCTGAGCGCCCCGATCGCCGAGCGCTACGCCGCTCTGGGATTCCCGGTATAGGGTTGGCGACCCGTGTCCCGGGCCGCGCCGCGGCCCGGGATGCACGCCTCCTACCCCCGCTGCGAGAGAATGGGGGAATGCGCAAGAACCGAGCCGAGCTGTCCCGATCCGATGCCGCCACCCGGATCTCCGCATACGTGTACGGAAACCTCCTGGTTCTTGCGGCCCTCGTGGCCCAGCACCCCGACGAGGTTGCGCACGGCCGCGCGGCGATCATCGTGCTCGCCACCGGGTTTACCACCTACCTCGCGCACACCTTTGCCGAGTCGCTGGGTGAGCGCGTGCGCTATGACGTAAAGCCGAGTCGGGAGATGGTGCGGCACGAGATGCGTAACGCCCTGCCCATCCTCTCGTCGACCACGACGCCCGCACTGCTCCTCGGGGCCGCCGCACTCGGCTGGATTCCCGCGGATCTTGCCCTCGGCCTCGCGATTGCGGTCACCGTGGTACGGATGGGCTTCCTCGGCCTCGTCCTTGGACACCTGCGCCAAAAGAAGGCCTCGCTGCGCTCACTGTTTACCGGAATCGGCCTGGCTGCGGCCTGCGCGGGAATCGCCATCCTCAAGGCCGTGCTGCTGCACTAGGGGCGGCCCGGCCCGCACCGCCCGCGGGGAGAGTCCGGTCCAGCGCACGCAGGCACGGCGGAGGGATCGCTCATCCCCGAATCCAAGCTCGGCCGCAATCTGGGCGAGCGGCAGCGTTCCCTCGGTCAGGAGGTGGAGCCCGCGCTCGCGCCGCACCCCGTCCACGATGTGGGCGTAGGTGGTGCCGAGATCGGCGAGGCGGCGGCGCAGGGTGCGCTCGGTGAGGTGTAGTGCTCGCGCTGCATCCGCGATTGCGGGAACATCGGGCAGGGCTCGGCCGATCCGCGCCTCCACCAGCTGATAGAGCTCCTGCCGCACGCCGAGCCGGGCCGTGCCCTCGTGCAGGAGCGCCCGCACCTGGGCGTGCGCCCAGGGGTCGGCCCCGGGAAGCGGGCGCGAGGCGTCTCCCGCGTGGAGGGTCCACAGGGTTGCGGCCGCACCAAAGTCCACCGGGCAGGCGAAGACGCTCCGATAGGCATCCGCATAGCTCGGTGCCTCGTGCCGGAAGCTCACGCGTGCCGGGGCCCAGCTCGGATCCAGCGTGCTGCGCACCATCCGGGTGATGTTGGCGATGCCCTCCTCGATGAGAAAGCGTCCCACCGGATCGGAGTCCGGTACCGCGCCCAGCTCCGCGCGCACCCGGGTTTCAGCCGACTCCTCGACGCTCCACGCGACCATCGAACCGGCAAGATTCTGAAACTCGACGCCCAACCGGATCGCGTCGATCAGAGCGGGGGCCGTCATCATGCCGAAACCTACCAGCCCAGAGGCGGTGAGGTGCTGTGCCGACCCCACCAGGAGGCCGAGGCCCGGCCGGGGACTCTGCCGCAGCGCCGCACGAATCACCGCATCGCCCTGCCGGAACGAGACGCGAAGGTCCGGACTGTCGAGGAGATCGGGGGTGAGCCCAACCTGATCCAGGGCGGGGGCCAGATCGAGCCCGTGCTCGGCGCACACGCGTGCCAGATAGCGCAGGATATTGGGGGCGATCGTCGCCGAAATCGCTCCTGATTGCCAGCTGTCGGTGTGCGCGGCACTAACGGTCATGAACAGACACTAGCACTGGCCGCTAAGGTCCGGTATTAGTCCGCTTTGGCCCGTGGAATTTGCGGCCGCCGCGCTATCGTTGCCACAGGCGGGCACGAAGCGGTGCCCGCGTCCCGATGAATGGAGTGTTTATGAGCACCGTCGCCCTCCCCGAAAACCGCCACGACACCTGCATCATCGGTGCCGGACCGGCCGGCCTCGCGGTCGCCCGCGCGCTGAAACAGCATGGCCGGCCCTATACCCAGATCGAGCGTCACACCGCCACCGGGGGCGTCTGGGATATCGACGCCCCGGGCACCCCCATGTACGAGTCTGCCCACTTCATCTCGAGCCGCACCCTCTCCGGATTCGGCGGCTTCCCGATGCCCGATCACTACGCCGACTACCCACCCCACCGCGACATCCTCGCCTACCTGCGCTCATTCGCCGACGCCTACGGACTCACCGAGGCCATCGAGTTTGGGGTGTCGGTGGCCCGCATCGAGAAGCTTGAGGACGGCAGCTGGCTGGTTGAGCGCGAGGGCGGCGAGACCACCCGCCACGACAGCGTGATCTCGTGCACCGGGGCGCAGTGGTTCCCCAATATTCCGGAGATCCCCGGAAACTTCACCGGCGAGGTGCGGCACACCCTGAGCTATCGCAGCCCGCATGAGCTCGAGGGCAAGCGCGTACTGGTGGTGGGCGCGGGTAACTCCGGCTGCGATATTGCCTGTGATGCCGCCCGCAGCGCCGACCGCGCCGTGATCAGCATGCGTCGCGGCTACTGGTTTATCCCCAAGCACATCTTCGGAATGCCGGTGGACGTCTTTGCCGAGGGCGGCCCGCACCTGCCCAAGCGCGTCGAGCAGGCGGTGTTCGGCCGGATGCTGCGGCTGCTCGTGGGTAAGCCCGAGCGGCTCGGCCTGCAAAAGCCCGACCATCGGCTGTTTGAGACCCATCCGGTACTGAACTCCATGCTCTGGCACCACCTGCAGCACGGCGATATCGAGGCTCGGCCGGGCATCAAGACCACCGCGGGGAAGACCGTCACGTTCACCGATGGCCGTAGCGAGGACTTCGACCTGATCCTGCTCGCCACCGGATACCGCCACCTCGTCCCGCACGGACAGGAGTACTTCGGCGATCCGCAGCACCCGGACCTCTACCTCTCCTCCTTCTCTCGCGAGCACGACGGCCTCTATGGCGTGGGCTACGTCGAAACTAACAGCGGTGCCTATCAGCTCTTTGATCTCCAGGCGCAGCTCATCGCCAACTATCTGAGTGCCCGTGCCCACGGCAACGAGAGTGCGTCCCGCTTCCGTCAGCTGATCCTGACCGAGCGGCCCGACCTCAGCGGGGGAGTGAAGTTTGATAAGTCCCCGCGGCACCGCGGATACGTCGACTCCCACGCGCTCACCACCCACCTCCGGAAGCTCTATCAGCGGATGGGCTGGAGCCCCGAATCCACCCCGCCGAGCGCGGTGCCCGCCACCGCCGGGAAGCGCTAGCATGGCCTATTCGTATGCGGGCCGGGTGATCGTGATCACCGGGGGTGCGGGAGACATCGGCATGGCTCTCGCCCGCGAGATCGCCCCGCGCGGCGCGAGGGTGGTGCTCGTCGATATTCGTGGCGAGCGTGCCGAGCGCTCGGCGGCCTCCCTCGCCGTCCATCCCTCCGCCGGTGGCGGGCACACCGGTCTTGGCTGCGACCTTACTCAGCGCGCTCAGGTTGAGGCACTCATTGCGCGCATTGAGCGCGAGTTCGGGCGCATCGACGTGCTGGTGAATAACGCCGGGATGACCTCCTCCGAGCGCTTCGCCGAGCGCAGCGTGGAGAGCATCGAGCGCGAACTCACCGTCAACCTCACCGCCCCGCTCGTGCTTACCCGGCTGGCCATCCCGCTGCTGGAAAACTCCACCGACCCGCGCATCATCTCCACCGTGTCGCTCGGCGGGGTCTTTCCGCTTGGTGAAACCCCCATCTACACGGCCTCGAAGTTTGGCCTGCGCGGGGCGATGCTCTCGATCGGGCTGGATCTCGCCCAGCGCGGCATCCGCGTCGGTTCGGTGCTGCCCTCGGCCACCGACACCCGCATGCTTCGCCAGGAGGCCATCGAGGCGGGCAACTCGCTGCAGTTTCAGGACCCGCCCCAACCCCCGGCGCGCGTCGCCCGCTCGATGATGTCGCTGCTGGATCGCCCGCGCCTGGAGGCCTATCCGCGTATCGGGGAGTCTCGGCTGCTGCGCGCGGTCATGACGATGCCGAACGTTCTGCCGCGCCTGCTTCCGATGTTCCGAAAGCGCGGGGATCGCGGGATGGCACGCTTCATGCGCGAGCTCGCCGCCCGCGGTGACATCGTGCAGACGGAAGCCGGCTGGGCGCTCGCCGAGGGCGAGGCCCATCCGGAACTGGGCTCCCCGGCACCGGAGGCACGGCCGTAGCGCCGCCCGCCATCGGGCCCCGGCCCACACGCCGCCGCATTCACCTCACCCGCCGATCTTGCCGATCGCCCCGATCGGCCCGACCAAAGGAGCCCTCGTGACCGAGCCCACACCCCTGCCCCTGCTGCGCCCCCGAGACGGATCGGCCGGTGACGCCCAGATTCCGGCGACCTCCGCCGCCGAGGTAGCAGAACACACCTGCGCCGCCGAGGCGGTATTCCACTCCGGCGTGTGGTCGGGCCTCGACCCTCGGGAGCGTGCCGCGGCGCTGCTGCGCCTGGCCGACCTGATGGAGCGCGATGCCGATCATCTCGCGGCCCTCGAGTGCGCCGACGCCGGAAAGCCGCTGCGCGAGTGCGTCGAAAACGATGTGCCGGGTGCGATCGAGTCGGTTCGCTGGTTTGCCGAGGCCGTGGATAAGCTCACCGGTCAGTCATTCCCGGCCGGCCCCGGGGTACTCGCCCTCACCGAGCGCGAGCCCTATGGCGTGGTAGCCGCGATCCTGCCCTGGAACTATCCGCTGGCGATGGCCGCCTGGAAGATTGCCCCGGCCCTGGCGGTGGGCAACAGCCTGGTGCTGAAGCCCGCGGACACCACGCCGCGCTCGGTCCTGCACGTCGAAAAGCTTGCGCTGGAGGCGGGGATCCCCACCGGCGTGCTGCGCGTGCTGCCCGGTACGGGGGCCGAGGCGGGGGAGGCGCTGGCCCGGGATCCGCGGATCGGCGCGCTGTCCTTTACCGGTTCGACCCGCACCGGCCGCCGGATCCTGACCGCGGCCGCCGAGACCAACCTCAAGCGGGTTTCGCTCGAGATGGGCGGTAAGAGCCCGCAGATCATCTTCGCCGATGCCCTCGTTTACGGCGAGGACCTCATCTCGCAGACCATCGAGTCGGCGTTCCTCACCGCGGGGCAGAACTGCACCGCCGGATCACGGATCCTCGTGCACACCGATATCGCCGAGGAGTTCACCCGGAGATTCGTGGCCGCCGCCTCGGCGCTGGTCCTCGGCGACCCCGAGGATCTCGACACCGATATCGGCCCGGTGATTGGCGGCGGCGCGGCGACCCGCATGCTCGCCGCGGTGGAGGAGGCGCGTGCCGCCGGTGCCCGGGTGCTGCTCGGTGGCACCGAGGTGCCCGTGGTTGAGGGCGGGCACTATGTGGCCCCGACCGTGCTGGATCGCGTCCCCGCGGAGGCCCGCATCCTGCGCGAGGAGCTCTTTGGCCCGATCGTGACCATCCAGACCTTCACCGATGAGGCCGAGGCGATCGCCCTCGCCAACGACACCCCGTATGGCCTCGCGGCCTCGGTGTGGTCGGCGCAGATTGATCGCGCCATCCGGGTATCGCGCGCTGTTCGTGCGGGTGTGGTGTCGGTGAACTCCTACAGCGAGGGCGACCTCACCAGCCCCTTCGGCGGCTGGGGCGAATCCGGCTTCGGCGGCGTCGAGAAGTCGCTGCGCGCGTTCGAGCAGTGGACCCGAGAAAAGGCCATCTGGGTGAGCTTGCACGGCTAGTCAGAGCCTGCCCTGCGGCAGCCTCTAGCGAATGGTGCGGAGGCGGGTGACCATCCACACGCCCCCCACCGCGCACACCGCGGTGGCCACGAACAGTGCGGTGTAGCCGCCGCTCACGGTGATCAGGACGGCCGCGATGAGCGGCGCGATCGTGGTGGGCACCACCAGACCGACGTTCATGATGCCGAGATCCTTGGCCCGGTTCTCGGCATCGGGCAGCACCCGGGTCACGACCGCCTGCCCGACCGACATCGAGGCCCCGAATCCGCCGCCGATGAACGCGGCGGCGATGATCGTGGTGCCAAACGCCGGAACAAACACGAGGATCGCGGCGGCGACGGCCTGGGCGAGCCCGGCGATGATGAGAATCCCGCGCTGCCGTCCGGTGCGATCCGACAGGGCCCCGGCCACGTACGTGAAGATCAGGGCGGCGGCGAGGTAGACGAGCGTCACGATCAGCAGTGACTCCTCGGGATCCTTCATGCGCAGCCCATCGGTCAGGAAGAAGAGCATGTAGCAGGTGCCGAGCGAGTTCGCGAGGTTCACCAGGGTGCGGCTGCCAAACGCCCAGCCAAACTCGGGGTGACGTCGCGGGTTCACCCAGAGGCCGCCCAGGATGGCGCGGAAGGTGAGCGCCGGGGTGCGCATGCCGCGGCGCTCGCGGTGGATCCAGATAAAGGGCACCGCGCAGAGCACCAGCGCGATGCCGAGCAGCTGGTAGGCGGTGCGCAGCTGCAGGGAAAACAGGGTGACGGCGGCGATGCCGATTACGACGCCGAGGGCCTGCGGGCCGTAGATTGCCCCGGAGAGAATGCCGCGCTGCCGCTCGGGCACGCGGTCGGCGATGACCGCGGTGAGGCCGCCCATCATGGCGCTCGCCCCCGCGGTGGCCACGGCCCACCAGAACACGACCCCGATCGTTGAGGTTTGTTCGCCCACCAGCGAGACCGAGACGGCGCACACGAATGCTCCGCCGGCGATCCACAGCCGCCGCCGGCCAAAGCGCGAGATGGTGCGGTCACAGAGCGCCCCGAACACCGGTAGGGTGATCAGCGCGACCACCCCGGCGACCCCGTTGGTGATCGCCAGGTCACGCACCTTATCGGCGGGTGACAGCGCCTGGAACTGGCTGGGCAGCAGAAGCTGGAGCGGTACGAGGCTCGCCATCCAGTAGCCGAACCAGGCGAGGGTGAACGCCCCGATCCAGCGCCGGGAGACCGGGGCCTCGGGGGTGAGTGCACCGGGATCGGGCTCGGTGGAGGGGGAGTGTGACATCGGCTCGCAATCGTTTGTCATATCCCATCGCGGCTGGGTCGCTCGGTCAAGACCCCGAACGGGGCGGCCCCGGGGTGCGCATCACCCCTGCAGTGCCCCAAGCGCGGTCACGATGAGGAGCATGGTGACCGCAAATCCAGTGAACTGATTGACGAGGAGGAACCCGCGCCAGCCGCGGTTTGCTCGCTCGGCGGTGGCGTCGGTGATGTTCCAGGAGGGCAGCGTCAGCACCAGGTACGGGATCACGAGGAGGGCGGCGAGCCGGCCCCACCCGGGGATCCCGAGGGCCGCGATTCCCGCTCCGAGATACAGCAGCACCGAGACGCGGGCGGCGGCGCGGGCACCCCAGGCGGTGGCTGAGGAGCCGATGCCGGCCGCGCGATCCGCGTTGACGTCCTGCACCGCGCCGAACAGGTGGCTCGCCGCGCCCCACAGGAAAAACGCCACCAGGAGGCAGATCAGACCGGGGGTCCAGACCGCGTCGCCGAGCACCAGGCCGAAGATCGCCGGACCCACAAAGTGCAGGCTCGACGTGACCGAATCGGCCACCGCACGCTCCTTGGTGCGCAGCGGCGGCATCGAGTAGGCGAGCACCCCGGCGAGGCACAGGATCAGCACGATGCCCGAGGCCAGCCCGCCGGACACCAGCAGATAGACAAACCCGGGCAGGGCGAGGAGAGCCCCGGTCGCGATAACCGGCGCGTGTAGGCGCCGTTCGAGTACCGCGCCCTCGATGCCGCCCTTGCGGGGATTGCGCAGGTCCGATTCATAGTCGAACACGTCATTGATGCCGTACATCAGCAGGTTGTACGGGATCAGAAAGAACAGGGTGCCCACGATGAGGGCGGTGTCGATCTCGCCGCGGGTGAGCAGCAGCGCGGCGGCAAACGGGTAGGCCGTGTTGATCCAGCTGACCGGACGGGAGGAGCGGAGGATGGTGCGCCAGTCCCGCTCGCTCAGCCGGCCGAGCGCGAGCCACAGCCCGGGCAGGATCAGTACGGCCAGCAGGGGATAGGTGAAGTCCTCGATCGGGGCCTGGGCGATGTTCAGGCCCACCAGCGTCGACCGATCGTAGTCGAACAGGCCGAGCGCGATCATGATGTTGTCAAACACCGCGGTGGCCACGGCCAGCCCGCCGAGCGCGACCGCGGCGGCCGCGAGGCGCACGCGCGCGCCCGCAGCACGGGTGACGGCGGCGATTCCGAGCCCGGCGGCGAGGACGATCGCGCAGATCTGCCAGTACATCATGCGCGCGTGCCCGCCCCTCGACGAGCCTGCCGGGCATCCAGGAGGCGCACGGTCAGGGTGTACAGGATCATCGCCGAGTAGCAGAGCAGGGTCAGAAACAGCACCTCCTCGATCGGGAACTCGGGCGCGAGATTGATGCCGAGCAGGAGCGGGCTGTCGCCGCGGAAGAAGATACCTGCGTGGATCGCCCAGACGTCCCAAATCACAAACACGATCAGGCCCGCGACCAGGGTGAGGCTCGCCCGAATCGGGGCGACCCGGAAGAACAGGCGGTGGCGCAGATCGATCAGGGCGAGCCCGCCGATGGATACCAGCAGGGCGAGCGCGTAGAGGCCGCTCACGAGTTCTCGCGTTCGGCGGGCGATGCGGTGTGGCTCGCCGGTGCGGTAGCGCTGGCCGAGACGGCCGTGGGTTCGGGCAGCGGTGAGCTTGATCGTTCCCCCCGCACCCGCTTGAGCACGAGCTCCGCGCTGATGAGGCACATCGGCAGTCCGATTCCAGGCACCGTGGTGGCCCCCGCGTAGTACAGCCCGGACACTCGGGAGGACACGTTGCGTCCGCGGAAAAACGCGCTCTGCCCGGTGGTGTGGGCGAGGCCGAGGGCGGTTCCGCGCCAGGCATTGTGGGTGCTTTCGAAATCGCGCGGTCCGATGCTACGCCGCACCACGATGCGCTCGCGCAGGTCGGGGATCTTCGCCCAGGCGGCAATCTGATCGATGGCCGCGTCGGTAATGTGCTCCACCTCGGCGTCGCCCTCCCCGCCGAGCTCGGGATCCGAGGGCACCGGCACCAGCACAAACAGGTTGCTGTGCCCGGGCGGTGCCACCGAGGCGTCCGAGGCCGACGGATGGCACACGTAGAGCGAGGTTTCCTCGGGCATCCAGTGCGCATCGCCCGCGGGCGGGGTGGCCTCATCGATACGAGAGAAGTTTCCGCGCCAGTCGGTCGTGAACAGCAGCGTGTGGTGGGGGAGCTCGGGCAGCTCTCCGCGCACGCCGAGGAAGACGAGCACGGTGCCCGGGCCGGGGACCGTGCGCTTCCAGGTGCGTTCGGGGCGGCTCTGCAGCGCGGGAGGGAGCAGCGCCGTTTCGGTGTGGTGCAGGTCCGCCGCGGAGATCACGATGTCTGCACTGAGCTCGCGAATCTCGCCGTTCCGCTCGACCCGCACGCCGGTTGCATGGGCGCGCTGTCGTACTCCGCGCCGCGGCCCACGCTTCCCGCCCGTCTCCTGCACGCCACGCGGTACGCGGGCACCCGGAGCGGTCGTGATTTCGAGAACCCGGGAGGAGGTTTCGATGCCGACCCCGGCACGCTCGGCGAGGCGCGCCATCGCGCCCACCAGCTCGGTGAATCCGCCCTGCGGATACTGCACGCCGCCGCTCAGGTCGAGGCCACTCATCAGGTGGTAGATCGCCGGTGCCCGAAACGGAGATGATCCGAGAAAGACCGCCGGGTATCCGAGGATCTGCAGGATGCGCGGGTCGCGGAAGTGCGCGCGGGCGAACCCGTGCAGCGACTGGCTCAGCAGGCGCACCAGCTTTCCGGCCCGGCGCAGCACCGCCCGTCGCGAAAACGCCGACAGGTTTTCGAAGTTTGTATAGAGGAAGGAGTCGCTGGCGAGCCGCAGGGTCTCGTCGGCGGAGGCAATGTAGCGGTCAAACGCGGGGCCGGATCCGGGTTCCAGACTCTCGAACAGCGCGCGATTCGCGGCGAGGTTTGCGCGAATATCCAGCGCCTCGTGGCCCTCCTCCACGATGACGCGATACCCGGGATCGAGGGTTTCGAGCGAGAGCTCATCGGATGTGCGGGAGCCCATGAGCGCGAAGAAGTGATCAAACACCTCGGGCATCAGGTACCAGGAGGGGCCGGTATCGAACCGGAAGCCGTCCTGCGACCACGAACCCGCTCGGCCGCCCACGGCCTCGTTCTGCTCGAGCAGCGTCACCCGGTAACCGTCCCGTGCCAGCAGGCCCGCGGTGGCGAGGCCCGCGACCCCACCACCGATGACGATGGCGTGCGGCGGCTGGGCGGGGGTGTGCGTCGCGTGGTGCGTCACGGTGTGGTCTACTCTCCGGTGTGATGTGTGGGGGCGGTGCTGATGTCAGTGGTGCCGGTCCGCGCGGAACCGACCCGGGTGGCCAGTACAGCGCTCAGCGCGATGCCGATCTTGCGCGGTGTCGTGACCCGGATGCGGGTGCGCAGCAGGTCGCGCGGATCCACCGCCGCCATCTTGGCGGTGAGCGCCGTGAACAGGTCGGTGGCACAGAGCACGGCGGCGCGGCTCGGGCGCGGAAGGTGCCGGATTCCGGCCCGGGCGAGGGCCAGATCCGCGTTGATATCGGCGATGATGGCGTCCCGGTCGCGCGCGGTCAGCAGGGCGACGTTGACCCCGGGGAAGTAGTTTCTTCCGCGCGCCTCAAGGTCGTCGCCGAGGTCGCGCAGAAAGTTGATCTTCTGAAAAGCCGCGCCGAGGGCTCGGGCGGAAGCCACGATCTCCGGCCGGGCGGGATCCACCGGGGTGTCCGCGCAGAACACCGCGGTACACATCAGGCCGATCACCTCGGCCGACCCGAAGATGTACTCGGCGATGCTCTCCCGATCGTGCACGCTGCGTGCCAGATCGGTCCGCATCGAGGCGAAAAAGGGGCGGGTGAGCTCGGTACCAAATCCCGCCCAGCGGGCGGTCTGGGCAAACGCGTGCACCACGAGGTTGCTCGAAAAGCCGGTGTCCATCGCGTGCTCGGTTTCGCGTTCGAGGTCGTCGAGGGTTGCCGCGCACTCGTGGGTGGACAGGCCCGCGCTCTGCCCGGGGCCATCGACAATCTCGTCGGCGACGCGCACCAGCGCATAGATTGCGGCGATCGGATCCCGCTTTTCCCGGGGAAGGAGCCTGCTGGCCGCGCCGAAGGATGACGAGTAGCGGCCGAGCAGGTGCACGCTGTTTTCTGCGGCCACCGCGTTATACAGTTCGATTCCGGTGTCGGGTGTTCGTCGTTGCTTGCGCGCGGGCGCTCGCGAGGGCAACGGGTGGGCGGGTACCTGCTGGGGTTTAGACATCGCGCTCCTCCAGGTCGGCGATGACCGCGTCGAGATACGCGCGGAGCCGCGGGGGCAGGGCAGGGTCCTGGACCGCGGAGCGTGCGCGGTCGAGCGCGGTGGTGACCACGGCGTGGTGGCGGTCGCGCACGCCCGCTCGAATCAGGGCCTCCTGCACTCCGGCCCAGTGCGTGGTTGTGTGGGCATCCGGGGTCGTGGTGAGCGCCGAGATCAGCGGCCAGGCATCACTGGCCCGCGCCAGCGAGAGCAGTGCGGTGTTCTTTCCCGATTCGAGATCCGCGGTGATGCTCTTACCCGTGCGGGCGCTCTCGCCAAACACGCCCAGGTGGTCATCCTGCAGCTGGAAGGCGAGGCCGAGGGCCCGGGCCACGGCGTCCAGCGCGCGCAGGAGGTTTCGATCCGCCCCCGCGAGCACAGCCCCCGAACGCAGCGGCACCGAGAACGAATAGCTCGCGGTTTTGTGCTCGGTCATGGTGAGGATGCGGGTGATGGGCGGGGTGCCGGGTGGCAGGGCCGCAAGCACCACATCGGCGTGCTCGCCACCCGCCGTTACGTGCACGGCCTCGTCGAAGAGATCCAGCAGGTTCACGCGCACGTCGGCGGGAACATCGAGCAGCGCCAGCTGTCGCTGCGCCGCGGTGAGGAGGAGATCGCCCCCGATGATCGCCGAGGCCTCGGCGTCGCGCCGGGCACGGGCGGGGTCGCTGTGTCGTCGCGGATGGCTCGCGAGTAGGTTTCCGGTCACGTTGGGGTGGCCGCGGCGCACCAGGTCGCCGTCGATGACGTCGTCGTGCACCACGAAGGCGCCGTGCAGCAGTTCCTGGGCCACCGCGGTGAGAATGACCGAGTCCGGCACCGCCAGCGCATCCTCGCCGGTGCGCAGCGCCAGATAGGCACCGAGTACGAGGCGGGGACGCACGCGCTTTCCTCCGCGCAGGGCATCGCCGAGGGCATCCCAGAGTGGCGGGTAGGAGGGATCCATCCCCGTGCTGCGCTCACGCCCAGCGGCCAGGATCGCGGACATGCTGTCTTCGACCTGGCCGATGAGGTGAGTGACCCACGCATCGATGGCGGCCGACGGGAGGCCGGCCGATTCCGATACCGGGACGTCCGGGGTAAGCGACGACGTGGTCGTCTGAGGGGAGTGCGGTGATGCTGGTTTTTCGGGTGCTACCGGGGAGGTGAGCTGAGAGTTGGGTGTGTTCTCGCTCGGGCAGTGCTCCGCCGATTCCCGTCCCTGATCCGGGCGAGCATGCCCCGTATCGCGTGCGATATCGGGACTCGGGCTCAGCGTGCGGGTCAGTGTGTGGACAATCGGTGGGTTCATCGCCGTACCTCCCTGTTTAATAACTAGCTAGGCTAGCTAATGAAGTCACGGTATCATGAAAATGCGATTCAACGCAGCGAAACCCGGTGAGGAAACATGGCACCCAACTACTGGTATCCACCCGATGTGGCCCCCGATCCGGCACCCGAGGTCGGCTCCGTCGTGGGCACTGAGGCTGTCCCTGACGCTAGCGCCGCGGCCGGCACTGAGGTTGGCACCGACGTCGTGACCAATGCGGTGCCTGATGATGAGGCTAACGGTGCGCCTGACGAAGAACCCGACGGGAACGCTCAGGGGGGCGCGGTCGGGGTATTGCGTGCGCTGCGCCGCTGGCGGGAGTGTGATGAGTCGATGCGGCGAGCCACGCGGCGCGATATGGGGCTCGGCGAGACGGATATGGCGGCGCTGCGCTATCTAATCGCGTCGGCCGGGCGAGATGAGTCGGTCACGGCGAAGCGTTTGGCGGAGCACCTAGGGATTTCTTCGGCGTCAACCACGAAGCTGACCGATCGGCTCGAGGCTTCGGGTCATCTGCGACGGCTGCCGCATCCCGATGATCGCCGTGCCATCCTGCTGGAGGTGAGTGAGCGCACCCATCGCGAGGTGCGCAGCACCCTGGGCGGCCGGCACGAGCGAATGTTTGCCGCGGCGAACGCGCTCTCCGATAGTGAGCAGGTGGCGGTGATCCGTTTCCTGGATCGCATCGGCGCGGGTTTGCGTGAGGACGACGTGGCCGTCACTGTGGCCGCGGGGCCGACTGCGGGTTCGACTGCGGGTTCGCCCCAGGCGATACCCGTGCCTGTTTCTGCCCCGGGCACCGCGGGTTCGGCTGCGGTTCCTCAACCCGGAACCTGATTTCTGGCCGGGTGGCTCCCGGCGGGCGTCTAGTCTTCGCTGCTGTCGGCGAGGAGGTGCCGATATTCGGGGTGCTCGGCGAACCAGCCGCGCACGTACCCGCAGGTGGGAATGATGCGGTGGGTGGGGTCGGCGGAGATGGCCTGAACCGCGTGTTCGACGAGGGTGGCGGCGAGGCCGCGCCCGCGCTGGGAGGGATCGGTGTAGCTGTAGGTCAGGTACGTGAGGGCGTCGCGTTCGGTGTAGGCGAGCGTGGCGTGGATGTCTCCGTCTTCGCGGAGTTCGTAGCGTGAGTGTTCCTGCGAGCGAGTGATGTCCATCACCTCAGCCTAGGCCGCTCGGGGGTTTCGGGCTAGGGGTGTGCTTTGGCTTGCCCTAGGAGTGGGCGTCGGGAAGCTGGTCGAGGTAGCGCATGATGACGCCCTCGCGCAGCGCCCACGGTGAGACCTCGAGGGCGGGGGCGTCGAGTGCGGTCATGGCCTCGCGGAGTACGATTCCGCCGGCGGCGATTTGGAAGGCGCGGTCCTCGGTAATGCCGGGGAGCGCGTGCCGTGCGGTGGCGGGGATCATGGCGATGCGGGGCACCCAGTCGGCGAGCCGTTTGAGGCTGAGCCGGCTGCGTGAGTCGGAGCTCTCGCCGCTGCTGCCGGCGAGTTTGGCGAGTGAGCGAATTGTTTTTGATGATCCGACGATGTGGTCGGGGGTGCCCTGTTCGAGGAACCGGGGGAGCACCTCGGTGATGACGCTGCGGGCGTGTTCTGCGAGGCTCTGGGTCTGTTCCGCGGTGGGCGGATCGCTGTGCAGGTGCGACACGGTGGTGCGTCCGGCCCCGAGGGGGAGGCTGACGGCGATGTCGGGCATTTCGTCGGAACCCTGGGAGATTTCGAGGGATCCGCCGCCGATGTCGAAGACGAGGATGTTGCCGGCGGACCAGCCGTACCAGCGCCGGATCGCGAGGAACGTGAGCCGGGCCTCCTCCTCGCCGGTGAGTACCTGGAGGTCAACGCCGGTTTGGCTGAGGATGAGGGCGAGGGTTTCGGGGCCGTTGGTGGCCTCGCGGATGGCAGAGGTCGCCATCGGCAGGAATGCGTCGAGGCCCGCTTCGTCGGCGATGCGGGCGGCGGCGGAGACCGCGTCGATGAGCGCGGCCACGCCCTCGTCGCTGATGCGGCCGTCGGGGCCGATGTATCGCATGAGGCGGAGGACGGACTTGTGGTCTGTCATGGGGATGGGGCCGGCTCCGGGGTGGGCGTCCACCACGAGGAGGTGGACGGTATTTGAGCCAACATCGAGGACACCGAGACGCATGTGCTCACAGTACAGGACGACCGCGGACCGGGATAGGTGACGGCGGCATTCGAAACCGAAAACCGGTATTAAATCCGGTCGATCCGACATTACGAATAAACATCAGTCGTTCGGGGGACGCAAAACTGGTTTAAACAGCGTTAGCATGAGGCTCTGCGGAGTTGCGCCCGCTACTGAACCCCTCAAGATTTTGCTTCCATACCAGGATGGTTTTAATGCTCGTTCGGCTTTTACTGCGATATTCGCGCCCCTATGTCGGGTGGATCGTGGCCGTTGTGATTTTGCAACTGGTCGCGACCCTCGCCGCCCTCTACCTGCCCAGTTTGAACGCCCAGATTATCGATCAGGGTGTGGCCAAGGGCGATATTGATTTCATCTGGTCTACCGGTGCCACCATGCTGTGGGTGTGCCTGATCCAGGTTGTTGCCGCGGTTGGCGGCGTCTACTTCGGCGCGAAGACAGCGATGGCCGTGGGCCGGGATCTGCGCCGCGACGTGTATGGTCGGGTGTCGAACTTCCGGGCTCAGGAGCTGGGGCGTTTTGGCGCGCCGACCCTGATCACCCGTGGGACGAACGACGTCCAGCAGGTGCAGATGCTGCTGCTGATGACCCTGAACTTCATGGTGTCGACGCCGATCATGTGCGTGGGCGGTATCGTGATGGCTCTGCGTGAGGATGCCGGGCTGTCGTGGCTGGTTTGGGTTTCGGTGCCGCTGCTGGTGGCCGTCGTGGGATACCTCGTGACCCTGCTGATGCCGCTGTTCCGTTCGATGCAGGACAAGATCGACGGCATCAACGGTGTGCTGCGTGAGCAGATCATCGGTATTCGCGTCGTACGGGCGTTTGTGCGAGAGGATTTTGAGACCGCTCGTTTTGGCGATGCGAACCACGCCCTGACCCGGGTGTCCCTGAAGGTCGGTTCGATCTTTGTGCTGATGTTCCCGTTGATCGGAATGATCCTGCACCTGGCGACCGCGGCGGTGCTGTGGTTTGGCGGTCACCGCGTTGACGTGGGTGACATGCAGGTCGGGTCGCTGACCGCGTTCCTGCAGTATCTGCTGCAGATTTTGACGGCGGTCATGATGGGTACCTTCATGGTCATGATGATTCCGCGTGCGGTGGTGTGTTCGGAGCGCATCGGTGAGGTGCTGGATGTGGAGCCGACCATGGCCGAGCCGGAGGCTCCCGCAACGGTGTCGGACCCGCGCGGTGTGGTTGAGTTCCGCGATGTTGGATTCGGATATCCGGGTGCGGAGAACCAGGTGCTGGAGGGTCTGTCGTTTACGGCCGAGCCCGGGCAGACCACCGCGATTATCGGTTCGACCGGTTCGGGTAAGTCGACGCTGCTGAGCCTGATTCCGCGCCTGTATGACACCGCGCAGGGTGAGGTGCTGATCGATGGGGTGCCGGTGACGGAGTACACCCGGGCGCAGCTCTCTGAGCGGGTGGGGATGGTGCCGCAGCGCCCGTTCCTGTTCTCGGGCACGGTGGCCAGCAACCTGCGCTTCGGTGATGAGGCCGCGAGCGAGGAGAAGCTGTGGCAGGCGCTGAGCGTGGCTCAGGGTGCGGAGTTTGTGCGGGAGAAGGAGCACGGTCTGGAGAGCCCGATTTCTCAGGGCGGTACCAACGTGTCCGGTGGGCAGCGGCAGCGGTTGTGCATTGCGCGCACGCTGGTGGCGGAGCCCAGGGTGTATCTGTTTGATGATTCGTTCTCGGCTCTTGATGTGACGACCGATTCGAAGCTGCGGGCCGCGCTGAAGGATGAGATTCGCGATGCGACGGTCATTATTGTCGCGCAGCGCGTGTCGACCATCACCGACGCGGATCAGATCTTGGTGATGGACGATGGCCGCATTGTGGGCCGTGGCACCCACGAGGAGCTGCTTGATTCCAGCGAGACGTATCGAGAAATTGTGAACTCGCAGTTGAGCGCATCGGAGGTGGCGTAGCTCATGGCACGGAAAAAGAGTAACGGTGACACGAGTACCACGGTCCCGCTGGCCGAGGAGAGGCTTGAGGAGGAGCTGTTCGACGAGCGCGAGCTGAATGCCGGCTCGAGCGATGACATGTTTGGTGGCGGTGCGCCGCCCAAGAAGGCGAAGGCGTTCTGGCCCTCGGCGAAGCGACTGATGGGCCTGCTGGCACCCGAGCGCTTGGGGGTGTCCATCGTTGTTGCGATGGTAGTGATCTCCGTGGTGCTGGGTGTGATCGCTCCGAAGATTCTGGGCCAGGCGATGGACGTGATCTTTGGTGGCGCGATCGGTGCCTCGATGCCGGCTGGCGCAACCAAGGAGCAGGTCATTGCCGGGCTGGTGGCTTCGGGGGATCAGTCTCGTGCGGACATGCTGTCGAAGATCAACTTCACCCCGGGTACGGGAATCGACTTTGTAAACCTCAGCCGACTGATCTTTATCGTGTTGGCGATGTACCTGATTTCGTCTTTCTTCATGTGGGCGCAGGGGTACATCCTGAACAAGCTCGTGATGAAGGTTGTCTACAACCTGCGTCGCGATATCGAGACGAAGCTCAACCGTCTGCCGCTGAACTACTTTGATACCCGCCAGCGCGGTGACCTGCTGTCGCGGGTGACCAACGATGTGGATAACATTCAGAATGCGCTGCAGCAAGCCTTTGCGCAGATGATCCAGGCGGTGCTGACGATTATCGGCATCGTGGTGATGATGTTTATTGTGTCCTGGCAGCTGGCCCTGATCGCGCTGGTGGCTCTGCCGCTGTCGGCGATCGTGGCCGGTGTGATCGGGACGCGCTCGCAGAAGCTGTTTGCCGCGCAGTGGAAGAACACCGGCGCGCTGAACGGCCACATCGAGGAGTCGTTCTCCGGGCATGACCTGGTGACGCTGTTTGGCCGCCAGAAGGACATGCTCGTGGGCTTTGATGAGCGCAATGAGTCGCTGTTCAAGGCGTCGTTTGGTGCACAGTTCATCTCGGGCATCATCATGCCGGCGATGCAGTTTGTGTCGTACCTCTCGTATGTGGGTATCGCCGTGGTGGGTGGCCTGCGCGTGGCTACCGGCTCGATGACGCTGGGTGACGCCACCGCGTTCATTCAGTACTCGCGTGAGTTCACCAGCCCGATCGGTCAGCTGGCCGGTATGGCCAACATGCTGCAGTCTGGTGTGGCGTCGGCGGAGCGCACCTTTGAGCTGCTGGATGCCGAGGAACAGAGCGAGGACAACACGACGGGCACCCTGCCCGAGCGGGCCGAGGGCCATGTGGAGTTTGAGCACGTGACCTTCTCGTACAGCGAGGAGACCAGCCTGATTGAGGATCTCTCGTTCGAGGCCGAGCCGGGGCACACGGTTGCGATCGTGGGACCGACCGGTGCGGGTAAGTCGACCCTGGTAAACCTCGTGATGCGCTTCTACGAGCTGCAGGGTGGGCGCATTCTGGTGGATGGCACGGATATCACGACGGTCCCGCGTCAGGAGCTGCGCTCCAAGGTAGGCATGGTTCTGCAGGATGCCTGGCTCTTCGAGGGCTCGATTCGAGACAACATTCGCTACGGACGCCTGGACGCCACGGATGAGGAGGTCATCGCGGCGGCGCAGGCCACGTTTGTGGACCGGTTTGTTCGTCAGCTGCCGGATGGCTATGACACGATTCTGGATGATGCCGGATCGAACGTGTCGGCGGGTGAGAAGCAGCTGATCACGATCGCGCGTGCCTTCCTCGCACAGCCCTCGCTGCTGATTCTTGATGAGGCGACGTCCTCGGTGGATACCCGGACGGAACTGCTGGTGCAGCAGGCGATGGCCGCGCTGCGTAGCGACCGCACCTCGTTTGTGATCGCGCACCGGCTCTCCACCATCCGGGATGCCAACACGATCCTGGTGATGGAGTCGGGTCGAATCGTGGAGCAGGGCTCGCATGAATCGCTGCTGAAGGCTCGCGGTGCGTACTACAACCTGTACATGTCGCAGTTCTCCGGTGCGACCGCCGCCGAGGAGGAGGTTGATCCCCTCTTGGTGACCGCTACCGGCTCGATTCCGGTGCAGCCCTCCGCCTAGCGCGAAGGACCCGCTCGGGCCGCTCCGGTGTGGAGTAGCCCGAGTCGCCTCAGACGGGGCCGTGTGATGTGGATGTTTCCTCACACGGCCCCGTTTTGTGTGGGTGGCCGCGTTGTGTGCGCGGGCAGGGTGAAAGTTCATTTTCCGAACACCCCCTCGTGGGTGAGGAGGGCGTGTTTGATATCGGGGCCGGCGACGTGGCCGCCGAGCGTGCCGTCGGAGAGGATGACGCGATGGCAGGCGAGCACGATGGGCAGCGGGTTGCGGGCGCAGGCGGCACCGGCGGCGCGGGCCGCACGCGGCCGGCCTGCCGCCGCGGCGAGCTCGCTGAAGCTGATCGTGTGGCCGTAGCGAATATGGGAGAGCTTGGCGAGGACGGCACGGTGGTACGCGCCGATGGGGGCAAGATCCAGGGCTAGCTCGAAGCGCTCTCGAGAGTGCTCGATGTATTCGCGCAGCTGATCGCATGCGGCACGTAGGTGCGCGGAAGACTGCGTCGGTGCACGCTGGAAACCCCGCGTGAGTTCGTCGAGATCCGGGACGGGGCGCACCGGCGGAGACTCGGGCACGCGGGAGAGGCTGCCGCGAGAGGGATGATCGCCGAATCGGACGCGGAGGAGACCGTCGGGGGAGGCGAGCAGGATCAGGGGACCCCAGGGGGAGTCCACGGTGGCCTCGTCGAGATCGAGGGCCCGGGGCTCTCCGTCGGCGCTGTCGAAACCACGCTCTCGAACGCGATGCTCCCGAGACTTCGCTTCCTCGGGGCTCCCGGGGGCCGCGGCGGGTGCCTGCGTGCTCAAAACGCCGGAGGGCTCGTCTAACACCGCCCTGCCCTCTGGGCCCGCGGCGGCGAGCTGCGAGTGATAGCGGGAGCGGAACCGCTGATCGCGAATGAGCTGATGGAGCAGGAGGGAATCTCGAGAGCGCAGCCGAGGCTCGCGGGCATCGATACCCGGAGCTGATACCGGACCCGGAACCGGCTGTGAAATCGGAACCAACACGGGTGCCTGCCGGGGTGGGTCGGGTTCCGCGATGAAGCGCGGGCGGGTTGTGGCCGAGGTTCTGCGCATGAGTGCCCCCTGTCGTGGAGCTGCGGGGTACCTGCGCCCGGTTCGCTCCGTGATGGTTGTGAGGGCTTCAGTCCATCAGGGAGTGGGTATGCCTATCGGGTTCGCGGACAATCTGTGGAGAACAACTCTCGCTGTGCCCAGCTGGGGATAAACACCGTGCCGGCTACTCGGCCTCGTTCGCGCGCGTGGCCGCGTGGGCCTCGCCGGCGCGGACGGCCTGGGCGTACTCCTCGGCGCTGAGTCGCCCCACCACGGAGTGTTTGCGGGAGTATGCGAGGTACCAGACAATACCGATTGCCATCCAGATGACAAAGACGATCCAGGTGCTGGTACCGAGGCTGATCATGAGGCCCACACAGCACAGGAAACCGAGGATCGGGACCACCGGATAGAGGGGCACCCGGAACGTGCGCGCCTGGGTCGGCCGGGTGCGACGCAGGTAGATCACCGCGAGGTTTACCAGGGCGAACGCGAACAGCGTGCCGATGCTGGTGGCGTCGGCGAGCTCGCCCAGCGGGATGAGGGCCGCGGTGATCGCCACGGCGATACCGATGATGAGGGTGCCGGCAACGGGGGTGTGGCTCTTGGCCGAGATGCGCTGGAAGACCCGGGGAACCATTCCATCGCGGGCCATGCTCATCAGGATCCGGGTTTGCCCGTACAGCACGGTGAGCACAACGCTAGCAATAGCGATGACGGCACCGATTGCCATGACCAGGGTGATCCACGGCGTTCCGGTGATCTCGTCGAGGATCGCCGCGAGGGTCGGGCCATTATTCGTGAATTCGGTCCAGGGATGGGCACCGATCGCGGCGAGGGCAACCAGAATGTAGATCACCGTGACGATACCGAGGGAGAGCAGGATCGCGCGGGGCAGATCGCGCCGTGGGTTGACGGCCTCCTCGCCCGCGGTCGAGGCGGCGTCAAACCCGATGTAGGAGAAGAACAGGCGCGAGGCGGCGGCCGCAATGCCGGCGGTACCCATCGGGGCGAGCGGTTCGAGGTTTCCCGAGTTGAACGCGGTGAAAGCGATACCGATAAACATCAGCATGGTTGCGATCTTCAGCACCACCATGATGGTGTTGACCGTGATCGATTCGCTCGTCCCGCGGGCGAGCAGGAACGTCGCGAGAAGGACGATGGCCGCGGCCGGGAGGTTGATGATCCCGCCGCCATCGGGCCCCGCGACGAGCGCCTGCGGCAGCGTCCAACCAAACACCCCGAGGGCGTCGTTGACATATTCGCCCGCACCGACCGCGACGGCGGCCACCGATACCGCGTATTCGAGTACGAGGCACCATCCACACACCCAGGCGAGACCCTCGCCGAGCGTCGCGTACGCGTAGGAGTAGCTGGAGCCCGACACGGGCACGCTTCCGGCCATTTCGGCGTAGGAGAGCGCAGACAGCATCGCGGTGACTCCGGCGACGATAAACGCGATCCATACCGCGGGCCCCGCCATGGGGACCGCGGTGCCGAGCACCACAAAAACGCCCGTACCGAGGGTCGCTCCGATGCTGATCATCGTGAGCTGCCAGAGCCCGAGGCTGCGCTTGAGCCCGGGGGAGTCTCCCGAATCCGCCCCGGGCACATCGATGGGGCGCCGGCGGGCCAGCTGGGTGGCCAGGGCGGTGCGGGGATTCGAGGAGCTGCTCACAAAAGTCCAAGTCGTGAAGGAAAACGAAGAAAACTCAGTCTTGCAGGTTTTTCCCCACTCGCCGAAATTCAGTCGGGCATCGCCCGGCCCGCAATTAAAAACGCCCCGGTGTGCGGCTCCGAAGAACCTCACACCGGGGCGTAAAGCGCGGGGTGTTAGTGCGCCATCGGCGCGGCACCCTCCGGCAGGTCAGCCGGCTTGCGGATGAACGGTCCGATGATGACGGTCGCGGTGGCGATAAAAGCACCCACCAGGAACGCCTGCGATACGCCGGCGGTCGTGGCCAGGGCCGGAGTCGCACCGGTTTCGAGCTGGGCGGCCACCTGGATCGACATGATCGTGATGAACAGGGCGGTACCGACGGCACCGGCCACCTGCTGCACGGTACCGACGATTGCACTCGCGTGCGAGTACAGCGACGGCTTGACCGATCCCATTGCCACGGTGAACAGCGGGGTGAACATCAGCGCGAGGCCGAAGCTCAGCACGATGTGAGCGGCGAGCAGTACGTACACGGTGGTGTTCGGGTTGATCGTGGAGAGGAACCACATGGTGGCGCTCATGATCAGCGTGCCCGGGATGAGCAGCGGCCGCGGGCCGAAGCGGTCAAACAGGCGACCCACGAACGGCGCCATCAGACCCATCACGAGGCCACCGGGGAGCATGAACAGGCCGATTTCGACGGTGTCCATGTCGAGGGCGGATGTCATATAGATCGGCAGCAGCACGATGGTGCCAAACAGCGCGGCCATCGCCACCACCATCATCAGGATGCTGACGGTGAAGTTGGCGGAGGTGAAGGTGCGGAGGTCAAGCAGGGCCTGGTCGCGGCGCTGCAGGAAGAGCTGACGCACGATGAACGCGGCCAGGCTGAGGGCACCCACGACCAGCGAGATGATCAGGACCAGCCCGCCGTCGGTGGTCTCCTCGGAGATGCGGCTGATACCGAAGATCAGGCCACCGAAACCGAGGGCCGACAGGATGACGCTCAGCACGTCGAGCGGAACAACGCGCGGTTCGGTGACGTTGCGGATGCTGCGGATACCCACGATCAGCATGATCAGGGCGATTGGCAGAACCAGCCCGAACATCCAGCGCCAGGAGAAGTAGTGCAGGATCAGGCCGGAGAGGGTCGGACCGATTGCCGGGGCAACCGAGATCACGATCGAAACGGAGCCCATCATGCGGCCGCGCTTATCGGCCGGGACCAGCGTCATCAGGGTGGTCATCAGCAGGGGCATCATGATCGCGGTACCGCTGGCCTGGACAACCCGGCCAATCAGGAGCACGGCGAACCCGGGGGCCACCGCGGCGATCAGGGTTCCGAGGGAGAAGAGTGACATCGCGGCGATAAAGACCGGACGGGTGTTGAAGCGCTGCAGGAGGAAACCGGTGATGGGGATGACGACGGCCATCGTGAGCATGAAACCGGTGGTGAGCCACTGTGCGGTGGCGAAGGTGATTCCGAGATCGGTGGTGAGCGCGGGCAGGGCCACGCTCATGATCGTCTCGTTCAAAATCACCACAAACGCGGCGGCGATCAGCAGCGCGATGACCCGATTATTGCGTCGGGTGGTTGCGACCTCGTCGGAGACGGGTGTGGTGGTTACAGATGACAAAAAGACTCTTCCTCTGGGGATTGCGGGGATATCAAGGGATCTAACCGAGGCACCGGTCGTTTCATTCCGCGCCGCGGTAACGGCCTGATGAACGATTGGCGTGTGCGCGGTTTCCGGGCGGGAGTGCCCGGATCGGTATCGTGGAGGTATGAGACTACTGCATACCTCCGACTGGCACGTCGGTCGCAGCTTCCACGGGGCGAGCACCCTGGCGCATCTGGAACGGGTGCTGGAAGAACTGAGCGCCATCGTGGTTGCCGAACGGGTGGACGTGGTGGTGGTCTCGGGAGACATCTTTGACACCGGCACCCCTTCCGCGCAGTCGTATGCCAGTCTCGGCATGATCCTGAGGGAACTGCACCGCACCGGCGTGCGGATTGTGCTCACCTCGGGCAATCACGACTCCGCGCAGCGCCTCGGTTTCCTCGCCGACTTCGCCGCCGATGCGGGGGTGTACGTGCGCACCGACCCGGAGCGCCTGGACGAGCCCATCGAACTCAGCGACGAGCACGGGCCCGTCCTCATCTATGGCATTCCCTATCTGGAGCCCGCGCTGCTGCGCTACCGCTATCCCGATGCCGATTTGCGCGGTCACGAGCGTACCCTGCGCTTCGCGATGGACCGCATTCGCGCGGATATCGAGAGCCGCCCGGCGGCGCGCACCGTCGTTGCCGCCCACGTGTTTGCCACCGGAGCGCACGGCGGCGATGGGGAGCGTGACATTACCGCGGGCGGTATCGAATCGGTTCCGCTCGACGTGTTTGACGGTGTGGACTACGTGGCCCTCGGCCACATTCACGGTCGCGCGACCCTTGCGTCACACATCCGCTATAGCGGCGCCCCGCTGCACTACTCGTTCTCCGAGGCGAATAAGCCGCGCGGGGCCTGGATCGCGGAGCTGGATGCGGGCGGCCTCGGCGAGGTGCGCTGGGTGGACCTGCCGATCCCGCGCCCGCTGAGTATCCTGCGCGGCACCCTGGAAGAGATTCTCGCCGACCCCGCCCACGAGGCGGTGCTCGATCACTGGATCTCGGCCCGGCTGACCGATCCGGTGCGCCCGCTCGATCCGATGCGCCGCCTGCAGGAGCGATTCCCGTTCGCGGTGACGCTCGAACACGAACCCGAGGGGGTCATCCCGGACAGCGGGGAAAACTACTCGGCGCGGGTGCGCGAGCGGGCGGACGATGAGATCATCGCCGGCTTCCTCGAACTCGTCCGCGACGGCGTGGGGCCGGACGATGAGGAACGCGCGCTGATCACCGACCTCATCCGCACCGAACAGGGCCGGGGGCTCGCATGAAAATTCACCGACTGAGCATCACGGGATTTGGCCCATTCCTGGACACCCAGGAGGTCGACTTCGACGCCTTTGAGGCCGAGGGGCTGTTCCTCATCGCCGGAAAAACCGGGGCCGGGAAGTCCTCCATTCTGGACGCCATCTGCTTTGCCCTGTACGACGGCGCCCCGCGCTATGACGGTGCCCCGGGCAAGCTGCGCAGCGATCACTGCGGGCCCGGAGACCCAACCGTGGTGGAGCTCGAGTTTTCGACCGGGGGCGAGCGCTATCGGGTGCTGCGCTCGCCGGGATATGACCGGCCTAAGGCGCGCGGTACCGGGACTACTCGGCAGAAGCCGACCGCGGAACTGTGGATTCAGCGCCCCGATGGCTGGGAGGCGCTGTCCGCGCTGCCGCGCGAGGTGGGTCAGATGCTCTCCGATATCGTGCGGCTCAAGCGCGAACAGTTCCTGCAGGTGATCCTCCTCGCCCAGAACCGCTTCGGCGAGTTTTTGCGCGCACAGAGCGAGGATCGCCTCAAGCTGCTGCGCACGCTCTTTGGCACCGCCCGGTTCGAACGCTATGAGACCGATCTGTTTGAGCGCATGCGGGCGGCCGAGGGGACGATCAGCGTGCGTAAGCAGGCTGCCGATGCCCTGGCGGAGCGTATGCGTGATGCGCGGCCGAGTCCGGAGGCGGTTTCCGAGCCGGTCGATGGCGAGGCGACGCCCGGATACTTCGCGGGGCAGGACATGCCCGCGGTGCCCGATCCAGAGTGGTACGCCGGTGCCCGCGGGGCCTCCGCGGAGTCGCTGAGGCGGGTCACCGCGGCATTCGAACGGGTGGAGACCGAGGCGCGTACGGCGCGCGAGCGGCTGCGCGAACGCGAGGGGGTGCGCGAACGTCAGGAGCGTCTCACCCGCGCCCGGGAGGAACACGCCACCCTGCTGGCGGATTCCGACGCTATTGCCGGGTTGACGACCGAGGCCGCCGCTGCGGAGCGTGCCCTGCGGGTCAGCCCCGCCCTGGCGGCTCGGCGCGCGGCCGCGGCGGTGCAGGCCACCGCCGAGAGGGTGCACGGTGAGTATGTGGAGCAGGCCCAGGCCGAGGCCTTGGCCGGCAGCATGACGTCGCTGAATGATTCTGACCAGAATGATTCGAAGCTGAACGAAATGCTTCTGGGGGACGCCGCGGCGGGTGCCGAGGCCCTCGCCGCCCTCGCCGACCTCCGCACCCGGGCGCTGGGCCGCCTGGAGGAGGAGGAGCGTGCCGCCCGGGAACTTCCGCGTCTGCGCGGTGCCCTCGATACGGCAACCGTGGCCTCCACGAGCGCCGAGGGCGCGCGAGACGCCGCGGTATTGCGGGCCGAGTGCGTGCCCGCGGATCTCGCCCTGGCACGGGACGCGCGTGGGCGGGCCGCCCTGATCGCCCAGAACGCCCCGGCCCTGCGCGCCGCGACGGAGGCCCTGCGGGTACGACGTGCCGCCCTCACCGAGCTGGAAGACCTTGCCCCACGGATTGACGCCGCGCACGAGCTGGCGAGGGAGGCCGCGGATGCCCAGGCTGCGGCGGCCGCCCATCAGCGCGAGATTCTGCGCCGTCGCCTCGCGGGCTTTGCCGGGGAACTCGCCGGCGATCTTGAGCCGGGCGAGCCCTGCCCGGTGTGTGGCAGTACCACTCATCCGGCCCCCGCGGTTGCGGAACCGGATGCCGTGGGAGAGGGGGACGTGCAGGCCGCCGAGGAGGCCGTGACGCGCGCCGCCCAGACCCTGAGCGGCGCGACCAGCCGTCTCGCCGAGGTGGAGAGTACCCGGGCCGCACTGCGGGAGCGGGTTGCCGGGGATGCCGTGCCCGTCGTGGAAACGCACGAGCTGGCGGACCTCGCAGGCACCGCGTCGGTGCGGGAACGCCTGGATGCCGCGAGCCGCGAGCGCGCCGCCGAGCGCGAGGCGGCCGAGGCCGCCCGTGCCGAGCTGCCCGAGCTGGACGAGGCCATCGCCGCCCTGGAGGAGGAGCAGCGTCTCGCTGATCAGCGCATTCGGGACGCACGCGATGCCCTCGCGAGTGCCGAGTCCGCCGCCACCGAGGCGCGCACCGCGCTCACCGCGCTGAGCGAGCGCGTCGCCACGGCCCATGCGGGCTTTGACTCGCTGGGCGAGGCCATCGAGTCGGCCACGCATGCCCGTGATCTCGCGCAGAACCGTGCCCGTTCGACGGCGGATCTGAGTCGCGCCCGCGAGAGCGTTGCGGCAGCCCTCGAGGCCGAAACCGCGGCCCTGATCGAGCACGGATTTTCCTCGGCTGCGGCGGCCGAGGAAGCGGTGCGTCCGGATCTGGAGCGCCTGCGCGAGCGGATCCGCCGCCACGATACCGCACTGGCCGCCGTGGCCGGCCGCCTGAGCGAACCGGACCTCGCGGACCTCCCAGACACCCTGGTCGACCCGGAGGCCGAGCGCGAGGCCGCCCGCGTTGCCGATAGCGCCCGCGATACGGCCGCCGAGCTTCGTCACGACGAGCGTAGCCGGCATCAAACCCTGGAAACCCTGCTCGATCAGCTGGCGGGTTCCCAGGCGGATATCGCCGCCGAACTGGCCGCGTTTGAACGGCTGAGGGCGCTCACCGTGGTGGTGCGCGGTGGCGAAAACAACGCGCGTCGCATGCGCCTGGAGAGCTTCGTGCTGGCGGCGGAGCTGGAGGAGATCGTGCGTGCCGCAAACCTGCGCCTGCAGGAGATGAGCGGCGGCCGGTTCCGGCTCGAACACGACGATGCCGTGCAGCATGGAAAGACGCAGTCCGGCCTCGGGCTGGCGATCTTTGATGCCTTCACCGGTGCCACCCGCTCGCCGCTCTCGCTCTCGGGCGGGGAATCCTTCCTCGCATCGCTCGCGCTGGCGCTCGGGCTCTCCGAGGTGGTGACCCAGCGCGCGGGCGGGATCACGCTCGACACGCTGTTCATCGATGAGGGCTTTGGCTCGCTCGATGCCGAGACCCTGGATGTCGCGATGGCCACGCTCGATGGGCTGCGCGCCGGCGGACGTACCGTGGGAGTAATCAGCCACGTGCCGGCCATGCAGGAGATGATCCCCTCCCGCCTCACCGTGACCGCCACGGCCGCCGGACCGAGCCGCATCACGCACTAGCCCCCGCGGTTTTAACCCCCGTTTAAGAACCGCGTTTTTTGACGCGACTTTCGGAGAAATACGCCCCAATCTGATCCATCGTTTCCCCTAGTCTCGGAGCGTGGCACCACCCGCCACGATGCCAGAAGCCCCACACCCCGGGGCCGGAACGAAGGATCAGCGTGGATACCGACATTCGAGAGCACCGCCGCCGCTGGCTCGCCCAGGAGGCGGCCGCCGACCGAATCGTTTCCCGGGTGGGGGCGCTGTATCGCACGCACGGGGTGGTCACCTCACTCGGTGGGCGTCGCCTGATCGGGCTCGCCTCGATCGATGTCCTCGGGACGATCACCCGTACCGCCGTGCACCCGGACGACCTCACCGGGGTCGACCGTGAGCTCGCCGATCTCGAACTCATTCTGGATGCCCTGACCGAGATCGAGCCCGGCCCGGTCTCGCTCGATCTCACCGCGCTGAGCGCGGGCTGGCGCCGCGAGGGCGGCACCGATCCGGTGCGGCACCTCCGCGCGGCCCTTGATCTGCCCGCCGGGGTCTCGCCCGCTGCCGGTGCCGGGGAACAGCGAGATCACGGCGAGGCGCGAGACGTGGTGCTCTATGGTTTCGGCAGGATCGGTCGAATCCTCGCCCGCCTTCTGATCACCCACGCGGGCGGCGGGCACGGCCTGCGCCTGCGCGCGATCGTGGTGCGTCCGGGTGGCGAGAACGACCTCAAAAAGCGCGCCAGCCTGCTGCGGCACGACTCGGTGCACGGCGATTTCCCCGGTACGGTCACCGTGGATGAGGCGAACTCCTCGATCCTCGCCAACGGCACCCTGATCCGGGTGATTTCGGCCGCTGACCCCGAGAGCATCGACTATGCGGCGCTCGGAATCCACGATGCCATCATCGTGGATAATACCGGCCGCTTCCGCGACGCCGCGGGACTTGAGCGTCACCTCGCCGCCCCGGGTGCCGGCCGCGTGCTGCTCACCGCCCCGGGTCGCGGCGCGATAAAAAACGTGGTTTTTGGCGTCAACGACGACACCATCACGGCCGAGGATCGCATCCTCTCGGCGGCCTCCTGCACGACCAACGCGATCACCCCGGTGCTGCGCGTGCTCCAGGACGCCTACGGGGTGGATCACGGCCACGTTGAGACCGTGCACTCGTTTACCAACGACCAGAACCTGATCGACAACTTCCACACCGGGGATCGCCGCGGCCGATCGGCCGCCCTCAACATGGTGCTCACCGAAACCGGTGCCGCCACCGCGGTGGCCAAGGCCATCCCGGCACTCGCGGGTAAGCTCACCGGCAGCTCGATCCGGGTGCCCACCCCCAACGTCTCACTCGCGGTGCTCAACCTCGAGCTGGAAACCGCGACCACCCGCGACGAGGTGAACGAGCGCCTGCACCGCGTGGCGGCGTCCTCGACCCTGCGTCAGCAGATTGACTTTGTGGCCGAACCCGAGCTCGTCTCGAGCGATCTCGTGGGTTCGCACCGCGCCGGCATCGTGGATGGACTCGCCACGATCGTCCGAGACAAGAACCTCATACTGTACGTCTGGTATGACAACGAGTTCGGTTACAGCTGCCAGGTCATGCGTGTGCTGGAGCGCATGGCCGGGGCGCACCCGCGGGTTCTGCCCGCACGGGTGCCGGCCTAACCGATCACTCGCCGCGCGCAACGGCGAACGGCCCCATCCCCCTGACAGAGAGGGGGGATGGGGCCGACAATCCCTTAACGCGAACTCGAACGCGAACGCTGCTAGCGCAAGCGCTAGACCGCGGCTACCGCGCGAGCGCCACCCTGCCACAGGGCGTCGAAGGGTGCGTTGGAGGAAACCCGGGCGGCGATGCCGGCGGTCACAAAGTCCTTCGCGGTGCGGGCGGCCTCGAGCGGGGTGGCACCCTTGGCGAGCTCGGCGGTGATGGCCGCGGCCAGCGAGCAGCCGGCACCGGAGACGGCAACCTCGCCCACCTTCGGCGCGCTCAGGAACTCGGTGACGGTGCCGTCGTAGAAGACGTCCACGGCGTCGGCACCGGGGATGCGCACGCCGCCCTTGGCGAGCACTACCGCACCCGAGATGTCGTGGATGATCTTCGCGGCCTCGGCGAGGTCTTCGACGGTGTTGATGGTGATGCCCGAGAGCGATTCCGCTTCAAAGTGGTTCGGGGTCACGAAGGTGGCCAGGGGGAGGATGTCCGCCTTGAGTGCCTGGTCGGTATCGAGGGCATGGCCGGGTTCCTGGCCCTTGCAGATCAGCACCGGGTCGAGAACGATGTTCTTCCACTCCTGGTTCTGCAGTGCGGTGCGCACGGTCGAGATGGTGAGCGGGCTGCCGAGCATGCCGATCTTGACGGTGTCGAGCGAGCCCGCGTAGCAGGTCTGGATGGCCTCGAGCTGGTCGGAGATGACCCCGGCGTCCACGGGAACGAAGCGGTGGTTCCAGTTGTCCTTCGGGTCGAACGAGACGATGCAGGTCAGCGCGGTAATGCCGTACACACCGAGTTCCTGGAAGGTCTTGAGGTCGGCCTGCGCGCCGGCACCGCCGGTGGCTTCGGATCCGGCAATGGTCAGGGTGATCGCGGGGCGCGGGGCATTTTCGAAAGACATGGGTCCATGGTAGTCGCGTCAACCAAGCCAATTTGAGTCAAAATCCAGGCCAATTAGGAGGAAGTGGACGGCGTGAATCGAGCGGTCAGCGCCAGCCGAAGCGCCCGGGTTGGCTAAATAACGGCCGATTGTACGGCGATTCGTTACGCTGTTATTTATGACTACCGTAGAGAAATCTCCGCCGTTTAGTCGCTGGGTCTTCTGGCCCGCCGCGATCATCGTGGTGCTGTTTGTGGCGTTTGCAATGATCGCCCCGGAGTTTGCCGAATCAACATTCGCCTCCATTCAGTCCACGATTGTTAAGAACTTCAACTGGTACTACGTCCTCATTGCCGCCTTCTTCGTGGTGTTCTGCCTCTGGATGGGCTTCGGAAAGTTCGGCGATATCAAACTGGGTAAGGACGATGACGAGCCCGAGTTCTCGCTCGGTTCCTGGTTCTCCCTGCTGTTTGCCGCGGGTATGGGAATCGGCCTCGTCTTCTATGGCGTGAGCGAGCCGCTCAGCCACTTCGCGAATCCACGCCCGGGTGTCACCGGCACCGACGTGCAGGTCGCACAACAGGCCCTCTCGCAGACCTATCTGCACTGGGGCGTGCACGCCTGGGCCATCTACGTGGTGATCGGGTTGGCGCTCGCCTACGCGATTCACCGCCGCGGTCGCCCCATTTCGATTCGCTGGGCACTCGAACCGATCCTCGGGCGAAACGTCCGTGGCGGGTGGGGAAACCTCATCGACGTGATCGCCCTGGTGGGCACCATGTTCGGCGTGGCCACCTCGCTCGGTTTCGGTGTGCTGCAGATCGGTGCCGGCCTTGAGCACGCCGGCCTGTTCAAATCCACCGACTTCAGCAACGTCATCATCATCGTGGTGATCACGGGAGCGGTGCTCTTCTCGGTGCTGTCGGGCGTTTCGAAGGGCATGAAGTGGCTCTCGAACACGAACCTGATTCTCGCCGCGATGCTGGTGCTCTTCATTCTTATCGTCGGTCCGACGCAGTTCCTGCTGCGTGACTTTGTGCAGTCGATCGGTAACTACCTGCAGAACTTCATTGGGCTCTCCTTCAACGTGTCGGCGTTCTCCGGCGCCGAGGGTGAGGCCTGGCAGGCCTCATGGACCACGTTCTACTGGGGCTGGTGGATTTCCTGGGCACCCTTCGTTGGTATCTTTATCGCCCGCATTTCCCGTGGCCGTACCGTGCGTGAGTTCATCACCGGTGTGATCCTCGTACCGACGCTGATCACCTTCCTGTGGTTCAGCGTGCTGGGCGGCACCGCGATCTTCCAGGCGCTGAACGGGGGTGGCGGCCTGATCGGCCCGGGCAATACCGTGGATGTCGAGGGTGCGCTGTTCCAGATGCTCAACAACCTGCCGGGCGGTTCGGTGCTCACGATCGGTGCGATCATCCTGATCGCGATCTTCTTCGTGACCTCCGCCGACTCCGGTGCCCTGGTGATGGGAATGATCGCCACCGGCGGTCAGGCCGAGCCGCGCAAGTGGATTCGCGTGTTCTTCGCCTGCAGCTCCTCGCTGCTCGCGATCGCGCTACTCCTGACCGGCGGTTTGGAGGCGCTCAAAACCGCTGCGATCATCATCGCGCTCCCGTTCTCGGTCATCATGCTCGGTATCTGTTGGGCCACGGCCGTCGCGTTCCGGCGCGAGATTCGGGCGTACGAGAAGGCCCGACGCTCGGCCTTTGTTAACCAGATCGGTGACTACTACGGTCTGGAGGTCGATAAACCGCTCGAGCAGGCCCCGCTCACCCGATTTGGTGCGCGGTTCCTGCGCCGCCGGCGTGGACTCCCGCAGGTGCGCGTCGCCACCTCGGCGATCGATATCGTGGCGCAGTCTCCGGCGGATGCCGGGGTTTCCGTGAGCCACTCCGAGGCCGACACCGAGTACGACGTGGCCCACGAGCCGGGCTCCCCGCCCGGGAAGCCCCAGGCCTAGTCGTCGGCATCGCTCACATGCCGGGAGGGAACACCCTCCCGGCATGTGTCGTTTCCCGGGCCGCGGTTCCGAGCGGTGAGCGGGGCGCGGACGATTCCGTGTCGCGGCGAGCCGTTCGGTAGTGTCGGAGGTGGGGCCGTCGCTTCGGGCGACCCGGAGGGGACAAAACCATGGTTGATGCCCGCATTCGCGCCACGCGCGCGGCGCTGGATGATGCGATTATCGCGCTGGCCTCGGCCGAACCGCTGGGCGGGCTCACGGTCTCACAGATCACGGCCGCCGCGGGAATCAACCGTGCCACGTTTTACCGGCACGCCGAATCGCCCACCGACCTGCTGGCGCGCGTGCTGAGTGAGGATCTGGATCAGATCCGTGCCGATGACTGGGATCGGCGCACGGAGCGCGCGAACGGCTCGCTGCTCGGCCTGATCGGGGAGTCCGTCGAGCAGGTGGCCGATCACGTGGAGCGTTTCGCGCTGGTGTATCGGCACGCGTTTGCCGAGCCCACGAGCGGTGCCGCCCGTTATGTGCTGATCAATCACTTCACCGAGTCCTGCGAGCGGCTGCTCGCCACCGGCGATTCCGGCCTGGTTCCGCCGATCCCGCCGGCGCTGATCTCGCGGTTCCTGGCCTACGGATTTACCGGGGCGGTGGATGCCTGGACGGCGGAGGGATCCACAATTTCGCGCGCGGAGTTTGTGGCGGGGGTGCACGCGCTGTTTCCCGCCTGGTGGAGCTAGGGGAGGACCCGCTCGGGCATTTGGGGCCGGGAGCTCGCAAGACCGGCGTGTTCGGTCTTGTATTTGTGCGACAAGTGTTGCTTAATTAACGGGACGGTCACCCACCGTTGACAGGATCCCTGTTGTCGCATCATCCCGGGTCAAAGCCGACCCGAAAGTGAGGAAACCCCATGAAAGCCGCCATCATCGAGGCAGTTGGCCAGCCGTTTGTTATTCGCGACGTGGACATTGCCGAGCCGATCGGACGCGAGGTCACCGTGCAGGTGAAGGCCAGCGGCCTCTGCCACAGCGACCTGCACGTGGCCGAAAACGATTTCGGATACCCGCTGCCCGGCCTGCTCGGCCACGAGATCTCCGGAATCGTCGCGAAGATCGGCCCCGACGTGACCGAGTTCGCCGTGGGCGACCACGTCGTGGCCTGTCTGGTCGGCCACTGTGGCACCTGTGAGGCCTGCCGCGCCGGCCGCTCCTACGAGTGCTACAACCCGACCTTCGTGCAGCGCACCGCCGACCAGGAGCCGCGCTACAGCCTGGATGGCCAGCCGGTCTTCGGGTTCATGGACATCGGCGGTTTCGCCGAGCAGGTCCTGGTCCACGAAAACAACCTCGTGGTGGTCAATGAGGACATCCCGTTCGAGAAGGCCGCGCTGCTTGGCTGCGGCGTCGTGACCGGCGCCGGTGCGGCGATCAACTCGGCCGCCGTGCGCGTGGGCGACACCGTGGCCGTGATCGGTTGTGGCGGCGTGGGCCTCTCGGCCGTGCAGGGCGCGGCGATCGCCGGTGCCCGCCGCGTCATCGCGATCGACCTGCAGCCGGCAAAGCTGGAGCTGGCCAAGAAGTTCGGCGCGACCCACGTGGTCAACCCGGCCGACGGCGACGTGGTGGAGCAGGTCAAGGCCCTCACCGACGGACGCGGCGTCAAGCACTCCTTCGAGGTCATCGGCCTCAAGGCCACCGCGATGCAGGCCTACGACATCCTCGCCGTGGGCGGCACCGCCTACCTGATCGGCATGCAGAAGCCCGGCACCATCCTCGAGATCGACCCGATCACCTCGATGCTGCCGATGCAGAAGGGCCTGCGCGGCGTGGTGATGGGATCCACGAACTTCAAGCACGACGTGCCGATGTTCGCCGACTTCTACACCCAGGGCCGGTTCAACCTCGATGACCTGGTCTCGCAGACCATCTCACTTGAGGAGATCAACGAGGGTTATGAAGAGCTGAAGAAGGGCAGGGTGGCGCGCAGCGTCATCGTCTTCTAGGCGCTTGGCCTAGCCGAAGTACAGCTCGATTCCCGACCCCGTACCCGCAATGGGTGCGGGGTCGCTTTCGTGCGTGCCGAGAACGGTGATCCCGGTGCGGGCTCGCAGCCCCGCCCAGTACTGCGCGTTTGAGTGCGCGTGGTCGGTGTTGACCGAGGCGAGCAGGGCGCGCGGATTGCGCTCGGCGTACCACTCCGCGTCGGGCCCGTCGTCGCCGCCGTGGTGGGGGAGCAGCCAGAGGGCCTGATCGAGCAGCCCCGCCGAGTCTCGCTCCAGGATGTCGTCCCAGTGCGAGCCCTCACCCGCGTGGTCGCCGGCAAAGATGACGGCACCCTCGCCCGCCCCTTCCTCGCCCGAGCCCGACACAGAATGCAGCACGTACACCGCGGATTCGGCGTTTGCCGCCTCGGAGATCTCATCGGCCAGCGCCTCGAGGGCGGGCACATCGGCGTCATCCTCACTCAGCTCGCCGATCGCGGCCACGAGAGCGGGGGTATAGGGGGTGTCGCCGGGCACCGGAAAGACGCGCGTCAGGCGCACGGCCCCCGCCCGCCACACCTCGGTGGGAGCCCCCGGATCGGCGGGCACAATCTCGCTGCCGGCCGCCCCCAGCAGGGCGCTCAGCTCGGCAAACTCCCGCAGCGACTGCAGCTGGCCGTCCGGGGTATCGACGTGGGCATCCGCGCGGAACCGTGAGCGGCGGGCCGCCCCCATCGGCGGGTGGGCGATCGCGGGGTAGGGGAGGTGGGCGCGCGCCACGGTGAAGTGTCGGGCCACCTCGACGAGCCCCTGCACGTGATCGCGGTGCAGGTGGGTGAGGATGAGGTCGTCGATTCGGGTGATGCCGTGGGCGCGCAGCCAGGCGAGGGGGTCGGTGCGCACGGCATACTCGCGGCGTGCCCCGCCATCGATCAGGATCACGCGATCCTGTGCCCGGATGACCGCGCAGGACCCCTGCCCGACGTTGAGGACGTTCACCCGCACGCGGGCAAGACTGCCGGTGGTGCCGCCGGCTGAGCCATCGGTGTGGGCCGGTTCGGTGTGGGCCGGTTCGGCGGGTGCGGCGTGTGCCGGTGCAGCGGATGCGGAGCGCGGGTTCATCGGGTACCTTTCACGGTCGTGATCCCAGTGTGGCGAGGCCGGATGGCCGCGAGGTAAACGGGTCGTGCGGGGCCAAACGCGGGTTTGGCAGGAGCGAACCCGAGGGTGCGTCTGCCGCGTCAGGGCGGGGGAGCCGGCCGCCCGCGCCTGTGGGTACTTCCCCCGTGCAGGTGGCGTTCACACCCATGTTTGCCGCAATTCATGTGGATCGCCTGATGCCCCGGGGCGACGTTCTGGTCCACTGGGTGTCGAGCGCGACGGGCGCGCTCCACACCCCTTGGGAGATCACCATGCAGAAAACTCGACTTCGCGCGGTCGTCGCGATCGTGGCCGCCGCCACGATCGGGCTCACCACCGTTCCGCAGGCCGCCTATGCGGCCAGCTGGAGCCGCACCGCAAAGTATGAGCGCTGGACCGGCTTCAACGCCCTCGAACGCGGTCAGGGAATCGCAAACGACGGCACCTACTTCTACTACTCGGGCCCCTACAGCCTGGTGAAGGCGACCATCTCGAACGATCACGAGGTTGCCGATAACAACTTCGCGATCCCCGCGGATCTCGCGAACAACTTCAAGATCAGCCACATCGGCGACATCGCCTATCACGACGGTCTCGTGGTGGCCCCGCTCGAGGACGGCAAGAACGGCTACCAGAACCCGCTGCTCGCGCTGTATGACGCAAACAACCTGAAGTACACCGGTCGCTACGTCAAGCTGCCGCTGGACACCCTGCCCGGCGGTGCCCCCTGGGTTGCGGTGGATGCCGCCGCGGGTCTGGTCTGGGTTGCCCCCTGGACCCAGAAGGTAGAGGACGGCACTGACCGCCTGATCGCCTACCGCCTGAACGACCTGCTGACCGCCGCCCCCGGCGCCACCCTCGAGGTGGACCGCACCGTGAAGCTCTCGCGTCCGCTCAGCCGCATCCAGGGTGCGACCATGTACAACGGCGAGCTCTACGCCTCGGTGGACATCACCGGTGACAAGTCGGTGTACTCGATCAACACCGTGACCGGTGCCGTGAACTGGCAGTTCAAGCAGGATGTGGAGCCCAAGGATGAGGTTCAGGGCATCACCGCCGTGGACCTCGGCCCGGCCGGTGGCCAGCTGCACGTGCTGAACGTGGGCTCGGGCATCAAGTCGATCTTCATGTACCTCCAGCACTACACCGTCTCCGGTCAGTAGTCCGCGGCCCCTCGCGCCCGGGGTTACCCACCGCAGCTCGCGGCGGGTAACCCCGGGCGTTTCGTTTTCGTCGGGTGCGCAGGGTGGGGCATTCGGCCGAGAAAACGCTGGGAGCGAGGTGACGCTGTGCGGTAAATGCACGGGGGCGTTCGGCACCGCCGAATCCCGACCCCGTGGCTTCATGCGACGTTCACCGTGCGGACCGGAACCGTACCCGGGCCGGGTCTGGGAGCCGTGTCACTCTGTTTTGCGAAGGCGATCCCCCGTTCGCCCCTCCCGAACCAGCTACACCAGATGAGGACACCCGTGCCCGAAGTACTTCTCCGCTCGCTCAGCAAATCCTTCACCGGCACCCGCGGTGATCGCCACACGGTGCTGCACGATGTCGGATTCACGGTGGCCGATGGCGAGTTCGCCGCAATCCTCGGCCCGAGTGGCTGCGGCAAGTCCACCACCCTGCGCATCGTCGCCGGACTCGATCGCGCCGACAGCGGCGAGCTGCTGATCGGCGGCCGCGACGTGAGCAACGTGCCGAGCGCCGAGCGCGGCCTCGGCATGGTCTTCCAGAACTACGCCCTGTTCCCGCACCTGAGCGTCGCCGAGAACATCACCTTCGGCCTCAAGGTGCGCCGGGTGGGCAAGGCCGAGCGCAACGAGCGCCTGCTGGAGGCCGCGCGTCAGCTCCAGCTGGAGCCCTACCTGAACCGCAAGCCCGGCCAGCTCTCCGGTGGTCAGCGTCAGCGCGTGGCCCTCGGCCGCGCCCTGGTCGGCGGCTCGCGCCTGATCCTGATGGATGAGCCGCTGTCGAACCTCGACGCCCGCCTGCGTGCCGACATGCGCACCGAAATCCGCGAGCTGCAGCAGCGCCTCGGACTCACCGTGCTGTACGTCACCCACGACCAGGTCGAGGCAATGACCATGGCCGACAAGGTCATCGTGATGCGCGAGGGCTTCGTGGACCAGATCAGCGCCCCCGAAAACCTGTACGCCCAGCCCGCCAACGCCCACGTGGCCCGCTTCATCGGTGCACCGCCGATGAGCGTGATCGAGGTGCGTCGCGATCGCGACGCCCTGCTCATCGGTGAGGATGTCCGCATTCCCGCCGACGCCCTGCTCTCCCGCTACGGCCACGACCTGCCCGAGAACCTGCTGCTCGGCATCCGCCCCGAGGACCTGGTGCCCGGCACGGCCGCCTCGGCCGATGCCTTCACCCTGCCCGGTGCCCTCGAGCGCCAGGAGCTGCTGGGTGCCGACCGCCTCGCGACCTACGGCGTGGGCGGACAGCGCCTCCGGGTGCGCGTCCGCGCCGCCCACGCGGTGCCCGCCCAGTCGGTGCTCTCGGCCTCCCTCGAGCACGTTCACCTCTTTGCCGCCGAAGACTCGGTGCGCATTCCCGAGGCGACGCGCCCGATCCTTGCCCAGGCGTCCTAGTCACGCCTCGGCCCCCACACTTTTCCTCCCCGTAACACCCTTCAATCACACCCCCTCTGGTTCCAGAAAGGACCCTATCTCCCATGTCTTCCCCGATCCGCAAGAAGCTTCTTGCCACGGCCGGTGCCGCACTTGCGTTCACCGTCGCGCTGACCGGTTGCTCGACTGCGGCACCCGCTGCCCCGGCCGATGAAGAAGTGAGCATCGAGTTTTACTACCCCGACCAGGTTGGTACCCTGGGCACCCTGATCGACGGCTACCTCAAGGAATTCGCCGCCGAGCACCCCAAGATCAAGGTCAAGGGCGTCTACTCGGGCGACTACGACCAGACCCTGACCGCGGTCAACACCGCGATCGACGGTGGCAAGGCACCCGCCCTGGCCATCATGGACCAGACCTTCGTTCTCGACCTGGTCGAGCGCAAGGCCATCTCCAGCTGGGATGACTACCTGAAGGACGACGAGAGCAAGAAGTGGCTCGACGGCTTCTACCCGCAGTTCATGAAGAACTCGATCGATGGCGACGGCCACGTCTGGGGCGTGCCCTTCGCACGCTCGACCATCGTGCAGTACTGGAACAAGGACTTCTTCACCAAGGCTGGCCTTGACCCGGAGCACGGCCCGGCTACCCGCAGCGAGCTGCTGGACTCGGCCCGCGCAACCCAGGAGAAGGGTGGCGCCAAGTACGGTCTGTTCATCCCGACCTCGACCGGTACCGCCTACTGGCTGTACCAGGCCCTCGTGCAGCAGGCCGGTGGTGACGGCGCGATCAGCAACGCCGACGGCACCAAGGTCACCCTGGACACCCCGGAGAACGTGAAGGCACTCGAGTTCTGGGCTTCGCTCGGAGCCGAGGGCATCGCCCCGAGCACCGAGGTTGCCTGGTCGACCTCGACCGACGACTTCCTCGCCGGCCAGACCGCAATGCTCTGGACCACCTCGGGCCGTATGGGCACCATCCAGGACAAGGCGTCCTTCGACTGGGGCGTTTCGGCACTGCCGAAGGACGTCGCAGCGGGTGCCCCCACCGGTGGTGGCAGCCTGATGCTCTTCCAGGAGGGCGTCTCGGACAAGCAGCGTGAGGCAGCAGTAACCCTCGCGAAGTTCCTCACCACCCCGGAGCGCGCCGCCGACGTATCGGTCAAGTCCGGCTACATCGCCACCTCGGATGCAGCCTGGAACGACCCGGCAATGGTCGCCCACGTGAAGAAGTTCCCGCAGGCAATCGCCGCCCACGACGCCGTCGCCGACGCCATCCCCGAGATGGCCACCGTCGACCGTGACCGCGTGGTCTACCAGACCCTCGCCCCGGCCCTGCAGTCGGTACTGCTGAACGGTGCCGACGCCAAGGAAGCACTGAGCAAGGCTCAGGCGGAGATCACCAAGATCCTCGCTGAGCACAAGTAACACCCGGAACACCGGCCGGGTTCGCGGACACCACCGCGGGCCCGGCCGTCTCCGGATAACCACCCCACACACCCCTCACCCGTAAGGCTGCTCCCTCGTCATGACCGACGCCCCCGCAGTCGTGCCACCGCGGTCGCGGTGGGCCTGGAATCCGTTCCGGCTCGCCCGCAGACTGCCGGATGCCGGCTTTGCCTATTTCCTCCTCCTGCCCGCCTTCATCTTCCTGGCGCTGTTCACCGTCAAGCCCCTCATCGGCTCGCTGATCTCCAGCACCCAGAAGCGTAACGGTGACGGTTTCACCCTCGGTAACTACGAGCGTCTCGCCACCGACGAGGTGTTCCTGCGGGCCCTCGGAAACAACCTGCTCTTCTCCCTGATCACCGTTCCGGTCTCCCTCGGCCTCGCGATGCTTCTCGCGGTCCTGCTGCACCAGAACGTGCGCGGCCGCGGATTCCTCCGCGCCGGCGTCTTCGCCCCGGCCATCCTGCCGATGGTTGCGGTGGCGGTGATCTGGATGTACTTCTACCAGCCCAACATCGGCGTGATCAACTCGATCCTCGGCGCGATCGGGCTCCCCACCCCGGACTGGCTCGGCGATCCCAGCCTGGTCCTGCCCTCCCTCATGGTCATGATGATCTGGAAGGAGGCCGGGTTCTTCATGCTGTTTTACCTCGCCGGACTTCAGGGCATCGATCCGGAGCTCGAGGAGGCTTCGCGCCTGGAGGGTACGGGCAAGTTCCGTCACTTCTGGAAGGTCAGCTTTCCGCTGCTCATGCCCACCACGCTGTTCGCGGCGATCGTGGCGCTGTCGGACAGCATCAAGATGGTCGACTTCGTCTTCGTGATGACTCAGGGCGGGCCGGACAACGCCAGCAACCTGCTGCTGTTCTACATCTATAAGGTGGCGTTCGCCCAGCACTGGCCGCAGTTCGCCGCCGCCATTTCGCTCGTGGTTGTCGCGGTGCTGGTTGCACTCGCGCTGATCCAGATCAAACTCATGGATCGCAAGATCCACTACCGCTAGGAGACCCGCGTGGATCGCATCCTGACCACCTCGGACCGGATCGAACGGGTACTCGCCTGGGTCGCCGGTCTGCTCTGGATCGCCCCGCTGGCGTACGTGTTTGTGCGCTCGGTGATCGTGGAGTCCCCGGCGGGTAGCCGGTTCGGGTTTGACAACCTGGTGAACGCCTGGGGTGCCGCACCCTTTGGCCAGTACTACCTCAACACGACCCTGCTCGTGGTAGGCATCACCCTGGCGCAGCTCGTTTTTGGTGCCCTGGCCGCGTACGCGTTCGCCCGGTTTACCTTCCCGTTCAAAAACGCTCTCTTCGCGTTTGTCCTGATTCAGCTGATGATCTTCCCCGAAGTGTTCATGTCGGAGAACTATCGCACGGTTGCCGGCTTCGGTCTGCTCGATACCATCACCGGTATCGGCCTGCCGTATGTGGCCAGCGCCTTCTGTATCTTCTTCCTGCGTCAGGCGTTTATGACGGTGCCGAATGAGCTCGTCGAGGCCGCACAGGTTGAGGGCAGCTCGCGGCTCGGCATCCTCTGGAAGGTGTTCCTTCCGGCGGCAAAGCCCAGCCTGATCGCCTACGCGCTGGTGTCGGTGTCCACCCAGTGGAACAACTTCCTCTGGCCGATGATCGTGGCCACCTCGGATGAGACCCGACCGATCACCGTGGGTCTGGTGCGCTTCCTGGCGCCGGAGACCGGTATGGACTTCCCGAAGATGGCCGCCGGTACGGTCATCGTGATCGGCCCGCTGCTCGCGGCGTTCCTGATCGGGCAGCGCGGGTTCATCAACTCGTTCCTGCGCTCGGGTATCAAGTAGGGCACACACAAAAGCACCGGATGGGAGTTCCCATCCGGTGCTTTTGTGTGTCCCACTCGTTGTGTGTTCGGCTAGTTTTGTGGCAGTTCCAGCACGATCTTGCCGCGGGCCCCGTGCGGGTGGCGCAGGGCGTCCACCGCGGCCACGTAGTCGGTGAGCGCGAAGCGGTGCGTCACCAGCCAGCCGGCATCCAGGGTTCCGGCGTTGATCAGCTCCACGACCGAGCGCCAGGACGCCGAGGTGGAGGCGAAGCTGCCCAACACGGTGAGGTCCGCGTTGATCAGGGCGTCGACGTCCAGCGGGAAGCGGACATCCCGGCCCAGATAGCCCAGGAGCGCGAGCGTACCGCCGCGCCGGGTGGCCGCGAGGGCCGCGGCGACGCCCGCGGGGGAACCCGAGGCCTCCACCACGAGGTCGTAGCCCTTGGCCGCGCGACGGGTGAGGAAGCGGTCGACCCCGGCATGCTCGGCGAGGGTCGCCTGCTCGGTACGGAGGCCCCGGAGATCTACCCGCTCGGGCTCCCACACACGGGCGAGGGCCGCGGCGAGCAGGCCGATCGTGCCGTCACCGATGATTAGGATGCGTGCGCCCGGGGTCGGGATCGCCCGCTCCAGGGCGCGATAGACCACGCTCGCGGGCTCGGCGATGACCGCGGCTGTGGGGTCCACCCCGGCGGCGATCTCGTGCGCGAGGTGCCGCGGCACCGCGAGGGTCGCGGCGGCGGCACCGTCCCGGGTGAAGCCCAGCTCGGCATAGGTTGCGCAGAGGTTCTCGCGGCCCTCCTCGCAGCGCACGCAGGAACCGCAGGGAATGAGCCCCTCGGTCACCACGGTGCGCCCGGCGGAGTCCCGGCCGACCCACTCGTGGCCGAGGGTCAGTGGATACCGCACGAATGCGGGATCCACGAGGCCGTCGATCAGGTCGAGGTCGGTGCCGCACAGGCCCACCAGGTGGGGTCGGTAGATCTCCTCACCGGGTCCGGCGACCGGTTCGGGCACCTCGGCGAGGTGCAGCGTCCCGGGGGCCGGGATCCGCAGCGCCCGCACTAGTCGCGACCCCGCGGCCGGCCGGCGATCTGGGCGGTGATCTGCGCGGCAAAGCGGCGCAGGATCCCACCCAGCTCGGCGGCACGCCGCTCGGGCGCACCGGTCTTGATGGTGGTCACCGACAGGGCACCAAAAACGCCCCCGTGCAATCCGAATACGGGTGCGCTCAGGCAGTACACTCCGATCTCATCCTCCTCATCGTCGATGCCGAAGCCGCGCTCGCGGGTTCGACGTAGGTCTTCCAAAAACCCGGGCACGGTGGTGATGGTGCGGCGGGTACGTGCGGGGAGGCCGGTTTCCTCGGCGATGCGGATGGCCTCGCTCTCGGGCAGGTGGGCGAGAATCGCCTTCCCCGCGGCCGAGGAGTGGGGGAGCTCGCGCACCCCCATCGGCGCGTGGAACCGGATCACGCCGGGGGCGTCCACGCGAGAGATAAACATCGGGTAGCCATCATCGTTGATGGCGGCGCGGGCGGTCATCTGCGTGCGCCGGGTGAGGTCGTGCAGCACGGGCTTGACGAGCTCGGTCAGCGGGTGGGTTTCCACCGCTCGGTCGCCGAGCCGCACCAGGGTGAGGCCCAGGCGATAGCGCGGGCCGGGATGCACCTCGCGAATATAGCCGGCGTCCACCAGGGTGCGGGCGATCGCAAAGCCGGCGCTCTTGGACACCCCGGCCTGCCGAGCCAGCTCGGTGAGGGTCAGCCCATCGGTGCCGGCCTCGGCCACCACGTCCACCACGCGCAGGGCGCGGGCGACGCTGGCCACCGTATAGTCGCGGCGTTCGGCGGGAACACGAAGCTGCACGGGGTCGGTCACCGGGGTCTCCTTGTTGTGGCGCGAGGCCGTATCCGGCTCGGCGGGCGCGTGCGTGGGGCACGCTCACGAACAGCCGCCATTGTCCAAATACGGCGTGTAGTTGTGGTCACTCTAGGCGCGCTGAGGCGGTGCGTGCGGGGCGCGCGCGGGCTGATTCGCACTGTTCACCCAGGCCCGCCGGGCCGGCGGAATCTGTTTACCCGCGCGGCACGAGATAGACACATTCCGTCCATCGAGCCCTGTTGCGATGATCGGGACGGGCTCCCACCCGCACGCCCACCCGCCCTCGTCGAAGGATGCTCGTGACTGATTTCCCCCGCAGTGCCGAGTGGTTTGTGGGCGATGAGGAAATTGCGGTGATGCACCGGGTGGCGCTGCGTAACTCCGGCATCAGCGATGACCTGGAGGCGGGAAAACCCCTCATTGGCATCGCCGACTCCTCTTCGACGCTGAACCCGTGTAACCTGCCACTGCGCTCGCTGGTTGAAGACGTGTCGCGCGGCATTCGCGACGCCGGTGGAATCCCCGTGGTGTTCCCGGTGATGAGCCTCGGCGAAGACCTGATGAAGCCCACGGCAATGCTCTACCGAAACCTCCTCTCGATCGAGGTCGAGGAGTACGCGCGCTCCTACCCGCTGGATGGCCTGGTTGTTTTGGCCGGCTGCGATAAGTCACTTCCGGGCGCGCTGATGGGGGCGCTCAGTGCGGACATCCGCACCCTCGCCGTGGTGAGTGGCCCGCGACAGGCCGGGGTGCTCGACGGGACGAGCCTCGGTACCGGGACCGCGCTCTGGCGTGCCGATCACGAGCGCCAGAGCGGGGCGCGCGACTCCGCCGCCTGGAAGGAGTTCGAGCGAGCGCTCGCCTGTGGGCCCGGCACCTGCAACACCATGGGCACCGCGAGCACCCTGGCGATCCTGACCGAGGTACTGGGCTTCATGCTGCCGGGTACTGCCGGTGCCGCCGCCGGAAGTGTCGAGCGGGCGGACGCCGCGTATCGCAGCGGGGTCGCCCTCACCGAGTCGGTACTGCGGAATGACCCCGCCGAAACCCCGCAGCGCGTTCTGAGTGAGACCGCCCTGCGCAATGCGCTGGTCACGCTGTGCGCGCTCGGCGGTTCACCCAACGCCGTAATCCACCTCATCGCCCTCGCCGGCCGGGTGGGCATCACCCTGACCGGCGCGCTCCTCGACGGGGTTGCCCGCTCCGTGCCGGTACTCGCCGATATCGAACCCGCGGGCGTGGGCCTGCTCGCCGACTTTGAGCGTGCCGGTGGCACCCCGGCCCTCCTCGAGGCGCTGGGCGATCACGTCGACACCTCGGTTCGCGCCGGAGACGGCCGCGCCTGGGCCGAGCACCTGCGCCCGGCGGAGACCGTGGGGGAGCACGTGCCCATCCGGTCACTGGAAGATCCCGTTGCGCCGCTCGCCTTCGCCGTGCTCAGCGGAAATCTCGCCCCCCGTGGCAGCCTCATGCGGGTGGCCACGGCACCCGAACTCCGCCCCGTCCAAACCGGCCCGGCGCTCGTCTGGCACAGCTATGCCGACATGCGTCGACAGATTCACGATCCGAACCTCGCGGTAACCGCGGACACCGTGCTGGTGCTCACCGGGGCCGGGCCGGTCGGTGCCCCGGGCATGCCCGAGTGGGGAGTGATCCCCATTCCCCGGGTACTCGCGGCGCAGGGCGTGACGGACATGCTGCGCATCAGTGACGGCCGGATGTCTGGAACCGCCTTTGGTTCCTGCGTGGTGCACGTGAGCCCGGAGGCCGCGATCGGTGGGCCCCTGGCACTGCTGCGCACGGGCGATCTGATCACGCTCGATGTGCCCGCCCGCAGCCTCTCGGTTGCGCTCTCCGAGGAGGAGCTCGCCGAGCGTCGCGCCGCCTGGACCCCCGCCCCGGTCCGCGACCTGCGCGGCTGGCCGCTGCTCTATCGCCGACACGTCGGACAGGCCGACACGGGCTGCGACTTCGACTTCCTCACCGCCCACACCCCCGAACAGCGCGTGGTGGTGCAGCCCATTGTCGGGCTGTCCTAATCGCCGCGCACAGCAGAAAGCGAGCGCGGCCATGACCGAGCACGGTACCCCCACCCCTGATTCCACCCTCGCCGAGACCCACGATCTCCCGGCGCTGCGCGCGCTCGCCGAAGACGCCGCCGTGCGCGTGCGCGAGCACGTGCTGGAGCGTCGCCGCACGGGCATTGGCTGGGTGATCGAAAAGGGCTCGGCCATCGACGTCGTGACCGAGGTGGATCGCGAGGCCGAGCACCTGCTGCGGGAAATCCTGCTTACCGCCCGGCCGGAGGACGGCTTCCTCGGCGAGGAGGGTACGGCCACCATTCCCGGCACCAGCGGTGTCGTCTGGGTCGTGGATCCCATCGACGGCACCACCAACTTCGTCACCGGTGCCGGGCCCTTTGCCGTGAGTGTGGCCGCCGTGGGCGTTGCGGCCGTAGGCGAGGCTGAGGTGGGCGTTGCTGCCGTGAGCGCTGCGGAGCCGAGCGCTCCCATCGATCCGGCGACCTGGCGGGCCCTGGCCGGGGCCATCGCGCTGTGCGCCGAAAACAGCGCCGGTGCGCTGGTCTCGGCGCACCTCGGAGGGGGAGCGACCTCCGCGGGGCGGCCGATCCGGGTATTAGACGGCACGGATCTTGCCGGGGCCATCATCCAGACCGGGCTCGCCTATGATCCGGCGGTGCGCCGCCAGCAGGCGGGCGTGCTGGCCGCACTCACCCCCATCGTGCGCGACCTGCGCATTGGCGGTTCGGCCGCCGCGGATCTCTGCGCGGTGGCCGAGGGCCGCGTGGCCGCCTACTTCGAGCGCGGCCTCGCCCCCTGGGACTACGCCGCGGGTGCGCTCATCGTCACCGAGGCCGGCGGGGCGCTTGCCGGTTCCGAGGGTGAGCGCCCGGATGGCGGGCTGCTCGTGGCCAGTGGCCCCGCGATCCTCTCGGCGCTGCTGCCCATCGTCTAGCCGACGTGCCAGCGTACGGCCGGTTCGCCTCGGAAGCCAGACGGGGGCCACGGTTTTCTGTCTGCCCGACCAGACCTGTTGAATCCACGGCAAACTGTCGGCGGCGGTGATGGTGGCGCGCCACATCGACCCGCGAGGCGCGTAAAACCGCGGATCTCCGCGGTCTCGGTATCCGTATCGGCAACAAAAGTTTCGGTACCGTTCGCACCGCTCGGGTGAACAAACGGCGTGGTCGCACGGGATTTTTTGGATCTACGGCGTGTACGGGGGAGCCCCGGGATACGATGGACGCTGGCCCGCCCCGTGGTGCCGCTCGCACCGTCGCGAAACCCGCATGGACGAGCTTTGCCCGGGCACGCGAGCCTCCGGCGAACACATTCCACGCCTTGAGGAATGGGAAAGAGTACAAAATTGAGTGAACCGCTGCCCACGAATACCATCGATCTTCCCTCTACTCGGCGTCGCACCGTGGTACCCGCGGATCTCGCCCGCTCCTGGCTACTGGTCAACGCGACCCAGCCGGATCTGATCGATCAGGGTGTTCGCTCCTCCGCCGACGCGGTAGTCCTGGACATCGAGGACGCCGTGGACCCGAGCCGGAAGCCGCAGGCCCGCGAGGACGTCGCCCGCTGGTTACACACCGAGGGCAACAACGCCTGGGTACGCATCAACGACTACACCACCGAGTTTTGGCGCGACGATCTCGAGGCGCTGCGCCACGCACCCGGCCTGCTGGGCGTCATGCTCGCCAAGACCGAGGACCCCGAGCAGGTCACCGCGACCCACCAGATCCTGGGCGGCCAGCGTCCCGTGGTGGCGCTCGTTGAATCCGCCCTCGGCATCGAGGATGCCGGCCGCATCGCCCGCGCTCCCGGTGCCTTCCGCCTGGCGTTCGGCTCGGGCGACTTCCGCCGCGACACCGGCATGAGCGCCGACCGTGAGGCGATGGCCTATCCGCGCGCCCGCCTGGTGGTGGCCAGCCGCGCCGCCGGCCTGCCCGGCCCGGTCGATGGCCCGACCGTGGGCGAGAGCCACCCCATTCTGCGCGAGCAGTCCGGTATCACCGTGATGATGGGCATGACCGGCAAGCTCTGCCTGAGCGCCGACCAGACCCCCGTGGTCAACGAGGTCATTAGCCCCACCCGCACCGACGTCAGCTGGGCAAACACCTTCCTGCTGGACTTCACCGCGCGCGGCGAAATCGTGCGCGACGGTTCGGACCTTCCGCGTCTCGGCCGCGCCCGCAAGATCATGGCTCTCGCGGCCGCGTTCAACGTCCGCCCCTTCGACGCCGACTAGGTCTTACGCGCGCCATGCGGATCGTGATCGCGACGGATAAGTTTAAGCACTCGCTCGACGCCCCGGCGGTAGGGACGCACCTGGCCCGGGGCCTTCGTGCGGCCGCGCACGCCGGCGGGGCCGAGGCGCCGGAGATCGATCTGGTGCCGCTCGCGGACGGCGGTGAGGGCACGCTTCGCGCCGCCCTGGACGCCGGCGCCCGTGCCGTCCCGGTGCGGGTCACGGGGCCGAACGGGGTGCCGGTTGACACGGCGTTTGCCCTGCTTTCCGATACGGATGGCCGGGAGACCGCGCTGATTGAGCTGGCCACCGCCTCGGGCCTCGATCTCGTTCCGCCCGCGGAGCGTGATGCCGGGCGCGCATCGAGCGTGGGCACCGGTGAGCTCATCCGCGCGGCGCTCGATCACGGCGCCTCCCGGGTCATTCTCGCGGTGGGCGGGAGCGCAAACTCCGATGGCGGAGCAGGGTTGCTGAGCGCCCTGGGCGTTCTCCAGCTCGATGCCGAGGGTTCACCGATCCCACCGGGCGGTCTGGGCCTGGAATCACTGGCATCGGTCGATCTCACCGGCGTCGATCCGCGCGTTTTCACCACCGAGTTTGTGCTGGCCTCGGACGTGGACAACCCGCTGTGTGGGCCGCGCGGAGCCGCCCACGTGTTCGGGGAACAGAAGGGGGCCGACGCCGAGCTGCGCGACCGCCTGGACGCGGCGCTCGCACGCTGGGCGCGCGTGCTCGCCGATACTTCGGGCACAGGGGCCGATTCGATCCGCGCGGCCGCGGACGCACCGGGTGCCGGTGCGGCCGGGGGAGTCGGGTTTGCGGCGCTCGGAATCCTGCGTGCCGAACGGCGCCCGGGCATCGAGGTGGTGCGCGAGCTCACCGGGGTGGACGCGCTCATTCGCGCCGCCGACCTCGTGATTACCGGAGAGGGCAGCCTCGACGCCCAGAGCCTCGGCGGAAAGGTGCCAGTCGGTGTGGCCGAGGTCGCGCACGCGCACGACGTTCCGGTGATCGCGGTGTGCGGGCGTTCCCTGCTGACCGCGGCGCAGGCGCGGGATGCCCACCTCGGGGCGGTCTATCCGCTTACCTCGATCGAACCCGATCCCGCCCGCAGCATGGCCGAGGCCGGTCCGCTCCTCGAGCGTCTCGCCGCGGACATCTGGGACGCTTACGGCCCCGCGCGGGCATAAAAATCCCGCCGGGCACGGGGCCCGGCGGGAGGAAAATCGGGGAGCTGGCTAGCGAACCACAACCGCCACGATGATGTTGACCACCGTGAGCCCGGCGATGGCCGGGATGACCCAGCCCGCCAGCGGATCCTTCTTCTTGTTGATCAGGGCGATCACGAGGATGGCCACCAGGATCAGCAGCTTGATGCCAACCTTCATGTGGTCAACCGCGATCGCGGAGTTCATTTCGGCGATGGCGACGAGGCCCAGGCCACTCACCAGCTGCAGCCAGGAACCGTGCAGAATGCCGGGAACCAGGCGGGCCGTGCCGGTCTTGATGGCCTTGATCTGGGTCATTGCGCCACCCAGAATGGCGGCCAAACCGACGAAGTGAAGGATGAGCAGAACGTTTCTCAGGATCTCCATGGTTAAAACCCTATCCGACAGAATGTCGGAATCATTACACCTTTTGGACGAACGTGGGAGATACTTGAGTCATGCCACGTATCACCGCTCCCACCGTTGCTGAGCACCGCTCGCGTCGTCGGGATGAGCTGATCCAGGCCGCCACCGAGGAGCTTCTCGAATCCGGCGTTGACGCGGTCACGCTCGCCCGGGTTGGAAAGCGTATCGGTCTGGCACGCTCCAGCGTGTACGAGTACTTCAACTCCGCCACCGATCTGCTCGCCGAAATCGCCCTCGGGTCCTTCGCCGAATGGACCGGGGAAATCGAGCGAGCCCTCGCCGGTTCCGCCACCGCGTCCGAGCGTCTGGACGGCTATATCTTCACCAGCCTGCGCCTCGTGGCCGAGGGTAAGCACGATGTGGCCGACGCACTTGGCGGCACCCGCCTGCCGGACTACCACCGCCGCGAGGTCATCGAGCTGCACGTGGCCCTGATGTCGCCGCTGCGCGATGCGGTAGACCAGATGGGCGTCGAAAACCCCAGCCTCATGGTCGAGCTCATTCAGGGGCTCGTTGAGGCCGGATCACGTCGTATCGCCCGCGGTGATGACTACGTGCGCGTTGCCCGCGCCACGATCTCGCTGGTGCACTCAGGTCTCACCCCGGCAACCCCCGCGGACCCCTCGGTACCCTCCGACGCGTCCTCACTGACCGGCACGCACTAGCACCCGCACGCACGAGCCCTCGCACATACCGGTCCACGCCGGTACGCGGTCTACCGCTATGCTCGCGCTACTCGCGCTCGAAGCCCCGCAGGTCGTCCAGCGCGCGACGCTCGCGCTTGGTTGGGCGCCCGGCACCACGATCGCGCAGAATAGGTGCGGCGGTTTCGAGCTTTGAGGGCCGCGGGGGAGTGTTGTCCTTCGCGGCGAGTGCCGCGGCCGGTGCGCCCACACGCTTGGTGATCAGGCCGGTGACCTCGAGGATCGAATCGAAGCCGGCGATGCGCACCCGCACCTCATCGCCGAGCTTGACCTGGGTGGACGCCTTGACCGTGTCTCCGTTGACGCGCACGTGTCCGGCACGGCACGCGGTGGTGGCCTGGGAGCGCGTCTTATAGCGGCGTACGGCCCAGAGCCAGCTGTCGAGGCGCACGGACCCTTCGGTATTCATGAGATCAGCCTATCGCCGCGGGGGAGTGAACGCTTAAAGCGGTATCCCCGCCATCCGAGTGGATGACGGGGATACCGGGGTGCGCGGAATTAGACGCCGCGGATGTTCTCGGCCTGCAGACCCTTGGGTCCTGCAACGGTCTCGAACTCAACACGCTGGTTCTCGTCGAGCGAGCGGAAGCCGCTCGATGCGATTGCCGAGTAGTGCGCGAAGACATCAGCCGAACCGTCGTCGGGGGTGATGAAGCCGAAGCCCTTTTCAGCGTTGAACCACTTCACGGTTCCAGTTGCCATGATTATCTCTTTTCTTTAGGTGACCCGGTACGAGTTTCGAACCGGTTCGTCGCGGTGTTCTGTGCTAGCTCCTGAAGAAAAGCGATCATGCCTTGCGAAGAAGACGTGACTGCCCCAAAACCTGTGCAATACAACAACGGTGCGACAACGTTCACCGAGGATCCTGACAGGTTTTGGCCGAAACCAAAACCCCTCTGGCCCCGTATGAACGAGTATGAAGGCGCGACCGTAAAACGGCCGACGCGGGGGACGGAAGCTTCCAACACGATGGATTCACGCAGCGAGGTGCTCAGCGCGACATGATCGCGGAGGGGCACACCAGAAACGCTACGAACGCGATCGACATCGGCACAACTGACTGCGACACCCTGCTGTGGGGTGGGCCCAGACGGCCATGAACGCGCGGCCACCGTGGCCGGGTCCTTCGAGGTAGTGCGTGACATCTAATTTCCGAGGCCCTCCCTCTGTGCTGACCGGGAGAGGCCCTGTGTTGGTGCGGAGTGTGTCTGCGGTGGACTTCCCCCTCGATGCACATCGAGGTGAACCGCACGGCACACTGAGCTTGCTCGTTCACACTAGCGCAGAACTGTGTTGAACACACCGGTTTTGCCAAAAATCCGCGGGTCGCGCGGCGAATTTCGCCAATCCTGTCCCGCATGTTGGGGGTGGCGGGCGTCGTTTTTATAGCTCCTGTTAGAAAAACAGTCGAAGAAAACGACGGGATGCGGCATGTCCGGCGGATGGGCTCCCGCGGGCCGACGCGATCCGATAGGCTGGACGAAGGAGGTACACGGTGTCAATTTACGAAGACAAAAACCCGCACACGCAGTCGTTTGTGCGCCGGCCCGCAAGCGGTGACGCAGGGGAGCCCGCGGTAGACGCAACGGCCGCTTACAGTCAGGACCTGGGCACCGTTGTTGCCCCGATCGACCGCGAGATTTCCGAGGCAGAGCAGGCCGCTATCGGTGCGCTTCCCCCGGGCTCTGCGCTGCTGATCGTGCGTCGCGGCCCCAACACGGGTGCGCGTTTCCTGCTCGATTCCGACGTCTCCACCGTGGGTCGACACCCCAACGCCAGCATCTTCCTTGACGATGTCACCGTGTCGCGTAAGCACGCCGAGTTCCGCCGCACCGCCGCGGGGGGCTTCGAGCTGCACGACCTGAAGTCGCTGAATGGCACCTATCACGCCGGTGAGCGCGTCGAGAGTGTTGAGCTCTACGACGGTGCCGAGGTTCAGGTGGGCAAGTTCCGTCTCACCTTCTACCCGTCGCGTCACGATGTTCGTCTCCCGGGTGACGCGTAAGTCGTGTCGGCTCACGCTGCACACTCCTACCCCGAAGGTTCAGAAAACTTAGGTACCGACGGGATCGGCGCTCGCGGGCGAACCGCGCCGGGCGCTGGTTCCTCGGCGCGCGCCGCAACCCTCCTGAGCATCGGTCAGGTACTCGCGCGGCTATCCGGTGACTTTCCGGATCTCAGTAATTCGAAGCTGCGCTTCCTGGAGGAGCAGGGGCTGGTCTCTCCGGAGCGCACCCGATCCGGGTATCGGAAGTTTTCGCCCGCGGATGTCGAGCGTCTTCGGCTGATCCTGTCGCTGCAGCGCGATCACTACCTTCCGCTCAAGGTGATTCGTGGATACCTCCGCGATATGGATAACGGCATCACCCCGATGCTGCCCGGCGGGGCGGGTTCGATCCTGCAGGGGTCGCGTCGGCTCACCCGTGAGGAGCTCCTGCGCAGTACCGGCGCATCGCCGGCGCTGTTGACCGAGGCCGTGAGTGCGGGCCTCATCCCCGCCGGCGAAGGCTATCCGGACGGTGCCGCGACCATGCTGACCACGCTCATGCAGCTGCATCAGCGCGGAATTGAGCCGCGGCACCTGCGCGGTTTCCACGCCCAGATCGAGCGCGAGGTGGGTCTGATCGAGCGCGCCGTGTCCTCTTTGGCCGCGCGTCCGGACACGGCGAGCAGGGCCCAGGCGGCCGAACAGGCGGGCGAAATCGCCGAGGGATTTGATCGGGTGCGCGCGGTTCTGCTGCGCGCCGCCCTGGACCGGCTCCAGCCCTAGCCGCACGTCGGCCGTACTGATCAGCCCTTTTCGTAGCGCGGCTCCGGCGTTAGACTGGTCCCGAGTATGGCGATCCGGTACCCTCGGGCTGTCAAAATAATTACGGAACGATCACGGATTAGCCGATTGTCTCCGACACGCCGCACCTTAACGGGGGGCCTAAGCCGAGTTGGCCGCGCCTGCCGGTAGCGTGGGTTATGTCACCCGCCAACGTCAGCAGAAGGGAGCGGGCACATGAACGAACCGGGTTCGGGCACTGGCCCGCGCTACGACCTTGACCCGCTGTTTACCGATGGTCTTCCGGAGCTCGACGCGAACGCCGGTTACCGTGGAACGGTCGCCGCACGCGCGGCCGGGATCACCTATCGTCAGCTTGACTACTGGGCCCGCACGGCACTGGTAGAGCCCACCGTGCGCGGCGCTGCCGGTTCCGGTACCCAGCGCCTCTATGGCTTCCGTGACATCCTGGTTTTGAAGCTCGTGAAGCGTCTGCTCGACACGGGTATTTCGCTGCAGCAGATCCGCACCGCCGTCGAGCAGCTGCGCGAGGCCGGTGTTCACGACCTGGCCCAGACCACCCTGATGAGCGACGGTGCCTCGGTGTACCTCTGCACCTCGAACGACGAGGTTATTGACCTCGTGAGCCGCGGCCAGGGCGTGTTTGGCATCGCGGTGGGCAAGGTTCTGCGCGAGGTGGAGTCCACCCTGGTGGAGTTCGACCGCCAGGAGCACGAGCCCTCGGATGAACTCGCGCTGCGTCGCCGCAAGCGTTCGGTGTCCTAGGCTCGTCGAACCACCTCAAGCCGGCGATTCCCGCCGCTCCGTATCGCCCACCCCGTGTGGGCGATATTTGTTTGTCAGCGGGCGAGCGGACGGTCTTTCTCGGGTGGTTTGTGGCCCGAGGTATCGGCGTGTCGTGGGCCGCGACAGCGATGCACGTTTTTGCGAAAATGAGCCTAAATCGCGTGCCAGCGCCCCCGAAAGGGGGATTCCGTGAGTTTTCTGGCTGCGGGGGCTTCCCGGCGTGTCGCGGTGGAAGCCGGGTGCCCGGACGCAGAAAAACAGATCGCGGGTCCGGGCCAGATGGCCCGGACCCGCGATCGAGTGAGGGTGGTTTAGTCGGCCTGAATGGCCGCGGCGCGGCTGTTCGAGGGCTGCGCCGGGTCGGCGTATTCGCCCACGCGGCCGGTGCGCAGCACGCGCTCCAGCAGCTGATCGAAGTGCTTTGCCATCTCCTGGGCGGAGTCGCCGGGCCAGATGTGGAGCGGTTTCGCAGCACCCTGGGCCTGCTGCAGCGAGGTGCGCTCGGGCAGCTGCGGGCTGAGCACCAGCGGGCCGAACATGTCGCGCAGCTCCTTGATGCGGAACTGGTGCTCCATCGACTGCGAACGCACGCGGTTGACGATGATGCCGAGCGGCTGCAGGCGCGGGCTCAGACCGCGACGGATCTCCTCGATCGCGCGCAGCGCGCGGTCGGCCGCGGCCACGGAGAACAGCCCGGGCTCGGTCACCACGCAGACGCGGTCACTCGCGGCCCAGGCCGTGCGGGTGAGCGCGTTCAGCGAGGGGGCGCAGTCGATGATCACGAGGTCGTAGTCATCCTCGACGTAGGCCAGGGCCTCCTCAAGCTTCCAGATGTCTCGGATCGAGGGGTGGGGGCCGTCGAAGTTGATGGCAGACGGGCTGCCGATCAACACGTCAAGGGTTCCGGGGTGGGTTTTTGTCCAACCTGAGGGCGCGATCGCCTGGCGAACGGTCTTCTCTTTGGGGGACGCCAAAACATCCGCTACATTGAGTCGACCGGCCACCGCGATGTCCATCCCCGTTGAGACGTCGGACTGGGGGTCGAGATCAACCACCAGTGTCCGGACGCCCTTAGCGAAGGCGGCGGAGGCGAGGCCGAGACTAACCGTAGTTTTCCCGACGCCGCCCTTGAGGCTAGAAACGCTAAGTACATGCACGAAAATAGATATTACCTTCACTAAGCTGTCAACACCTAAGACTCGCCTGAAAGATCAGGTAGGCCCCGCTGCCAGAAAGGGTTACATGTTCCAGAAGATTCTCGTGGCGAACCGCGGAGAGATCGCGATCCGCGCCTTCCGCGCCGCGTATGAGTTGGGTGCCCAGACGGTCGCCGTATTCCCCTACGAAGACCGCAACTCGATGCACCGACTCAAGGCCGATGAGGCGTACCAGATTGGCGAAAAGGGCCACCCCGTACGCGCCTACCTGGATGTGTCCGAAATTATTCGCGTGGCACTGGAGAGTGGCGCGGACGCCATTTACCCCGGATACGGCTTCCTCTCGGAGAACCCCGAGCTCGCCGCCCAGGCCGCCGCTCACGGTATCAAGTTCATCGGTCCGGCCAACAACGTGCTGGAGATGGCCGGTAACAAGGTGACCGCGAAGGAGCACGCCATCGCGGCGGGCGTTCCGGTCCTGGTTTCCACCCCCGCCTCGCGCGACATCGAGGAGCTCCTCGCCGGAGCCGAGGGTGTGGGCTTCCCGCTCTTCGCCAAGGCCGTCGCCGGTGGTGGTGGACGCGGTATGCGCCGCGTCGAGACCCTCGCCGAGCTGCGTCCCGCGCTCGAGGAGGCCATGCACGAGGCCGACAGCGCGTTTGGTGACCCGACGATGTTCCTCGAGCAGGCCGTGCTGCGCCCGCGTCACATCGAGGTTCAGATTCTCGCCGATGAGCAGGGCAACGTGATGCACCTGTTCGAGCGCGACTGCTCGGTGCAGCGCCGCAACCAGAAGGTTGTCGAGATCGCACCGGCCCCGAACATCACCGAGGAGCTGCGTCAGGCCCTCTACCGCGATGCCGTGGCGTTCGCCAAGTCGATCAACTACGCCAACGCCGGCACCGTGGAGTTCCTGGTGGACACCGCCGGGGCGCGCGCGGGCCAGCACGTGTTCATCGAGATGAACCCGCGTATTCAGGTTGAGCACACCGTCACCGAGGAAATCACCGACGTGGACCTCGTGCAGTCGCAGATGCGGATTGCCTCGGGAGAGACCCTGAGCGACCTCGGCCTCGACCAGGACACCCTGGTCATCCGCGGTGCCGCCCTGCAGTGCCGCATCACCACCGAGGACCCCACCCAGGGCTTCCGTCCCGACACCGGCAAGATCACCACCTACCGCTCCCCGGGTGGTGGCGGTATCCGCCTCGACGGTGGAACCATCAACCCGGGTGCGCAGATCAGCCCCCACTTCGACTCGATGCTCGCGAAGCTCACCTGCCGTGGCCGCGACTTCGGTGCCGCGGTCATCCGCGCCCGTCGCGCCCTCGCCGAGTTCCGCATTCGCGGTGTCTCCACGAACATCCCGTTCCTGCAGGCCGTGCTGGATGACCCGTCCTTCGAGGTCGGCGACCTGAGCACCTCCTTCATCGACGAGCGCCCCCAGCTGCTGGCCGGTCGCGTGTCGAAGGACCGCGGAACGAAGATCCTGAACTGGCTCGCCGACGTCACCGTCAACAAGCCCTACGGTCCTCGCCCCTCGACCATCGACCCGGCCGAGAAGCTGCCCGCGCTGGACCTGACCATCCCGGCACCCGCCGGCTCGCGTCAGCGTCTGCTCGAGGTGGGCCCGGTTCAGTTCTCGGCCGAGCTGCGCGCGCAGACCGCCCTGGGCGTGACCGACACCACCTTCCGCGACGCTCACCAGTCGCTGCTCGCGACCCGCGTGCGTACCCGTGACCTGGTCGCGGTTGCACCCTACGTGGCGCGGATGACCCCGCAGCTGGTCTCGGTTGAGGCCTGGGGTGGCGCGACCTACGACGTCGCGCTGCGCTTCCTCGGGGAAGACCCCTGGGAGCGTCTGGTCAAGCTGCGCGAGGCCCTGCCGAACGTCGCGATCCAGATGCTGCTGCGCGGCCGCAACACCGTGGGTTACACGCCGTACCCCACCTCGGTCACCGACGCCTTCGTGCGTGAGGCTGCCGAGAGCGGTGTGGACATCTTCCGCATCTTCGACGCCCTGAACGACGTCGAGCAGATGCGTCCCGCGATCGACGCGGTCCTGGCGACCAAGACCGCCGTGGCCCAGGTTGCCCTGTGCTACACCGGCGACCTGCTGGACCCCAACGAGGATCTCTACACCCTCGATTACTACCTGAACCTGGCCCAGCAGATCGTCGACGCCGGTGCCCACCAGCTCGCGATCAAGGACATGGCGGGCCTGCTGCGCCCCGCGGCGGCCACGAAGCTCGTGAGCGCCCTGCGTGAGCGTTTTGATGTGCCGGTAGTGGTCCACACCCACGACACCGCTGGCGGCCAGCTGGCGACCCTCCTGGCGGCCTCTCAGGCCGGTGCGGACGCGGTCGACGTGGCCAGCGCCCCGATGTCGGGCACCACCAGTCAGCCGTCGATCTCGGCCCTCGTAGCCGCGCTCGCCCACACCGAGCGTGACGCCGGCATCTCGCTGGCCGCGGTCAGCGACCTTGAGCCCTACTGGGAAGCAGTGCGCCACGTGTACAAGCCGTTCGAATCCGGCCTGCCGGGCCCGACCGGCCGCGTGTACCGCCACGAGATCCCGGGTGGTCAGCTCTCGAACCTGCGTCAGCAGGCCATCGCGCTCGGCCTCGCCGACGACTTCGAGCTGATCGAGGACCTCTACGCCGAGGCGAACCGCATCCTGGGGCGCGTGCCCAAGGTCACCCCGTCTTCCAAGGTTGTGGGCGACCTGGCGCTGCACCTCGCGGCGGTCAAGGCCGATCCGGCGGACTTCGAGCAGAACCCCGAGAAGTACGACATCCCGGACTCCGTGGTTGGCTTCATGGCCGGCGAACTGGGCGACCTGCCCGGTGGCTGGCCCGAGCCCTTCCGCACCAAGGTGCTGGCCGGTCGTCACGTGGACATCTCGATCGCCGAGGTCTCGGCCGAGGACGCCGCCCTGCTGGACGGTACCTCCGAGGAGCGTCGCTCCACGCTGAACCGCCTGCTGTTCCCGGCCCCGACCGCGAGCTACGAGCGCAGCCGCGAGCAGTACGGTGATCTGTCGATCCTGGCGACCCTGGACTACCTCTACGGCCTGGAGGCCGGCGAGGAGCACATCGTTGAGTTCTCGAAGGGTGTGCGTCTGTACGCGGGCCTGGAGGCCATCGGTGCACCCGACCCCAAGGGTGTGCGGACGGTCATGACGATCCTCAACGGTCAGCTGCGTCCGGTCTTCATTCGGGACCGGTCGATCACCGTGGAAACCGTCGCCGCAGAGAAGGCAGATCCGAACAACCCCGCCCACGTTGCGGCGCCGTTCTCCGGAGTTGTTACTCTTAAGGGTCAGATTGGTGATGTTGTGGACGCCGGCACCCCGGTTGCCTCGATTGAAGCGATGAAGATGGAAGCCGCAATCACGGCATCGATTTCTGGCAAAATTGAGCGTCTCGCAATTACCGGTACCCAGCAGGTGGAAGCCGGCGACCTGATCGTAGTGATCAGCGCGAGCGCTTAGGCACGAGCCACCCGGTTCGTGCTCCCAGAGCTGGAGGCGAAGGACAATGGCACCACAGGCCGATAATGGCGCTGCCATGGACGAGCACGAAATTGACGTACCCCCGATCGATGAACTCGATCCCGGTGCCGTAACGCTCAGCGTTGCGGCACCGGCTACGGTTTCGATCCCCGTCGGCGCGGCGCTCGCGCAGTACGCCGACGAGGATGATTTTGATGAGGACGTCCTCGAGGACGACCTCGTGAGCGGAGACGGCGACTTCGACGCCGACTCTGCGGAGCGCCCGAGCCCGCTCTCGGTGGATGACCTGCACGCGGCCGAAGCCGCCGCGGAGATCGCCCTCGCCGAGCAGATCGAGGCCGACCGCCTCGCCGAAGAACAGCGCCTGGCCGACGAGGCCGAGGCCGAGCGCGTGGCCGAGGAGGAGCGCGCGGCCGCCCAGGCCGAAGCTGAGCGCATTGCCGAAGAGGAGCGCGCGGCTGCGCAGGCTGAGGCCGAGCGCGTGGCCGAAGACGAGCGAATTGCCGCTGAGGCTGAGGCTGAGCGTGTGGCCGAAGAGGAGCGAATTGCCGCGGAAGCGGAGGCCGAGCGCGTGGCCGAGGAGGAGCGCGCGACCGCGGAAGCCGAACGAGCCCGTGCCGAGCAGGCCGAGGCCGAGCGTATCGCCGCCGAGGAGCGTGCGGCGGCTGAGGCTGAACGCCTCGCCGAGGAGCAGCGGATCGCTGCGGAAGCCGAGGCTGAACGCCTGGCCGAGGAGGCTCGCATCGCCGAGGCCGAGCGTGTGGCCGAGGAGGCCCGCCTGGCCGAAGAGGCCGAGCAGGCTCGCATCGCCGAGGAGGCCCGTCTCGCCGAGGCCGAACGTCTGGCGGAGGAAGCGCGCCTGGCCGAGGAGGCCCGCGTCGCCGAGGCCGCCCGCCTCGCCGAGGAGAAGAAGCAGGCCCGCGAGGCCGAACAGGCGCGTGTGGCCGAGGAAAAGCGGCTGGCCCGAGAGGCAAAGCTCGAGCAGAAGCGCCTCGCCAAGGAGGCGAAGGCCGCCCGTATCGCGGAGCAGAAGCAGCAGACCCTCGACGCGGCTCGCGCCGCCGAGGCTGAACGTGTGGCCGAGGCTGAGCGTCTTGCTGAGGAAGCTCGCGTGGCAGAAGAGGCTCTCCGCGAGGCCGAACGTGTGGCCGAGGAAGCCCGCGTGGCCGAGGAAGAACGTGCTGCCGAGGAAGCCCGCGTGGCTGAGGAAGCTCGTGTGGCCGAGGAAGAACGTGCAGCCGAGGCCGCCCGTTTAGCCGCGGAAGTGGCGGCCGAAGAGGACATCGAGGACGCCGACATCGTTGAGGACGCGGACGAGGACGAGGACGCGACCGAGGCCTCGGATATCGACGCCGAATCGACCGACGCCGACACGACCGACTCCGACACGACCGACTCCGAAACCGGTGCCGCCCCGCGCACCGACGAGTCCGCCGACGTAGAGTCCTCCTCGGACCCCGAATACGTGACCGACCGCGGCTCCGCCGATACGGTCGATAACCCGTCCGCGGAATCCGCGGACCCCAACGACGAAAGCCAGGAAATGACCGAAAAGTCAGCCCCGACCACCGCCGAGAAGAAGAGCGCTGCAGGAATCACCACCACCGGTGTACAGAGCGTGGTACGCCCGACCGGGGAGATCCCCGTCCCGGTGTCCTCCGCTGTGGTCTCCGCCGCCCGCCCGGGCGGCATTCAGCAGCAGGGTAAGGTCGCCGGCCCCGAGGCCGCATCGCTGCTCACCGCCGACCGCCTGCTCGAGTCGCGTCCGTCGACCCGCCGCGCCCCCGAGGGCTTCTGGCAGTCGCTGCTGTACAACGCATCCGGCCACCTGATCAATGTCGGTGATGCCAAGGCCGTGCGTGAGCGCAAGGACCTTGACTCCAAGATTGGTCGCACCCTGGGGGGCGAGGCGCGCTTCGTGCCGGTACTGACCCGTAAGGGCGGCGTGGGCAAGACCACCGTCACCGCCCTGCTGGGTATGGCCCTCGCCGACTCGCGGAGTGACCGTGTGATCGCGATCGACGCCAACCCGGACCGCGGTACCCTGGCCGAGCGCATCGCCCACCAGAGCCGCTACACCGTGCGTGACGTCGTGCGTGATGCCGATGCCATCGTGGGTTACAACGAGTTCTCGGACCGCGTAGCGCGCGACGAAACCCGCCTCGACGTTCTGGCATCCGACACCGACCCGCACCTGTCCGAGGCCTTCAACGAGGAGGACTACACCGCCGTTGCCGACCTCGCGGCGCAGTACTACTCGCTCATCCTGACCGACTGCGGCACCGGCATCGTGCACTCGGTGATGAAGGCCACCCTGGGCCGTGCGGACTCGATCATCGTGGTCACCGGCGGGAGCGTCGATGACGCAAAGCTCGCCTCGGAGACCCTCAGCTGGCTCGAGGTCAACGGCCACGAGGAGCTCGTGCGCAATGCCATCGTCGTGGTGAATGCCACGACGCCGAACAGCCGCCTGGTGAAGATCGAGGAGATCGATCGCCACTTCGCCTCCCGTGTGCGTGCCCTGGTGCACCTGCCCTACGACCCGCAGCTGGCCGCCGGCTCGGCGATCTCGTTCGCTAACCTGCTGCCCGAGACCCGTCTGGCCGCGCGCAAGCTCGCCGCGGCCGTGGTTGAGGGCCTGCCGGCAGGACGGGAGAACGGGCGTTGAGTGAACGCGAGATCCGAATCTTCGGTGATCCCGTCCTCAAGACCGTCTCCGACCCGATCGTCGACATTGACGAGCGCGCCCGCGGACTCATTCGTGACCTCGTCGATTCGGTGAAGCTGCCGGGTCGGGCGGGCGTTGCCGCGTGCCAGATCGGCGTCAACCTGCGTGCGTTTAGCTACAACGTGGACGGCGTGATCGGGTACGTGATCAATCCCGAGATCGTGGAACTGGCCGGCGAGTTGGTCGAGGTGGGGGAGGGCTGCCTCTCGGTGCCCGACCTCTGGTTCCCCACCCCGCGCTATGAGCGTGCCACGGTGACCGGTATTGACCTCGACGGCAACCCGATCACGATCTCCGGTGAGGGGCTGCTTGCGCAGGCGCTCCAGCACGAGACCGATCACCTCAACGGGATGCTCTACCTCGACCGCCTGAGCAAGGAAAACCGTCGCACGGCGATGCGTGAGGTCCGCGAGAGCTCCTGGTTCTAGCCGCGAAAACCAAAAAACCGTGGCCAACCCGATTCGGGTTGGCCACGGTTTTTTTGTGCGTTCCGCTACGGCAGCGAGACGCTCTGGGTCGGGGTCTTCGCGTAGATTCCGTCGATAACGCCGGCGAAGTCGTGCAGGATTTCGCCGCGCTTGATGCTCATCTTCGGGGTCAGGTGGCCGCCGTCCTCGGTGAACTCGGTACCGAGGATCACGAACTTGCGGATCGACTCCGCCCGCGAGACCTGCGTGTTGGCGGCATCCACCGCGCGCTGCACCTCGGCCAGTACGGCCGGGTTGGTCGCGGCCTGGGCGATGTCCATGCTGGCATCCTGCCCGTTGTTGCCGAGCCAGGTCGGGAGCATGTCGCGGTCGAGCGTGACCAGGGCCGAGATGAAGGGGCGCTGATCGCCCACAACAACGACCTGGCTGACCAGCGGGTTTGCGCGGATGGGATCTTCGAGAGCGGCCGGGGCGACGTTCTTTCCGCCGGCGGTCACGATGATCTCCTTCTTGCGACCGGTGATGCGCAGGTAGCCGTCCGCATCGAGGGTGCCGAGGTCACCGGTACGGAACCAGCCCTCGTTGAAGGTGTCCGCGGTGGCCTCGGGATTCTTCCAGTAGCCGCCGAAGACGCACACGCCCTGTACCTCGACCTCGCCGTCCTCTGCGATGCGAATCGCGTTACCCGGCAGCGGGATGCCGACGGTGCCGATTCGGGCGCTGTCGGTGCGGTTGACGGTCGCGGGGGCGGTGGTCTCGGTGAGGCCGTAGCCCTCGAGGATCGTGATGCCGAGTGCGTGGAAGAAGTGGCCGAGGCGCGGGCCGAGCGGTGCCGATCCGGAGACGGCGTATTCGATTCGGCCACCCATGGCCGCGCGCAGCTTGCTGAACACCAGACGGTCGAAGAGAGCGAAGCGCACCTTCAGGCCAAACGGAATCTTGCCGGCCTCGAGTGCCTTCGAGTACTCGACGGCGGTATCGGCGGCCTTACGGAAGATCTTGCCCTTTCCGCCGGCCTCGGCCTTCTGCTCGGCCGAGTTGTAAACCTTCTCGAACACGCGCGGGACGGCCAGGAGGAAGGTCGGGTGGAACGAGCCGAGCGACTCCACGAGCTTCGTCGTGTCCGGCTGGTGGCCGGTCTTGACACCCGAGTGCACGGTCAGGATCGAGATGAAGCGCGCGAACACGTGAGCCGTGGTGATGAACAACAGCGTCGAGGCCCCGGGGGTGTTGACGACGTCGGCGAGGCCGACGGCGGCGTTGCGCGAGAGCTCAACGAAGTTCGAGTGGGTGATGATGCAGCCCTTGGGGCGGCCGGTGGAGCCGGAGGTGTAGATCAGGGTTGCGATGTCTTCACCGCGGGCGAGGTTACGGCGACGCTCGATCTCCTCATCCGGCACCTCGGCACCGGCCACGATGAGCTTCTCCAGCGCGCCCAGGTGCATCTGCCAGACCGGGCCAATTTCGGGGAGGTCCGGGTGAACCTCGTCGAACTTCGCGAAGTGTTCCGGGCTCTCGAGGATCAGTGCGGTGGCACCCGAATCGCTGAGGATCCACTGGATCTGGCTGGGGGAGCTGGTCTCGTAAATCGGAACCAGGATGGCCCCCGCGAACCAGGTCGCAAAGTCGATCAGGGTCCACTCATAGCGGGTCTTGGCGAGCAGGCCGATCTTCTGGCCGGGTTCGATCCCGGCGGCAACGAGGCCCTTGGCGAGGGCCGTTACACGGTCCATGAATTCGGCGGCGCTTATGTCCACCCACTCGTTTTCACCGCGGGGAACGGCGAAGAGCGCACGGTCTGGGGTGAGTCTTACTCGTTCAACCAGCAAATCTGAGGTGTTGGCTTCCGGATCTGCGGGGACGACGGCGGGTATCTCGATCTGAGCCACGGTATCTCCTTTGGTACCTGTTGGAATCGGGTACACCCAAGCTTAGTTCTCAAAACAGGGGTTCGGGAGAAGGCTTTCCGAGACCCGGCCATAATCATGAACGTTTTGCCGAATCGCGGCGTGGTCATGAAGCGCGGCTCGAGGGGCACTAAACTCGACCCGGGCGTTAATACCCAGACACACCCGAGGAAAGGTTCTGCGCAGTATGTATGCAGTCGGTATCGACATTGGTGGCACGAAGATCGCGGGTGCGGTCGTTGATGAGCAGGGCAAGATTCTTGCCGCCCGTCGCGTGCCCACTGACGCGTCGGACGTGAAGAGCATTGAGGACGCCGTTGTCGCAATGGTTGAAGACCTGCGTACCGAGTTCGAGGTGGGCGCCGTGGGCGTTGCCGCCGCGGGCTTTATCGATGCCGCGCAGTCCGAAATCTACTACGCACCGAACCTCGCGTGGCGTAACGAACCCTTCCGGGACAAGCTGCAGGCGCGCATCAACGTGCCCACGATCATCGAAAACGATGCCAACGCCGCCGGCTGGGCGGAATTTGTACACGGTGCTGGCGCACTCACCAGTGACATGGTCATGCTGACCATCGGCACCGGTGTCGGTGGCGCGGTTGTCCTCAATGACCGCCTGCTGCGCGGCGGGTTTGGTGTGGGCGGCGAGCTCGGCCATATTCGCCTGATTCCGGACGGCATCGAGTGCGGTTGCGGCGTCAAGGGCTGCTTCGAGCCCTACGGTTCGGGTCGTGCACTGCAGCGCTACTGCGAGGACATCGCGGACACCCAGGCCGAGGGCATTGGAGCCGAGCTGGCCCGTGTTCGCGCCGAAAACGGCGGCCTGAACGGCACGCTGATCGCCGGCCTGCTCGAGGCCAAGGACGCGGGTGCCCTCGAGGCCCTGCGCATCCTCGGCACCTACATCGGTACCGCGGCCGCATCGCTGGGTGCCGTGCTGGACCCGCAGCTGTTCGTCATTGGCGGCGGCGTCGCCCAGGCCGGAGAAGACCTGCTCGGTCCGATCCGCGAGGCATATCGCGCGCACCACCCGGCCCACGGCTATCACCCCGAGGCCACCTTCGTCATCGCCGAGCTCGTCAACGACGCCGGCGTCGTCGGCGCAGCGGACATCGCTCGCCGATATGCCGAGGGTACCCCCGCCTAGCGCGTACCGTCTGACGATGTGCGCCCGGGGGCTTTGGCTCCCGGGCGCACGTCTGTTTTGAGGTCCACACGCTATGCTCGAACAATCCGGCATCCGAGAAAAGGTCCCCATGTTTTATCGGTTCATGAAGCTCTTCATCATTGCCCCGCTACTCAAGCCCCTGTTTCGGGTCTGGGTCGTGGGGGCCGAAAACGTGCCCACTCACGGTGCCGCGATCCTCGCGAGCAACCACCTCTCGGTGGTCGACTCGATCTTCCTGCCGCTGTATCTGCGCCGCCGGGTGACCTTCCTCGCCAAGAGCGACTACTTCACCGGACGGGGGCTCAAGGGGTGGCTGATCAAGCACTTCATGCTCTCGACCGGGCAGCTGCCGATCGACCGCTCGGGCGGTAAGGCCTCCGAGGCCGCACTGAACACCGGCCTGCGTGTGCTCGGCGGGGGAGACCTCCTGGGCATTTACCCGGAGGGAACCCGCAGTCCGGACGGCCGAATGTATCGTGGCCGCACCGGTGTTGCCCGAATGGTCCTGGAGTCCGGGGTACCCGTGATTCCGGTGGCCATGATCGATACCGAGAAGGCACAGCCCATCGGTACCGTGATCCCGCGGCCGCGTCGCCTCGGCATCATCATCGGGGAGCCGCTCGACTTCAGCCGCTTCGAGGGAATGTCCAACGACCGGTTTGTGTTGCGGTCGGTAACGGATGAATTGATGAGCGAGATGCAGCGATTGAGTAAGCAGGAATACGTGGACGTTTATGCAACGACCATGAAAAACAAGACCCCCTAACACCCGCTAGGCTGGGTATCGCTGGCCCCCAATTGGTCGGCCAGGAAAGACCGTAGACAACAGATTTAGGAAGTGCCGTGGGAAATCCATTAGAGCCGGTTGTGCAAGCAGATGACGCTGTGATTGCCGGGCTGGACTATTGGCGCGAGCTTCCGATCAAGCAGCAGCCAAACTGGCCGGACAAGGAGGCCGTCGCCCGCGCCTCGGCCACCATTTCGACCCTGCCGCCGCTGGTGTTTGCCGGTGAGGTAGACGTGCTGCGTGATCGCCTGGCCGCCGCCGCGAGCGGAAAGGCTTTCCTGCTTCAGGGCGGTGACTGCGCCGAGACCTTCGCCGGTGCGACTGCCGACCAGATCCGCGACCGCGTCCGCACGCTGCTGCAGATGGCCGTTGTCCTGACCTACGGTGCCTCGATGCCCGTGGTCAAGATGGGCCGTATGGCCGGCCAGTTCGCCAAGCCCCGTTCGAGCGACGACGAGACCCGCGATGGCGTGACGCTGCCCGCCTACCGCGGCGACATCGTCAACGGCTACGACTTCACCCCGGAGTCGCGCACCGCAAACCCCGAGCGTCTCGTGCAGGGCTACCACACGGCCGCGTCCACGCTCAACCTCGTGCGTGCCTTCACCCAGGGGGGCTTCGCCGACCTGCGTGAGGTGCACCGCTGGAACCAGGGCTTTGCCGCGAACCCGGCAAACGCACGCTACGAGAAGCTGGCGAAGGACATCGACCGGGCGATCCGGTTCATGGAGTCCGCCGGTGCCGACTTTGACTCGCTGCGCGGTGTGGAGTTCTACACCGGCCACGAGGGTCTGCTGATGGATTACGAGCGCCCGATGACGCGGATCGATTCGCGCACCGGTACCCCGTACAACACGTCCTCGCACTTCATCTGGATCGGTGAGCGCACCCGCGAGATCGATGGCGCACACGTCGACTTCCTGTCGCGCGTCCGCAACCCGATCGGTGTGAAGCTTGGGCCCACCACCAGCACGGATGACATGCTGCGCCTCGTGGACAAGCTCGACCCCAACCGTGAGCCCGGCCGCCTGACCTTCATCACCCGGATGGGCGCGGGCAAGATCCGCGACGCGCTGCCCCCGCTGCTGGAGGCCATCAAGGACTCCGACGCCACCCCGCTGTGGGTCACCGACCCGATGCACGGCAACGGTTTCTCGACCCCCAACGGCTACAAGACCCGTCGTTTCGACGATGTGGTTGACGAGGTCAAGGGCTTCTTCGAGGCACACCGTCAGGTGGGCACGTTCCCCGGGGGTATCCACGTGGAACTCACCGGAGACGACGTCACCGAGTGCCTCGGTGGTGCCGAGCACATCGACGAGGCAGACCTCGCGACCCGCTACGAGTCGCTGTGCGACCCGCGCCTGAACCACAAGCAGTCCCTGGAGCTCGCGTTCCTGGTTGCCGAGGAACTGGCCGCACGCAACGCCTAGTACCCGCCTCAGCTGAAGGCCTGCGTTCCCCTCGGGAGCGCAGGCCTTCCCCGTTTCGTCGTGCAGTGTGTACGGGGTGTGGCCCGATAAAGAAAACGACCCCCACTCTCGAGGAGAGCGGGGGTTACGTTCTTTGTAGCACAAGGGATCTTGTCCTTGTTTCTGTCGGTAGCTTACATCGTATGAAATTTATCGCGCAAGCAGAAGCCGCAAAACTTCTTCGTCTACACGCCTCCGAGCCGCGCTTTAGCACCTACATCGACTGCACCCTGAGCGTGGTGGCTCCGAGGAGTGGATCCGGGCGCCGGCGAATCCACTCCAACGGATCCTGAACCCTCGGCAGGGGGTATCCACCTCTCAGAGCGCCCTCCGCAGGGCTTCGCAGCGCGCGGCCCATCGATCCTCGGCGCACGGCCGCCAGGGCACCCCGATCACGCATGAGGATCTCCGAACGTATCACCGCACCGCGACGCGGCTGCTGCGCACGATCGACGTCGAGGCGGGTCAGTGGCACAGTGGTGTCAGCCGGGTTCCCGTCCTGCACCGCTTGCGGCCACTGTATGACAGCGCGGGGCGGTGGGAGGCGCTTAGAAGTTCGCCTGGATCGTGACGGCCGCGCCGCGCTTGACCTGCGCGCCACCGGCGGGGTTGGTGCTGGTCACGGTGAAGGCATCGCCGAGGAGGTCTGCCACCGCGGTGGGGATACCCGACTTCACAGTGACGGTGAACCCGGCGCCCTCGAGGGTGGCCTTTGCCGCCTTGACGGGCTTCCCGGAGACATCCGGTACCTCGACGAGGTCGGGGCCCTTGGAGATGATCAGGGTCACGGTGGCGCCCACCTCGGGTACGTTGTCACCGTGTAGCTCCACCACACCGAGCACGTTCCCGGCGGCAACGGTGTCGCTGAACTCCGTCTTGCTGGTGCCGGCGACAACGAGACCCACGCCGGTCAGTGCGCTGCGCGCGGCGTCCTCGGTCAGGCCGTTGACCGGCGGAATCGGACCCGCGGAGACCACGAAGTTGAGGGTTTGACCCCACTGGGTCTCGCCGGTTTCGGTGATGTCGGCATCGCCCGCGGTGACCTGCAGAAGGTTTCCCGCGGCGACCTGGGAGGAGTAGCGCTTGCTCGCGGTGCCCTCGGTGAGGTTGTTTTCCGCGAGAAGCGCCCGCACCTCCTCGACCGGCTTACCGGCCAGGCTGCCGAGCGAGACCGTCTTCAGACCCAGCGAGACAGTGACGGTGACAACGCGATCCTTATCGATGCGCGTGGCTCCAACCGGGTCGGTCGAGATGACGGTATCGGTCGGGACCGTGAGTGAGTACTCCTCGGCCCGGGTCGATTTAATCTCCTGAGCCTTCAGCGTTTCGAATGCCTCGGCCGAGGGCTTACCCACGACGCTTGGAACCTCGATCATGCCGCCGGGACCAAACCCGAAGTACCAGCCGGCGGTGCCCGATCCCACACCCAGAATCACGACCAGGAGCAGCGCCCACCAGCCCAGCTTGGCGCGGCGGTTACTGCGCACACTCAGTGCGGAGGTCTGGTCGTGGGGATCGATGGGCCCGGTACGCACGCTCGGCGAGGTGAGCACGCGGGTCACGTCGGCGCCGTCGGTGTTGCCCAGTAGCGCGGGAAACACGGTGGTGGTGACCGGTGCCGGTGCCGGGGTCGACTGCTGGGTGAGACCGAGCTGACGCTCCACCTCGCGCAGGCGCTCCAGGAGTTCACCGGCGCCGGACGGGCGCTCCTCGGGCTCACGCTCGGTGCACCACAGCACGAGATCGTCGAGGTCGGCGGGTACCTGCGGCACCTTCGCGCTCGGGCGCGGCACCGATTCGTTGGCGTGCTGGTAGGCGATCTGCATCGGCTGCTCGCCCTGATAAGGCTGTTCACCGGTGAGCATCTCGTACATCATGATGCCGAGCGCATAGATGTCGCTGCGGGCATCGGCCTCGCCACGGGTCACGAGTTCGGGGGAGAGATAGGCGATGGTGCCAAGGAGTGCCTGGCCGCTGCCGGTCTGCGCCGTCACGGCCCGGGCGAGCCCAAAGTCACCGATCTTGATTCGACCATCATCGGCAAGCAGCACGTTTTCGGGCTTGAGATCCCGGTGCACGATGCCGCTGCGATGCGCGGCGGCGAGGCCGCTGGTGACGGCATCCATGATGTCGATCACCTGGCGGGCGGTGAGGCGGCCGTGATCGCGCAGGAGATCGCGCAGCGTGATGCCGGGCAGGTACTCCATCACGAGGTACGCCATATCGGCATCCTGGCCCTGGTCGAACACGCTCACCACGTTGGGGTCGGCGAGGCGGGCGGCCGAGCGGGCCTCCTGGATGAAGCGGTTCTTAAAGTTTGTGTCGTCGGACAAATGACCGTGCATAACCTTCAGAGCGACCCGGCGTTCGAGTCGCAGATCGGTTGCGAGGTACACGGTTGCCATGCCGCCACGAGCAATGCGCGAGCGCACCTGGTAGCGGTCATCGATAAGACGACCGATCAGGGGATCGGAATGAGGGCTAGACGTCACGATGCAAGTTTACGGTGCGGGCCGCGTTCGGGCGGCGCGCAACACCCCGGCCCGAAGGTGTCACACAGGAAATCACCCCGGGGGATGACGTTTTGGCGTGTTCGAAGGTCCGTCCGCTGCCGGCTGACAAGAAAAATGCCCGCGTGTCGCGCGCAAAGTGGGCTCGCGGGGGCTCTGCGTGTAAGACTTGTCGCGTGACCGATGTATATGCACAGCGTGAGTGGCTCGCAATGCCCGAGCTGGTAGAGATTCTTGACCTGACCCCGAGCCGGATCCGCCGCCTGATCGAAGACAAGCACCTGCTTGCGATCAAGCGCAGCGGCGTACTGAGCGTCCCGAAGGACTTCCTGCGTGCTGGTGAGCCCCTGGTTCACCTGCGCGGAACCCTGTTCCTTCTGGAAGACGCCGGCTTCAGCACCGATGAGGCCATGGAGTGGCTGCTGACCGAGGAGGAAACCCTCGGCACCGCACCCATCGACGCCCTGATCTCCGGTCGCAAGACCGAGGTGCGCCGGATTACTCAGGCCCTGGCCTAGGTAACGCGCCGGTTTTACCGGCACCCACGCAAAACGCGCCGTCCCCCTCGGGGAGCGGCGCGTTTTACGTTGCGGCGGGCCCGTCGGCCAGCGGGTGGGCTAGGCGCTGCGGGCGCTCATGTGCACGGCGAGTGCGTCGAGTGCCGCGCGGGCATCCGCACCGAGGGTGGAATCCGCCAGCGCGGCGCGTCCGGCAGCCACCGATTCGGCAATGATTCGCTCGGTCTCCGCCACGGCACCGGTATCGTGCATGAGCTTCTGCAGCGCGAGAATTTCGTCCTCACCGAGGTCGGGGTTACCAATCTGGGCGTCGAAGGCGGGGCGCTCGTGCTCGGGGAGTTCGCGCCGGGTCAGCGCAACCAGCAGGGTGCGCTTGCCCTCGCGCAGGTCATCACCGCTCGGCTTGCCGGTGACCCGGGCATCGCCGAAGACACCGAGGATGTCGTCCCGCAGCTGGAACGCGGTACCGACCGCGAGACCGTATTCGCGCAGCGCCTCGATCTGGGCGGGGGTCGCGCCGGCGGTGCTCGCACCGAGCGCGAGCGGGACCTCAACGCTGTACTTCGCCGACTTATAGGTGAGAATCGTCCGTGCGCGCTCGATCAGCTCCTCGTCGGAGTGCCCGAACCACGCGCTCTCCTCAAGCACGTCGAGATACTGCCCGGCGGTCACGTCGGTGCGCATCTGCTGGTACTCGGCCCGTGCGGGGGCGGCCGCGGATTCGGGCAGGCCCGCGAGGGTCGTGTACATCAGCTCATCGCTCCAGCTCAGCAGCATGTCGCCAAACAGGATCGCCGAGCCCACGCCGAAGGCGGCGTGATCGCCGCGCCAGCCTGCGTCGGCTGAGAGCTTCTCGAAGCGGCGGTGGATCGCGGGTTCACCGCGTCGGGTATCGGAGTTGTCCAGAATGTCATCGTGCGCGAGGGCGGCCGCGTGGAAGATCTCGAGGGCCGCTCCCACACCGAGGATGGTGTGCAGCGCCTTGGCGTCATCCTGAGCCACGCCCGGGAGTGTCTGACGCACCCCGTGCCAGCCCCAGTACGCGAAGATCGCGCGGAAGCGCTTTCCGCCGCGAAGGAAAGACTGGGAGTACGTCGAGAACGTAGCAAGATCGGGGGCAATCCGCGCCAAAATGGTTTCATGCTCGATCAGAAACTGATCGATGCGGAGCTGGAGCTGGTCACGGAGGTGCTCGGTTTCGTTCACGCGTCTAGCTTAGCTTTCCCTGGGCGGCTAGAGTGGAGAGGGCGCAAGTGCGCAAGAAAATATGGAGGAGGCGATCGGAATGCCGCTATCCGAGCAGGAGCAGCGTCTTCTTGACGAGATGGAGCGTAGTCTCTACGGTCACGATGCAGATTTTGTGTCGACCGCGGGAGACAAGCGTGGCCGTCCGAGCTATCGCAGCATCGCGCTGGGCGCGCTGCTCGCAATCGTGGGTATTGCCGGGCTGATCGTCGCGGTAATCCTTCATCAACCCATCATCGGCATCGTCGGTTTCGTCGCGATGCTCGGTGGGGTTCTGGTGGCGATTACACCGTCCAAAAAGCCGGCACCCGAAAAAGAGCCGCGTCCGGGTGAGTTCTTCACCCAGCCCTCCAAGACCTCCGGTGCCGCACAGCCCGGTGGTAACGCGCAGTCCACCTCGTTCATGGATCGCATGGGCGAGCGCTGGGAGCGTCGAGACGGTGGCGACAAGTAGTCCCACCTCTCCCCAAGATCGTCTACGGGCGGGCCATCCTTCGGGGTGGCCCGCCCGTTTTTGTGCGGTATACCAAAAGTATTTTTCCGTTTGGGCGACAGAAGTTATCCGATGGGGCAGGATGAACAAATGGGAACACTCGTGTATGGTCCGGGGGCAAGATTCGACTTTGACGATCGGGTGCTTGAGCACCTCAAAGCCGCGATCGGAATAAAGCTGCGCCGGCAGGAGAGCTTTTACCTCAACTGGGTACTTCGCCAAAGCGAGGGCGGCGGCCGAGTGAGCCTCTGGATCTCTCCATCCGTGGGGCTGCAGTTCCAATTCGCGGGAGGTAAACCCCCGCACCTCAACCGCGAGTGGGTGGATGCGCTGGGGGAGATTGCAAACTCCGGCCACGGCATGGAGCCCATCGCCGAGAAGGACGCCGCTCGGGTGCTCGAGCGCGTCCGTCAGAACGTAGATCGGGCGTAGCCATGGGCACCCTGCACTACGGATCCAGCGGGCAGGAATTTCCCTTTGACGACCGGTTGCTGAGCCACCTCAAGGCCGTGATCGTGGGGAAACTGCGTCGAGGGGAGGGCTTCATGCTGACCTGGACGGAAACCGAGGGGCAGCAAAGCCACAGCATTTGGCTCTACCCCTCAATCCCCCTGCACTTTGTGTTCGAGCGTGAGGAGCACTTCCCGCTGGACCGGTCCATCTTTGAAGCGCTGTCGACCGGCGCGAACGGAAGCGACGGGCTGAGGCTCACCACCGCGATTTAGCGCGCCGGTTCATCGGCGCCCACGCCGATGAGCGGGGCCTGCGCCGGCGTTCGAGCCTGTGCCGCGAGATAACCCGCGTAGCCGCCGGGCGTGCGCCCGACCAGCCGGGCCGAGGTGGTGACCTCCCCGGCATCACTGGCTACCGTGGTGTAACCGGACAGGCGGCGTACGAGATCAACGTCCTCATGCTCGGAAATCGGGGTGAATCCGCCCACGGCGAGATAGGCCGAAGCACGCACGCCCAGGTTTGCGCCATGAATGCTGCCGTTCGGTTCTCCCCGCACGTGATCCAGTCGCCACTGGCGCTGAGCGGCTCGCGGATATTCGGATGGGTGGGGGCGGACGGTGCCGATGATGAGATCCGCACCGTGATCGGCGAGAGCCACCTGGGAGGCGAGCCAGTTCGCCGGCACCACGCTGTCGGCATCGGTGTTTGCGAGCCACACCGTTTCGGATGGTGCCGGGAGGGCGGCGAGTGCGTGGGCGATGCCCGCGCGCCGAGCCGCACCCACGTTGGTCCCGATCACCTCGAGGACGCTGACCGGGGGATACCGCCGGGCCCGCTCTGCCGTGTTGTCCAGGCAGGTATCGGCTACCAACATGATTGTCACCGGCAGCGTACAGCGCACGGCCGAGACGATGACGGATCGGAGGCAGGTGTCGATTCTGGCAGCCTCATCGCGCGCGGGAATGGTGACAACGACGTGTGTGATCATGAGAGTCCTTCGATGCGAGCTACGGAACGGGGATCGAGGGAAAAGATCTCGAGGAGAAAATCCTCCTCCGAATGTGTGGATAGTCGTGTCAGCCCCATGGCGGCGACGGCATCGTGCACGCCGTCACCGGTGAGGGGATAGGCGGCGACGGGGTGGCGCCAGTGGCAGGCCAGGAGAACGCCGTTCGGGGCGAGCGATGAGCGAATGTTTGCGAGGACCCGGTCGAGGCTCTCGGAATCCCAGTAGTAGCCCACCTCGGAGAGGACGATGAGGTCGTAGCTGCCCGTGGGGAAATCGGTCAGGACATCGAGCCGTTCGATACGGGCATCCGATCCGACGTGGGCTCGTGCCTGGGCGACGGCCACCGCGGAAACGTCCACCGCAACGAGGTGATCGCAGCGCTCGGCGAGCATCCCGGTCAGGAGACCCAGCGAGCAGCCTATTTCCAGGGCGTGTTCAAAGCCTTCCCGGGGTAGGCTCGCGACGGTGAGATCACGCTTACGCTTTTCATACCAGCGGGTGCGAAAGTGCCAGGGATCGTCCGAGCGCGCGTAGAGCGCGTCGAAATGTGAGGAGCGCAGTGGGCGCTCGCTCACCACATAGAACTCCTGTGCGTGGCGAAAGTGTTCGAGGAATTCGGGGAGAAGAATGGGGGAGTCGCCGCCGAGCTGAGACCGATAGTGATTCTGCGCGCGGATCTTACTGACCACGTCGATATGGAGGGTTTTCATCCGGGGCCACGGGGTGTCTGGGTGCTCAGGTGATGCCCAGTGCCACATCCAGACCGGATACTCCAGCAGGACCCGCTCGCCCGCAAGGTCGCGCATCAGCTCACCAACCACGCGGTGATCCCGGTGTCCATCGCCCGCCCAGGGGGCAGCGATGAGGGCGCTGCGGGGGAGCCGGTGAATACGCTCATCGAGTTCCGCCCGCAGGGCAGAGTATCGTTCCCGCGTGCCGCCATCGGGAAACCCGAGACGCTCGATACTCGCGCGTGGGGAGAGCTCAAACACGGCCCTCTCGAGCTCCGCGGCCCGGGTGGAGGGCAGGGTGGGATCTCCGGCATGTGAGGCAGCACCGTCCGTCACACAGATGACCGTGATTGGCAGCCCCAGGGCTTCACACTGTGCGATCAGGCCGCCCGCGCCGAGGGTTTCATCATCGGGGTGGGCGGCGATCACCACCAGCTCGCTGACGGTGTCGAGGGAGAGCGTGGGTCGGTTATGGAAGCGGTCATCTTCGGTCCATTCACCCACCGTGGTTCCGGCGAGTGCCGCATCAAAGATCACCACGGGGTGCTCCCAAACCCGGCGACGGCCTCACCCTGGGCGGCGTCGTCGGCCTCGCCGTGATGCTGTCGGATGTAGAGGGAGAGGTCGGATACGCGCTTTGCGTGTTCGGCATCATGGGCGAGCGGGCCCGGGCCCAGGGAGTGGCCGGCCCGGTGGATGATGTCCTCACAGGCGCGGGCGACCAGGCCACGCACCCGCCAGGCCGTGAGCTTGCCGCCCGGTTCCTGGTTATCCGCCTGGCGTGCCGCATCGTTGAGGGCGAGCCGGCAGGCGTGGAGGAGGGTGTCCATTGCCCCCAGGTGGGCCAGAGTGTGCGGGTTATGTGCGCGTGCCGCGGCCTCACGAACGCTCCGGGCGATGGCCACCGCGCCCCCAAACCAGCAGGCGGCAACCCCGACGCCTCCCCAGGCAAAGCCGGGGCGGGCCGAATACCACCCGCTCGCGCCCACGCCGGCCGCGGGTACGGAGGCGCAGCGCACGGGACCGCTGGGAATCTCGCGCAGGCCGAGGGCTGCCCACTTTGGATCGAGGATGGTCACGCCGGGGGCGCGCAGATCCAGGGCAAAGAGCCGTGGGTTTCCGCTCTGCGTCTGCGCGGTGACCAGCGCATGATCCAACCGTGCGGCGAGGGAGCACCAGCGCTTGGTGCCGGTGAGGGCCCACCCCTCGCCCACGCGGGTGGCTCGGACGGGGTCTGATCCACCCTCGGAGGCGAACACACCCCAGGCACCGGGGAGGGGATCGATGTTCGCCTGCGTGAGGATGGCGACGGCATCCAGATGCGGTTCGATGGCGCGCACGATACCGAGGTCATGCGCCGCGATGGCGGCGAGAAGACCCCACTGCTCGCCGGTGGTTCCGTCCCCGGGATACGCTCGCCGGGTTCCGAGATCCTGAGCCAGGGCGAGAGCACCGGCGATGTCACCCGGGGAGGGCAGGGCGTTCAGGACTTCGGAGTCGGTGATGCCAAGGGTGGCGGTGAGTGGAGTGTTCATGCACGTTCTTTCTGTGGGGGAGTGCGACACCGAGGGCTCGCCTCCCTGGGCGACAGCGCGGCGGCCGTTCACATGATTCGCATCGGTGATCGGACCGGGTGATGTAGGCCTCACCCTAGGTCGGGGCAAGCCCGGGCATAAGGGGGTTGCACAATCGGGGAACGGGGAGGATACTCGCGCGCGAATTGGATGCGTGGACGGCGGGAAAGACGGTGCCCCCCCACATCGCTCCCCGAGCCCCTCCACATCCACCCCCGACGCCCTCCATCTTCCTCCACCGCGCGTCTAGGAGGGTTTTTTGTGCCATTTTTCGGGGGTAAAACGAGGTTCTGACGCGCGGAGCGGATTTAACGCTCCATTTCCCTCCACTTTCACAGGTCCCGTATTTACTGGGCTTCCGGCGCGTTAAGCGGAGAAATTAGGTTTAGTTCCTAGGAAAGTGGTAGAGGGTGGAGTAAAGTGGGGGCAAGCGGTGGTGGTCGTCCGATCGGGGGAAGGAGCTAGGCACATGTTTCTTGGTACCTATGCCCCAAAACTGGACGAAAAAGGCCGCCTGATCCTGCCGGCAAAGTTCCGCGAGGAGCTCGCCGGTGGGGTGGTAATGACCCGCGGCCAGGAACGCTGCATCTACGTGTTCAGTACTCGAGAGTTCGAGGACATGCACACGAAGATCCGGCAGGCCCCGGTAACCAGTAAGCAGGCCCGCGACTATCTGCGCGTGTTCCTTTCGGGGGCAAGCGCCGAGACTCCGGACAAGCAGAACCGCATCACGGTTCCCTCAGCCCTGCGTAACTACGCCGGGCTGAGCCGTGAGCTTACCGTCATCGGCGCGGGAAGCCGCGCCGAAATCTGGGACACCGAAGCCTGGGAGGCCTATCTGGCCGAGCAGGAAGCGGCGTTCGCCGACACCGCCGAGGAGGTGATTCCGGGACTGTTCTAGTCCCTGCACCCCGACCCCCCGCCGTTCATCCACGTACCGACGCCCCTTCCCTGGCGGCGGAACCGAGCGGATGGGGATCAGGACCCAGGGACACGCCCTCCGGGCACCGGAAGAAAAACTATGGAACTCGACAAGATTCACACTCCCGTTCTCCTCGAGCGCTGCCTCGAGCTCCTCGACCCCGCGCTGGCACAGCCCGGGGCCTGGGCAATCGACGCGACCCTCGGTATGGGCGGCCACTCGCTCGCAATGCTGACGCGCTACCCCGGTCTCAACCTGATCGGGCTCGACCGAGACCCGCAGGCCCTCGAGATTGCCGGCACCCGCCTCGCCGCGGTAGCCGACCGTGCCCACCTCGTGCACACCGTCTATGACGGCATCGAGGGCGCGCTGGAGACCGTCGGCGTCGACGGGGTGGACGCCATCCTGTTTGACCTCGGCGTCTCCTCCCTCCAGCTGGACCGTGCCGAACGAGGATTCTCCTACGCTCAGGACGCCCCGCTGGACATGCGGATGGACGGCACGAGCGAGCTCACGGCCGAGATCATCCTCGCGACCTACCGCGAGGGCGACCTGCGCCGCATCTTCGAAGACTTCGGTGAGGAAAAGCTCGCCGGCCGCTACGCCCGGGCGATCATCGCCGCGCGTAACGAGGCCCCGATCACCCGCTCCGGACAGCTCGTGCAAATCCTGCAGGACGCCACCCCGGCCGCGGTCTCGCGCAACGGGCACCCCGCCAAGCGGGTGTTCCAGGCACTGCGAATCGAGGTCAACACCGAGCTGAGTGTTCTGGCCGCGGCGATCCCCGCCGCACTGGATGCGCTGAACGTGGGCGGCCGCATCGTGGTGCTGTCGTATCAGTCCCTCGAAGACCGCATCATCAAGCGCCTGTTCGCGAAGGCCACGGCGTCTACCGCGCCGGCCGGCCTGCCGATGGAACTGCCCGAGCACGCGGCAAAGTTCCGGCTCCTCGTGCGTGGTGCCGAGCTCGCCTCGGACGATGAAATCGAAGAAAACCCCCGCGCAAAGCCCGTCCGGCTTCGCGCGGCCGAACGAGTACGTGAGGGCTGATCATGAGTGAAAACCTGGCACGCAACGATTTCGCGTGGGATCTCACCGCCGCACCGGCCGAGGCACCGTCGCGGGGGCGGGAACGTCCGCTTCGCGTCGTTGCCCCGGGGACCCGGGCCGCCGCCAAGCCCAAGCTGCTCTACGCGTTTGTCGCGCTGGGAGCCATCGGTGCGATCGTGCTCACCCAGATCCTGTTGAGCGTTGGTCTCAGCCAGGGCGCCTATGAGCTGAACTCGCTTCAGCGTGATCACCGCGAACTCGGCTGGCAGAGCCAGGCCATCGGCACCGACCTGGCCGCGATCTCCTCCCCGCAGTACATCGCCGCCAACGCCGAGGCACTGGGGATGACCTTTGGTGGCGCACCGGCCTACATCTCGCTCAAGACCGGCGAGGTCCTCGGTACCCCGGCGGTTGCCGGCCAGCCCGGCTCGGTCAAGCAGGCGCCCTCCAGCGTCGTGCAGAACCGCATGCTGCAGGGTGCGGCCATCGCCACCACCGGCGGCGAGGTTGTGATCAACTCGGGCGCGGCAAACGCTCCCGTGACCCCCGGCATCGTATCGTTGGACGCGGGACTTCCCGCTCCGAAGACCCACTAGTACTGAGTTTCAGGCGATAGCCCAGGCTGTCGGACGGGCCCGCCCGTACCCCGTCACCGCGGGGGAAACCCCGCGGTGACGCCGTGTCACCTTCCTCGCCCTCCGCTCGGAGGACGCAACTGAGGAGAATATGTTCCAGGTGTTTGCATGACCACTTCGGCAATGTCCACCCGGCGTCGCCTCGTTGCGGTGCTGGTAGTTGTGGCCCTGATCCTGGCCGGCTTCGTCGCGAGGCTCGTGGATATTCAGGTGGTCCGGGCCGAGAGCCTGGTCGCCGACTCGCTCGAAAAGATGGGCGGGTCGAGCACGATCTATGCCCCGCGCGGCGACATCGTTGATACCAACGGTGCCGTGCTCGCCTCGAGTATCGCGCAGTTCGAGATCACCACCTCGCCCAAGGACGTCAAGCCCATCAAGCGTCGTGAGGGTAAGAAGACCATCGAGGTTCCGGTAGCCGAGGCGCTCTCCGACATGGCCGGTGTGCTGGGTGTTGATCCCGCCACGCTGCAGGCAAAGATCGATGATGCCCTCGCCAAGAACAAGGATGCCGCCTATGCACTGCTGGCCGAGAAGGTGGGCTACGAGCAGTTCGCGAAGATTCGTGCGATGAACATTCCGTGGCTGTACATTCGCCAGACCTTCGGCCGGGTGTATCCCAACGGCGCGGTCGCCGGAAACATCGTGGGCTTCGTCGGTTCGGATAACGAGGGCCAGGCCGGCATGGAACTGAGTGCGCAGCAGTGCCTGCAGGGCACCAACGGCCTGCAGCAGTTCCAGCAGTCAAAGGACCGCGTTCCGCTGCCCGGCACCACCGAAACGGTGACCGATGCGAAGCCCGGCGGCACGCTCAAGCTGACCCTCGACAAGGACCTCAACTGGACCCTGCAGCAGCTGGTGGCCTCCCAGGTGGCCGATACCAAGGCCGAGTACGGCATCGCGATGGTCACCGAGGTCAAGACCGGAAAGATTCGCGCCATCGCCGAGGCCCCGAGCGTCGACCCCGGCAATGTTGACGGCACCCCGGCTGAGTTCCGCGGCTCGCGCGCTTTCCAGGTGCCCTTCGAGCCCGGTTCGATCTTCAAGCCGCTGACGGCCGCAATGCTCGTCGATGCCGGCCTGGCCGACCACAACACCCAGGTCGTGGCCCCGTATCGGTATCACCCGAAAAACGGTGCGAGCATCAAGGACGCCCTTCCGCACGAGGATGAGCGCCTGACGATGAGCGGCGTGCTGCAGCAGTCTTCCAACACCGGTCTGAGCATTCTCGGCGAGAAGATGCCCGATGATCAGCGTTATGAGTACCTCAAGAAGTTCGGTATCGGCCAGTCCACCGACATCAAATTCCCCGGACAGTCCTCGGGTGTGCTGCACCCGGTAGACAAGTGGGACAACCAGACGAAGTACGTGACCATGTTCGGTCAGGGACTCTCCACCACCGCCGTGCAGATGGCCCAGGTTTACCAGGGAATCGCAAACGACGGCGTGATGAAGCCACTCGAGCTCGTCGAGGGCTGCTCCTACCCCGACGGCACCGTCACCGACACCCCCGCACCGTCCGAGGGGGAGCGGATTCTCTCCGCGAGCGCCGCCAAAGAAACGATCGGTATGATGGAGACCGTGGTTACCGACGGATTCCTTGCCGACCAGCTGCACATCCCGGGTTACCGGGTTGCGGCGAAGTCCGGTACCGGTGAGCAGTTCGTTGATGGCCAGCTGCAGACCACGTTCGTCGCTTCCATGGCGGGAATGTTCCCGGTTGAAGACCCGCAGTACGTGGTTACGGTACACCTCAAGTCCCCGCTCACCTTCCGTTCGTCGGCAGCCGCCGCACCGGTTTTCAAGGAGATTGTCGCCCAGGTCATCAAGAAGTACGGCATTGCGCCGTCGACCACCCAGGCACCCGGTTGGAAGGGCACCTACTAGTAAACGCGCCGCCCATACCCCGAGGCAAACGGGGGTGTGGGACATCCTCAACACGGTCATCACCCAGGGCCGTGTGCACGAAAGACAGTAAAACACCATGATTGTTTTGACCCTCACCGAGATCACCGAAATACTCGGGGGTGAACTCCACAGCACACCCACCACGCTCTCCGCGACCGACACGGTCTCGGGGCTCGTGGACACCGATTCGCGGCAGATCACCCCGGGCGACATCTTCGTCGCCAAGCCCGGTGAACACACCGACGGACACAACTTCGTGGGCATCGCGCGCGCTGCCGGTGCGGTTCTGGCGCTCGTCGAGCACACCGTTGAGGAGGACATCGCACAGATCGTTGTGCCGGATGTTGTGGTCGCCATCGCCGACCTCGCCCGCGCCGTGGTAGCCCGGGTGCGCGCCGAGGGAAACCTCCGCGTCATCGGAATCACCGGCTCGAACGGGAAAACCACGACGAAGAACATGCTCGCGGCAATTCTGTCGGCCCAGGCCGAAACCGTTGCCCCCCGCGCCTCGTTCAACAACCACGTCGGGGCACCGCTCACCATCCTGCGCACCACGTTTGACACCCGCTTCCTCATCATCGAGATGGGTGCGAGCCACGTGGGTGACATCGCGCGCCTCGTGTCGATCGCGAAGCCCGATATCGGCATCGTGCTCAAGGTGGGCCTGGCCCACGCCGGCGAGTTCGGCGGGGTCGAGCGCACTGTACTCGCGAAGAGCGAGATGGTGACCCCGCTCACCGAGAATGACGTCGCGATCCTGAACGCCGATGACTACCGCGTGATCGGCATGGCCGAGCTGACCCGCGCGGCCGTCCGCACCTTCGCGGTGGATGGCGACAACGCCACGTTCCGCGCCGCCGATGTGCGCAGCACCCGCACCGGCACCGACTTCACCCTCGTGGACGCGGCCGGGGCCGAACACCCCGTGCACCTGCGCATCCTGGGGGAGCACCACGTGTACAACGCGCTGGCCGCGCTCAGCGCCGCCGACGCGCTCGGGATTGCGACCGCGGACGCGATTGCCGCACTCGGCACGCTCGAGCGGGCCGAACGCTGGCGGATGGAGGTCCTTGGCGGCCGTGACGACGTCACGATCATCAACGACGCGTACAACGCGAGCCCCGATTCGATGGCCGCCGCGATCCGCACCCTGGCCCAGATCACCCCGCGTGATCGGCGCACCGTGGCGGTTCTCGGGGTCATGACCGAGCTCGGTGAGCTCGCCGGAGACGAGTACGACCGCATCGCCCTGCAGCTGGTGCGTCTGAACATTTCCCAGCTCGTGGTGGTGGGTGCCGAGGCTCGGCGCCTGCACATCACGGCGATCAATGAGGGCTCGTGGGATGGCGAGTCGGTATATTGTGAGGAGGCAGATGCGGCGTTCGAGTATCTGTCCACCGCGATCCGGCCCGGAGACACGGTGTTGGTCAAGTCCTCCAACTCGGCGGGCCTGCGACTACTCGGCGACCGACTGGGAGAATTTTTCACGTGCTAGCTCTGCTCTTGGCCGTTGTTCTCTCCACGGTCTTCTCACTGGCCCTGACGCCGGTGTTTGTCAAGCTGTTCCATAAGCTTCAGTGGGGCCAGTTCATCCGCAGCGATGGGCCCCAGTCGCACCACTCCAAGCGCGGCACCGCCACCATGGGTGGCATCGTCATCATCCTCGGAACGCTCTTTGGTTACTTTGTTGCCAAGCTGATTTCCGGCGACTCCGTCACGGTTTCGGGCATGCTCGTGCTGTTCATGATGGTGGGCCTCGGTCTGGTCGGTTTCACCGACGACTTCCTCAAGGTGCGCAAGCAGCAGAGCCTCGGGCTCGGTGGGTGGTCGAAGATCGCCGGCCAGCTGGTCGTGGCGGTGGCGTTTGGCATCATGGCCATCAACTTCGCAAACTCCAACGGCCTGACGCCCGCGAGTACCGCGATCTCCTTCACCCGGGATCTGAACTTCGACCTCATCTTCGCCGGCCCCTTCGTGGGCTATGCGCTGTACCTGATCTGGACCTCGTTCCTCGTGGTGGGAACCTCCAACGGTGTCAACCTCACCGATGGCCTGGATGGCCTGGCCACCGGTGCCACGATTCTCGCCCTCGGCTCCTACGTCATCATCGGCTTCTGGCAGTTCAACCAGTCCTGCTTCAACCCGGCCCTGACCCAGGAGGTGGCGCACAAGTGCTACAGCGTGCGTGACCCGCTGGATCTCGCGATCGTCGCCGCCGCCATTGCCGGAGCCCTGATCGGCTTCCTCTGGTGGAACACCTCGCCCGCCGACATCTTCCTCGGCGACACCGGTTCGCTCGCCCTCGGTGGCGCGGTGGTGGCCCTGGCCATCCTGACCCACACCGAGCTGCTGCTGATCCTGATCGGTGGCCTCTACGTGATCGAGGCCGGTTCGGTCATCATTCAGCGCGCATACTTCAAGATCACCCATGGGAAGCGCATCTTCCTCATGTCACCGATCCACCATCACTTCGAGCTCAAGGGTTGGGCCGAAGTGACCGTGGTGGTTCGCTTCTGGATCATCGCCGGGCTGCTCTGCGCCGCCGGTGTTGGACTGTTTTACCTCGAGTGGTTCTACCGCTAGGCCAAGAAAGAACGTATGACTTCATCGCTTGATTCCCTGAACAGCTGGTACGCGGACTGGAAGGGGCTTCGGGTTGCCGTTCTTGGTCTCGGAAAGACCGGTTTTTCGGTCGCCGATACCCTGACCGAGCTGGGTGCCGAGGTGCTGGTTCTGGCCGAGTCGGCCGAGGGCGACCTCGCCCGCCTGGTCCCGGTGATTGGCGCGAGCCTGCACACCGGTGACCTGAGCGTGGTGCCCGAGGCGCTGACGGCCCACAACGCCGACGTGCTGGTGGTTTCCCCGGGCTTCCGCCCGGATCACCCGCTCGTTCGCTGGGCAGCCGAGAACGCCGTTCCGGTCTGGGGAGACATCGAGCTCGCCTGGCGCGTGCGCGATAAGTCGGGTACCCCGGCCGAGTGGATCCTCGTGACCGGCACCAACGGCAAGACCACGACCACGCAGCTCACCGCCTCGATGATCGCAGCTCAGGGCCTGCGGGTGGCCCCCTGCGGCAACATCGGTGTGCCGGTGCTCGACGCGGTGCGCGATCCGGGCGGCTTTGATTTCTTCGTGGTGGAGCTCTCGAGCTTCCAGCTGCACTACCTGGCCGTTCAGACCGGCTCCTCGCCGATCTCGCCGATCTCCTCGGTGTGCCTGAACATCGCCGATGATCACCTCGACTGGCACGGTGGCCTCGCCGGCTACATCGCCGCCAAGGGTTTCGTCTACGAAAACGTCAGCAACGCCTGCGTGTACAACAAGGCCGACGTCGTGACCGAGGAGATGGTGCGCGCCGCGGATGTCCGCGACGGTGCCCGCGCCATCGGTTTTGACCTCGGCGTACCCGGACCGAGCGACGTGGGTGTCGTGGAGGGGATCCTCGTGGATCGCGCGTTCCACGAGGACCGCCACCACTCGGCCCTCGAACTCGCGACCGTTGCCGACCTCGCCGAGCGTGGCCTCGGTGCCCCGCACATCGTCGAGGATATTCTGGCCGCCAGCGCCCTCGCGCGCTCGGTGGGGATCACCCCCGAGTCGATCGCCGAGGCGCTGGCCAACTTCCGCGCCGACGCCCACCGCGTCGAGAGCGTACTCACCGCCGGCGGCATCCACTGGGTGGATGACTCCAAGGCCACCAACGCACACGCCGCCCGGGCCTCGCTCGGCGCGTTCCCCTCGGTGGTCTGGATCGTGGGCGGGCTCCTCAAGGGTGCACACCTCGATGACCTGATCGTGGAGTTCGCTCCGCGACTGCGCGGAGTGGTGCTGATCGGTGCCGAACGCGGCGAGTTGCGGGACGCGTTCGCGCGACACGCGCCCGAGGTCGCGGTGGTTGAGGTCACCGCGACGGAAACTGGTGATGTGATGACGCACGCGGTCGAACTGGCCGCGGGGTTTGCCACCGAGGGCGACACCGTCCTGCTGGCACCCGCCGCGGCATCGATGGATCAGTTTGTGAGTTATTCCGATCGTGGGCAGCGTTTTGCAACCGCGGTCCGCGATCAGTGGGGAGGACCGGCGAATGGACTCCCCAGCGAGCACGTCGAAGGCTAACACCACCGCCCGCGTCAGCGTGGGCAAGCTGTTTGCGCCCGAGTCCTCGAACTACTACCTCCTGCTCGGCACCACGATCTTCCTGGTGCTGATCGGCCTGGTCATGGTGCTGTCGGCCTCGAGCGTCGACTCCTGGCTCGACGACAAGGGGTTCTTCGGCGGCTTCTGGAAGCAGGCCACGTTCGCCGTGGTGGGTATTCCGCTGATGCTGATCATCAGCCGCTTCAGCCTCGACTTCTGGAAGAAGTGGGCCTGGCCGCTGCTGATCGCCACGATGCTGCTGCAGCTGCTGGTGTTCACCCCGCTCGGTATCGAGGACGGTGGTAACCGGAACTGGATCAGTCTCGGTGTCTTTACGGCTCAGCCCTCGGAGGCCGTGAAGCTCGCACTGTGTATCTGGCTGGGTGTGGTGCTCGGCCGAAAGTACACCCTGCTGGATAACTGGCGTCACGTGGTGATCCCGGTGGTACCGGTGTCAATCGTGGCCCTGGGCCTCGTTCAGCTGGGCCACGACCTCGGTACCGTGATGATCATGGCCGTGCTGGTGTTTGGTGGACTGTTCTTCGCCAACGTCAAGCTTCGCTATCTGTTTGTGCCCATCGCGCTGGCTGCCGTGGGCGTGATCTTCTTTGTGATGACCAGCTCCAACCGTAAGGACCGCATCGGCTCCTTCCTTGAGGAGGGCTGCGCCGACTACAACGGTCTGTGCTGGCAGCCCCTACACGGCACCTGGGCTCTCGCCAACGGCGGGGTGTTCGGTCTCGGTCTCGGAAACTCCCGGGAGAAGTTCTCCTGGCTGCCCGCGGCCTCCAACGACTACATCTTTGCGATCGTGGGGGAGGAGCTCGGCCTGATCGGCGCCATCGTGGTGCTCGCGCTGTTTGCCCTGCTCGCGATCTGCTTCATCCGCGTCATCCGTCAGGCCAGCGAGCCGATGGTGCGCATCACCACCGGCGCGATCATGGTTTGGATTATCGGTCAGGCCCTCGTCAACGTCGCCGTCGTGCTGCGCCTGCTGCCGGTGCTCGGTGTGCCACTTCCGCTACTCTCCCAGGGTGGCACCGCGCTGATCACCTCACTCGCCGCTATCGGTGTGGTGCTATCCTTCGCCCGGGGGCAGTCGCAAAACAGTATTCGAGAGACGCCCGTCGTCTCCGTCCAGAAAACGGAGTAACCCATGACCAACTACCTGCTTGCCGGAGGTGGCACCGCCGGGCACGTGAACCCGCTGCTCGCCACCGCCGACGCCCTGCGCGCGCGGGATCCCCAGGCGAAAATCTACGTTCTTGGTACCAAGGAGGGCCTCGAGGCCCGCCTCGTTCCCGCTCGCGGATACGAGCTCCTCACCATCGAGCGTCTGCCCTTCCCGCGCCGTCTGAACGGCGCGGCGCTGCGTTTCCCGGCAAAGTATCGCCGTGCGGTAGCCGATGTGGCCCGCATCATCCGTGAGCGCCAGATCGACGTGGTGGTCGGTTATGGCGGCTACGCGTCGGCCCCGGCCTATCGTGCGGCCAAGAACACCAAGACCCCGCTCGTGATCCACGAGGCAAACGCCAAGCCGGGTCTTGCCAACAAGATGGGTGCCCGCTACACCGACCACATCGGCGTGGCCTTCCACGGCACCCGCCTGCGTGGTGGCAGCTACGTGGGTATGCCGCTCCGTCACGAGATCGTGACCCTGGAGCGTGACACCGCTCGCGCCGAGGGCTATGCGCTCTTCGGCCTGGATCCCGCCTCGCGCACGCTCCTGGTGACCGGTGGCTCCACCGGTGCCCGCAAACTCAACCAGACCATCGCGAGCTCACAGCAGGAGATCGTGGCCGCGGGCTATCAGATCCTGCACATCGTGGGTGGCCGCTCCGATCTGCGCGACACCGGTGCCCCGGGCTACCGCGTGATCGAGTACTGCGACCGGATGGACCTCGCCCTCGCCGTGGCGGACTTCGCGGTGTCCCGCGCCGGTGCCGCGACCGTGAGTGAGATGTCGGCCCTCGGCGTACCCGCCGCCTACATTCCGTACCCGGTGGGTAACGGTGAGCAGCGCTTCAACGCGGCCGATGCCGTGCGCGCCGGCGGTGCCCTGCTCGTGGACGACGCCGCCTTTACCCCGGAGTGGGTGCGCGAAACCCTGATCCCGCTGCTGCAAGACAAAACGCGCGTTCAGGATATGGCGGTACAGTCTCGTCTGATGGGTAGCCTCGACGGCACCGAACGTCTGCTCGCCGTGATCGACGGCGCCCTCGCCGCGGGCTAACCCCCGCACCCACACATTTTTTTGCGCGGTTCGCCCGCGAAGGAGGAAATACACGTGATCAAGCCGGACTTCTCGGTTGAGATTCCCGAAAACCTGGGACGACTCCACTTTGTGGGCATTGGCGGCTCGGGTATGAGCGGTATTGCCCGCATGTATCTGCAGGCCGGATTCGAGGTTTCGGGATCGGACCGCGAGGATTCGCCGAAGCTCGCGAGCCTGCGCGAGCTCGGTGCCACCACCTCGGTGGGGCACGATGCGGCCAACGCTGTGGGCGCCGACACCCTGGTCGTGACCAGCGCCCTGTGGCCCGAGAACCCCGAGTACCGCTACGCGATCGATAACGGTATTCCGGTGCTGCACCGCTCGCAGGCCCTCGCCGGCCTGACCCGGGGTAAGCGCCTCGTCGCCGTCGCCGGTGCGCACGGCAAGACCACCTCGACGGGCATGCTCGTGACCGGTCTGCTCGGCCTCCAGGAGAGCCCGAGCTTTGTTAACGGCGGCGTGATCGAGCCCTTTGGTGTCTCGAGCGACGGCGGCACCGGCGAGCTGTTTGTGCTCGAGGCCGATGAGTCCGACGGCTCGTTCCTGCTGTACGACACCGCGGTGGCACTGATCACCAATGTCGACACCGATCACCTGGACCACTACGGCAGCCTCGAGGCCTTCGACCAGGCGTTTGTTGAGTTTGCCTCGAAGACGCGCGAGTTCGTGGCCATCTCCTCGGATGACCCCGGTGCTCTGCGCATCACCGCCCTGCTCGGCGATAACACCCGCGTGCTGAGCTTCGGCGAGGCCGAGAACGCCACCGTTCGCGTGCACAACATCGTGACCGAGGGCAACGTCTCGTTCACCCTCACCTACGACGGAACCGATCACCACGCGAGCCTGCGTGTTCCCGGCCACCACAACGCGCTGAACGCCGCGGGTGCCGTCACCGTGCTGATCGGCCTGGGCTTCGACCCCGCCGCCTCGCTGGCCGCGGTGGCCGAGTTTGGTGGCACCCAGCGCCGCTTCGACCTGCACGGCGTGGCCGCCGGTGTGAGCGTCTACGATGACTACGCACACCACCCGACCGAGGTGGATGCCGCCCTGACCGCCGCGCGCGACGTGGTGGGTGAGGGCCGGATCATCGCGATCCAGCAGCCGCACCTGTTTAGCCGCACCATGGCGCTGGCGGGCGAGTTCGCCGAGGTTCTTGAGCGCGTTGCCGACCACACGGTCGTGCTCGACATCTGTGCGGCCCGTGAGGACCCGATCCCCGGGGTGACCGGTGAGATCGTCTCCGAGCGCTGGGCGGACAAGACCCGCGTGCACTACGAGGCCGACTGGCAGGCCGCCGCGGACTACGTGGCTACCGTGGCCCGCCCCGGGGACTTCGTGGTCACCCTGGGCTGTGGTGACGTCTACAAGATCATCCCGCAGGTGTTGGACGCTCTGAACTCGGGCGCTACCGAGCGATGAAGCGGCCCTCCGGCGTCCCCACCCCGCGCCGTCCCGAGGACGGTGCGGGCGGTTCGCCGCGCCGCCCCGCAGAGGACGCGACGGAGACACCGGCGGTGCCGCGGCTGACCCGGCCGGCCGCGAAGCCCGCCGAACCCGAGGAGCAGCGGGAACCCGAGACTCCTCGGGAAGCCGACACGACCCCCGCGGCAGTGAACGCCGACACCGGGGGTGGAACGACCGCCTCGGACTGGATTGCCCAGGCCGTGGCGCGTGCGCGCCAGGCTGGCTCGACCACCTCAGCCCCCGGCGAAACGACCACCGAGGACCTCTCGGCGGATCTCGCCGCGACCGAGGAGATCGGCACCCGGTCGAGGAGCGCGGCAGCGTCCGGACCCTCGACGTCATCGCGTTCCGCCGTCACGGGTTCGGCCGCCGGTTCCGCCGCCGATTCTGCAACCGTAGGCCCCGCCGTATCCGAGGCGGCCTTTTCGGCGCAGCCCGACCCTGAGAACGCCGCCCGGGTGGCCCGGGAGGCCAAGCGCGAGCGTAAGCGCTTTGAGAGGCAGGAGGTGCGCCGCTTCACCGTGCGCACCCGGCGGCGTCGCCGCGCGTGGCTGATTGCGGTGGGCTCCGTCGTGGGTGTCGCCCTGATCGCGACATTGCTGAGCTACACGCCGATTCTCTCGGTGCGCAAGATTGATGTGCGCGGGACCGACCGCCTCAGCGGCTCGGCCCTCGAACACGAGCTCGCGAGCCAGCTTGGCACACCGTTCCCGCTGGTGGATCAGAGCGCGATCAAGGCCGTACTCACTGAGTTTCCCCTGATCGAGTCGTATCGGGTCGAGTCGAGCCCGCCCAGCACCCTGATCGTGCGCATCGTCGAGCGCACCCCGGTGGGGGTCGTGGCGACGAATGCGGGGTATGAGCTGGTGGATGCCGCGGGCGTCGTGATCGATCGCACGGGGGAGCGGCCCGCGGGCTATCCCGAAATTACCGCCGATCGCACCGCCTCGATGGATGCCTTCCGGGCGGCCGCCGCGGTGCTGCGCTCGATGCCCGAGGAGCTTCGGGCCAGGGTGTCGAGCATCGGTGCGACCACTCGAGACGACGTGACGTTCGGCCTGACCGACTCCGAGACCACGGTGCTCTGGGGCGATGCGGCCGACGGCGTGATCAAGGCAAAGCTGCTCGAGGCGCTGATGAAGGCCCAACCCGAAGCCAAACGCATCAACGTGACCTCGGCCGAAATCGGAGTCGTGGGCTAGTTTTTCCCTGTTTTGGACCCTGATCAGGGTCCGGATTCACTTCTTTCCTCGGAATGTCTGGACACGCGGGCGTGTCGGCGGCGTGAGACCCCGTTCGGGGCATACCGTCAGGGAAAGGAAATGCATACTGAGCATAACTTTAAACCTAAAGTAAAGGTTGAGAGTTCTCACCGGAGGTCGACGTGACAGCAAACCAGAACTACCTCGCCGAGATCAAGGTCGTCGGTATCGGCGGTGGCGGCGTAAACGCCGTGAACCGCATGATCGAGCTTGGCCTCCGCGGCGTGGAATTCATCGCCATCAACACCGACGCACAGGCACTGCTGATGAGCGATGCCGACGTCAAGCTGGACGTGGGCCGCGAGCTCACTCGCGGCCTGGGTGCCGGTGCCGACCCCGAGGTGGGTCGCCGCGCAGCCGAGGATCACGCGGAGGAAATCGAAAACGCCCTCGCCGGTGCCGATATGGTCTTCGTGACCGCGGGTGAGGGCGGTGGCACCGGAACCGGTGGCGCCCCCGTTGTTGCCCGCATCGCCAAGTCGATCGGCGCACTGACCATCGGTGTCGTGACCAAGCCCTTCGGGTTTGAGGGTCGCCGCCGCCAGGCTCAGGCCGAGCTCGGCGTTGCCAAGCTCAAGGAAGAAGTCGACACCCTCATCGTGGTGCCGAACGACCGCCTGCTCGAGATCAGCGACCGCGGCATCTCCATGGTGGAGGCCTTCGCGACCGCCGACCAGGTGCTCCTGGCCGGTGTCCAGGGCATCACCGACCTGATCACGACCCCCGGTCTGATCAACCTCGACTTCGCCGACGTCAAGTCGGTCATGCAGGGCGCGGGTTCCGCGCTTATGGGTATCGGTTCCTCGCGCGGTGCTGACCGCGCGATCAAGGCCGCCGAGCTGGCCGTGGCCTCGCCGCTGCTGGAGGCATCCATCGAGGGCGCACACGGCGTGCTGCTGTCGATCCAGGGTGGCTCAAACCTCGGTATCTTCGAGATCAACGACGCCGCGCGTCTGGTCCAGGAGGCCGTGCACCCCGAGGCCAACATCATCTTCGGTACCGTCATCGACGACAGCCTGGGCGACGAGGTGCGCGTCACCGTCATCGCCGCGGGCTTTGATGGCGGCGAGCCGCCGGCCAAGAGCGTTGAGGCGCTCAAGGATGCCAAGATCGCCGCGGGCGGTGTCCTGACCTCGACCGAGGCCGTGGCCGCCACCGAGATGATCGTGGATGAGCCCGCCGCCGGCTGGAACGTCACCGCCGAAAACCTCGACACCCCGCCCGCCACCGCAGACCCCGCATTCGCGGACTCGGGCGAGCTGGACATCCCCGACTTCCTGAAGTAGTAGCTCAGGTGTCACTCAGTGTGCCCGCCGGCGGCGAGGGAAACCCCCTCGCCGCCGCTGCGGCTTCCACCCCAATTCTGTCGGACCCGTCCCGTGCGCAGGCGCTGGCCGAGATGACCGAGCGGATCACCTCGGCCGCGCGTGATGCGGGCCGCGATCCCGCCGAACTCACCACCATCGTGGTGACGAAGTTCCACCCCGCCGATCTGGTCCGCGACCTCTACGCGCTGGGGGTTCGTGACGTGGGGGAGAATCGCCATCAGGAGGCCCGGGACAAGGCCGAGGAGACCTCGGACCTTGAGGGACTGCGCTGGCACTTCATTGGCCAGTTGCAGTCGAAGAAGGCCCGACAGGTGCGGCGCTACGCCCTTTCCGTGCACTCGCTGGATCGTGCGAGCGTGGTGGACGCCCTCGCGCAGCCGGATCCCGAGCTTCCCGACGCGCCGCCACTGCCCGCGTTTATCCAGGTCAATCTGACCGAGGATCCCGCCCGCGGCGGCGTGCAGCCGAGCGACGTGCTGGCGCTTGCCGAGCGTGTGCTGGCGGCTCCTGCGCTCACCCTGCAGGGCGTCATGGCGGTTGCTCCACTGGAGGGAGAGGCGCGCGCGGCGTTCGCGAAATTGCGCGAACTCTCGGACTCGGTGCGTACGCTCGATCCCGCGGCGCGGTTTATCTCCGCTGGAATGTCACACGACTTTGCCGACGCCATCGCCGAGGGTGCGACACACCTTCGAATTGGATCTGCAATTACCGGTAATCGCCGGTAACCACGTTAACCTTTATCTAAGAACCGCGCGAAATCGGAGGTACCAATGTCCAACCCGCTCAAGAAGACCATGGTCTATTTGGGACTGGCTGATGATGACCTCGAGTATCAGGAGGCTCAGCAGAAGGCCCAGGCGCAGGCTCAGTCTGCCGAGCCCGCGGTCGCCAGTGCTCCCACCGAGTCGCCGGTAGCTCCGGTCCAGGCACCCGTGCGTGCGGCGGTAACCCCGCTGCGTCGCCCCGCCGTGACCCGCCAGTCGGCTCCGAACGAGCTGAACGAGATCCTAACCGTGCACCCCAAGCAGTACAAGGATGCACAGGTGATTGCCGAAACCTTCCGCGAGGGTGTTCCGGTCATCATCAACCTCTCGCAGATGAGTGATGGCGACGCACGTCGTCTGATCGACTTCGCGAGCGGTCTGTCGCAGGGTCTCGGCGGAAAGATCGAGCGGGTCACCAGCAAGGTGTTCCTGCTTTCGCCGCAGCACGTTGCAATTCTGGGTGACGCGGCCGATGCCGCGGACGCCGAGAACACCTTCTTCGCTCAGCAGTAGTCGTGGAACTTGCCATCGGCGTCCTCAGGTTTGTCCTTGGCAACCTGCTCCTGCTGTACTTCATTATCCTCTGGGCTCGATTTGCGTTGGAGCTCTACCGCTCCATCCGTCCCGGGTGGCGTCCGCAACGGGCGCTTCTCGTGGCGGCCGAACTGGTATTCACGCTGACCGATCCTCCGATCAGGTTCTTCCGCCGGATCCTACCTCCGGTGCGAATCGGTGGCGCTATGCTCGATTTCGGGTGGAGCATCACCATGTTCTGTGTCCTCATTGCGATGACACTCGTGAACAACTTCCTCCGTCTTTAGGCGCTTCACGGTAGGGTGAAGTGTCACGACTTTCGTCTTGGGGCGAAGTCACCACAATTGTTTTTGATCCCACGAACCCTCGTGGGCATCGGATCCGCAATCTGTCGTTACAAGTAAGGGTGGAAAGCCATGGCGCTAACTCCGGAAGATGTAGTCAACAAGCAGTTCCAGCAGACGAAGTTCCGCGAGGGCTACGACCAGGACGAGGTAGATGACTTCCTCGACGAGGTAGTGGTCGAGCTGCGTCGTCTGGTGCAGGAAAACCAGGAGCTCACCGAGCGCCTGAAGGCCGCCGAAAGCGGTCAGCCGGCTCCGGCCGCCGCACCGGTAGCCGTCGCTCCGGTCGCAGCTGCACCCGTTGCCGCCGTTCCCGCACCGGTTTCCGCGGTTCCTGCCGCGGCCGCTCCGGCCGGCGACGATGCAGAGAGCTCCTCGAGCCTGCTGCAGCTCGCCCGTCGTCTGCACGACGAGCACGTCAAGGAGGGTACCGACAAGCGCGATGAGCTCATCGCCGAGGGTCACGCCACCGCCGCTCGCCTGATCGCCGAGACCGAAGCCAAGCAGCGCGCACAGGTCGAAATTCTCGACAAGCAGAAGAGCGTTCTCGAGAACAAGATCGATGAGCTGCGTACCTTCGAGCGTGACTACCGCAAGCAGCTGCGCGGTTACATCGAGGGTCAGCTGAAGGAGCTCGACGAGCAGTCGGGCACCGGCAGCTCGAAGTAAGTTCTTGTCGCAGGAATCTTCGACTCGTAGTGGTCGGTGGGCAGTCCCGCTGTTGGCGATTATCGCCGCAGCGGGACTGCTCGCTGATCAGGCGAGCAAATATTTGGTCACCAATAACCTGACCGAGGGCACCTCGGTACCGATTATTGGCGACTTTCTCATTTTCCACTTTGTGAAAAACCCGGGTGCCGCGTTCTCGCTTGCGAGCGGTAGCACCTGGATTTTCTCAATTCTGGCCTCCGCCGTGGTTGTCGCGATCATCGTGTTTGCTCGCCGGGGCAAGATTCGCTCCCGAGCCTGGGCCGTGATGATCGGTCTGCTCCTCGGCGGCGTGCTCGGTAACCTCACCGATCGCCTGTTCCGGGAGCCCTCGTTCGGCCTCGGCCACGTGGTCGACTTCATCTTTACCCCGTGGATGCTGCCCGCGATTTACAACGTTGCGGACATCCTGATCTGCTCGGCGATGGGTCTGTTCCTGATCCTCTCGTTCATGGGCGTGAACCTCGATGGCACCCGCGCACCGAGTCGTGCCGAGCGTCGCCGTCAGGAGGCCGCCGAGCGTGATGGCGCCGCCCTGGGGGCAGCCATTGACGCCACGCTGGCCGAGGCGGATGCCGAGGAGGCCGCCGCCCGAAAGGCCGCCGGAGCCCCGGTGGCCGAGAGCACCGATCCTTCGGTTTCCGAGGAGGAACCCCATGCAAAGCCGTAGCCTTCCCGTTCCCGATGGTCTCGAGGGAACCCGGGTGGACGCCGGCCTCGCGAAGCTGCTCGGTTTTTCCCGCACCTTCGCAGCCGAGGTGGCGGATGCCGGCGGCGTGAGCCTCGGTGGCCGCGTCCTCGGGAAGTCCGACCGCCTGTCGGCGGGGGACTGGCTCGAGGTCTCCTGGACCCCGAAGGCCGAGCCCACGATCATCCCCGTGGTGGTCGAGGATCTCGACGTCGTCTATGACGACGAGGACATCATCGTGATCGCCAAGCCCACCGGCGTGGCCGCGCATCCCTCGCAGGGGTGGAGCGGCCCGACCGTGCTGGGTGCCCTCGCGGGTGCCGGCTACACGGTCTCGACCTCCGGCGCCGCCGAGCGGGCGGGCATCGTGCACCGGCTGGACGTGGGTACCAGCGGCCTCATGGTCGTGGCGAAGTCCGAGCGCGCGTATACCGAGCTCAAGCGCCAGTTCCACGACCGCGAGGTGGAGAAGATCTATCACGCGGTGGTTCAGGGCCACCCGGATCCCCTCGCCGGCACGATCGATGCTCCGATCGGACGCCACCCGCGTCACGACTGGAAATTCGCGATCACCACCGAGGGCAAGCACTCGATCACCCACTATGAAACGCTCGAGGCGTTCCTGCGTGGTGCCCTGCTCGAGATCCACCTCGAGACCGGCCGCACGCACCAGATTCGCGTACACATGGCCGCGCAGCGTCACCCCTGCGTGGGCGATCCGCTGTACGGCGGCGACGCCCAGTTGGCGGAGCGCCTGGGCCTGACCCGGCAGTGGCTGCACGCGCACAAGCTCGCGTTCACCCACCCGGGTACCGGTGAGTGGGTCTCGTTTGAGGCACCGTATCCGGCCGATCTCGAACACGCCCTGGAGATCCTGAGAAACGATTAGTTTCCCCCGAGAATCACCCCTCAAAAACACCCCGCGACCGCTCGCGGGGTGTTTTTGCGTGTGCCCGTCGGGGCCCGGCGGGGTATCCTAGAGGTTCATCCTCGTGAGAAGTAGCGGAGCAGTTTTGACCCCTTCGGATAAGCAGTTTGTGCACCTGCACGTACACAGTGAGTACTCGATGCTCGACGGCGCAGCGCGGGTCAAACCGCTGATCGAAGCCGCCAAGGAATCGGGGATGCCCGCCGTCGCCGTGACCGACCACGGAAACGTGTTTGGTGCCTTCGACTTCTGGCGCACCGCGACCGATGCCGGAATCAAACCGATCATCGGCACCGAGGCGTACCTCACCCCGCGCACGCACCGCACCGACCGCACCCGGGTGCGCTGGGGCGACGGTTCGCGAGACGATGTCTCGGGTTCGGGTTCTTACACCCACATGACGCTGCTGTCGGAGACCACCGAGGGCATGCACAACCTGTTCCGGCTGAACTCGCTGGCCTCGATCGAGGGGTACTACTTCAAGCCCCGCATGGACCGCGAGCTGCTGCAGACCTACGGCAAGGGCCTGATCGCGACCACGGGGTGCCCGTCCGGTGAGGTCCAGACCCGGCTGCGCCTCGGCCAGTACGACGAGGCGATCAAGGCCGCCGCCGAGTTCCAGGACATCTTCGGCAAGGAAAATTTCTTCTGCGAGCTGATGGATCACGGCCTCGGCATCGAGAAGCAGGTCATGGGTGACCTGCTGAAGATCGCGAAGGACCTCAGCATTCCGCTGGTCGCCACCAACGACCTGCACTACACCCATGCCCACGATGCCAAGTCCCACGCGGCTCTGCTGTGCGTGCAGTCTGGCTCGACCCTGGATGACCCCAACCGCTTCAAGTTCGACGCCGATGAGTTCTACCTCAAGTCGGCCGAGGAGATGCGCCACCTCTTCCGCGACTATGAGGAGGCCTGCGACAATACCCTCGCCATCGCCGAGCGCTGCAACGTTGAGTTCAACACCAAGGCCAACTACATGCCGCGCTTCCCGGTGCCCGCGGGCGAGACCGAGGACAGCTGGTTCATCAAGGAGACCGAGAAGGGTCTGCACGAGCGGTACCCGAACGGTATCCCGGCCGATGTGCGTGAGCGCGCAAACTACGAGGTGGGCGTCATCATTCAGATGGGCTTCCCGGGCTACTTCCTCGTCGTGGCCGACTTCATCAACTGGTCGAAGAAGAACGGCATCCGGGTGGGCCCGGGTCGTGGTTCGGGTGCCGGTTCGATGGTCGCCTACGTGATGAAGATCACCGACCTCGACCCGATCCAGCACGGCCTCATCTTCGAGCGGTTCCTGAACCCCGAGCGTGTGTCCATGCCCGACTTCGACGTCGACTTCGATGACCGTCGCCGTGGGGAGGTCATCCAGTATGTGACCGCAAAGTACGGCGATGAGCGCGTGGCCCAGATCGTCACCTACGGCACGATCAAGGCCAAGCAGGCGCTGAAGGACTCCTCGCGCGTGCTGGGTTTCCCGTTCGGTATGGGCGAGAAGCTCACCAAGGCGATGCCCCCGGCAATCATGGGTAAGGACATCCCGCTGACCGGAATCTTCGATAAGGATCACCCGCGCTACAAGGAGGCCGTGGACGTCCGCACGGTCGTCGAGACCGACCCCGAGGCCAAGCAGGTCTTCGAGACCGCCCTGGGCCTGGAAAACATGAAGCGCCAGTGGGGTGTGCACGCGGCCGGTGTGATCATGTCCTCCGATCCGCTGATCGACATCATCCCGATCATGAAGCGCGAGCAGGATGGCCAGATCGTCACCCAGTTCGACTACCCGGCCTGCGAGAGCCTCGGCCTCATCAAGATGGACTTCCTGGGGCTGCGAAACCTCACCATCATCGATGACGCCCTCGACAACATCAGATCCAACCGTGGCGAAACCCTGATCCTGGAAGACCTCGACCTCAGCGATGTGGGCTCCTATGAGCTGCTGGCGCGCGGAGACACCCTGGGCGTGTTCCAGCTCGATGGTGGCCCGATGCGCTCGCTGCTGCGCCTCATGAAGCCCGACAACTTCGAAGACATTTCCGCGGTGCTCGCGCTGTATCGCCCGGGCCCCATGGGTGTGAACTCTCACACAAACTACGCGCTGCGTAAAAACAAGCAGCAGGCGATCACCCCGATTCACCCGGAGCTCGAGGCACCGCTCGAGGAGATCCTCGGTGGAACCTACGGCCTGATCGTGTATCAGGAGCAGGTGATGAGTGCCGCCCAGAAGCTCGCAGGCTTTAGCCTTGGGCAGGCCGACGTGCTGCGCCGCGCGATGGGTAAGAAGAAGAAGTCCGAGCTGGATAAGCAGCAGGCCGACTTCTTCGCGGGAATGGCGAGCAACGGCTATTCGCAGGAGGCGATGGACGCCCTCTGGAAGGTGCTGGAGTCGTTCGCCGACTACGCCTTCAACAAGGCACACACCGCCGCGTACGGTCTGGTGTCCTACTGGACCGCCTATCTGAAGGCCCACTACCCGGCCGAGTACATGGCGGCGCTCCTCACCTCGGTGGGCGACTCCAAGGACAAGCTCGCGATCTACCTCAACGAGTGTCGCCGGATGGGTATCAAGGTGTTGCCGCCGGATGTCAACGAGTCGATCGGATTCTTTGCCGCCGTCGGCGAAGACATTCGCTTCGGGCTCGGCGCGATCCGTAACGTGGGGCACAACGTGGTGGAGGGCATTCGCGCGGCGCGTGAGGAAAAGGGCCGCTACACGACGTTCCACGACTACCTCGCGAAGGTGCCGATTCACGCCGCCAATAAGCGCACCGTGGAGTCGTTGGTCAAGGCCGGGGCGTTTGACTCCCTGGGTAACACCCGCCGCGCGCTCGTCGAGATCCACGAGGACGCGGTTGAGGCCGCGGTGTCGCTCAAGCGAAACGAGGCGAAGGGCCAGGTTGATCTCTTCGCCGGCATCTTTGACCTCGACGAGGTCAACTCCGAGGTGCCCGATCGGCCCGAGTGGGCGAAGCGCGACAAGCTCGCGTTTGAGCGCGAAATGCTCGGGCTCTACGTGTCCGATCACCCGCTGGCCGGGCTCGAGCTACAGCTCGCGAAGCACGCGACGACCACGATCCTCGACCTGATGGGCTCCGAGTCCACCCAGGACGGCGATACCGTGACCATCGCGGGCCTCGTCACGAGCGTGCAGCACCGCGTGGCCAAGCAGTCGGGCAACCAGTACGGCATGATCACGGTTGAAGACTTCAGCGGTGAGATCACCGTGATGTTCATGGGCAAGGGCTACCAGGAGTTTGGTCCGCTGCTCACCGCCGACTCGATCGTGGTGGTGCGCGGCCGCGTCTCGATGCGCGACGACGGCATGAACCTGCACGCCTACAGCCTGATTGCCCCCGAGTTTGAGCAGGATGACGCCTCGGCACCGCTGTACCTCTCGATGCCCGATGCCCGCGCCACGGTGCCGGTGATCACGCAGCTCCGAGAGGTGCTGGAACGGCACCGCGGTGAGGGGGAGCTGCGCATTCGCCTCGCCCGCGGAGATGTGGCCCGCGTCTTCGAGGTGCCGAACTATCCGGTGCGCGTGAGCCCGGATCTCTTCGGTGAGCTGAAATCTCTGCTCGGCCCCAACTGCCTCGGCTAAAGTGAAATCCCCCAGCATCATGCGTGTTCACGAGAGGAACCGATGAGTACACCAGAGAACCCCGCGCAGCCGCAGCCCCAGGACTCGGCGGAGACCGGCGTGTGGGAGCGCCTCGAGCGCGCCGCGGAGGCGTCACCCGCGGTGAGCGCCGAGGCTCCGCGGAGCCCGGCGGAACACCCGCAGACCCAGGGTGAACCCGCGTCGAGCGTCGGGGAGGAACCCCGGGTCTTCACGGGGAGTACCTCTGCGGTGCGCAGGATCCCCACCGTGGGGATCTTCACGCTGCGAGAGCTGATGTTCCTGATCACCAGCGCCGCGGTGGTGCTGCTCTCGTTTGCCCCGGTGATTTCCATTCGCCAGGTGCGGGTGAGCTATACGCTCTGGGACCTGCAGTTTGTCCCGATGCCGATCGCGGTGGGCATCCTTCCGCTGGTCGCGCTGCTGCTCGTGCTCCTGCGCCGGCTGGTCCCGCGCATCAACTGGCGGGTGGGCACGCTCTCGGTGGATCAATTTGCGTCGATCACCGCGGTGATCGCCTCGGTGAGCTACATCGTCTTCATCGGTTCCTATGCGCTCCTCACCGCCCCGGGCCAGCTGACCTGGACGCTACCATTCGCGGCGATGTTCTCGCTGCTCATGCTGTTCTCGAGCACGTTCGCGCCCTACCTGCCGCTGTACCGCACCGAGTTTGCCGAGCGCGGGGAGGTGCCCGCGGATCCCACGGCTCGTCCGGTGATTCCGATCGCCCGACGCCCGCGCCCGCAGGGTGCCTGGGGCCCACATCCCGCCGAGGGCACCGCATACCCCGCCGGGTATGCTCCGGCCGCGGCAGCGCCCGCGCCGACCCACGTGGCACCGTACTGGGTGTACAGCTTCAGCCCGCGCCCGGTTTACGCACCGGATGGTTCCGCCGTGCTCTTCGAGATGGGTCCGACCGCCTGGGTACTCGCGGTCGAGGATCGCGGACACTCGCTGGTGCTGCGCGCGGATGATGGCCGGATCGGCATCCTGTACGACCTGAGCAACCTCACCCGCGGGTAGCAACCCCGGGCACTCCGCGGCGTCGGCGAGGCAGTTGGACGTCTGTGCAGCGGAATCGCGCCCTTCCCCGGCTCGTTGAGCGGCCGGGGAAGGGCGCAGGCGCTAAACTGGGCGTCGACATGATTCAGACGATTGATCTTCGCGAGCTCCGCCCCGGTGCGGCCGAGCTCACCGCCCTTCTGCCGCGTCCCACCGTGGACATCTCCGTCGCGATGACCGCGGCCAAGGACCTCATCGACGAGGTGCGATCGGGTGGCGAGTCCGCCCTGCGTGAGCATGCCCGCCGCTTCGATGGTGGCGAGCCCGAGAGCGTCCGCGTTTCGGCCGAGGACATCGAGGCGGCCGTGGAGGCCCTCGACCCCGCCGTTCGTGCGGCCCTCGAGGTGGCGATTGAGCGCGTGCGCCGCGCCTCCGCCGCTCAGGTGCCCGAGTCTCGGGTAACCGAGCTCACGGCGGACTCCCGGATTGTGCAGCGCTGGCAGCCGGTGGACCGCGTGGGCCTCTACGTGCCCGGCGGCAAGGCCGTGTACCCCTCCAGCGTGATTATGAACGTGATTCCCGCGCAGGTGGCCGGTGTGGGCTCGCTCGCCCTGGCCTCGCCCGCGCAGCGTGACTTTGGCGGCAGCGTGCACCCGGTCGTTCTGGGAGCGGCCGGCCTGCTCGGCGTCACCGAGGTTTACGCCATCGGCGGTGCGAGCGCGATTGGTGCCCTCGCCTACGGCATTCCGGAGATCGGCCTCGAGCCGGTAGACATCGTGACCGGTCCGGGAAACATCTACGTCGCGGCGGCCAAGCGCCTGGTCAAGGGGCAGGTTGGTATCGACTCTGAAGCCGGCACCACCGAGATTCTCGTGATCGCCGATGAGCACGCCAACCCCACCTACGTGGCCGCCGACCTCATCAGCCAGGCCGAGCACGATGAGGCCGCGGCCTCGCTGCTCGTGACCGACTCGGCCGAGTTCGCCGAGCGCGTGCGCGCCGAGCTCGAACGCCAATCGCAGACCACCACGCACTCCGCCCGGGTCGTGCAGGCCCTCGGCGGCCCGCAGTCGGCGATCGTGCTGGTTGCGGACCTGGCCGCCGCCGCGCGGTTCAGCAACGCCTACGGCCCCGAGCACCTGGAGATCCAGACCGCGAGCAACGCCGAGGTCCTGGCCGACATCACCAGCGCCGGTGCTATCTTCGTGGGGGAGCACTCCCCGGTGAGCCTCGGCGACTACCTCGCCGGGTCGAACCACGTGCTGCCCACCGGCGGTCAGAGCCGCTTCTCGGCCGGGCTGGGTGCCGCCACGTTCCTGCGTCCGCAGCAGATCATCGAGTACGGCCCCACCGGCCTGGAGGAGGTTGCCGCGGGCATTCGCGCGCTCTCCGATGCCGAGGCCCTGCCCGCGCACGGCGACGCCGTCGCGATCCGTTTCACCCCGTCCGCTAAGTAGTCTGGTACCCCATGCACTGTCCCTTCTGCCGCCACCCTGATTCCCGGGTGATCGACTCCCGTACGAGCGATGACGGCCTCTCCATTCGGCGCCGTCGCCAGTGCCCGAAGTGTGGGGGGCGGTTCAGCACCTCCGAGACCGCGAGCCTGAACGTCATCAAGCGTTCGGGCGTGGTGGAGCCCTTCAGCCGCGAAAAGGTTGTCTCTGGCGTGCGTAAGGCCTGCCAGGGGCGGCCGGTCACCGATCCGGATCTCGCGATGCTCGCTCAGACCGTGGAGGAGGCCATCCGCCAGACCGGTACCAGCCAGATCGACGCCAACGAGATCGGGTTGGCCATCCTGCAGCCCCTCCGCGAACTCGACGAGGTTGCCTACCTGCGCTTCGCGAGCGTCTACCAGGGTTTTGACTCCCTGGAGGACTTCGAAACCGCGATCGCCGCCCTGCGCGCCGGCACCGCCTAGCCGCCGCCCGGCCACCGACATCCGCTCGCCCCCGCCCAGCTTGGACCCCCGCATGTATCCGTTTCTGTTCAAAACCATCCTGACCCGCTTCTCGCCCGAGCAGGCCCACCACCTCGCGGCCACCGCGATCCGGGCCATTCCCCGGGTGGGGCTCGGCCGCGCCGCCCGGAAGTTCACCGATGGCGGTGCCGACCTCTCGGTGCGCACCCTCGGCATCACCTTCCCGACGCCGTTCGGTATCGCGGCGGGCTTCGATAAGGACGCCACCATGGTGGAGGGGCTCGGCGTGCTGGGCTTCGGCCACATCGAGGTGGGTACGCTGACCGCTCACGCGCAGCCTGGAAACCCGCAGCCGCGGCTGTATCGGCTGCCGAGCGATCGCGCGCTGATCAACCGGATGGGATTTAACAACCACGGTGCCGAGGCCGCGGCCGAGCGCATTCGCGTGCTGCGGGCGAGCGGTAAGCAGCTCCCGGTGATCGGCATCAACATCGGCAAGAGCCGGGTTGTGGACGTCGACAACGCGATCGAGGACTACCTCGCGAGCGCCCAGCTCCTCGCCCCGGTGGCCGACTACCTCGTGATCAACGTGAGCTCCCCGAACACGCCCGGCCTGCGCGGCCTGCAGGAACTGGATCGCCTCGAACCGCTGTTGGTAGCGGTCAAGGCGGCGGCCGGCCGCACCCCGCTGCTGCTCAAGATTGCACCGGACCTCGAGGATGACGCCGTGGCGAAGATAGCCGAGCTGGTGGTCTCCACCGGGCTCGACGGCATCATCGCCACCAACACCACGATCTCGCGTGAGGGCCTAGAGACCCCGGCCGCGAAGGTTGAGGCGATGGGGGCCGGCGGGCTCTCCGGGGCGCCGCTGAAGGCGCGCTCGCTCGAGGTGCTGCGCCTCATCCGCGCCGCGGTGCCCGCCGAGCTGTGCGTGATCTCGGCCGGGGGAGTGGAGACCGCCGAGGAGCTCAACGAGCGCCTCGAGGCCGGGGCCACCCTCGTGCAGGGCTACTCGGCCTTTATCTACCGCGGGCCGCTGTGGGGGCGCGAGCTGAACCGCGGCCTCGCGGGGATCCGCGCCGCCCGTCGGGTCTAGGCTTTCCCGCGCGGCCGTGGCCGCAACAAAATACCCGCCGAGAGAAATCTCGGCGGGTATTTTTGATGAAACCGGGGGAGCGTTTACTCCGGGTACTGGCGGCGACGCACCTGCGGCTTCGGCAGGCGCAGGAAGCGCATCTGCAGCGCGCGCATTGCGGCGTACCAGCGCACGCCCTTCTCGGCGTGGCCATACTTCGCGGTGAGCTTGCGGCGCAGGCGAATACCGAGGAATACGCAGTCGAGAATCGCAATGATCAGCAGGCCCCAGACCACGAGCAGCGAGTAGCCGGCCACGGTCGGGTCCTGCACGAAGGAGGCGATGACCACGAGCAGCAGCAGCGGCATCAGCCACTCGCCGGCGCTGAAGCGGGCGTCCACGAAGTCGCGAACGAACTTCTTCTGCGGGCCGCGGTCGCGAATGGGCAGGTAGCGCTCCTCACCGTTGGCGAGGCCAATGCGGGCCTTCTCGCGCTCAACGGACATCTGGGCGCGGGCGTTCTTGGCCGCTTCCTTGCGGTCGTTGGGAACGAGCGGACGCTTGTTCTGCGCCTCGCGCTCCTTGCGGGTGGGCGTGGGCCGCCCCTTACCGGCGGGCGCGTTCAGGCGCGCTGCGGTCTGTTCGGGTGTTTCGATGTCCGGCTGTGCCGGCGTGCCGTCTGTCTGCTTAGTCACTATTGATCCTTGGGTTGGCTATACGCTCTAAGATTACCCGTATGAACGCCTCGAACCACACCACCCCGCAAAACCTGCACGAACCAATCGAGATTGCCCTCCGGGACCGCGTGCGCGATCAGCTGCCCGCCACCCTGTCCGACCTCGGCGATCTGGTGCGGATTCCGAGCGTTGCGTGGGATGGTTTTGACCATGATCACGTGCGCGCGAGCGCCGAAGCCATCGCCGCGCTGGCCGAGGGGACCGGGGTCTTTGACTCCGTCACCATCTCGCGCGCGCCGATCGAGGGTTCCGAGGAGCTCGGCCAGCCCGCCGTGCTGGCCACCCGTGCCGCACGCAACGGCGCACCCACCGTTGTGCTCTACGCCCACCACGACGTGCAGCCGCCCGGGGACGACGCCGAGTGGAACACCCCGGTCTATGAGCCCACCGTGGTGGGCGACCGCCTGTACGGTCGTGGTTCGGCCGATGACAAGGCCGGCGTGATGTCTCACATCGGTGCGATCCGTGCGCTGCGCGCCGCCGCCGGTGACGACTTTGACCTCGGCATCACCCTCTTCATTGAGGGGGAGGAGGAGTTCGGATCGCGTTCGTTTGCGAACTTCCTCGCCCAGCACCGCACCGAGCTCGCCGGTGACGCCATCATCGTGGCCGACTCCGCCAACTGGGACACCGAGACCCCGGCCCTCACCGTGGGCCTGCGCGGTAACGTGACCCTGCGCCTCACCGTGCGCACCCTCGATCACGCCTCGCACTCGGGCATGTTCGGTGGCGCTGTGCCCGACGCGATGCTCGCGACCTTCCGCCTGCTCAACACCCTGTGGGACGACGCGGGCTCCGTGGCCGTACCGGGTCTGCTGGTGCGCGAGGCCGAGACCCCCGCCTACGACGAGGCGCAGCTGCGTCTGGAGACCGGCCTGAGCGAGGGCGTGTCGCCGATCGGCGACGGCACCATCCTGTCGCGCATCTGGGACAAGCCCGCGATCACGGTGACCGGTATCGACGCGCCGAGCATGAAGAACGCCTCGAACACCCTGGTGCCGGCCGTGACCGTGCGCGTCAGCGTACGTATCGCCCCGGGACAGGACCCGCAGGCGGCCCTCGAGGCGATCACCACGCACCTGCACGCAAACGCTCCGTTTGGTGCCCAGCTGAGCATCGATGACGCCGACACCGGCAGCCCGTTCCTCGTGGACACCACGCATCCGATCGTCGCCACCGCGAAGCAGGCTATGGCCGATGCCTGGGAGGTTGCGCCGGTCGAGCTCGGCATCGGCGGATCGATTCCGTTCGTGGCCGATCTCGTGCGCGAGTTCCCCGCGGCGGCGATCCTGATCACCGGTGTGGAGGACCCGCACTCGCGGGCGCACAGCCCGAACGAGTCTCTGCACCTCGGCGTCTTCCACCGTGCGACGCTGACGGAGGCGCTGCTGCTTGCGCGCCTGAACCGACACGGCGCATAATTTATTCACCCTCCGGGAATCATCGCGTGACGAACGTGGTTATCCTGGTTGAAGACCGTGCGTGGCACGGAACCCGTCACGAAGGAGAAGCATGAGCGACGCAACCACCCTCACCGAGGCACCGGCACACGGTGTCGCCCTGACCGACACCGCCGCGGATAAGGTGCGTAGCCTCCTGAACCAGGAGGGTCGCGATGACCTCCGCCTGCGCGTGGCCGTCCAGCCCGGCGGCTGCTCGGGTCTGATCTACCAGCTGTACTTTGACGAGCGATTCCTCGATGGCGACGTCACCGTCGATTTCGATGGTGTTGAGGTCATCGTTGATGGCATGAGCGTTCCCTACCTCGATGGTGCCACCATCGATTTTGAGGACACCATCCAGAAGCAGGGCTTCACGATCGACAACCCCAACGCGGGCAGCAGCTGCGCGTGTGGAGACTCGTTCGCATAATTCGAGATAACTTCGACACTCCGACCGGATGGGGCCCAATTTGGGCCCCATTCGGCGTTTTTTCAGTCTTTATTGGGAAAATGACGGTACCTATGTAGAGCTTTGGGCCCGAATGGTCCCGAACGTGCCCCACATTCGGGATACACTGGACGCTGAACCAATAGTGTCTTTGCGAAAGGTCCCAGGTGCGCTCGAAACGTAGACTCCGCTGGGCTTCACTGCCAGCAGCGCTCACGCTTGTCGTGGTGCTTGCCGGTTGTACCCAGGCCGAGCTTCACGGCTATCTCCCCGGCTTCAATAACGAGGGTGAGACCCCCGTTACCAACCACACCGAGAGGGTTGCAGCCCTCTGGACTAACTCGTGGATTGTACTGCTTTGCGTCGGTATTCTGACGTGGGGCCTGATCATCTGGGCTATCGTTGCCTACCGTCGTCGGAAGGGCCAGACCGGCCTGCCCGTACAGATGCGGTACAACATGCCCATTGAGATCCTGTACACGGTTATTCCGCTGATCCTGGTGGTGGGCTTCTTTGCCTTCACCGCTCGCGATCAGGCTGCGATCGAAACTCAGTACGAACACCCCGACGTCGAGATCGAGGTGTTCGCCAAGCAGTGGTCGTGGGACTTTGTATACCCCAAGTCCGTTGATGGGCAGGACGTCTGGACCGCAGGCGTACAGGCGCGTCAGCTCGAGGGCGGCAAGCCCGGCGAGCTCGACCCCACCACCATTCCGGAGCTTTACCTCCCGGTAGGCAAGACGGTGAAGATCGCGCTCGAGTCGCGCGATGTCATCCACTCCTTCTGGGTTGTCGACTTCCTCTACAAGAAGGACATGTTCCCGGGTAAGACCAACTACATGTCGTTCGTCCCGCAGCGCGAAGGCGAGTTTGTGGGTAAGTGTGCCGAGCTGTGTGGCCAGGATCACTCGATGATGCTCTTCAACGTCAAGGTTGTCTCCCAGGCGGAGTACGACGCACACCTCGCCTCGCTCAAGGCAGCGGGCAACGTGGGCGACTTCGGTAGCAACTTCAACCGCAACCAGAACCTCCCCGGCATTATCGCGCCGTCGGAGCGTTCCGAGGGAGAGGGTCACTAAACGATGTCCAGCCCACTGAACATTCCCGCCGGTCAGGCGAGTGTCCTGAACCGCTCCAAGGTTGAGAGCAAGGGAAACATTCTGGTCAAGTGGATCACCTCCACCGACCACAAGACGATCGGGTACATGTACCTGATCTCGTCCTTCCTCTTCTTCTGCATCGGTGGCGTTATGGCGCTGCTGATCCGTGCACAGCTCTTCGAGCCGGGTCTCACCATCATCGAGACCAAGGAACAGTACAACCAGCTGTTCACCATGCACGGCACGATCATGCTGCTGATGTTTGCAACCCCGCTGTTCTCGGGTTTCGCAAACGCCCTGATGCCGCTCCAGATCGGCGCTCCCGACGTGGCCTTCCCGCGTCTGAACGCCTTCGCTCTGTGGCTCTACGTCTTCGGTAGCTTCATCGCCGTGGGTGGATTCCTCACCCCGCAGGGTGCCGCCTCGTTCGGTTGGTTCGCGTATGCGCCACTGTCGAGTCAGACATTCTCACCGGGTATCGGATCTAACCTCTGGGTCCTCGGACTCGCGATGTCCGGTTTCGGTACCATCCTCGGTGCCGTGAACTTCATCACCACCATCATCACGATGCGTGCCCCGGGTATGACGATGTGGCGTATGCCCATCTTCACCTGGAACACCCTGGTGACCTCGCTGCTCGTGCTGATGGCCTTCCCGGTCCTCGCCGCAGCCCTGTTCGCCCTGGCGGCCGACAGAATTTTTGGTGCCCATATCTTCGACGCCGAAAACGGCGGCGTGATGCTGTGGCAGCACATGTTCTGGTTCTTCGGTCACCCCGAGGTGTACATCATCGCCCTGCCGTTCTTCGGTATCGTTTCCGAGATCTTCCCGGTGTTCAGCCGCAAGCCGATCTTCGGTTACAAGACCCTGGTTTACGCAACCATCGCGATCGCCGCCCTGTCGGTGACCGTGTGGGCCCACCACATGTACGTGACCGGTTCGGTCCTCCTTCCGTTCTTCGCGCTGATGACGATGCTCATCGCCGTGCCGACCGGTGTGAAGATCTTCAACTGGGTGGGTACCATGTGGCGCGGTTCGGTCACCTTCGAGAACCCGATGATCTGGTCGCTCGGCTTCCTCATCACCTTCGTGTTCGGTGGTCTGACCGGTGTGATCCTGGCATCGCCGCCGCTTGACTTCCACGTGTCGGACACCTACTTCGTGGTTGCTCACTTCCACTACGTGGTCTTCGGTACCGTCGTGTTCGCTATGTTCGCCGGATTCTACTTCTGGTGGCCGAAGTGGACCGGCAAGATGCTCAACGAGAAGCTCGGTTACTGGCACTTCTGGCTGCTGTTCATCGGCTTCCACACCACCTTCCTCATCCAGCACTGGATCGGTGTTCTCGGTTTCGCGCGTCGGTACTACACCTACTCGCCGGCCGACAACATCACCTGGATGAACCAGCTCTCCACAATCGGCTCCTTCATCCTCGCGCTGTCGCTGATTCCGTTCTTCCTGAACGTGTACATCACCGCGCGCAAGGCTCCGAAGGTCACCGTGAACGACCCCTGGGGTTACGGTGGATCGCTGGAGTGGGCCACCTCGTGCCCGCCGCCGCGTCACAACTTCACGTCGATCCCGCGTATTCGCTCCGAGCGTCCCGCATTCGACCTGAACCACCCCGAGGCTGCCGAATACACCGGTCAGGACACTCCGGCCGTCGTGCCGGTTGTCGAGGCCGTCGGAGCAGGAGAGGCGAAGTAACCCATGAAGTCAAACATCTCGATCCTCTGGATCCTGGCCGTCTTCTGCCTCGTTCTCTCGGGTGTCTACACGTTCTGGAACATCGTCGACGAGGCTCACGGCCGCGTCGAGTGGGTGGGTACCGTGGCACTCGTGCTGTCGGCGATCCTCTCCGGTTTCATCGCGTTCTACCTGCGTCTGGTGTACCGCAAGCAGGGTGGGGAACTCCCCGAGGACAACGTCGCCGCGAACATCGACGACGCTGACCCCGAGCTTGGACACTTCTCCCCGTGGAGCTGGTGGCCCTTCGCACTGGTTGGTGGCGCCTCGGTGGTCATCATCGGTCTGGCCGTCGGCCAGGAGGGCAACTTCTGGCTCTCGTGGTTCGGTGTTCCGCTCGTCGTGGTGTCGCTCGTGGGCTGGGTCTACGAGTACTACCGCGGTCGTTTCGCACACTAAGGTTCAGCTGTAACAGGCGGGTCCGTTTCCCCTCGGGGAGACGGGCCCGCTTTGTCGTTTCCGGGCACCGTTCGCGGTGCCCGTTTTTGTGTGTCGTGATTGGTCCGGGTTGTCCTCGACTTCCGGGCCCGGAGCCGGTTCCCAGCCGAGACCCGCACTCGCCCCACTGACGTTCCGTGCGTTTCCGGGCGAGGTGATCGCGGTCATCGGGCACAATGGTGCGGGTAAGTCCACGCTGTTTGATCTCCTGGCCGGTCTCGGCCACCCCTCCTCGGGCCGCGTTGCGACTCCCGTGGGCTCGGGCAAGCTGACCTGGTGCCCGCAGCGGGAGATTATCGACTGGTTGCACACGGTTCGGCGGAACGTGCTCCTGGGTTACCGGCTGCGTGCGCCAGCTCACAGAGCGGAGCGTGAAGCCGAGATCCAGCGCGTGGCATCCATTCTCGGCCTGACCGTGTTTCTCGACCGCACCGCCGAGACCCAGTCGGGAGGCCAGCTTCGCCGCACGCAGATTGCGGGTGCCATGGTGGGATCCCCGCGGCTGATGCTGCTAGACGAGCCCACCACGGAGCTTGATCCGGAGGGGATCGGTGTGGTTTTCACCGAGCTCGCCCGCCACGCGGCCGCCGGCGGTGCCTCGCTCATTAGCACCCACGAAACAGCGAGGTTTGCCGATCACTGCACCCGGGTGCTCGCCCTCGGTGGGGGAGGGGTGCTGTGCGATGAACCCATCGACGTGTTTCGTGCCCGGTTGCCCGGCGCCGCGGATCTCTGGGAGATATACCAGACCCTCGCCGGGGCCTCCGCATGAGGCGGCTCTGGGTGCTCGTGGGGATTCACCTGGCCTCGCAGTGGAACTGGCGCGCCAACCATATTGGGCGCTTCATCGAGCCCCTGGTGTACCTCGGGTTTCTCAGCGGGAGCCCGGTGCCGTGCTGTCCCGTAGCGGGCTGAACTATCCGCTGTTCCTGCTCGTCGGGGTACTCGCGATACTCACGTTTCGGGCGGGGACCATGGCAATGTCCGACGTCGCGAATGATCGAAAGTGGGGCGTGCTCGCGCTGGCCATGCTCCAGGGAACCAGCGTGAGGGCCTTCCTAGGCAGCACGGTGGTGTTTGGCGTGCTCCTGTACGCCGCACAGGCCATTTTGGTACTCGGGGCTCGCTGCGCTGCTGTTTGGCCCGCAGATCGCCGTCCAGGCGCTTCCTGCGCTGGGGTGGGGGTCGATCGCCGCCGCTAACCCGCTCAGCTACCTCGTGGAGGCCATGCGCACCCCGAACGCTGGGGGAGTGGCACTCATGCTGGGCTGGGCTCTCCTCGCGCTGCTTACCGCGCGCATCGCGCTCGGACGCGGTGAATACCTCAGTTCCGAACGGTAGCGCACACCCCCGGTTAAACGACGAGTGCCGGATCCTCAATAGAGGATCCGGCACTCGTGTGTGACGGCGGGAGAGACCTAGTGGTGGTCGTCTCCGTGCGACTTGTCCAGCTCGGTCTGCGTGACCGGAGCGATCCGGTCCTCGAAGAACCAGCGGGACATCGCGGCGCGCAGGCGCATCGATCCGGTGATCTTACCCTGGGCGTTCGGGCGGAGCATGATCGGTGCCTGGTCCTTGTAGCTGACCAGTTCCCAACGCTCGTAGTCCGAAACCTGCTCGTGAACCTCGATGTACTCGCCACCGGGGAGGCGGACAATACGTCCGGTCTCGTATCCGTGCAGCGCGATCTCGCGGTCCTTCTTCTGCAGGCCGAGGCAGATGCGCTTCGTGACGAAGTACGCGATAACCGGGCCGAGGAAGAGGAGGGCCTGCAGGGTGTGAATCACACCCTCCATGGTCACCCGGAAGTGGGTGGCGATGAGGTCCGAGCTTGCTGCTGCCCACATCACGGCGTAGAAGGTCACACCGGCTGCACCGATAGCGGTACGGGTCGGGGCGTTACGCGGACGGTCCAGCAGGTGGTGCTCACGCTTGTCTCCGGTGACCCACGCCTCAATGAAGGGGTAGATCAGAACGGTGACGATGAACAGACCCAGGATGATGACCGGGAGCAGGATACCGAAGCTCCAGGTGCGATCCAGCCAGACAAACTCGAGGTGCGGCGGGGCCAGACGGAGCATACCGTCGGCGAAACCGATGTACCAGTCAGGCTGGGTACCCGCGGACACGGGCGAGGGGTCATACGGTCCGTAGTTCCAGATCGGGTTGATCTGGAAGAACGTCGCGGTAGCCATGATCACACCGAAGACGATGAAGAAGAATCCACCGGCCTTCGCTGCGTAAACGGGGAGGATCGGGAAGCCGACAACGTTCTGCTCGGTGCGGCCCGGGCCAGGGTACTGAGTGTGCTTGTGCACAATCAGGAACACGAGGTGGAGGGCGATGAACAGGATGACCATGGCGGGCAGGATCATGATGTGCAGCGAGTACAGACGGCCCACAATGTCTTCACCCGGGAACTCTCCACCAAAGAGGAGGAAGGAGATCCAGGTACCGACCAGCGGGAAGGACTTGATCATGCCGTCGATGATGCGCAGACCGTTACCGGAGAGCAGGTCATCGGGGAGCGAGTAGCCGGTAAAGCCCTCGGCCATCGCGAGGATGAAGAGGACAAAACCGATGACCCAGTTGATCTCACGCGGCTTGCGGAACGCGCCGGTGAAGAACACGCGGAGCATGTGCAGACCGATCGAGGCCACGAACAGCAGGGCTGCCCAGTGGTGAACCTGACGCATGAGCAGACCACCGCGGATATCAAACGAGATATCCAGGGTGGAGGCCATGGCGGCCGACATGTGCACACCGTTCATGGGGGCATAGGAGCCCTCATAGGTGGTGTGGGTCATTGCCGCGTCGAAGAAGAAGGTCAGGAAGGTACCCGACAGCAGGATCACGACGAAGCTGTAGAGTGCCACCTCACCGAGGAGGAAGGACCAGTGGTCCGGGAAGATCTTGCGACCAAACTCCTTGACCGCGCCCGAAATGCTCGTGCGCTCGTCGAGGTAGTTGGCAGCCTTCCCGGTGAAGCCACCGGAGGACTTAGCGGGGGCCGCTACTGCGGCCGGTGCGGTACTCAATGACGCTCCCAGAAGCTCGGTCCCACAGGCTCGGTGAAGTCACTCTGAGCAACGAGGTAGCCCTCGTCGTCGACCTCGATCGGGAGCTGGGGGAGGGGACGGGCGGCCGGACCAAAGATCACGGTCGCGTGGTTTGCCACGTCGAACTGCGACTGGTGGCACGGGCACAGCAGGTGGTGCGTCTGCTGCTCGTACAGGGCCACGGGGCAACCGACGTGGGTGCAGACCTTGGAGTAGGCCACGATGCCGTTGTAGGACCAGTTCTTGCGCTCGGGGAGCTCGTTCAGGTCCTCCGGCTTCAGACGCATGAGCAGAACGATGGCCTTGGCCTTTTCGTTCAGGACGTCCTTAGCGGTGTTGAGGTCCTCGGGAATGACGTGGAACGCCGAACCCAGGGTGACATCCGAAGCCTTGATCGGAACGCCGGAGGGGTCACGCGCCAGGCGGGTGCCCTTCTTCCACATGGTGTGCTGAAGCAGCTCGACCGGGTCCTCGTCGTACGGCGCGAGACCGCGGAACAGGGCTACGGCGGGCAGCGGGAACACAACCAGTGCACCGATCAGCGAGTTGCGGATGAGGGCGCGACGGCCGAAACCGGACTCCTCGTTCGCCTCCTCGAAGATCTCGATGGCGCGGGCGCGGGTCTCGTCGGTTCCGCGAACCGGGTGACGCTCGTCCACCGACTCGTGGTCGGCCATGATGGCCTTACCCCAGTGAACGGCACCGATACCCAGTGCCATCAGTGCCAGGGTGGCACCGAGACCGATGAAGAGGTTGTTCGAGCGAACCAGTTCCATCTGGCCGTCGATCGGGAACATCATGTAGGCGGCAACCGCCCACAGGCTTCCCACGGCGGACAGGAAGAAGAGAACGAACACGGTGCGCTCGGCCTGCTTCTCCTTCTTCGGGTCCAGGTCGGTGACGCGCTTGCGGTGTTCCGGGTGCCCCGGGTTCTTAACGGCGTCGGGGCTGACCACGCCGGTGCCGGAATCTTCCGGCACCAGGTCGTGGGAAGAGGAGTTCGCAGCGGCGAGATCCTTGCCGCTGTTAGCATCCTGTGCCATTGTGCTCCTTACGTGATTGCAGTGTCATGATCGCGGACCGTCCCTAGTTGGACTTGGCCGTGATCCAGACCGTAAGCGCCACAACGGCGCCGAGGCCAAAAATCCAGATGAAGAGACCCTCGGCCACCGGGCCGAGCGAACCCAGACCGATACCACCGGGGTTACCGACCTTCTCCTGGTACTTCAGAGCGGTGATGATGTCGCGCTTGCCCTCGGGGGAGATGTTCATGTCGTTGAACACGGGCATGTTCTGCGGGCCGGTGATCATGGCCTCGTAGATGTGGGCCGGGGTAACGCCGACCAGGCTGGGGGCGAACTTACCCTCGGTCAGTGCACCACCGGCACCGGCCACGTTGTGGCACATTGCGCAGTTGATGCGGAAGAGTTCGGCTCCGTTAGCGGCATCGCCGTCGGCGTCGAGGTACTTGGCGTCGGGGATCGACGGGCCGGGGCCGGTCGAACCAACGTAGACCGCGAGCTGGTTGATCTGGTCCTGGGTGAACTGGACCGGCTTCTTCTGTGCCTGCGGGCCGTGGCCCTGCATCGGCATGCGGCCGGTACCCACCTGGAAGTCAACCGAGGCGGCACCCACACCAATGAGGCTGGGGCCATCCGGCGAACCCTGCGCGTTCAGACCGTGGCAGGTGGCGCAGTTTGCCTGGAAGAGCTTCTTGCCCTCTTCGACATTGGACTGGCTCACCGCGGCGGGCGCGGGCTGGGCGTTAGCGGTGGTTGCGCTCACCGCGGCGTAGGCGCCGCCGGTGAACAGCAGGCCGACAGCAATGAGCGCCGCGGCGGCCGCCGGGGAGCGGCGACCGGTGCGGCGGCTCTTGCCGGCAGCGGGACTGGAAGTTTTGCGTGACATGGCTTTTATCTGGCTCTCGGTTTTATCTCAGGACGTACACGACGAAGAACAGTGCAAGCCAGACAACGTCAACGAAGTGCCAGTAGTAGGACACGACGATGGCGCTGGAGGCTTCCCTGTGACCAAAGTTCTTCACGGCGTAGCCGCGACCAATGATCATCAGGAATGCGATCAGTCCGCCGATAACGTGGATGCCGTGGAAGCCCGTAGTCATGTAGAACGCGGAGCCGTAGGCATCGGAGTTCAGCGCGATTCCCTCGCTGACCAGGGTGGCGTACTCCCAGATCTGACCGGCAACAAAGATCGCGCCGAGTGCGTAGGTGAGGAAGAACCACTCAACCATTCCCCACTGAGTCGGCTTCGGTCCGGTTGCCCGCGGCTGGAGCCGCTCAGCAGCAAAAACGCCGGCCTGACAGGTGAACGAAGACGCCACCAGGATTGCCGTGTTAATGCTTGCGAACGGTACGTTCAGTACGGACGTTCCCTCGGCCCAAACATCGGGCGCTACGGAACGCAGGGTGAAGTAGATCGCGAACAGACCCGCGAAAAACATAACCTCGGAGCCCAGCCACACGATGGTGCCCACGGCTACGTTATTGGGTCTGTTGATCTTCGGGGCTTTCGCCGCATAGTTCAAAGAAGTGCTCGTCACTCCTCCATTATGGCCGATTTCCGGGCGCGCAATGGCCATTTCACTATGCTCACGACCGTAATCAAGAGTTAGGTTTACCTAAGTTTTTGCCGTGAATTGACTCTGAATCTGCGTGATTACGCGGCTTTCCGGTCGAGGTGTCGGGAAAACGTCGGCATAAAGGTTTTTGCCGGTCGGAGAGTCGCGGATCACCAATATGCTTGACCTATGTTGGATACCTTCACCTGGCCCTCGCTCCTGACCTCTCTCCTCGCGCACGAAGACCTCAGCGTCGCCGAGGCGACCTGGGCGATGCAGCAGATTATGAGCGGAGCGGCGACTCCGGCACAGATCGGTGCATTCCTGGTTGCGCTGCGCGCCAAGGGTGAGACGGTAAACGAGGTTGTCGGCTTCCGAGACGCCATTTTGGAGCACGCCGTTCCGCTCCCGCTCGACTCCATGGCGCTCGACATCGTGGGCACCGGGGGAGACCGCTTCGGTACCGTCAACGTCTCAACGATGGCCTCGATTGTGTCCGCCTCCGGGGGAATCCCCGTCATCAAGCACGGTAACCGCGCCGCTTCCTCCGCGTCCGGGTCGAGTGACGTGCTCGCGGCCCTCGGCATCGACCTCTCGCTCCCGCCGAGCGCGGTCGCGGAGGTCGCCCGCGAGACCGGTGTGACCTTCGCTTACGCCTCGGCGTTCCACCCGGGGTTTGCCCACGCCGGCCCGGTGCGTTCGCAGCTCGGCATCCCCACCGTGTTTAACTTCCTGGGGCCGCTGACAAACCCGGCCCGTCCCGAGGCCTCGGCGGTGGGCGTTGCCCAGGCCGATCGCGTGCCGCTGATCACCGGTGTCTTCCGCACCCGCGGTGCCACCGCGCTCGTGTTCCGCGGTGATGATGGCCTGGATGAGTTGACCACCACCGGGCACTCCCGGATCTGGGAGATCAGCCGTGGCCGCCTCACCGAGCACGACCTTGACCCGCGTGATCTCGGCATCGAGCGCGCCAGCATTTCCGACCTGGTGGGCGGCGACCCCGCCCGCAACGCCGAAATCGTGCGGGAGACCTTCGCCGGTGCGCTCGGACCGATTCGTGACATCGTGCTGCTGAACGCCGCCGCGGGAATCGTCTCGTACCGCCTCGCCGAGGACCACACCCGCATGGAGGAGCCCATCCTGGATCGCTTCCGCGCCGCACTCATCGTGGCGGCGGAGGCTGTTGATTCCGGTGCCGCCCTGGCTAAGCTGGATGAGTGGGTCGCCGCAACGAAGCGTCGATCCTCGCACGCCAACTAGGCGCGGTCACCCTGGGGTGCCGTGCCGCCGTGGGTGCGGCACTGAATTGAGCTAACGGGAGATATCGGTGAAGAAGCTGATGAACGATCCGCGAGCGGTCACCGAGCAGACCGTCGCGGGGTACGTGCGCGCCCACGCGGGACGACTGCGTCGGGTGGGCACGGGCTACGGCGTCGCGCGGGTCGAGCCGCTTCTTCCCGGCACGGTGGCCGTCATCGGGGGAGGTGGCAGCGGTCACGAGCCGATGCACCTCGGTTATGTGGGTGCCGGCCTGCTCGCGGGTGCCGTACCCGGTGAGATCTTTAGCGCACCCACCCCGGAGGCGATCCTCGAGGTCGTGACCGCTACCCACGCGGGGGCGGGGGTGCTGTTCGTGGTGGGCAACTACTCGGGCGATCGATTCAACTTTGAACTCGCGGCCGAACGCTGTGCCGAGCGGGGGATCCCCACCCACACGGTGGTCGTGGCCGATGACGTGGGGCTCGGCGAGCTCATCCGCGCCGATAACCGTCGCGGGATTGCCGGCATGCTCGTCGCCGCTAAGGTGCTGGGGGCCGCCGCCGAGCGCGGAGACGATCTCGAGAGCCTCGCCGAGATCGGTGCGCGCCTCGGCCACGGTATTGCCTCGATGGGTGTGGGGCTGCGCGCCGGCACCTCGCCGCTCGCCGACGTTGCGAGCTTCGACCTTGGCGAGGACGAGATGGAGATCGGGATCGGCATCCACGGCGAGCTCGGTCGTGACCGGCTTCCCCGGCAGCGGGCCGATGCCATCGCGGATCTCCTGGTTGGTGAAACCTTGGCGGAGCTGGCCCCACCCGCGGGTGATTCCCTCCTGGTGTTCGTCAACGGGCTGGGTGGAACACCGCCCGGGGAACTCGCCCTCTTCTTTGATGCGGTCGCTCGTTCGCTTGAGGGCCGCGGATACGGGGTGGCCCGGGTCCTCGTGGGCACGCATGTGACCGCACTCGACATGCAGGGTGTGTCCCTGACGCTCGGACGCTTTGATTCGGAGTTACTGTCGTTGTGGGACGCCCCGGTTGACACACCGGCCCTGCGCGCCCCCTGAGGCTCACCCTGCCGAGATTTTGGCGGCACTTTCGAGCCTCCCCCGAATAAATTGAGAACACGGTGCGTGCAGACGTGCCGATCACCGAAGGAGTAGCGATGACCCTTGACGCAAACTGGGCGGCCCGCTGGCTGATTGCCGCGGGAGATGTTTTCGAAACCGAACGCGGTGCGCTCTCCGAGCTGGATCGTCAGATCGGTGACGGTGATCACGGCGAAAACCTCTCCCGCGGGTTCGGCGCCGTGCGCGGGCAGCTGCGCGTGGGCACCCTGCCGGGCACCCCGGCCGAGGTGCTGCGGGAGGCCGCCCTGACCCTGATCTCGACGGTGGGCGGCGCATCCGGACCGCTCTACGGCACCGCGCTGCTGCGCGCATCCGAGGTCATTGCGGACAAGGACGCCCTCGACGCCGCGGATGTCGCCGCGCTCCTGCGTGCGGGGGCCGCGGGTATCGCGCAGCGCGGCTCGGCCGAACCCGGCGACAAGACCATGCTTGACTCCTGGCTGCCCGCAGCGGATGCCGCGGCCGTGGCCGCAGAGCGTGGGGAGGATGCCCCGGCCGTGCTCGCCGCGGCCGTGCGTGCCGCCGACGCGGGTGCGGTCGCGACGGATGACCTGATCGCGCTGCGCGGACGCGCCGCCTACCTGGGGGAGCGCTCGCGCGGTCACCGTGATCCGGGTGCCGCTTCGAGCGCGCTCCTCATCGCCGCCGCAGCGGACAGCCTCTAATGCGGGTCGGACTCGTTGTGGTCTCGCACAGCGCCCTGATCGCCGAGGGAGTGCGCGAGCTTGCCCTGCAGATGGCACCCGACGTGACCATCCTGGCCGCGGGCGGAGATGCCGATGGAGGAATCGGTACCGACTTTGCCCGGGTCAGTGATGCACTCGTTGCTGCCGATTCCGGTGCCGGCGTGCTCGTGCTCGCGGATCTTGGGTCGGCGATCCTGACCGCCGAATCGGCGATCGAGTTTCTGGATGCCGAGCGTCGCTCACGCGTCCGGGTATCGCCCGCCCCGCTGGTGGAGGGTTCGGTGGCGGCCGCGGTTTCCGCTCAGCTGGATGCCGCACTCGAGGCGGTTGTTGCGGCGGCCCTGACCGCCGGCGATGGCAGCCCGGCCCGCCCGGACGCCGCCGCCGATGCGTTGGCCGCCGAGACGAGCACTCCCGAGGTGGCTCCGCTCGGCTATTCCCGGCGCGTCGTGATCGTGAATCGCGAGGGTCTGCACGCGCGCCCCGCGGCGGAGTTTGCGAAGCTTGCGGCTCGCTTCCCGGTGAGCGTGCAGGTAAACGGGCGGGATGGGAAGAGCCTGCTGCAGATCATGTCGCTGGGGCTTATGCCGGGCGCCGAGGCGGAGATCTCGACGCCGGATCCCGACGGCCGAGTTGCGGTGGACGCTCTGGCCGACCTGATCGAGTCGGGCTTTGAGACGAGCCCGGGTGCGAATACCGCTCCGTCCCACGACTCCTAATCCCCGCGAAGCGGCCCCCGTTTCGGGGGTATCCTGCCCGCGAGCCGCCGTATACAGGCGTACCCCGGTGCAGTACTCTCAGAGCGAATCGGGTCTGTTATGTAATGGCCCGGTAACTCGATTGAAAGGCCTGTAATGGGGACGAGCATCTGGGAAAACTTTTGGAACGTCATTGTTCTTCTGCTCTATGTAGTGGTGTTTGTGAGCTACCTCATGGCGCTGTTTGCGGTGATCGGAGACCTCTTCCGTGACCACAAGCTCGCCGGTGGCTGGAAGGCGCTGTGGATCGTCGGTCTGGTCTTCATTCCGCTCCTGACGCTGGTGATCTACCTGATCGCACGCGGTAGCGGAATGGGCAAGCGTGCCGCCGAGGCTCAGCGTTCGGCTCAGAACGCCGCCGACGCGTACATCCGCGAGGCAGCCGGTAAGGCTACGCCGAGCGACGAGATCGCGACCGCAAAGGCTCTGCTTGACTCGGGCGCCATCTCCGCCGACGAGTACGCGACCCTGAAGGCAAACGCGCTCGCTCGCGTCTAGCCTGCCGACTAGCTGGCCCCGCCCCACGCGTCTGATGACGCGTGGGGCGGGGCCACCGTCGTTGCGGGGGCGTCGAATCGACCGGTCAACACCACGTCGGGGCGGCGAGCCGGTGACGCCCTGGCGTGTCGAAGTACGCTCTGGGCGCACGTCGGGCCGAGGAAAATGAGCCCCAGCCCGCGGGGCTAGGGCCGGGGTCAAGGAGCGGGCCGGGGGTAATCCGACGCCTCGTGAGCGCAAAACACCCCCGATTTCTCGCGGAAACCGCGGTCTATCGGGGGTGTTTGTGTGGTGCCGGTGGTGGGACTCGAACCCACACGTCCTTTCGAACAAAGCATTTTGAGTGCTCCGCGTCTGCCATTCCGCCACACCGGCTAACGTCGATATCTGAAACTGTACCGTACAATTGAACCGTGACTGAGCAAGAAGCAACCACTACCCCCGCCCCGCGACGCGTCGTTGTCGCCGAGGACGAATCCCTCATCCGCATGGACATCGTGGAGATCCTCCGCGACAACGGATTCGAGGTTGTAGGCGAAGCCGGTGACGGTGAGACCGCGGTCGCACTCGCAACCGAGCTGCGTCCCGACCTCGTCGTGATGGACGTCAAAATGCCTCAGCTGGATGGCATCTCGGCCGCCGAGCGCCTCCACAAGAACAACATCGCCCCGGTGGTGCTCCTCACGGCCTTCAGCCAGAAGGAGCTCGTCGAGCGTGCGAGCGAGGCCGGCGCGCTGGCCTACGTGGTGAAGCCCTTCACCCCGAACGACCTGCTGCCCGCGATCGAGATCGCCCTCAGTCGCCACCAGCAGATCCTCACCCTCGAGGCCGAGGTTGCCGACATGGTCGAGCGCTTCGAAACCCGCAAGCTGGTTGACCGCGCCAAGGGTCTGCTCAACGAGAAGATGGGCCTCACCGAGCCCGAGGCGTTCCGCTGGATCCAGAAGGCATCGATGGACCGCCGCCTGACCATGCACGACGTGGCCCAGGCCATCATCGAGCAGCTCAGCGCCAAGAGCTAGCACACGCGTCTAAAAACCGCGGGCCCTCTCTACCGAGAGGGCCCGCGGTTTTTCTGTTTAGCGGGTCGGGGCATCCTTGATCAGGTTGGTGATCCGAATGGTCGAGCAGCGTCGCCCGCGCTCGTCGGTGACCACGATCTCGTGCACGGTGAGGGTGCGGCCCAGGTGGATCGGCGTGCAGATGCCGGTCACGATGCCCCGGGTGGCCGAGCCGGTGTGGGTGGCGTTGATGTCCACACCCACGGCCACGCGGTCGGCACCCGCATAGAGGTTGGCGGCCATCGATCCGAGCGACTCGCCCAGCACAACGTAGGCGCCGCCGTGCAGCAGTCCCACGGGCTGGGTGTTGCCCTCTACCGGCATGGTCGCCACGGAGCGCTCGACCGAGAACTCGGTGAACTCGATGCCCATCTTTTCGGCCAGCGCACCGGTGCCGCGCTCGATGAGGTAGCGGAGGCCGGGATCGTCGGTGGGGGCAGTTTCGGTCATGTCGCGCCTTTCACAAACGGGGATGGATGTTCAGTCTAGGAGAGCAGACCGAGGGCGGCCAGTGTGCCGAGGAGGCTGCTCGCGACGAGGGCGAAGGCGACGATGCCGGCGATCCAGGCTCGTCGACGCTTGGTGCGTGCGCGCTGAGCGAGTTCGGTGGGGGTGTAGTCGTCGACGTTCCAGTTTGACACCGGTGCTCTTTTCGTTCGGGGACAGTGTGTGCACCCGATACTCCCATACGGTCGGGTGGTGCGCACGTCTTGTGGCCGGTGTGGCCCGCGTCGGCAAAAATCCGCGCGCCAGTGTCCCCGTGACGGTGGTGCCTTGTAGGCTGGGGCCGTGTCGGAAAACAAGAAGCCTACCCTCCTGATCATCGACGGCCACTCGCTGGCCTTCCGGGCCTTTTACGCGCTCCCGGTAGACAGCTTTAAGACCCGTGACGGGCAGCACACGAACGCCATTCACGGCTTCATCTCGATGCTGCTCAACCTCCTGAAGAACGAGCAGCCCACCCACGTTGCCGTGGCGTTTGACATCTCGCGATTCTCGTTCCGCACCCGGGAGTACCCCGAGTACAAGGGCACCCGTGGCGAGACCCCGAGCGAGTTCATCGGGCAGATCCCGCTGCTGCAGGAAACCCTGGCCGCGATGAACATCACCACCATCACCAAGGAAGACTACGAGGCCGACGACATCCTCGCGACCCTCTCGGTGCGCGGCACCGAGGCCGGCTATCGCGTGCTCGTTGTCTCCGGTGACCGCGATGCCATCCAGCTGGTCAACGATAACGTGACCCTGCTGTACCCCTCGCGCCAGGGCGTCTCCGACCTCACCCGGTATGACCCGGCCAAGGTGCACGAGCGCTACGGTATCCGCCCCGAGCAGTACCCGGACGTGGCCGCACTCGTGGGCGAGACCTCCGACAACCTGATCGGTGTGCCCAAGGTTGGTGAAAAGACCGCGGTGAAGTGGCTCGGACTCTACGGCAGCCTGCAGGGCATTCTGGACAATGCGGACAACATCACCGGCAAGGTCGGCGAGAGCTTCCGTGAGCATAAGGAAAACGCCGTTCGTAACCGTCGCCTCAACCACCTGGTGCGCGATGTGGAGCTTCCGGTCACCGTGCAGGATCTTGAGCGCAAGCCGATCGACGCCGATGCCGTGCGCGACATGTTCGCCCGCCTGGAGTTCCGCACCCTACTCGACCGCGTCTTCAAGCTCGAGGGAGTCACCGCCGATGCCCCGGCTGAGCCCGCGGCCCCCGCGGCGGTGGCCCCGGCCGTGCAGGAACTCCTCGATGAGGAGCTCGGCGCCTGGCTGACCCGCAACTCCGCATCCCACCCCGGTGGTCTCGCGCTGCACGTGGACATCGTCGATGGCCTGCCGGCCGCGATCGGTATCGCCACCGAGGGTGAGTCCACGGTGCTCGCCTGGCACGCCGGCAGCGCCGACTACGCGCCGTTTGAGGCGTGGCTTGCGGGCCCCACCCCGAAGATCCTGAACGATGCGAAGCCCGTTATTAAGGCATTCACGCACGCGGGGCTCGCGTTCGAGGGCCTGCGCACCGACACCCTGGTGGCCGGCTGGCTGCTGCGTCCGGCCAGCCCGGACAAAACCCTCGGCGATCTCGTCACCCGCTACCTCGACGAGCACATGCCGGTGGATGACCCCAACCAGCTCGTTCCCGAAGACAACGCCGACAACCCGGCGCTCAAGGCCTGGTATGTGGCGCGCGTTGCCGCCGCGCAGATCCTCGCACTCGATGAGGGTTCGGCGCGCGTGCTGCACGATATTGAGATCCCCTCGACCCCGATCCTCGCCCGCATGGAAGAATTCGGTGTTGCGGTTGATCACGAGCTCCTGGCCGGGCTCTCCGAAACCCTCGGTGTGACCGCCGCGGATCTCGCGGCCCGCGCCTACGCGGAGATCGGTCGCGAGGTCAACCTCGGTTCACCCAAGCAGCTGCAGGAGGTGCTCTTCGACCAGCTCAACATGCCGAAGACCCGCGCCAACAAGACCGGCTACTCCACCGATGCCGACTCCCTGGCCGACCTCCAGGCGAAGGCACCGCACCCGTTCCTCGGGCTGCTGCTCGAGCACCGGGACGCCACCAAGCTGCGCCAGATCGTCGAGACGCTCGACAAGGCGATCGATGACACCGGCCGCATCCACACCTCGTATATCCAGACCGGCACCAGCACCGGCCGACTCTCCTCGGCAGACCCCAACCTGCAGAACATTCCGGTGCGCTCCGAGGTGGGGCACCAGATCCGCTCGGCCTTCACCGTGGGTGAGGGCTTCGAGACCCTGCTCACGGCCGACTACTCGCAGATTGAAATGCGGATCATGGCGCACCTCTCCGGGGACGCCGGCCTGATCGAGGCGTTCCGCAGCGGGGAAGACCTGCACCGCTTCGTGGGTGCCCGCATCTTCGGCGTGGAGCCCGCGGATGTCACCCCGCTCATGCGTACCAAGGTCAAGGCCATGTCCTACGGTCTGGCGTACGGACTGAGCGCGTTTGGTCTGTCCAAGCAGCTGCGCATCGACACCGCCGAGGCCAAGCAGCTCATGGGAGACTACTTCGCCCGCTTCGGTGCGGTACGCGACTACCTGCGCGACGTCGTGGAACAGGCCAAGATCGACGGCTACACCACCACCATTTTTGGTCGCCGGCGCCTCTTCCCGGATCTCGCGAGCGCCAACCGCGTGCTGCGCGACAACGCGGCCCGCGCCGCACTGAACGCCCCGATTCAGGGCAGCGCCGCGGACATCATGAAGATCGCGATGATCAACATCGACGCGGACATGCGCGCGCAGGACCTCCAGAGCCGCATGCTCCTCCAGGTGCATGACGAACTGATCTTCGAGGTCGCCACCGGCGAGTCCGAGGTGCTGGAAACCATCGTGCGCGAGCGCATGGCCACCGCCGCCGACCTCAGCGTGCCGCTCGAGGTACAGGTCGGTCACGGACAGAACTGGGACGTCGCCGCGCACTAGCGTCGCGGCTACGGCGCCTCGATTTCGTCGTCCTCGCTCGCGCCCGCGGGACCGTCAACACGACGGGTTCGCGGGCGCCAGTGTGTTTCCGGCGCTGCGTGTGCGTCCATTACGCTCTCAGCGCTAGCCGCACCCGGGCGTCGGCCCCGCGCGGTTCTGTTGCCGGGGGCGGGCAGCGGGATACGCTGGGGGCATGAGTGAGAACGTTTCCCGTCCCCAGACCCCGATTGATCAGATTGCCGAGGCGTGGGTCGACACCCTGGTGTCGCTCAGCCCGATGACCGGAACCTATATTGGCCGCACCGAGGCCAATGAGTTTGTGGGTGACTATTCGCCCGCGGGCCTCGCCGCCTACCGTGCCGCCGCCGCCGCCGTGATCGCGCAGCTGGACGCGGCCGAGCCCGTCGACGCGGTTGACCACGTCACCCTGGCCGACCTCCGCGGTTCCCTGCAGCTCGACATCGAGATTCACGATGCCGACCTGCCGCTGCGCGACCTCAACGTCATCGCCTCGCCGCCGCAGGAGATCCGCGACGCCTTCGACCTGGTGCCCACCGAAACCGCCGAGGACTGGGCCATCATCGCCCGCCGCCTGGCGCGCGTGCCCGCGGCCCTCGCCGGCTATACCGAAACCCTGCGTCTCGGTATCGAGAAGGGAATCACCCCGGCCAAGCGCCAGGTGATCGAGGTTGCCGAGCAGTCCGACCGCAACGGCGCAACCGACGGCTTCTTCCCGTCCTACATTTCTGCGGCTGGCGAGGCCGGAGCGGGTGTGCGTGCCGAGCTGGAGGCAGGTGCCGAGGCCGCGGCCGCCGCCTACCGTGACCTCGCCACGTTCCTGCGCGACGAGCTCGCGCCCGTCGCCACCGAGGTGGACGGCGTGGGCCGCGAGGCCTACGCGCTGTTCTCGCGTCGCTTCCTCGGTGCCGAGATCGACCTCGATGAGACCTATGAGTGGGGCATTCAGGAGCTCGCGCGCATGGTTGCCGAGCAGGAGACCATCGCCCAGGAAATTCTGCCCGGTGCCACCGTGCAGGAGGCCATCGCCCACCTCGAGCAGGACCCGAGCATGAAACTGCACGGCGTGGACGCCCTGCAGAAGTGGATGCAGGAGACCAGCGACCGCGCGGTTGCCGAGCTCGGCGCCACCCAGTTCGACATCCCGGAGGAGATCCGCACCCTTGAGTGCATGATCGCCCCCACCCAGGAGGGTGGCATCTACTACACCGGCCCCACCGACGACTTCTCGCGTCCCGGCCGCATGTGGTGGTCGGTTCCCCAGGGCGTCACCGAGTTTGACACCTGGCGCGAGCTCACCACGGTCTACCACGAGGGTGTGCCCGGGCACCACCTGCAGATCGGTCAGGCCGTGTACAACCGCGACCAGCTGAACGCCTGGCGTCGCCTGCTGGCCGGCACCTCCGGCCACGCCGAGGGCTGGGCTCTCTACGCTGAGCGCCTGATGGATGACCTCGGCTACCTGAGCACCCCCGCCGATCGCCTCGGCATGCTCGACGGACAGCGCATGCGCGCCGCACGCGTCGTGCTCGACATCGGCGTGCACCTCGGAAAGCAGCGTCCCGACGGCCAGGGTGTCTGGACCGCCGAGTACGCGTTCGAGTTCCTCGCCCAGCACGTCAACATGAACGACGGTTTCGTGCGCTTCGAGGTCAACCGCTACCTCGGCTGGCCGGGACAGGCCCCCTCCTATAAGGTGGGCCAGCGCATCTGGGAGCAGTTGCGCGATGACTACCGTGCCCAGGCGGGGGAGTCGTTCGACATTCGAGACTTCCACCGCGAGGCCCTCGGCCTCGGTGGCGTTGGTCTCGACACCCTCCGCGACGCCCTGCGCGCGGCCGAATAGTGGGCGGCGAGGTGTCGCCCCTCGGGCACGTTGTCCTTGCGGGGGCCTCGGGCTTTATCGGCGAGCACCTCGAAACCTACTACCGCGGGCTCGGGGCCCGAGTGAGCCGAATCGGCCGCTCGGGACCCGATGCCCGCTGGGGTGACCGCGCGGGAATCGCGGCACTCCTGGAGGGCGCGGATCTCCTCATCAATATGGCGGGCAAGAGTGTGAACTGCCGCTATCACGAGGCGAACCGCGCCGAGATCCTGCGCTCGCGGGTGGAAACCACCCGCGAGCTGCGCGAGATCATGGCGGGCCTGGTGAATCCGCCGCCGGTTTGGATGAACGCGTCCACCGCGACGATCTACCGCGATGCCCGCGATCGCCCGATGACCGAGTCCGCGGGCGAAATTGGCCGCGGCTTCTCCGTGTCTATCGCGACGGCCTGGGAGGATGAGTTCTTCGCCGGCGAGCTGCCGGGTGTGCGCCGAGTCGCACTGCGCATGGCGATCGTCCTGGGCGACCGCGGTGCGCTGGTTCCGCTCACCCGCCTCGCCCGATTCGGGCTCGGTGGCCCGCAGATTGATGGCCACTGGCCGGCGACCCGCACCCGTCGCGAGACCGGGGTCCACCACGGGTTTGGTGGGGGAGGCGGCGGCCAGAAGATGAGCTGGATCCACATTGACGACGTGGTGTCCGCGATCGAGTTCATCCGTGCTCGACCGAGCCTTGCCGGGGCGATCAACCTCTCCGCCCCCGGTGCCGTCACCAATGCCGAGTTCATGCGCGAACTCCGCGCGAGTGTGGGCGTGCCCATCGGACTACCCGCGTTCCGCTGGATGCTGGAGCCCGCGATGGCGGTGCTGCGCACCGAGCCGGAGATGGTCCTCAAGAGCCGATGGGTGTATCCGGAAGCCCTCGAAAACGCGGGATTCGCCTTCGGATATCCGACACTTCCCTCGGCGCTCCGACAGATCGCGACATACCGCGTGATGTCGGCTTGAAGTCGGGCGAGTCGCCGGGATAGGATAGAGCGTCACGCCCGTGACAAATCTATCCGTTCTGCCGTGATGATCACACCGTGTCGCCAACCAGGCGATCCGGCCACCACGGCCCGAAACCCTGTCCATTCTGGAGCAACCACTAAATGACAAGCGAAACGACCGCCAAGAACCTCAAGCAGGTCGCGATCAACGACATCGGCACTGCCGAGGACTTCCTGGCCGCGGTCGAGAAGACTCTGAAGTTCTTCAACGATGGTGACCTCATCGAGGGTACCGTTGTGAAGATCGACCGCGACGAGGTCCTCCTCGACGTCGGTTACAAGACCGAGGGTGTAATCCCCTCGCGTGAACTTTCCATCAAGCACGACGTAGACCCGAGCGAGGTCGTCAACGTCGGCGACTCGGTCGAGGCCCTCGTTCTCCAGAAGGAGGACAAGGAAGGTCGTCTGATCCTGTCGAAGAAGCGCGCACAGTACGAGCGCGCATGGGGCGACGTGGAGAAGATCAAGGACACCGATGGCGTCGTGACCGGTTCGGTCATCGAGGTTGTCAAGGGTGGTCTGATCGTAGACATCGGCCTGCGCGGCTTCCTGCCCGCATCGCTGATCGAGCTGCGCCGCGTCCGCGACCTGACCCCGTACCTGGGCCAGGAGATCGAGGCCAAGATCCTCGAGCTCGACAAGAACCGCAACAACGTTGTGCTTTCGCGTCGCGCCCTGCTGGAGCAGACTCAGTCCGAGTCGC
>NZ_RCUX01000019.1 GCF_003667565.1 Mycetocola tolaasinivorans
GTAGCCGCTACCGCGGTGACTTCGAGGAGCGCCTGAAGAAGGTCACCAAGGAGATCCGCAACCGCGGCGACATCATCATCTTCATCGATGAGATCCACACCCTGGTGGGTGCCGGTGCCGCCGAGGGTGCGATTGACGCCGCGAACATCCTGAAGCCGCTGCTCGCGCGTGGTGAGCTGCAGACCATCGGTGCCACCACCCTGGACGAGTACCGCAAGCACTTCGAGAAGGACGCCGCCCTCGAGCGCCGCTTCCAGCAGATTCAGGTGGGTGAGCCCTCGCTGGCCCACACCATCAACATCCTGAAGGGTCTGCGCGACCGCTACGAGGCCCACCACAAGGTGTCCATCACCGACGGTGCCATCGTCGCGGCCGCCAACCTGGCTGACCGCTACATCTCCGACCGCTTCCTGCCGGACAAGGCCATCGATCTGCTCGACGAGGCCGGCGCACGCCTGCGCCTCTCGCTGCTGTCGAGCCCGCCCGAGCTGCTCGAGTTCGACGAGAAGATCAACGACGTGCGTACCCGCAAGGAAGACGCCATCGAGGGCCAGGACTTCGAGAAGGCCGCATCGCTGCGCGACGAGGAGAAGAACCTCCTCGGCGAGCGTCTGCGCCTCGAGAAGAAGTGGCGTTCGGGCGAGGTGACCACCGAGGCTACGGTCGACGAGGGTCTGATCGCCGAGGTGCTCGCTCAGGCCACCGGTATCCCGGTGTTCAAGCTCACGGAGGAGGAGTCGGCACGTCTGATCTTCATGGAGAAGGCCCTGCACGAGCGGGTGATTGGCCAGAACGAGGCGATCAGTGCGCTCTCGCGGACGATCCGTCGTACCCGCGCCGGGCTGAAGGACCCCAAGCGTCCCTCCGGTTCGTTCATCTTCGCCGGCCCCACCGGTGTCGGTAAGACCGAGCTGGCCAAGGCCCTCGCCGAGTTCCTGTTTGACGACGAGAACGCCATGATCTCGCTCGACATGTCCGAGTACGGTGAAAAGCACACCGTCTCGCGTCTGTTCGGTGCTCCCCCCGGATTTGTTGGATTCGAAGAGGGCGGCCAGCTGACCGAGAAGGTGCGTCGTAAGCCGTTCAGCGTCGTGCTGTTCGACGAGATCGAGAAGGCTCACCCGGATATCTTCAACTCCCTGCTCCAGATTCTGGAAGAGGGCCGGTTGACCGATGGTCAGGGTCGCGAGATCGACTTCAAGAACACCGTCATCATCATGACCACGAACCTCGGTTCGAAGGGCATCGCCGGTGGTCCGGTTGGTTTCCAGGCCTCGGGCGACTCCGCCGCGACCTACGACATCATGAAGGGCAAGGTGAGTGAGGAGCTGAAGAACCACTTCAAGCCCGAGTTCCTGAACCGTGTTGATGACGTGATCGTGTTCCCGCAGCTGAACAAGCCCGAACTGCTCCAGATCGTGGACCTCTTCATCGGCCGCCTGCGCGACCGCCTGATGGACCGCGATATGACCATCGAGCTGACCCAGGCCGCAAAGGAGAAGCTGATCGACATCGGCTTCGACCCGAGCCTCGGTGCCCGGCCGCTGCGTCGCGCGATGCAGCAGCACATCGAGGACCAGCTCTCCGAGCGCATCCTGCACGGTGAGCTGGGTGCGGGCGACCACATCCACGTGGACGTCGCGGACAACAAGTTCGTGTTCACCACCTCGCGCCAGGCAAACGCCCTCGATGCCTCGCTGACCAACGCGGCCCCCGCGATCAGCACCGGCCCGGCCACCCCGGACCTCCTGGCCTCGGGCGAGTAGCCCACGGCACACAGAACCGGCCCATCCCGTCACGGGGTGGGCCGGTTCTGTGTGTCTGGATACCCGGGTGTGCAGGTTTTGAGCGGGGAGGGATACGCTGAGAAGATGACAGCTTCGACCGCCTCCGACATCACCATCCGTCGCGCTCGTACCCGGGATGTCCCGGGCATCATGGCCCTGATTCAGCCGCTCGTGGAGCGACGCATCCTGCTCGGTAAGGAGCGCGTGGTGTTCTACGAGGCGGTGCAGGAGTTTGTGGTGGCCGAGGATGCCACCGGAACCCTGGTGGGGGCCGGTGCGCTGCACGTCATGTGGGAGGACCTGGGGGAGATCCGTACCCTCGCGGTGTCCGATGATCTGCGCGGCGCGGGGGTGGGTCACCTCATCATCGACCGCCTGGAAGCGCAGGCGCGAGAGCTCGGCCTCACCCGACTGTTCTGCCTGACGTTTGAGACCGGGTTTTTCACCCGTCACGGGTTTGAGGCCATTGAGGAGCGCCTCGTGGACGCCGAGGTATATGCCGAGCTGGTGCGCTCGCCCGATGAGGGTGTGGCGGAGTTCCTGGACCTCGCCCGGGTGAAGCCCAACACCCTGGGGAACACGCGCATGCTGAAGCGTCTCAACGCTGCTGGATAACAGCCGCATATTGTCACCCGACTCGGCGCTGCTGCCGGTGGTGGGGGATCGCCCGGCTAGTCTGGGATTATGAGTGTTTCGCCCCCCGGTTCCGGTCGTCCGTCGAAGAAGGTTTATGCGCGGCGGCGGCTCCTGGTGCTGTTGGGGCTGGTGGCGGCCATTGCGGTGGTTGTGCTGTTGATCGTGCAGCCGGGGTCGACGTCGGAGCGTCCGAAGCCGCAGGTGACGCCGATCACGAGCTCGTCGAGTGAGCCGTCGCCGTCGGTGACACCGACGGGGGATGCGGCGACGCCGAAGTGCGAGGCGAAGCAGATCGTGGTGAGCGCGATCACCGATAAGGGCAGCTATGCGGCGGGGGAGAAGCCGCAGCTGAAGATGTCGATCACCAATACCGGGAGCGATGCGTGCCTGATCAATGCGGGGACGGCGAAGCAGTCGTTTACGATTTCGGCCGGCGATGATCGGGTGTGGACGTCGACCGACTGCCAGGTGGAGCCGAGCGATCAGATGTCGAAGATTGATTCCGGCCAGACGGTGACATCGGCGGAGGCGATTTCGTGGGATCGCACGCGTTCGTCGGCGGAAACCTGTGATGGCGCGCGGGATGCGGTGCCGGGCGGCGGCGCGACGTATCAGCTGTCGGTGAGTATCGACGGCAATAAGAGCGCGAACGCGAAGCGGTTCGTGCTGGAGTAGGAACCCTGGGACAATAGGGGTATGGCAAAAAAGAAGCAGCCGTCTTTCCGTTCCGAGCAGCTTGCTGAGGCGTTGGCCGAGCAGGACATGGCGAAGGTGGCGTTTGCGCTGCGCAATCACAGTTTTGTGGTGCCGCTGATGAAGCCGCGCACGGGGGACAAGCCCACGGCCGATCAGTCGGCGGATGTGTGGCTGTATCGTGCGCCGGATACCGGGAAGGTGGCGCTGCTGCTGTTCTCGGATGCGAAGAATAAGCCGGATGCCCTGCCGCCGTTTGTGGCGCTGCACAGGGGCCTGTGGCTGCATGATTTCCTGCGCACCCACGGTGCGGAGATCGATACGGTTTTCTTTGATATTGCGGGGCCGCATCCGTTGCAGGCACCGGCGTCCGAGATCATGCGGGTGCTGGATATCTAGTTCCCGCGAGGGGCACCCTGCGCATTACCGCTGACACGAGGTGGGCGCTAGAACGCGGCGTCGAGTTCTTTTTCTCGGGTGGTCGCGGCTGATTTTCGTGCCTGGCGGAGGGCTTCCTGGATGCCCTCGGATTCGTGGTCGACGATGCTGGCGTAGCCGAGGCGTTCGGCTTCGGTGCGGCGCTGGCGGGCGGAGACCACGGGGCGAATTTCCCCGGCGAGGGAGATTTCACCGATGGCGGCGAAGGTGTGGGGCACGGCGAAGTCTTTGACGGCGGAGGCGATGGCGATGGCGATCGCGAGGTCGGCGCCGGGTTCGGTGAGGCGGACGCCGCCGACGGTGGAGACGTAGACGTCCTTATCGGAGAGTTTGAGGCCCGCGCGGCGCTCCAGTACGGCGAGGAGCATGGAGACGCGGGAGCTGTCGACCCCGTTGGTGACGCGGCGCGGATTGGGGGCGGAGGAGGACGCGACGAGCGCCTGAACCTCCACGGGGAGCGGCCGGCGGCCCTCCATGGCGACGGTTACGCAGGTGCCGGAGACGGGCGTGCCGCGGCTGATGAAGAGGGCGCTGGGGTCGGGGACCTCGGCGATGCCGTCTCCGGCCATCTCGAAGCAGCCAACTTCGTCGGTGGGCCCGAAGCGGTTCTTGAGTGCGCGCACGAAGCGCAGCGCGGTTTGGCGGTCTCCCTCGAAGTGGCAGACGACGTCGACCAGGTGCTCCAGTAGGCGCGGACCGGCGATGGTGCCGTCCTTCGTGACGTGGCCCACGATGAGGACGGGAAGGTTGCGCTCCTTGGCGAGGCGCACGAGGGTCTGGGCGACCTCGCGCACCTGCGCGGGCTGGCCGGCCAGGCCGTCTGACTGATCGCTCGATACCGTCTGGACGGAGTCGACGATGAGGAGCTGGGGATCGATGGACTCCACCTGCCCCAGGAGCACACCGAGGTCGGTTTCGCTGGCGATGTACAGGGTGTCGACGAGGGCCCCGGTGCGCCGCGCCCGCAGCGACACCTGCCCCACCGACTCCTCGGCGCTGACGTACAGCACGCGCGCCCCCGAGCGGGCCACTCGCGCGGCCACCTCGAGCAGCAGCGTGGACTTACCCACCCCGGGCTCGCCGGAGAGCAGAATGGCCGCCCCGGGGACGATACCGCCGCCGAGCACACGATCGAGCTCACCGATGCCGCTGGGCCAGTGCGTCAGCGCATTCTCGGTAATGGTGGTGATGGGCCGCGCACTGCGCTCTGCCGAGACGTTGGCCGCCTGCACCCGCGAGGCACCCGGCTGAGCGCCGACCTCCTGCACGGTGCCCCACTGCTGACACTCGCCGCAACGACCTACCCACTTCGCGGCATGCCAACCGCACTCGGTGCAGACGTATGCGGAGGTGATCTTGGCCATAACCTCAGCGTACCCGCCACCCCCGACCCCGCACGGATTGCGCCCCAACCCGCCTCAAAACTTGCCCCGCACCCGAGGGCTCGACACGCCGAACGCGCCCAAAAGCGGCCTCGATTCGCGCCCGGGAAGCGGATATCGTAGACTCTTTCTCGGTGACGTGTCCGAGCGGCCGAAGGTGCAACACTCGAAATGTTGTGTAGGTTCACCCCTACCGCGGGTTCAAATCCCGCCGTCACCGCCATAAAAACCCCCTCTCCTCGGAGAGGGGGTTTTGCTTTGGGCTCCGAGTCCCGCCCAGGGCACGCGGCCTTGGCCGACGAGGATCCCGAGCACAACCACGATTGCACCCACCGGCTGATACCAGGCGAGGCTTTCGCCAAGAGCCAGTACCCCGAGGGCGATCCCAACAACGGGCGCGATATAGGTGACCGTGGAGGCGGCGGTCGCGCCCCAGTTGGCAACGATGCTGGCGTTCCAGACGTAGGCCAGACCGGTGCCGAACGCGCCGAGAACGAGCATCGATGCCGCCCCTGCCGGGGAGATGGTGAACGGTTGGTTGGCGATGACGGGGCTGAGCACCACCATAACGATGGCAGCCAGACCCACCTGCGCGGTCGCGACGGGGATCGCGGTGAGGCCTCGAGGAGAGACGAACCGCCGCATGTATACGAAGGCAATTCCGTAGCTCAGCGTCGCTCCGAGGCACGCGATGTAACCGAGCGGGCCGGTTTCGCCGTCGAATCCACCCAGGGGATCGAGAACGAACAGAATGCCGATGAACCCCAGGCCAAGCCCACCCACTTTCCAGCGGTCCGGCCGCTCGGACGGCAGCGCCAGTAACGCGACGCCCATGGTCATGAGGGGCGTCGTCGCGTTGATGATGCTCGCTACGCTCGATGGAACGTGTTGCTGTGCCCACGCGAACAGCAGGAACGGCACAACGCACAGCAGCATCGCCACGACGAAGAGGTGTGCCCAGATGCGCCCGCCTCGCGGAAGTCGTTGACGGCTGACGAAGCAGACGAGCGCGAGCGCTACCGCACCGATTGCCAAACGAGCTAGCACCACCTGCGTTGGCGCGAGGTCCTGTAACCCGATGCCGACGAGGAAGAAGCTCGACCCCCACACCAGAGCAAGCAATACGTATTGAGTCAGTGTGCGGCGTGACCCCGCCGATCGTTCAGAACCTTCAGCCATGGTTTCATGATCGGTGACATTCATACATCGGTGCTGGCGGAAAACGGACAATGCAGGCTTGCGACGACCTGCCTTTCACCCGATGACGTTGCCGAAGTGGTTGCGGTCCGCGGATGTCTACGACGGCGCTAAGCCCGGGGTGAGCGACCTCGCCCCCGGCGGGATCCCAGTGGTGGTATCTTGTCGGGTGTCGAAGCTTGCGCGTCACCCCCAATCACCTGTGGTTACGTAACCCTGTGACGGTGTTAGAAGCCGTGTATGCGGTCCGCACGAATGCGCTGTTCGACGCACATCAGGATGACCAGGAGTTCGGACACCGGTTTCTCGCCGACGAGGCCCGTGCTGCGGGGAAGAAGGCCGGGCCGCCTGTGCACAAATATCTTGTGTTGCGCGAGTTCACCGTCTCAAGCTCGAACGAGCTCTGGTTGCCTGACATCTCCGAGCACTGGACCGCCGAGGGCAATCTTTACCGCTGCGCCGCCAAAGACGTCTACGCGCGCCGAATCGTGGGGTACTCGATCAGCGATCGGATGCGGCCCTCGGTCGCTGTCGACGCGCTCAACAGTGCAGGCACCAGGCACGGTGATGTGAGCGGGTGCGTGGTTCACAGCGACCGAGGACCGCAGTTCCGGTCGCGCCGCTTCGTCGGCATGATCAACCGTCACGAGATGGTCGGATCGATGGCCAGAGTCGGTGCTGCGGCCGACAACGCAGCGATGAAATCGTTTTTTAGCCTGCTCCGGAAGGACATCCTCAACCGGCGTCCCCGGGTCTGCCGCGAGGCGATGGTGACGTGGATCGAACAGAAGACCTCCCACCGACGCCACGGGCAGGCCCGCCTGGGCTGTTTGACACCAATCGAGTGCGAGACCATCATGAACACCACGACTACACTCGCTGCGTGACTAAGAACTGTCACTTAAACGCGCAACAGCCTCATTCAACCAGAGGATAAACGCGAAAAGAGTGAATATATGTGACTGGAGGAGCATCCGAACAGGCTTGTGGGCCTGGATGGGTTTTTACAAACATCACAGGCCCCGTCCCGATCGGTGTTGTCGCTTCCATGCCTCGTGCGGGCGAGATTACAGGCCACCACCACTATTGCAGTTTCGATTGCTGTTTTTGCAAAAACTGAGTGTTGAAATAGTTACCCTCCTGATACCTGAGCTTCTCCTGTGTGTGGCAACGAGCTAAGAATTGGCTCAACCCGCCTGCCTGGTCGGGCAAAAAACCTCACCTTGCTATCTGCGAGCATGAAAGACAGGGAGCTTATCCGCTGTAAAACCATCGATGTTTCGCGGCAATGGCTGCTAGTGACGGCACTCGCGAGGCAGCTTGCATACTCAATCGCTCTATCGCTGCCAGGACCAGCTCGGCTGGCCACATCCCCGGCGATTCAAGAACGCACGTCGCGACCTTGATCGTCATGGATGTTATCTGCGAGGGATCAGCCCACCCTTCACCAGGAAGCGAACGCCGCGCATTCCGGAAGCTTTCAACTTTCAGTTTCCGCGTGGTGTGGGCTGCCAATACGACGGGGCGTCCATCACTTGGGCCCGCGAGAAACAGGTCTGAAAGCTCGGCCTCCAGGTATGAAGGCATGCGACTTCGCGTTGCCTCACTTGCGAGTTGCCAAATCAGCCAGAGTGCGCGGCCTGAGAACTCCACCCGATGTAAACGGAATGCGTCCTGTAGATCTAGAGTGGGCACCCTAAGTGAAGATCCGTCTTGTCGCAGCGCACTTTCGATCGCACGAAATTGCTTTGGGGTGAGTTTATGCGCGGCGTCGTTAAATCCGGACGCAACGGACATGATCGTAGCCGTCGATGCTTTTTCCAGGACGGAGATGATGCATAACATGAGATCGGGCCCTTCGCTCACTGAGAGTTGAACAGCCCACCAACCAGGGTCATTTCGGTGCTCACGATAGCTTGCTTCGACACTTGCCGCCTCCTTGAGTTCAGGAGAGGACGCGTGTACAGACACGATTGATAAATCAATTGACTTGGGAGCCTTGGCAACCGCCCTGCCAAGAATCCATCCTTTGCCCCAGACCTTTGCGATGCTTCCCAGATACTGTTCCCACTCAGTTGAGGATGACGCAGCTGTGACCGTTGGAATGGAGCCTGCAACTTCTGAAGCTAAGATTGCGAAGGGAGACCTCGGCCCGATATCCGATTCCTGGGGGGGCATCTGATTATCAGACAATACGGTGTTTGCACTTTGAATTAGAGACGTCAATTCGGTGTCAGATCCTCTGGCGCTGATAAAGCAGCCCTCATTAAGATCTCCCCTTATGAGTTCAGTAGTGTCCACGTCGGACCCTGAGTAACCTCCTAAAAGTAGTAGTTCAGCAGTCCACTGATTTGGCTCGTCGTGAGTCTTTATGGCTGCTCTAAGCTTTGAGATTCGCTCTCCGCGGAGTGCCGTAAATGCGCGAAGTCGTGCAGCAACATCGAACCAATTTGCTGTCGGCTCGTATTTCTCCCACCACCAACTCGTGATGTTGTCTGACGGGTTTGAATGAGCCAACAGGCTCGCAGCTGCCGCCCGTCGCACCTCGACGTCCTTATTATTCTCAAGTCGAAGTTTGAGGTGAGTAATCGCCTGCGCCCGGCCGGCCCGTTCTCCAAACCGAAGCGGGCCACTCGCCGAATCGATCGCTCCATCCTCTGCCAGGATTATGCCTGGTCCCTCAAATACGAAGTCGACTACTTCTTGAATTTCGGTGTTGGTTAGGCCGTCGTAAACACGATCGTTGAGAAGGGTCGCTGCCATCGATCGGAGCAGAGGGCGGGGTGCCACCTTCTTATCGACTGTGAAAAAGTTACCGATTAACGCGCGTATCTCACCCTTAGCAAGCATTCCAATAAAAAACCTGCAAGTGTTGGCCCAGTATGGTCTTTCCAAAAGAGCGTTGAGACCGTCATCGCGTGAGTTCCCCTCACCTCTCGGCGAGAGATTATCGTAAAGGTGCAATGCGGCGAAGTACTCACGCAGGGATTGCACTTCAAACTCGAATGCGTCTTCGCGCTCCACCAGACAAAGCACCCGATCTGTGAGCGCGGAGTACAGATCATCAGCGAGTTGTTGTTCTTCTGGCTGGCCGGCGAGGTAGTTTCGTAGAAGATCTCGGAGCTCACGGCGCGTTATTGAGCCCGCGCTGCGGCCCTCTTCTGCTTTCGACTGGAGATACCACCCTAGATACGCATGAGTATCTTCGACTACTCGTCTCTGAGCTTTGAGGAGAGGCTCCTTATCTTCAGTCTGTTCTCGGTCTAGGAAGGTTTTCAGATACTCGCCGTATAGTTCAGTGCGCTGCTGGGGAAGCATCTGACGTCTCTGAAGTAGGTGCAACAAGATTGCCAGTTGCATCGGGTATGACGCGAGTTCATTTATGTGCGGCACATGCTGACTATCCATGAAGGTGGATTGTAACCTGCTCGCAGCCTCGGGTGAGATTTGCGCAACTTCAACCCATTGTCTGAGGTATTGTAGCCTCAAACCTTCAGTGAGCCGTTGCAAGTGAAGAACAGGGAACGCCCCTGATGAAGTCAGTGGACGTAAAGACGACCCTGGGCGAGTCGCAACAAGTATTACAAGATCTGCTGCATCGGCCTTTAGCCTTCCATGCATACGAATGATTTCCTCAACTACACGTGCGCGCGTCTCAAGATTCGCAACCTCATCAAGCCCATCAAGCGCAAGCAGTACAGGTTCGGTAGCCAGGAGAACTACAAGATCTTTTGCCGAAAAACTGTGTAGGCCAATGCGGCTGGCAATGTGGTCGACCAGGTAGTTTTCGAGGTTTAACCAACCACTGTCACCATGCTCTGCATTTCGGAGTTTTTTTTGTTTCTTGTCTGAAGTCGATTGTCTCGCCCATTGTGCATACCTGCGCAGGTCGATTCGAATTGGGAATCGTACGGTCGATTCGGAGTGACTCGGCACAGACTGCCCAGCAGAATATGTGGTTTCATTAAGACGCCGGGCACGATGAAACTGGCAAATATATTGCAATAGGGTGGATTTTCCCTGCCCGGGGCCCCCAACCAGAATCGCGTTGCCAGCCCATTCTGAATGTAATAGAGCTTGCGTCGCACCAGTGACTACGTAGCCTGTCGATCTTTCGATTTCATTGGTGTCGCCAGGGGCCTCCTTCGAGATCTGCTCCAAGAGTCGCGCAAGTGGGGAACCATCGCGTTGGCTCCCCACTGGTACGTCGACAAACATAGATTCGATGGTGGGGCCTCGCAACTCGGCCTGTTGAAACTGAACGGTATTTTCGGATGCAAAGCGGTCCCCGAGATAAGCGTTCAACGCACTCTGCAATTTTGCACGCTGATGTTGTTGTTGCTCATGGTCAGCTTTCATCCGAAGAAGTGTCTCCACAGAGTAATCTGCACCGGCCTTGGCATCTATGATGCTGTGATGCGTTGGGCACATCAGCATGAGGTTCTCTAGTCCGTCAACAGCCGCGTAGTCGGGGTCATAGCGTGGCCCCTCAGCGCTTTGACCTCGAATATGAGCTTCTTCTCCAATGATCCTCGCTCCGGCCCTACCTAACTCTGAGCCCTCACCGTCAATCGTGAGTTCTTGCAAACAGGTGGGATATGCGCATTCATTGTGTGATCGGGCCCATAGACTCTTGCGTGTGGTGACGGAGATACTCATCCCGCTCCTTAGAGTTCAAAAGAATTTGTGTCCTTCGGTGCTTAACGGTAGCCGAAGACCGCGAGCAACTTTACTTCGCCCAATTTGCTTCACATACCTCAATGAACATTGCTGCACGCTGAGATCGTGGGCTCAACTAGCGAATTAGCTTGCTGTGGCTCGCGATTACTTGATGGGAGGACAGCTTGTGACGGCTCAGCGCTGCGGTCACGGATGATTCGTCTCTCCAAGTATCTGTATCGCAGAGTTCCTGGACAAAGGCTTCGACGTCCTGTCGCAATGCCGCTAGATGGCGTTCTGTGATGACACGCGTCCCCGGAGGAACGTGCGCCTGGGGAGCGAGATCGATGGAAGGATGAACGAGTACAGGAGTCACCTTGTAATCACCGGGATAACGATCCTCGAACCATGTGAGGGAGGAATGTGCCAACTGTTTGGCATCATCTTTGATGATCTTTGGATCTGATCGGCTGGTCCCGGTCTTTAACTCAATCACTGCGTAGTTCCGATCGGTCAAGGCCCAAAGATTGTCAGGCCCTCCATCATTTATTTCCCTTTCCGGTCGAGTCGAACCTAAGCCAAGATGGAGCCCGAGGAGCCTGAATTGCTCTTCAGCGAGGTCGGCAGCCTGCTCGACTCCCCAGACGATGTTGTCAAAAATAGCGGATACAGAAAGCTCCATCTGACGAGCATCTTGATACTGAGCTAGATGAGATGTGGCAGCACGCCCTTGGATGAGGGGCGCTGACAATTGCTTGTATTTTGGAGGAATCGACGGTAATAATACGCTGAAATTCAGTTTCTTAGCAGCAGAAAGCGTGCGCTGTGAATCGGTTGGATTGACGAGCTGTTGATAACTTGCAAGCTCTTCGAGATACCATCCCTTCTCTTGCTCGCCATTTACGGAATCAATAGCAGTGCGAAGGGCATCAACTGCCCCTGGGACGTCGCCAGAGATTGCAAAGTTGAATGCCTTGCGTCGCCCAACAGCAACTTCTGTCACTTCCTTTCCTTGTTCATAGGTCACATCGGCGGTAGCGGCAAGGCTCTTGTTGACCCAATTAGGGTCGCGTTCGAGAAACATGTTCAGAAGAGCAGTCATTACAGTGATGCCTTCGCCCTGAATCTGATCAGCGAGCTGGAGGCTCAGTTCAATTTGAGCACGGGTACCAGGGGAGTAGAACTGGCGCAGTTGCGGATCACGGAGCGTGAGAGCTGCTTCGCGCGTCAGGACCAGTACTGCGCAATGATCTTCGACGTCGCGAACACCTCGACCCATTCCCTGTTCAATCTTTTGCACTTCTAGTCCTCTAAAATGCATCGATCTCGTCAGCGCGGCTGCGGCTCGCTGATCATGCGGAGTGAGCGGTGTTGGAACTCCATCAACGATGAGTAGTCGACAGGCGTCTCCGGGTAGATCGACACCATCATACTTATTGACTAGCACAACGACCCCGAGATGCTCACCAGCTTTCATCCGTTCAACATAGTGGTGCATGTCATTCACATAGAGGGTGATGTCAGCGACGTCCTGCCACAGATCCGCCTTGTACCCGCCGGGAACGAGTACGACTACGTTTACTGGTTGAGCTTCCGCCACACCATCGCCGTCACGGTCACCGTCTGCGAAGTTCCGTGCCATCTTGTAGATTGCTTCCACTGGTAGACGCGGGTTGATAGACAACGGTGCAAGGATTATGCGGTCTCCAAGATCGGAAGCTTGGTTCGGGGTAATCGGCTCGCTAACTGCTTTTGGGTCGGCATCAAGTTCTGTGACGAGCACACCTTCATCTGCCAATGTTGCAGTCAGATACACTCTGCGATTGGCTCCGCGAAATGCGGGCGTCACCGAGATATCTGGACATGGAGTTTTGATTTCTATACCGCGAGATGTGAAAGTCACAATTGACAATTTGAGTAGGTCAGCAACATATGGCCACGAGAAGTAGAGTGACTGGATGCTGGAATCCTTGGCAAACGGTTGGATGATTTGCATCATTTCTTCAGCCCGGTCGAGTACAGCTTTGGGCGGTACTCGCAGTGGAGCTGAGTGTTCATTTGCCTTTATTTCAGCGAAGGTTTTAGGACTCTGTGCACGTAGATCGGAAGCGTACAAGTCGAGAAGTGAATTGAAAGCTCCTGCGGACCTCGGAATGAACGAACTGAATAGATCGGTAGTCGCAGCCAAAGCTGCGTGAGCATCGTCAACGATCACTACCCCAAGGGGTATTACTTTCTTAACTCCGCGAACCCCAAATGCACTCTGGCCATTAAGAAGTTTGTGGAAGGTCGTGACAAGTACAGCCTGTGATGATCGAAAGGACTCGTCTTTCATATCGTCCGTCGCAGGGATCTGCGCTTCAGCTGCTTCCCTCATGACTTGTTTGATCAGAAATTGGTCCGGAACCAGGAAAACCGCGGGGCCGATACCTTCGTGCAAACTTGACTGCGCAACGAGAAGTCCAGTCAGAGTCTTCCCACCACCCGTGTTTTGTTTCAGTACAAGATCTGACTCGTGACGCCGTTCATACCACTTCTCTAGAACTTCATTTTGTTCAGGTCGTAGCCGAGGCCACTTCCGTCCTTGTAGCGACGCATAAATCTCGCGTGGACGAGTGAGTTTAGCCCCTTTGCTAGGGTCGATCTCATCCCATCGGATTGCCATGGCTTCACCTTCCTATTGCACATCTTTACGATCAGTCACGGGCATGACACTTGACGCCTGCTGGGTTTTGTACAGCCTATTGCTAGTTTCGGCCGTTAACGGGTATGGCACGATCAGAGTCAAACGCCGGCCTGCGATAAATAGCTAATGGCTGACGAAGGTACCTCTCGGACATGTTCAGGCATCAGAATCAAACCTGCTGACCAAGGATGGTGTTTCGGACTCAAGCACACGACTATCTTGGTGCCGGGCATATGGCTGGCGGAACCAATTACGGACTTCTCTTTAATACGCTCGCGACTTATCGCAAACCTGGGTCTGTAAGACTTCGAAATGGCGAACGTAATCACCCCTTCAGAACGCCTAGCTCAGGTGCCGTGACCACCAGTGCGGCTGTTTTTGTTTGGATCGAGGCGAGAGCGGGCTCTCGACCATCCGCTGAAGTTGATCCGCTCGGACGGACAGCCGCCATAAGTGTAGTTCCCTAGCGTGCCGCGGCCGCCGTGCGCGCCGCCAGCGTCGCGAACGCCTCGCGCAGCTCGGGAGGCCCCTCCACCTCGATGGCGCAGCCGAAGCGGCAGAGGGCCGCGGCGAGCGAGACCCAGGACCACGAGCCCGCCTCCAAACGGCAGCGATCCGGCCCGAGGTTCGTGAGGGTGCCGTCGCCCACAAACGGGCGTACGTCGCGCGCGGGGAGCGCGAGGATCACGGTTCCGACGCACGGCCAGACGTTCTCCCGCTCGGAGCCCTTGAACCGTGCCGATACGTACGCCGAGACGTCGCCTCCGGGAACCTCCCGCGGGGTGAACCGGGGGCCGGTCGGGATGCGCGGGATGATCCGTTCGGCCCGGAAGAAGCGCCAGTCGTCGCGTTCGAGATCCCAGGCGATCAGGTACCAGCGGCCGCGGACCGTCACGAGGTGGTGCGGCTCCACCCGGCGCGGGAGAGCTTCCGCGGCAACCTCCGGAGAAGGCATCTCGGTATCGCGCGCGGTGTAGTCAAAACGCAGGACCTCGCTCGCTCGGATGGCCGCCGAGAGGGCGAGCAGTACAGCCGGGCTTACCGCACGAGAGGAGGCCTCACCCGGCCCCGCGGGCAGCGCGGTGACCTCCAGCGTGCTGAGGCGGTGCCGCAGCCGGGAGGGCATCACCTGGCGCACCGTGGTGAGCGCGCGCAGGGCAGCCTCCTCAATACCCACCCCGGTCACGCTCGCTGACTGGAGGGCGAGCGCGAGGGCGACCACCTGATCGTCGTCGAACAGGAGCGGGGGAAGCTCGTGTCCCGCATCGAGCCGGTAACCGCCATCCGGGCCCATCGTGGCGTCGATGCGGTACCCCATCTCGCGCAGCCGCTCGATGTCTCGGCGCACGGTGCGATGGCTGATCTCCAGGCGCTTGGCGAGGAGTGCCCCCGGCCAGTCCCGCCGCGTTTGCAGCAGGGACAGCAGGGTGAGCAGTCGCGAGGTGGCCGTTGTCATATCTTGATCCTAGGCGGGGTCTAGGACCAAAGCTGTCCTAGACGTTCGAGAGAGTGGGAGTACCGGGAACCTCCCGGGCAGCCATCCAAGGAGCGGACATGACCATCACGACCACCACCCACCTCAACTTCCACGGCAATGCGCGCGATGCGCTCGAGTTCTACGCCACCGTCTTCGGTGGCGAGGCCACCATCGCAACCTACGCCGACTTCGGCATGCCCGCCGAGGCCCCAGGCTCCGCCGGCGTCGTCTTCGGCCAGGTCGAGACCGCGGGCGGATTCCGCGTCATGGCCTACGACGTCCCAGGTCAGAACTACGCCCCCGGCCAGAACGACGCCACCGCCCAGACCGGCACCACTCGCCGCGAAAACGGTGCCACCCTGACCACCCAGCCCTTCTTCGTCTCCGTCCGCGGCGAAACCCTCAACGAGATCACCGCCTACTGGGAGCGCCTCTCGTCCGGTGCCACCATCGTGGAACCGCTCGCGGCCTCCGCCTGGAGCCCCGGATTCGGCATGCTCACCGACTCGTTCGGCGTGACCTGGATCCTCGACGTCGCGGCCACCTACCCGGCCGAATAGCGCACCGGCCCGCGGCGCGTGCAACCGCGCGCTGCGGGCTTCGGACCCGCTACCGAAGCGTGCACTTTCGGCCAAAGGGGTGGACCCTCCAGGTTTGATTTTGCGAGGGTACCAACATGAGTCCGCGCAGGGAGGCACGATCCGAGTCATTTCGGGAGCGCAAGCGCGCCGTCGTGGACGTCATCCTGCTGGTGGGTTCAGCCCTCGGCATCGTGGTCGGGGTCACGCTGATGGTGGGTACCCCGTGGCACAACCTCGAACAGACCGATCGCCTCCACCGGCCGGGCGGAAGCCTCCAGCAACCTGAGATCCCGGTCTGTCCGTAGCCGTAGCCGCAACCGCTAGGTCTGGCAGCTCGGGCACCAGTAGGTGTCCCGCTCCTGGGTGGGGTCGGTACCCAGACGCCCGGTCAGGATCAGCGAGCCGCAGCGGCGGCACGGCTTCTGCCCGCGGCCAAACACCCAGTCGGTCTGCCCCGGACGATTGATCCCGGTGGTGATCCGGCCCGGCCGATCGCGATTGGCACGGATGAGCCGCGCCGAGAGATCCACCAGTGGCTCCAGGGCCACCTCCGCCACCGGGCGGGTGGGCAGCACACCGCGCAGGAAGCAGATCTCGTTCACGTACTCATTGCCGAGCCCCGCAATATTGCGCTGATCCATGAGGGCTACGTGAATTTCCCGCGACGGCTCCGAGGCCAGCCGGGCCACGGCCTCGGCGGCATCCCAGTCGGCAGCCAGTGGATCCGGGCCCAGAAACGCCAGCTCGGTGGCCTCGCGGCTGCGCGGATACAGCTTCACAAACCCCAGATCAAACCCCACTGCCTGATACTCGGCCGTGGTGATGACCGCCCGCGCCTGAAACGCCGGGCGACGCCAGGTCGACCCCGGACGATACAGGTGCCAGGATCCCTCCATCCGCAGGTGCGTGTGCAGCGTGAAGTCACCCACGCGCATGAGCAGGTGCTTGCCGCGGGCCGCAACCGATTCGATCCGGGCCCCCGTGAGATCGCTCGTCGCAAACTCGGGAATCCGGAGATCCCAGCCGGTCACGATCTGCCCGGCGAGGGCCGCATCGAGATTGCGGGCGGCGCGAAACAGGGTATCGCCCTCAGGCATGGGGCCCTCCCACTCGAAGATCAGGGAAAACAGCGGTCACACTCATGCGATTCCTCGCCGAATACGCAGCCCCTTGGGGGTATCCGAGAAGCCCGCGGCGCGCAGCAGCAGTGCGCCCGGGCTCGCGTGCACCTGGCCGCCATTGAGCCGCTCGATCGCGAGCTTATCCACGTGCCCCGCACGCACCAGCGCCACCAGCGAGGCGGCGGCCAAACCAAAACGCTCGGGATCGGTGGTGAACGTGAGCAGAGACTTCCCGCCCCGCTCGAGATACAGCACCAGCTCGCCATCCACCAGAGTGACCAGGCCGCCGGCCTTACGCCCGGGTCGATGCCCGGTCGGGACGGCATCGGGCGTGGGCCACGGGCTCTCCGCGCCGGCCGCGGGCCAGGGCAGCGCCGCCCCAAACGGGTTGGCCGGATCGGTCGCGGCAAGGGTGCGCACGCGCGGTGGCGCGGGGTTCGGATCGGGCAGGATCGCCCGCCGCAGACGATCCACACTCGACGCCTGCGCGAACTGTGCACCGCCGAGACCGTCGATAAAGTAGCCGCGACGCACACGCCCCGCGGACTCCATCTCGGCGAGCACCCGGTAGGCCAGCGCAAACCCGCCCGCCGCACCCTCGGCCATGACCGAACCGCGGGTGAGCACGCCGTAGCGTTCCAGAAGGAGCTCGGCATCCGCAGCCCCGCGCACGGTGGGATCAACGATCGGTGCGGGAAGCAGCGACCACCGACCGGACAGGTGCGGCGGCGCGCCCTCCCGCGGCACCCCGTAGGTCGCGCGCCGAGGCAGCACGGGCTGCCGCGGGGCCGCGGCGGCGGGTACCTCCGCGGGGCCGATCGTATCGTCGCCGGACTCATCCATAAACGACACCGGCCCCCGCGAATCAAGCGCGCGAGAATCGAGCGCCCGCGCGGCACCCCCGGGCACCCCGTAGGCACCGGCACCGTTCATCGGGACCGCCCCTCCGAGCGAGCGCGCCCGAGACAGTCGCGAGCGATTGAGACGTGCCCGCGGGGCCGGTGCTGCTCCCTTGTGCGCACCGCGTCCGGCGGTAAATCCGCGCAGCGGTGCGAGGGTGTCTCCGGCCACGAGGCCCGCCCAGACGAGCTCCCAGAGCACGTCATCCAGGCGCGCGGCAGACATCTCGGGCAGCGCCTGCTGCAGCTGGGCGAAGAAGAACGCGCCGCCGCCCGCGAGGACGTCCAGCACGGCCGCATGCTCGGGGCCGTGATCGAGCTCCGCGGGCGTTGCGGCCAGCGTGTAGGGCGCAAGATCCGCGGGGTGCAGCGCGACCCAGCCGTCGCGGGCGCCGAGTGCGCCCATGCCGGACCAGATCACCTCGCCGCTCGCGGTCAGCCGGTCGAGCAGCGCGGGCGTATAGTCGCGCACGCGCAGCGGCAGGATCAGGGTTTCCCAGGCGGAGGCCGGGAGATAGAGTCCGGCGAGCTGATCCACCACACTCAGCACACCATCGATGCCGTGGAGATCGCCGCCGAGGCCGTGCCAGTCATCGAGGAACCGGGCGAAGGTTGCCGGAGACACCGGCTCGACCTCCTGCCGCAGGGCCGCGAGCGAGCGCAGACGGAGGCGACGCAGCACCTCGGAGTCGCACCACTCGGCGGCGCGGGCGGGATCCTCGAGCTCGATCGTCACCTCGGGCAGGAACTCCCCGCGCACCAGCCGGCGCGCATCAGCCAGGCGACCGAGCGTGTGGGTGACCACCGCGATGCCCAGGGCGAAGCGGTCGGCCACCGCGCCCGCCCGGAACGGACCGTGAGCGCGCGCATAGCGGCCAATGAGGTCGCCCAGGGGGTCGGGCACCGACTCGGCGAACGCCGCGGGGACACCCGGCGGCAGGGGCACCCCGAGCCCATCGCGGACGCGGGCGGCATCCTCGATGGCGATCCAGTGCACCACACCCCGCAGCGGCACCGGGAGCGCGCGGCGGGTGCGCTCCAGCTCACTGAGGTATCCCTCGGCCTCGGCGAGCGAGACGGTGGGGATGGTTTCCGGAATCACCGCGTCCGCATCATCGGCCTCCACGCGCGCCGACGCGACCTCCAGCGGACGCAACCGCTCGGCCACCTCCTCGGCACGCAGGGGCCCGAGGAGGCGCAGCAGATCGGCGGTGCCCTCAAGCCCGCGCAGCCGGCGATCGGGATCGAGCCGCTGCAGCTCGGCCTCGGTCTGGGCAAGCACATCCGGATCGAGGAGTTCGCGCATCTCCACGCGTCCCAGCAGCTCGGCGAGCAGCTGGGGGTCGAGGCTCAGCGCGGCCGCGCGACGCTCGGCCAACGGGGAATCCCCCTCGTACATAAACGCGCCCACGTAGCCAAACAGCAGCGAGGCCGCATACGGGCTCGCCGATTCGGTCTCGGTTTCGGCGATGCGTACCGAGCGGGATTCGAGCCGCTTCGCGAGGTCGATCAGCGCGGGCACGTCGTAGACGTCCTGCAGACACTCGCGCACGGCCTCCAGCAAGATGGGGAACGTCGGATAGTTGCGGGCCACATCGAGCAGCTGCGCCGAGCGCTGCCGCTGCTGCCAGAGCGGCGCACGCTTGCCCGGGTTGTAGTTGGGCAGGAGCAGGGCGCGGGCGGCGCTCTCGCGGAAGCGCGAGGCAAACAGCGCCGAGGAACCCACTTCGGCGGTGATGATCTCCTCGAGCTCGGCCGGATCAAACAGGAAGAGGTCGGCACCGGGCGGTTCGGCCTCAGCATCGGGCAGGCGCAGGATGATGCCGTCATCGCTCGCGACCGGGGAGCCATTGACGCCCAGGCGCTCCTGGAGGCGCGCGCCCACGGCCAGCGCCCAGGGCGCGTGCACCTGCATGCCGTAGGGGGAGTGCAGCACGATTCGCCAGTCGCCCAGCTCATCGCGGGTGCGCTCGACCACGAGGGTGCGATCGGTGGGGAGCGTGCCGGTGGCCTCCTTCTGTGCCTGGAGGTAGGCGCGCAGGTTGTCGATCGCGAACTGGTCGAGCCCCGCGGCACTCAGCCGGGTCTGGGCGGGTTCGGGGGCAAGGGCGGCCACCTCGCGGGCAAACGCACCGAGCGCCTTCCCGAGCGCCGCAGGACGGCCGAGGCCATCACCGCGCCAGAATGGTAACCGGCCGGGTTGGCCGGGGGCGGGCGTGACGATGACGCGGTCGTGTGTGATCTCGCGAATCTTCCAACTCGTGGTGCCGAGTGCAAAGACGTCGCCCACGCGCGATTCGTAGACCATCTCCTCGTCGAGCTCGCCCACCCGGGAACCGGTGCCGCCCTCGCCGTCACCCACGAGGTAGACGCCGAAGAGACCGCGATCGGGGATCGTGCCGCCGGCGATCACCGCGAGCCGCTGCGCACCCGGACGCCCGGTGAGCACGCCGTCCTCGCGGTCCCACACCACGCGCGGGCGCAGCTCGGCAAACTCGTCACTCGGATAGCGGCCGGACACCAGGTCAAGCACCGCATCAAACGCCGCCCGCGGGAGGGTCGCGAAGGGGGCGCTGCGCCGCACGGACTCAAACCAGTCTTCCACCGCGATGGGCTCCAGGGCACACACGGCCACGGTTTGCTGCGCGAGGATATCGAGCGGATTGCTCGGCACCCGCATCTGCTCGATCTCCCCGGCAAGCATCCGTTCTGCCGACACCGCACTGGAGAGCAGATCGGAGCGGTGTTTGGGGTACAGGAAACCGCGCGACACCTCGCCCACCTGGTGTCCGGCACGGCCCACACGCTGGAGCCCGGCGGCCACAGAGGGCGGCGACTCAATCTGGATGACGAGGTCAACTTCGCCCATGTCGATACCCAGCTCGAGGCTGGACGTGGCAACCACGCAGCGCAGCCGGCCGGTTTTGAGGTCGTCCTCAATCTCGGCTCGCTGCGCCTTGGCCACCGAGCCGTGGTGCGCGCGGGCGAGGATCGGGGCTTCGGGATCGACGCCGTTTGTCTGCCCGCTGCCGCCCACGAGCTGCGCGGGCGGAAGCAGCGTATCGGCAGGCGGGGTGGCGGAGCCCATAATCGCCGCGTACTGCTCGTTGAGCTGTGCGGTGAGGCGCTCGGCCAGGCGGCGCGAGTTCACAAAAACGATGGTGGAGCGGTGGGCGAGAACGCGCTCGATCACCGACTCCTCGATGAAGGGCCAGATCGAACCGGGGCGATCCACCTCGGCGGGCTCGGCACTCGAATCCGGATCGGCCGTCAGATCGATGAATCCGTCGTCCTCGGTCTTGAGGCGCCCGTGTTCCGTCGGGCCCTCCGAAACCGAGTACCGCGGGAGGTCCGTCATGTCCGGGACGGGCACGATCACGCGCAGGTCAAACTTCTTTTGCGAGACCGGCTTGACGATGCTGACCGGGGCGGAACCCCCGAGGAAGCGGGCCACCTCGGCCTCGGGCCGCACGGTTGCGGAGAGCCCGATGCGCTGCACGGGTTCGGACACCAGGGCGTCGAGGCGTTCGAGGCTCAGCGCGAGGTGCGCGCCGCGCTTGGTCGCGGCCACCGCGTGGATCTCATCGATGATCACGGTATCGACGCCGCGCAGGGTTTCGCGCGCTGAGCTCGTGAGCATGAGGAACAGCGACTCGGGGGTGGTGATCAGGATGTCCGGCGGATTCTTGATCAGCGCACGGCGCTCGGCGGCCGGAGTATCGCCCGAGCGCACCCCCACGCGGATGTCGCGCACGACGATGCCCTCGCGCTCGGCGGTGCGACGGATGCCGCTGAGGGGTGCCCGGAGGTTGCGCTCAACGTCTACGCCGAGGGCCTTGAGTGGCGAAATATAGAGCACCCGCGTGGAGGTTTCGGGCGGTTCGGTGGTGGCCAGGCGATCGAGAGCCCAGAGGAACGCCGACAGCGTCTTTCCCGAACCGGTGGGTGCGATCACCAGAGTGTTATCGCCCCCGGAGATGGCCTTCCACGCACCCGCCTGGGCGGCCGTGGGCGCGGCAAACGACTCGGTGAACCACGTCCGAGTGGCCGGGCCAAACCCGGCGAGTGCCGCGCGGGCCACGGCCCTAGTACTGCCGGTCGAGGAACGCGCGGAAGTCGGCGAGTTCCTGGGCGGAGATCGAGTGGTCGAGCCCCTCGTAGATGCGGCCCGAGAGCGTGGAGTGATCCGGGAGCCAGTCGGTGGTGCGGACGACCGCCTCCTCGCTGATCACGGTGTCGACGCTGCCACGGCCCCAGAACACCGGCGGGCGGTTCTCCTTCAAAACGGCGTCTCCCGGCTGCTCGCCGGCCACCACAAACCCGGCGAGGTTCGCGGCAAATGCGAAGCGCTCGGGGGCGCGGCGCAGCAGGTGGATCGACATGGCGCCACCCTGGGAGAACCCGCCTGCGGCCACGCTGGTGGGGGTGAAGGGCAGCGAATCGAGCCAGCTCATGACTGCATCTGCCGAGGCATCGAGCCCGGCGGGGTCCGGTGCACCGGGCACCGCGAGCGGGAACCAGGACCAGCCGTCGATCGGCCAGGGTGCGGTGAGCGGTGCGCGCAGCGAGGCGATCACCGGGGCCTCCGGCAGGTGCGGCACGAGCCCGAAGAGGTCGGCCTCGTTGGATCCGTAGCCGTGCAGGAGGAGCAGCAGCGGGCGGCCGGCGCGCTCGGACTCGGGCACGGACCAGAGGACGGCGTCGGGGGAGATCTCGGGGACGGACATCAGGGGCTCCTTTGGGGCGGGGCGGCTGCCACACGGGTTCTCCTCCCAGGTTAGGCGCTTCGTCCGACATCCGCTCGCTTTGGGGGGTGCGGGCGAAGCGGTTGGGCCGACGGCGCTCGCCCTGGGCGCAACCCTTTGTGCGTCCTGTGCTCGCTTACCCAGGCGAATCTTGTAAGAATGAAGCATGAGCGTACGCACCCCCGATCCCGAGCCCCTGCCCGACGAGCCGAGCCGTCCGGTCAACCCGGGCTGGCTGAGCGACGTTGAGCTGGAGGAGATCCGCCACCGTCTGCCGCTGCTGTATGTGGAGGCTATTCCCGTGCGCCAGGATGGCCTGGGCCGGGTCACCGAGGTCGGCATTCTGCTGCGTGGTACCGCCCTGGGCGCGATCACCCGCACCATCGTTTCGGGCCGGGTGCTCTACGGCGAGACCCTGCGTGAGTCTCTCTTCCGCCACCTGGAAAAGGACCTCGGCCCGATGGCCTTCCCCCTGCTGCCCGCCTCCCCGGTGCCGTTCCACGTGGCCGAGTACTTCCCGCTGCCCGGTGTCTCGGCCTTCACCGATGAGCGTCAGCACGCGGTGTCCCTCGCCTATGTGGTGCCGGTCACCGGCACCTGCGAGCCCCGCCAGGACGCCCTCGAAATCACCTGGCTCACCCCTGAAGAAGCTTCGAGCGACGCGCTCGCCGCCGAGATGGAGGGCGGCCGCGGCACCCTGCTGCGCGCGGCCCTGGCTTCGGTTGGAGCCCTGCGCTAGAGCTACGCAGACAAAAAGGCGGGCCCCATCCGAACGAATTCGGATGGGGCCCGCCCCTGTGTTTACGGCCGAAGCCGCTGCTGACTAGTAGCCGCTGGGTGCGGAGGCGCGACGCGGGCCGTTGCCGCGGCCGCGCGAGTTGCCGCCGTCCGAGCTGGTGGAGTACATGGCCGAGGAGCCGCCGCGGGTGTTGCCGCCGCGGCCGCCGCCGGACTCGCCACGACGAGCCTGACCGGCACCGCCCTGACCGCTGCGCTGTGCGCCGCCGCCCTGGCCACGGCCGCCGTTACCGGCACCCTGACCGGCGCGCTGGCCGCCCTGGCCGCCCTGACCGCGTCCACCCTCGGTGCGCTGGCCGCCCTGACCGCGACCGCCCTCCGAGCGCTGGCCGCCACGGCCACCCTCGGAACGCTGGCCGCCGCCCTGCTGAGCCTTGCGCTGACCGCCACCGGGACGGTCGCCGCGACCCTCACGGATCGCGCGCTTACGCAGGGCGTTTGCACCCTGGCTCTGGCCGCCGCCACCCTGCTGCTGCACGGGGGCCAGCGGGGCCGGCTTCACGAATGCGGCAACCGGGCCCACGAGCTCGGTCACGGCGGCGGAGTCGGCGTCGACCTGCTGGAAGTCCACGGTGATCGCGGCCTTCTTCATGATCTTCTTGAGGTCATCGGTCTGGCTGGGCAGGCAGATGGTCACGACGTCACCCTCGGTGCCCGCACGAGCGGTACGGCCCGAACGGTGCAGGTATGCCTTGTGCTCCATGGGCGGGTCAACGTGCACAACGAGCTCGACGCCGTCCACGTGCACACCGCGGGCAGCGACGTCGGTGGCAACCAGGACGCGTACGCCCTCGGGACCGGTCGATCCGAATGCAGCCAGGTTGCGGTCACGCTGCGGCTGCGAGAGGTTTCCGTGCAGGTCCACCGCGGGGATGCCCTGCGAGGTGAGCTGCTTGGCCAGCTTCTTGGCCTGGTGCTTGGTGCGGGTGAACAGGATGCGCTTGCTCTGACCGCTGGCCAGGGTGGTGATGAGATCCTTCTTGCCCTCGAGCGAGTTGATCGAGAAGACGTGGTGGGTCATCGCGGCAACGTGCGAGGTGGCCTCGTCCACCGAGTGCAGAACCTCGTTGTGCAGGAAGCGGCGCACGAGCTTGTCCACACCGTTGTCCAGGGTGGCCGAGAACAGCAGACGCTGACCGTTCTCCGGGGTGGCGGAGAGCAGGCGGGTCACGACGGGGAGGAAGCCGAGGTCGGCCATGTGGTCGGCCTCGTCGATGACGGTGATCTCCACGGCATCCAGGCGCACGTGGCCCTGCTTCATGAGGTCTTCGAGTCGGCCGGGGCAGGCCACCACGATGTCGACGCCGGCGTTCAGGGCGTTGACCTGACGGGTCTGGTTGATGCCACCGAAGATGGTGGTGGTCTTCAGGCCGTAAGCCTCGGCCAGCGGGTTGATGACCGCAGCGATCTGGGTGGCCAGCTCGCGGGTCGGGGCCAGGACGAGACCCAGCGGGCGACCGGGGCGACGGTTACCGCCGGCCAGCTCGGTGGCCAGACGGGCAACGAGCGGGATGGAGAAGGCGAGGGTCTTGCCCGAGCCGGTCTTTCCGCGACCAAGGACATCGCGCCCGCCGAGGGTATCGGCGAGGGTATCAACCTGAATCGGGAAGGCGTTCTCCTTGCCATCGGCCGCGAGGACCTTAACGAGCGGAGCGGGAACGCCGAGTGAGGCGAAAGTGGTTTCTGACATGCTGGTGCCTTTCGGGCATCACGTCCCCGCGGGCAGCGGCAAAGCCGAGCTTCGGGGCAGGGGTGGCGAAGGCGCAGGTGTGCGCATCCGTTCGCCGTATGAAGTGTCATCGAATCGGCGGGGCCGACGAGAGAGGGAGCGTTCTACGACGCAAGCGAGATTCGGGACCCGTAGGCCGGAAATAATTCGCAAGTGCCCCTATTCTAGCGTGCATCCTGAAATACCGCTGAATACGGGAGTTTCCACCCCGGTCGGGCTAGTCTTCCGCGCGCTCCGCCCAGCCCGGAGCCAGCGCGCGGATCTTGCGGCCACGCCACTGCCAGAGCGCCCACAGCACCGGCCAGTAGAGGGGTGCCATCGGGCCGTGGAATTCGACGCGATCGCGCCAGAGGGTGCGAGTCGGGTCCCCGGGCAGGGGCGAAACTGCCATCCGGTGCCGCCAGCCCGAGAGCAGGGCCAGCGGGCCCGCGGTGGCACCACCGGTGTCGATAAAGAGATTGGTGCGGCCCTCCTCGGCGGTGGCGAAGCCCACCCGAATGACCTGCCGGCCGAGCGGCACAACGCCAAACAGGCGTGAGCGGCACTCCACCGAACCCGGCTCCCACATCGTGGCGATGGCCTCGAGGTTTTCCAGCTCGATGGGGGTGCCGCCGCCATCCGGAATGAAGCCGCCGATCGGGCGGACATCCACCAGCGGGGAGTACAGCTCGCGCACCACCGCGACCGAGCGCAGGGCGCGCCAGGCGGCATCGGCGGGGGTATCCATCGCGAACTTCAGCTGCACGTACATGTCCCCAGTCTGGTCGTTCCGTGCGGGAGATGCCAGGGGCCGCGGCAATACGGTAAAAAGAAGCTATGGCGATCCGATACTGGCTCGGGGTGGTTACCGGGCAGCAGGCCGCGTGGTGCAAGCATCACGGGGTATTCGCCGTATCGCCGGGCCTGCGCCGCGAGCTCGCCGACCTCGGGGAGGCCGACGGCCTGGTGCTCTACAGCCCGCGCGCCCGCCCCGCCGATGAGGAACCACTGCGCGCCTTTACCGCGATCGGCCGGCTCACCGCCGCCGACGTGCGCCGGGTCGACACCACCACCCCGCCGGGTGAGCGCCTGCGCCCGTGGCAGCGCGCGGTGCTCTGGGAGCCCGATGCCGATACCGTGCCGCTCCGAGTTCTTCGCGACGTCCTCGATCTCAGCGCCGGCTGGGACTGGGCAAAACCCCTGCGCCGCGGCCTCATCGAAATCTCCGCCCACGACTTCCGCATCCTGCGCGCCGAGATGGGGCCGCCGCTGCCCGATGAGCGCCCACGCGGAATCGCGGCCGCGGGGCCCGGTGCCGATGAAACCACGATCGCCCCCGGTGCCGGACTGCTGCGCTGGCAGGAGGATCACGAGGGTGAACCCGCCGGTACCCCGGGCGGCGCACTCCCCAGGTGGAGCACAGACCCGGAGTAGCGCGCGCATTACCCGACGCGTACGCGAGTATGACGGTAATAATGACAACCAACCCGTGCGTGCGGTCCGTGCCGATTACACTGTTACCGTGCCCGACTCCAGCCTTCCCGAAACCTTCGCCCCCGCCCAGGCGCGCTACCAGGTGCGCTTCGACTTCGGATCGGCCGGGCTGCGTCGCCTCGCCGACGCCGACATCATCGTCTGGGTCGACGCCCTGCCCGAGGCGGGGTCCCTGCCGAGCCTCGACGATGTGGCCCCCACCAGCGCCATCATCCTCGGTGCGCTGACCACCCGTTCGGCCGTGGCCGACTGGATCCTTCGCCGCCAGGTAGAGCTCGGCCGCCGCCTGAGCATTGCGCTCGTCGCCGCCGGCTTCGAAGACGGCTTTGCAAGCCACGACCTCCTCGCCGCCGGTGCCATCATCGAGGCCCTCGCCGATCGCGGCATCGACTTCACCTCACCCGAGGCCGCCGTGGCCGGGGCCGCGTATGCGGGCCTGCGCCAGGCCAGCGGGCACCTGTTCACCGCCTCGGTCGTGGGGCAGAACGTGCGTCGCAAGCTCAGCATCGAACCGGTCAAGGCAGCCTCGCAGATCGACAGCCAGAGCGAGGTCGTGGTGCTGCGCGAATCCCCGATCGAAACGGCCGCGCTCGCCGAATAGCGCCGAGCCTCGGCCGCCGAGCAGGGCTGAGCCTTGGCCGTTTGGCGAGCCCTAGCTGTAATCGCCGCGCCCGCGTGCCCGCCCGCGACGCTAGAGCGTGGGTAGCCGGTTTCCGGCCAGTGCCAACTGCGTGCGCTCGGCGAGGCGCGCGCGATGGCGACGCACCTTGTCGCGGTTTCCGCAGCGCTGCATCGAGCACCAGCGGCGGGTTCCGGCGCGCGAGGAGTCGAAGTAGACGAGGTCGCAGTCATCCGCCGCACAGTGCCGTAGACGGCCCGCGAGGCGACCCGAGAACAGTGCCACGGCATCGCGCGCGATGCTCGCAAGCACCTGGGCGGCGCGTGGTTCGGTGCGGCCGGCCTGGCGGGCACCGCCGGCCAGTCGTGCCGGAACATCCGGGGTAGCCGCATAGAGGTTCAGCATGTCGATGTCGGTGCCCGCGGGCGGGTACTCATCGGCCAGGGCACGGGCAATGCGTGCGATGGTGGAGCGCAGGGCCTGGGCGTCCTGCAGGTCGCGATCCGTTGCGGGGGAGCAGGGGATGCGGGTGTTCAGCCAGGCGCTCAGCGCGGCCGGGGTATCGAGCTGCTCGACCGTCTCGTCCAGGTGGCCGTCGGCGGCACCCCAGGCGCCGGTGTAGCAAAAGTCGAGCGCGGTGCTGCCGCTGTCAAACAGCCAGGTCACGCCCTCTCGGGAGCGGAAGTCCTGGCCCGTCGAAACGGTCTCACCATTCTGATCAATCACGCTCCCAGGGTATTGAATCCGGGCCCCGAACGTGAAATCAGGGGTGTGATGGGCGTGCTAACTGGCGCGGGCGAGAATTTTTTGCACGGTGCCGATGTTGCGGGTGGTGACGTTCAGACCCCGGGTTCCGGCCCGCGCCACCGCCTTCGCGAACGGGGTGGTGGTGCTGGCACCGCGCGGTACCGACCACCACAGTGCCCCGGCGTTGGTATCGCGCACCACGCGATCATCACCCTCGGTATTCCATCCGGCCAGGGTTTCCCAGACCGCGGCCTGATCGGGGCCGGGATCGGCAAACACCAGGTAGCGGTGCCGCTCCGGGTCCTCGGCAAGGGGCACCCGGGCGGCCATCTCGGCGAGATCACTGACCTCGACGATGATGACCCGGGCCGCATAGTCAAAGCGTGCCGACAGCGCGGCCTCGAGCTCGGCGGCGGTGATCCCGCCCGAAAAACACACGCTGCCGGTCGCGAGCACGGTGCTCACCTCGGTGAGGCCGAGACTCGTGAATACCGCCGCGAGGTCGCCCGAGGTGATGCGCACACCGCCCACGTTGATGCCGCGCAGCAGCGCCACCCGCTGAGCAGTCATCGACTCACCATCGCCGCGGCGCGCGTGGCCGCGGTGATCTCCCGGCGAATCCAGCGCAGCTCATACTGCGGATCAAAACTTGCCGAGCACTCGGCACAGGAGCTTCGCCGGGCGGGCTTGCGGTAGCGGTAGATCAGGTGGCCCTGCGGGCAGGTGCCCACCCAGGGCGCGAGCTCATCGGCGGTTTCGCCGTGGTGCAGCCGGGAGCCCTCATAGCCGAGGCCCTCGGCGACGCGACGCCATTTCGGACCGTGCGCGGCCTGGGAGCCGGCGAGGGCGTGGGCAACCTCGTGCAGCAGGATCTGATGGATCTCGTCGTCGTCATACCGCGCCGCGAGGTAGCGGGACACCGAGATTTCCTTGGAGGTGTAGTTGCACAGCCCGGCCCGCCGCTTAGCGTTGTCGAAGCGGAAGGTCCATCCCTGCTGGGGGAGGTGCAGCGTGATGAGTGCCTGCGCCCAGATTCGGACGCGCTCAAGATCGGCCATGAGTCTACGGTAACCCCTTCCGGTGACTTTGGCGCCCGGAATGCGCAAACTGAGGCCCGAAGTGGGGCGACGAATCCCGGCTAGCTGCCCTGGCGCGGGAAGTTGAAGACGCCGCGGTCGGGCAGGGGCGAGCCCACCGCATCGGCGTCGGTGGCGGGCTGAGCGCCACCGATGAACGTGCGCAGTTCGGCACCCTGCACGGCCTTCGCGGGGTGCGGCCCACCGGCGAGCAGGCGCGGGATGAAGTCCATCGGCAGCGGGGCGAACGAGCCCACGAGCACGACGTTGCCAAACCGACGCCCCTTGAGGATCTGGGTCTCGGCCAGCGCCGCCACGTTTTCGGTGACCGCGCCGAGGGTTGCGGCCTGGCTGCGGGCGAACGCGAGCCCCGGACCATCGGCCACGTTAACCGCGATGATGCCAGTGGGGGAGAGAAACTTCGCGACCTCCCGGTAAAACTCGACGCTCGTGACGTGGGCGGGGGTCTGGCCGCCGGAGAAGATGTCGACCACGATCAGATCGCAGGCACCGTGCATGCCGGCGGGCAGCTTGCCGAGTGTTTCGCGGGCATCGCCGTAGCGCACGCGGATCGCCGCGCGCTTCGACCACGGCAGGTGCTCGCGCACCAGGTCGATCAACTCACGCTCGAGCTCCAGCACCTGCTGGCGGCTGCCGGGCCGGGTGGCCTCCACATAGCGCGGCAGGGTGAGTGCGCCGGCGCCGAGGTGCAGGGCGGTGATCGGCTTGCCCGGGGTATCCAGCAGATCGATGACGTGCCCGATGCGCTGCACGTACTCGAAAAACAGGTTGTCCGGCCGGTCGAGATCGACGTGCGACTGCGGGGTGCCATCCACGACCAGCTGGAACGTGCCGGGCACAAAGTGGTCGGGCTCGATCACCGCGCGATAGCCGCTAATGCCGAGTTGGATGCCGGGGTTTTCCTGCTGTTGAGCCACAGATAGAGCGTAGCTTACGGGGCTTACCCGCGATCACTCGCGCGCTTATACCGGACCTTTCCGAACTTATCAACTCACTTACTGGACTTTGCGCGAATTGTCGCATATGCTTGACCTTTGCGCTCCCAGACGTTTCACCACGCCTTCATATTGCGGTCGGCCTCGGTGCTTCACTACCCAGATAACGGGGTTATGAGGTGTCCGCACTGTTCGTCCGGCGAGTACTCCACCTTACTCACGGTAACTAGGCCCGACGGGGCCCACGGAGGTAATTTCCTTGGCTGCTGCGCGCAACGCATCCACCACTTCACCCAAGAACGGCCGCGGTCACTCCCGCCTGTCGTTCGCAAAGATCACTGACACCCTGACGGTCCCCGACCTGCTGGCTCTTCAGACGGAGAGTTTCGACTGGCTGGTCGGCTCGGAGGCGTGGAAGACCCGCGTCGCCGAGGCTGAGGCCGAGGGACGCAACGACCTGCCGACGAACTCCGGCCTCGATGAGATCTTCGAGGAGATCTCCCCCATCGAGGACCTGGGCGAGACGATGCAGCTCTCGTTCACCGCTCCGTTCCTGGAGCCGGAAAAGTACTCGATCGAAGAGTGCAAGGAGCGTGGCAAGACCTACGCTGCTCCGCTCTACGTCGAGGCCGAGTTCATGAACCACCTCACCGGTGAGATCAAGACCCAGACGGTCTTCATGGGCGACTTCCCGCTCATGACCGAGCGCGGTACCTTCATCATCAACGGTACCGAGCGTGTGGTCGTGTCCCAGCTGGTGCGTAGCCCCGGTGTGTACTTCGAGCGCACCCCCGAGAAGAACTCCGACAAGGACCTCTACTCGGCACGCGTCATCCCGAGCCGTGGTGCATGGCTCGAGTTCGAGATTGACAAGCGCGACCAGGTTGGTGTGCGTATCGACCGTAAGCGTAAGCAGTCGGTCACCGTCTTCCTCAAGGCCCTGGGTCTCACCAGCGAAGACATCGTCAGCGAGTTCGCCGGCTACGAGTCGATCGCCCTGACCCTCGAGAAGGACTCCATCGTCAGCAAGGATGACGCCCTGCGCGACATCTACCGCAAGCTGCGTCCGGGCGAGCAGGTGGCCGCCGAGGCTGCCCGCGCCCTGCTGGACAACTTCTACTTCAACCCGAAGCGCTACGACCTCGCCAAGGTGGGTCGTTACAAGATCAACAAGAAGCTCGGCCTCGAGGCCCCGCTGACCGACTCGGTCCTGACCGTCGAAGACATCGTCTCGACCATCAAGTACCTCGTTCGTCTGCACGCCGGCGAGACCCACTTCACCGGTGTCCGCAAGGGCGCTCCGGCGGAGATCCGCATCGACACCGACGACATCGACAACTTCGGTAACCGTCGTATCCGTGCCGTGGGTGAGCTCATCCAGAACCAGGTCCGTACCGGTCTCAGCCGTATGGAGCGCGTGGTTCGCGAGCGCATGACCACTCAGGACATCGAGGCGATCACCCCGCAGACCCTGATCAACGTGCGCCCCGTCGTCGCCGCGATCAAGGAGTTCTTCGGAACCTCGCAGCTGTCGCAGTTCATGGACCAGAACAACCCGCTCGCGGGCCTGACCCACAAGCGTCGTCTGTCGGCCCTGGGCCCCGGTGGTCTGAGCCGTGAGCGCGCCGGTGTTGAGGTGCGAGACGTTCACCCGTCCCACTACGGCCGTATGTGCCCGATCGAGACCCCGGAAGGCCCGAACATCGGTCTGATCGGTTCGCTCGCATCGTTCGCACGCATCAACGCGTTCGGTTTCATCGAGACCCCCTACCGTCGCGTAACCGCCGGTGTCGTGACCGAGAACATCGACTACCTGACCGCCATGGAAGAGGACGACTTCATCGTCGCCCAGGCAAACGCCCCGCTGAACGAGGATGGCTCGTTCTCCGAGGACCGCGTGCTTGCTCGTAAGAAGGGTGGAGAGGTTGACCTCTTCGCACCCGACGAGATCGGCTACATGGACGTCTCCCCGCGCCAGATGGTGTCGGTAGCAACCTCGCTGATTCCGTTCCTCGAGCACGACGATGCAAACCGCGCGCTCATGGGTGCCAACATGCAGCGTCAGGCCGTGCCGCTGCTGCAGAGCACGTCGCCCATCGTGGGTACCGGTATGGAGGGCTTCGCAGCCATCGACGCCGGTGACGTTGTGACCGCAAACCGCTCCGGTGTTGTGGCTGAGGTTTCGGCTGACGCCGTGACCGTTCAGCTCGACGAGGGCGGGGTAGAGACCTACTACCTGCGCAAGTTCGACCGCTCCAACCAGGGCACGAGCTACAACAACCGTGTGATCGTCACCGAGGGTGACCGCATTGAGGCCGGCGAGGTCATCGCCGACGGTCCCGCCACCGAGAACGGTGAGCTGGCACTGGGTAAGAACCTCCTCGTTGCGTTCATGACCTGGGAGGGTTACAACTTCGAGGACGCCATGATCCTCTCCCAGAACCTGGTGAAGGACGACACCCTCTCCTCGATTCACATCGAGGAGTACGAGGTTGACGCTCGCGACACCAAGCTCGGTAAGGAAGAGATCACCCGCGACCTGCCCAACGTTTCGCCGGACCTCCTGAAGGACCTCGACGAGCGCGGCATCATCCGGATCGGTGCCGAGGTTCGCCCCGGTGACATCCTGGTCGGTAAGGTCACCCCGAAGGGCGAGACCGAGCTCTCCGCCGAGGAGCGCCTGCTCCGCGCCATCTTCAACGAGAAGAGCCGCGAGGTTCGCGACACCTCGCTGAAGGTGCCCCACGGTGAGCGCGGTACCATCATCGCCGTCAAGGAGTTCAACGCCGAGGACGGCGACGACGAGCTCGGCTCGGGCGTCAACCGCCGCGTCGTGGTCTACATCGCCCAGAAGCGTAAGATCACCGAGGGTGACAAGCTCGCCGGTCGTCACGGTAACAAGGGTGTCATTGCCAAGATTCTGCCGGTTGAGGACATGCCGTTCCTCGCCGACGGAACCCCGGTCGACATCGTGCTGAACCCGATGGGCATCCCGGGTCGAATGAACTTCGGTCAGGTGCTGGAAACGCACCTCGGCTGGATCGCGACCCAGGGTTGGAAGGTAGAGGGCAAGCCCAGCTGGGCCAAGCACCTGCCCGAGCCCGCTCGTGAGGCTGCCCCCGGCACCAAGGTTGCGACCCCCGTGTTCGACGGTGCGTCCGAGGAAGAGATCGCGGGTCTGCTCGACTCCACGATCCCGACCCGTGACGGCGACCGCCTGATCGACCACTCCGGTAAGGCACAGCTGTTCGATGGCCGCTCCGGTGAGCCGTACCCGATGCCCATTTCGGTCGGTTACATGTACATCCTGAAGCTGCACCACCTGGTGGATGACAAGATCCACGCGCGTTCGACCGGTCCGTACTCCATGATCACGCAGCAGCCGCTGGGTGGTAAGGCACAGTTCGGTGGACAGCGTTTCGGTGAGATGGAGGT
>NZ_RCUX01000020.1 GCF_003667565.1 Mycetocola tolaasinivorans
CCGTTGAAAACGGCAAGGTTACCTACAGCCTGCCGCACCAGGCCAAGGTTGTCACCGACTCCGCCGGAACCCCGCTGTTCCTGGAGTACAAGGGCCGCAAGGTCGCCGACGTCTAAGCCGGTTTTTTGTGACTGATTCCGTGAAGGATTCAGGCTCTCGGGTACACCGGGGATCGCTCGAAGCGATCCTCGGTGTCTCGGTTAAGCCGGAGATTCTTGATCTTGCCCTGACCCACCGCTCGTATGCGTATGAGCACGGTGGTGCCCCGCATAACGAGCGCCTTGAGTTCCTGGGTGATTCGGTGCTGGGCCTGTCGATGACGGCTGAGCTGTACCGTGAGTACCCCGATCACTCCGAGGGGGAGCTCGCGAAGATGCGTTCCGCCGTGGTGTCTGAGGTGGCGCTGTCGAAGGTGGCGCGTGAGCTGGGCCTCGGCCGCTTTATCAAGCTGGGCCGTGGCGAGGAGCGCACGGGTGGCCGCGATAAGTCCTCCATTTTGGCCGACACCATGGAGGCCATTTTTGGGGCCGTATATCTCGATCTGGGTATCGAGGTGGCCGAGGCGCTGGTTCTGCGCCTGATTCGCCCGCTACTGGCCGATCCGGAACGGATGAGTGCCGCGCACGACCCGAAGACCGCGCTGCAGGAGATTGCGGCCGCACGCCATCAGGAGCCCCCGCGCTACGAAATGACGAGCACCGGCCCCGATCACAACCGCGTCTTTACCGCCACGGTCATCGTGGGCACCCTCGCGACCGCGACCGGTTCGGGCACCAGCAAGAAGCAGGCCGAGATGGCTGCGGCTCTGGAGGCCTGGAACGGGCTGAACCGGGCGTAGCGTTGCCGGAGCTTCCCGAGGTTGAGGTGGTGCGTGCGGGCTTGGAGCCCGCCGTTTCCGGTGCCATTATCACCGGTGTGGAGGTGCTGGATCAGCGTGCGCTGAAGCGGCACGATCCGATCCGCGGCGACTTTGCCGCGCTGCTCACCGGTTCTCGGCTGAGCGGCGCGGTGCGCCGCGGGAAGTACCTGTGGTTTCCGGTGGCCGAGGGGCCCGCCGCGGGTGACGTGCTCGCCGCGCACCTCGGCATGAGCGGGCAAATGCTGCTCCGCGAACCCGGCCGCGACGATAAGCTCACCCGCATTCGGCTGAGCCTCGAGCACCCCGAACACGGCGAGCTCTGGCTGAACTTTGTGGATCAGCGCCTGTTTGGCGGCATGATGATTGACTCCCTGGTGCCCACCCCGGACGCCCTACCCGCCGGTTTTGGCGGAGCCTTTGAGCCCGGCGCGCTGATTCCGCGCACCGCCGCTCATATTGCGCGCGATCCGCTGGACCCGCACTTCGATGACCGCGCGTTTTTCGCCGGCCTCGCCCGTCGCCGCACCGGTATCAAGCGTGCGCTGCTGGATCAGACCCTGATCAGCGGCATCGGTAACATCTACGCCGACGAGGCCCTGTGGGCCGCTCGCCTGCACTACGACCGCGAGTCTGCGGGCATCCCGCAGACCCGCCGCCGCGACCTCCTGGAGCAGGTGCGCGGTGTGCTGCGCCGCGCCCTCGTCGAGGGTGGCACGAGCTTTGACGCGCAGTACGTTAATGTCAACGGCAACTCGGGCTACTTCGCCCACTCGCTGAACGCTTACGGCCAGCAGGGCAAGGCGTGCCCGCGCTGCGGGGGCGAGATTGTGCGCGAGAGCTTCATGAACCGCGGGTCGCACTTCTGCCCGCGGTGCCAACGCGCTCGCTAACGTGAGCTCCTCGCGGGCGAGGGGGCTCTCTGCCCCGTGAGCGCTCAGCGTGGGCGTGCTCAGTGCGTGAGTGCTCCTGCCTCCGCTGTGGGCTTCTGCAGCCCGCTGTCTCGGGTTCCGGACGTAGGCCGGGGCACACAGATGCCGGCTGATAGTCTCGGGTCATGAGTACGCGAGACCATGCAGGCCGGACAATCGAGGACACCGAGACGGAACTCCTCGATGCGATGCGAGAGAGCGACCTCGTGGCGCTCGACCGGCTGATCTCCGACCAGTTGACGTTCATTGGCCCGGACGGTGCGGTCCTGACAAAGCAGGCCGATCTTGACGCCCACCGCACCGGAGCTACCTCGTTCGACAAGATTGACGTGCTCAGCCGCGAAGCGGCGGAGGACGCCGAGGGAGGGCACACAACAACCGTCGCCAATGCGGTGCTTCGCGCCGCCGAGGGAACGGTGAGCGTGCGACTCACCTGGCATCGAGAGTGGCGAGTCGTCGATGGCCGCTGGCAGGTCGTCTCCGGAGCGGTTGAGGCGCTGGCAGACCACTTCGATTGAGGGGGTGAACCGCTGTCGCTGGTGCTGCGCGCCGTTGCCAGTGATGTCATGGTTCGGTTCCCGAGCCTGCGGAAGTCTCGCGCGGCAAATAAATAAAGTAAATAGAACTAAATAAGATTTTGCACGTGTAGCCTGGGGAAATGAGCCAGCAGAGATCTGCCGAACCGAGCCCCTTCAGCCCGGGTTATGGGCGGGCGCCGCTGGTGTTTGGTGGGCATGCTGAGGAACTGGCCGAACTGACCGCCGTTTTTGAGACGCTGGACTTTGGTGAGAACCAAACCGTGTTGCTTTCAGGTCTTCGCGGGTCCGGGAAGACATCGATGCTCGCAAAGATCCAGGATCACGCTCGCGATAGCGGCTGGCTCGTGATCAGTGATGATGCGAGTGCAGGGCTCATGGAGCGGGTGATGGAGACCACCATCCCCGGGCTCATGAGCGAGGTTTCCGTTGATGCGCGTAGGCGGCTCACGGGTCTAGGGATCTGGAAGTTCTCCGCGCAGTGGGAGTACATCGACCGTCACCGCGAGATCAAGCCACTGCTGCGTCGTGACCTCGTTGCACTCTCGGAGGAACTCTCTCACTCCGGCAGCCCCGCCGGGATCCTCATCACCATTGATGAGGTGTCGTCGGGAAAGACGCGCCTTCGCGAGCTGGCTCGATTCGCGTTGGAACTCTCGCACGCCATCGGGGAGGGGGCAAACCTCATGGTGGTGTTTGCCGGTATCCGGGTAAACCTTGAGGCCCTGGTAAATGAGGAACACACGACGTTCCTGAGACGGTCCCGAGACCTCGATTTTCGGCGACTCACTCCCGCCGAGACGCGGTTTGTGCTGGAAGAGTCAATCCGCATCGGCGGTAAGGCAATCGATGAGGACGCGCTCACCTCGTTGGTGAGCGTATCGCAGGGCTACCCGTACCTGGTCCAGCTCGCGGGGGACTATGCCTGGCGAAACTCTGAAAGCAAGAGCAGTATCACGTTGTCGGATGCGCAGGCGGCCCACGGAAAAGCAATAGCCGCGGTTGAACGGCGTGTTATCAGCCGTGTGTATCAGGATCTATCTGAGGTGGACCAGCAGTTCATCGCCGCTATGGCCGTAGACGACGGACCGAGCCGCGTCTCCGATATTGTGCGACGCCTCGAGGTCTCGGATCAGTACGTGCAGGTGTATAAAAAGCGCTTGATCGAGAGCGGATACGTGCAGACCGATGGTAGGGGACTGGTCACATTCTCCCTGCCGTATCTTCGGGATTATGTTCGTTCTCTCACCGCGGACGACCTTGGCACCGGTGCAACCGATGACTGGGATCATTTCCCGCCGCTGAGCCCCCAGGCTGGCTAAGGATATGCGGGTGGCGAGACGCCCCCGGGTAGCCTTCGACCCCTAGACTGTGCTCATGATCACAGAGTCGCTGTTTGAGGTCGTCGTTACGGTTATCGAAGTTATCGGTGTCTGCGTGGTGGTGGTCGGCTTCGTGATTGCCGCGGTCCTGGCTGCGCGAGCGCTGCGTCGCGGTGCCGGGGGAGCGGCCGCGTTCCAGACGCTGCGCACCACGATCGGGGGATCGATCCTGCTGGGCCTCGAGGTTTTTGTGGCTGCAGATATCATCCACACGCTGTCCGCGCCCTCGCTTGAGGATGCCGCCGTGCTGGGCCTCATCGTGATCATCCGAACCATCCTGAGCATGTCGATCCAGATCGAGATCGAGGGCACTCTGCCGTGGCGGCGCGCGCTGCTCACCAGCGGCGGCGAGGTCGTGGCGAAGGAGATTTCGCGCGAGGCCTCCGCGGCGAAATAACCGGTTCCACCGTGTCGGGGCGGTGCCCTCCTACTCGGACACCCGCTTCGGCGCGAGCGACTCGATGACCGCTTCCAGCCCGGGCAGCCCGCTCGACGCCGATCCTCTCGGAGAGGTTCGACGCGACAGGATAGCGTCGTCGCCCGAGAACTTTGGCGCTAGTGGCACCTATGCTGCGGGGGGGGGGGGCTGCAAGGTTCTCAAAATCTTGCGATGGCTTCCAGAGCTCGTTTTCAGACCCTTAACGGTCTATTCTTGGTTCGGGTGGAGCGTGGACATCGAGCTGCTGGAAGAACATGGTCCGCAGCTGGGACGGCCACTCGAAGATACGGTGGTGAGTTCGCGTCATAGGAATATGAAGGAACTGCGTCCCGGGTCTTCCGGGCGGTCGGAGCTGCGAATCCTGTTTGCCTTTGATCCTCGGAGGCAGGCAATCTTGCTCATCGCTGGTGATAAGGCTGGCGATTGGGTGCGCTGGTAACGGAAGAGCATTCCGGAAGCCGACGATCTCTTTGATCTGCACCTAGGTTCGATGAAAGGACGTAACTAAAGTGGCTATGAGTGTCTCGGAATTTCTTGAGAATCACCCCACCGATCGAAACGCAATCGATGCGGAAAAAGCACGGATGCTTGATGAGGTTCGCGCGTATCGTCTGCGTGAGCTGCGGGTGAGAGCGGGGCTCACTCAGGCAGAGCTTGCCGCACGGATCGGAGTCGGTCAGCGCCAGGTTTCGAAGATTGAACATGGAGAACTCGATAACGCCCGAGTCGGAACCATCCGCCGGTATCTTGAAGCGGTCGGTGGAGGGCTCTCGGTGGAGTTCCTCATCGGTGATGAGCATGTGAGAGTTGCCTAGGCACGGCCAGATCCTGTTCTGAGTCTCTTCTCGTGCACATTACGGCACCTCGACAACTGCGCCAGTGCGCGGAACGAGACCGTTGAAGCTGAACGGGAGTGCGCGCGCACTGAGGGGATCCGCGGAGTCCATCGCCTGCAGGTGAAGGTGGGCTTCGGTGGAATTGCCCGAGTTGCCGCACTCCGCGAGGTGATCGCCAGTTTCCACGAGCTGCCCGACTCCCACCGTGATGCTGCCGCGTCGCAGGTGACAGAGTGCGATCACGCCGCCGGCCGACCGGATCATGACGTGGTTCCCGGTGAGCGCATGCCACCCCTCGGATGCGCGCCTCCGTTGAGAAATCGCGTAACCCAGTGAGCGAAAACCTCGGTACGCATCGTGATCATCCTCGCCATCGTGCACGCTCACCACGGTGCCCGCCACGGGGCTCAGAATCGCTCGACCAAAACCGGGGAAGCGCGTCGCGGGTTCGGGCAAAAAGAGCGAGCGCAGAGAAAACCGTGCCGAGTTGCGGCCGGAGCGAACCGGAACAAAGTCGATCGCGTGCGAGGTCGCAAAGAGTGCGGTGCCGTGGCTGGGAACGCGCGATGCCGGGCTGTTGCGCACGAGCCACCGCCCGGTGAAGGGGTAGGTCAGATCGACTGGTCGCATGCTACGAGCCTGACAGAGATTCCGCGCCCATGCCCCAATCTGTCAGCGGTGGCATGAACACACAGACGGCGCTGGTGTTTTTTGATATGCAAATTGGTGTGCTGCGTGAGTGCGTAGATGCCGAGGTCTCCTGCAGAGGGATCCTGAACCTGTAGATTCGGAATTGTGCTCTAACGGATGACGGGTTCGCTCCCGATGGGCTCCAAAACTCCTTTGCTTATCGTGTGAGGAGCCATCCGACCAGGTGGCCGCAATGTCCGGGGATGTGTTGGTCGGTGAATACCCATTTCCCTAGACTTGCCCGCAATCTGGGATATGATTGCTACCATCACGACTGGTCGTCATTCCCGATAAGGGAAGGCGACCAGTTTTCTTTATACGCTGCCACTATGCCCAGCTCATACGACAAACCGTTTTTAGACGTTGACGCGCAAATACGCCGCCTGGCTAGCTTGGGAATGGCGATGTCTGACCAAGAATTTGCCCAGCGGACGCTTCGCGCTGTTGGATATTATCGACTCTCTGGCTATTGGTATGGATTTCGAAAAGTGGCGAGCGTGAAAGGTGCACCTCGCCCCTCTGAGTTTGCAGATGGAACGTCCCTGAACGAGGTCGTTGAGATCTACAGTTTTGATGCTGAACTTCGCGCCGAGATGCTCAGAGCGCTCTCTCAAATTGAAGTTGCACTTCGGTCCGCCATTGGCCACCATTTGGGGAAAAGAGGTCCCTTCAGTCATCTCGATCCCGAACAGGTCAGCGCTGACTGGGGGCAGACAAAGCATCGACACTGCACGGCCTCATCCTGCTCTGAGGAGTGCACGTGGGTTGCGAGTGATCATCATCAGTGGATTGAAAAACAGCGCCGCGTCGAAGGAATCTCGAACGAAGCCTACGTCGCTCACATCTATTCGAACTATGGCGACCCGTTGCCGATTTGGACTGCGACTGAAACGATGACGTTCGAAATGCTCAGTCGATTGTTCGCCGGGATGACCGTTCACGATCGCGAGCAAATTGCCGCAGAGTTTGACCTGTTCCGTGAGAACGGGAATGGAGACTCCGGCGCGTTCATAAATTGGATTCAGCACCTCAGACAGGCCCGAAACGTCTGTGCGCATCATGCGCGGTTATGGAATCGAAACCACTCCACGGCGATTTCAGTTCCACACTCAGTGGCTGAGATGCAACACCTGCTGAGCGATGAGATGAATGATAATGGTGCCCGCACAATTGCCAGCCCCGCCGTGCGAACATACGGGACGCTTGTGTTAATTGCCTATCTGCTGTCCAGGATTGACAGCTCAAACGTGGCCCGAGATCGTCTGCGCAATCTCGTTGTCGCATTTGCCGGGGAGAACGCAGACCGGCTGACTGCCATGGGGTTTCCCCGGGGATGGGAGCAAGAAGCTGTTTGGCAAGCGGGTTACGCGCGGAGCGCGCAGCTCAGCAAACAGGCAGAAATCATTCACAAACTCGAAATCCTGCTTACGAAAGAGGCGACGGAAAAACTGAGCGTAAAAGAAACGGAAGCCGACAGGCGTTCCTTGCTCAAGTATTACCGGAAGAAAGGCGCGTTGCTTTCCATACCGGGTATCACCGCTCATCGTTTTCCGTCGTTTCAATTTGATGAGAAAAGCGGGGATATCCATTCCATTGTGGTATTGGCAAACCGGCGGTTACTCGGAGGGACGTACCCGTCCGAGTCAGTGAGATGGGAGGCCGCTAAGTGGTGGGTTACTTCGAACGCAACGCTTGACGATTTGGTGAGTCCTGTCGAAGCGTTAGGCAAGGAAGCTCTAACGAAGCAAGTTTTAGACGGGATGTTGCCTCCCCGTGATGACGAAGACAGATGAAACGTGCTGCGCGTGACCTAGGTCGGCACGGCGCACCCTAAACCCGCTAGGTTTGACGAACAACGAGGGGAGCGTTTGCATGTTTGGTTTTGGTACGGGGGATCGATCCCGGGTGGCATTCTGGTGGCTGATCGGTGTGCTCGCGGCATCGGGAGTGGCGATGGCGTTCGTCGTTGCATTTGGCGAGTTCGGGTCGGTTGGATTCTCGATCACCTGGCGCGTCTTTGTGGCCGATCTCTACCTCATCGCCGCGCTCGCCGCGCAGCACGTCTGGCTGCGCCGCACCATCTGGATCGGCGCGGGCATCACCTTCCTCCTGGGCATTATCACCGTGCTGTGGCCGGGATCCGGTCGCAACCGGTGGTCGCAGCCCTACTACGAGTACGGCAACACCCAGTCGGGGTGGAGCCCCTGGGACGGCTTCCTCCAGGACCTCGAAACGGCCCTCCACATCTGCGTGGGCGGGCTCGTGGTGCTGGGCTTCCTCTCGCTTGCCTACCGCTGGCTGAAGGGCGAGCGCGTACTGCGGATCACCTACCTCACGACATTCGGGCTGGGCGTCGCCTCCATCCTGATCGCCGCGATCCGCACGCTCGACAGTCGGTATCGGATGAACCTCGGCGAGGGCCTGAGTAGGGTCCACACCGCACTCATCATCCTGGCGCTCACCGGGGCGGCGATCGTCATCATCGCCGGATTCGTGCAGCGCCGCACCATCCTGGCACGTGAACGTCTTGCGGCATCACCCGTCGAAGCCTCACCCGCCCCCGCGGTTCCCGAGGCGACGGTGCCGGTCGATAACCCCGAGCTGCGGGCGCTCGTGCGCACCTACGTGGAAGAGTACTTGCGCGAGCGTGAGCAGTATCGGCGCGAATAGGACCACGCCGAGCGAGGCCGCATAAGAGCGCGCCGGAGGGCACCGATCGCCCTCGCGGAGACCATCCGCCATGCAGACCCCCAGGGGAACGGCTAGGCTCGACGCATGTTTGGACCCCTGGAGATCGAGACCGACCGAGACAGCGTTGCCATGGGCGATGACGCCGTCTCCCATGCGCGCCAGATCAGCGTGCGCCCGGGCATTCACTTGGCCGAACTGGTGGAGCAGGCCTCGCCCGAGATTCGCGAACACGGGTGGTCCTGGGTGGCGCGGGTCGATGGCGAGGCCGTGGCCGTGTGGTCGATTGATCACGGCGCGCGGCTCCTCAGGCCGGATCGTCGAATCACCCGCAGGCGTGCGCCGAAACGGGTGCACTTTGACTACTACGTGCAGATCGATCCCGAGTGGCTCCATCAGCGTCTCAGCGAGGGCGCCGCACCCAACCGGTTAGCACTCGAAGCGGAGTTCGCGCCCATCGCTCAGGAGCGGTGGGAGATCGAACAGCGGCGGCGAGAGCGCGAGATTCATGAGCGGCTGTTTTCGGCCGAGTGCGTCGACCTGCTGCGTGGCTGGGGAGCGGTCGTGAACCTGCACAATGATCGGCTGATCCGATTCGAGCTGGGTGGGGCCCGCTGGAGTGCTAGCCGCGCCGATACGATGGTGCTGCTTGGACGCGGCGGAGGCCCAAACGCCTCGATCCGCCCGGCAAGCTTCGCCGAATGCTGGCTCGCCGCGGCCGTTGGCGCCGACTATCGCGTCGCCCGCGGGGCCGCCCGGATGCCCGAGTTCGATCGACTTTCCCTCCCCGAGCTGGAGCCGATGGCGAGTTGGCCGCCCGGAACCAAGCGCTGGGCAACTATTGGGGCACTGACCGTTCAGCTCTCCGGGGAGGATGCGGTGAGCGCGTTCGAGCTGGCGCACGGCCGTTCCCTCACCGAAATTGCCGACCTCATTGAGTCCGGCCTGTCCCCGGCATAGGAGCCCTGGTCGCCGCCGCGGAGCTTTCGCGTACCGCAGTGCGGCTGCGCATCCGGCCGTTTGGGGCGCGCGGTGGATCGACACGGGCGTCCCCGTTCCCGATTATGTCGCCACCTGTGCTTGACTCGACTCATGAGTGAGATCCCCACCGCGTTTGTCGCCGGCACGGCCGAGTTTGTTCGCATCGAATCCCCCGAGGAGCTGGCCTTCTGGGTCGCAACCATCGAGGGGACAGATGGCGAGCACGAGATCAGCCTGATCATCGAGCCGCCCGCCGCCCCGGAGGCCGACGTCGTGGAGGTAGCTGCCTCGATCGCCGCCGACTTTGATGAACTCGTCGGCGACGCCCTCGAGTTCCTCGACGAGGCCCTCCGCGGCCCCGAATGGGCGCTCTCAGCCGCGGATCTCGCGCGCCTCGCTGGGGCCGATGGCGCATTCGGCGAGCCCGAGGCCGTGATCTGGGGAGACGGCACCTGGATGATGCGTTTCCAGGAATCCGCGCTCTCGATCGCCGAGGAGTTCGGCATCGGCGTGAACTTCGTGGGCCGCGTGCCACAGACCATCGAAGACCTCTCGGAGTCCGAAGAAATCGAGTAGCGCGGGCTTTTGCCGCGCGCACCCCACCCCGTCACATCCCCGCGGTTACGGGCCTGGTCGCCGGTTCTTGGTACGGTAGTGCAGACGCAAGCTCCGATTCGAGGAAGGGTGATCGCGCGTGTATCTCAAAAGCCTCACCCTGAAGGGGTTCAAATCCTTCGCCCAGCCCACGACGTTTGCGTTTGAACCCGGCGTGACCTGCGTGGTCGGTCCCAACGGTTCGGGGAAGTCCAACGTGGTGGACGCCCTCGCCTGGGTGATGGGGGAGCAGGGGGCCAAAACCCTGCGCGGCGGCAAGATGGAGGACGTCATCTTCGCGGGCACCTCCACACGCGGCCCGCTCGGCCGCGCCGAGGTGACCCTCACCATCGACAACTCCGACGGCGCGCTCCCCATCGAGTACACCGAGGTCACGATCTCGCGCACGCTATTCCGCAACGGCGGCAGCGAGTACGCGATCAACGGGCAGAGTTCCCGGCTGCTCGACGTTCAGGAACTCCTGAGTGACTCGGGTCTCGGCCGGGAAATGCACGTGATCGTGGGGCAGGGGCAGCTCGACGCCGTGCTGCGTGCCACCCCCGAGGATCGCCGCGGCTTCATCGAGGAGGCCGCGGGCATTCTCAAGCATCGCCGCCGTAAGGAAAAGACCCTTCGCAAGCTCGACGGAATGCAGGCGAACCTCACCCGCCTGAGCGATCTCGCCGGGGAGATCCGTCGCCAGCTCAAGCCGCTGGGCAAGCAGGCCGAGGTAGCACGCGAGGCCCAGTCCATCCAGGCCATTGCCCGCGATGCGCGCGCACGTCTTCTTGCCGACGATATCGTGCGCCTCGAAACCGATATCACCACGTTTTCCGGTAACGAATCCGATCGCCTCGCCGAGCGTGCCATCCTGCAGGAGCGTGCTGATCACACCCGCGCGCGCATCGCACAGCTCGAGCAGGCCCAGATTGGTGACGCGGTGGATCGCGCACGCACCGTCGTGTTCGATCTCGAGTCCGTGCGGCAGCGCCTCGACGCGCTCACCGGCCTCGCCACCCAGAAGGTGGCCCTGCTGGATGCCCAGGGCGAGCGGCCCGCGGCCGCCCCCGGCATCTCACCCGAGGCGATCGAACGCGCCGAGGCCGAGGTCACCCGCCTGATCGAGTCGATCGATACCGCCGAGGCCGCCTGGGAACGCGCCCGCCAGACCGCCCAGACCGCCCGCGGATCACTCGACGCGGTGGATACCGAGCTCGCCGCGCAGTCCGAGCTGCTGTCCGCCCACGACCTCGAGGTGCAGGCCGCCACCGGTCGTGCCGAAACCGCAGCCTCGCGCCTGGCCGCCCTGCGCGCCGAGAGTGAGCGGCAGGAACGCGCCGAAACCGCCGCCACCGAGCGTGCCGAGGACGCCGCCCGCGCGCTCGCTGAGGCCGAAACCGGGGCCGGAGCCATTGATGCCGACACCTCCGGGCTCAACGACGCCTACCGCGATCAGCAGGAGCGGGTGCAGACCACCGAGGCCGAAACTGAGCGGCTGCGCGACCTCCTACACGCCGCCGAACGCGAGCGCGACGCCCTGGCCGCGCAGACCACCGCGCTCGCCCGTGCCCTCGATATTCGCGACGGCGCCGCAGAGCTCCTGGCGCGCGATCTCACCGGTGTCACCGGCCTGGTCGCGGCCGCCATTCGCGTGGACGCGGGCTATGAGGCCGCCATCACCGCCGCGCTCGGCCGCTTCGCCGACGGCGTGGTGGTGACCGATGCCGACGCGGCCCACGGTGCCCTCGACCGGGTCGAGAACGATGCCCTCGGACGCGTGGACCTCGTGATCGCCGATGCCGCGACCCCCGCCACCTCGCCCGCAGCCGGTCTGATTCCCGCCGACACCCTGGTGAGTGCGCCGGATGGTGTGCGCGGGCTCCTCGCCGGCGTCTACGTGGCCGAGGATCGAGGCGCCGCACGCCGAGGCCTCGCGACCCTTCCCGAGGGAGTACCCGCGACAATCGTGACCGTGAGCGGCGACGTCCTCACCCGCTTCTCGATCAGCGGCGGCTCCGGTGAGGGGCGCGGGCGCATCGCCCTGCGCGCCGAACACGACACCGCAGCCGACCGCCTCGCCGAGGTGCACTCCGGCATCGAAACCCTGCGCGTGGATCTCACCGCCGCCCGCGCCGAAGGCCAGGCTGCCAAGCAAGCATCCGCCGCCGCCCTCACCGCGCTGCGCGAACTCGACGCGAGCGTCGCCGCCGAATCCGAACGGCTGCACCGCGCCCGCGGGCAGCACGAGGCTGCGCAGGCCGAGCGTGAGCGCCTGCGGGCGGCCCGCGCCGCATCCGCCACCGGTCTGCGCGAGGCCGAGGCTGCCGCATCCGCCGCCGATCGTGCGGTCGAAACGGTGCGGGCAAAACCACGCCCCATCCTCGACGCCTCGCTGCGAGAGGGCCTCTGGAACGAGCTCGAAACCGCCCGTGAGGCCGAGGTTGAGGCCCGGTTGCGCGTCGAAACCGCCCGCGAGCGCGTGCGTACCGAGCAGGATCGCCTCGCCGCGCTGCGCCGCCGGTTCCGCGCCGAGCGCGACGCCGCCGAGGCCGAGGCCCGGCGTGCGGTACTGCGCGCCCGGCAACTCGAGGTGGCCCGCTCGGTGCTCGCCGATCTGCCGGCCGTGCGCGAGGTTCTGGAACGCTCGCTCGCCCAGGCTGCGCTCGACCTTGCCCACGCCGAACACCAGCGCGGCGAACAGAACCGCGAGCTACAGGAGCTGCGTGCCGAGGAGAGCGGTGCCCGCACCCGTCTCGACGCCATCGCCGACTCGATGCGTGGCCTCGAAATGCAGATCTACGAGCGCCGCGTGCAGCTCACCTCGCTGCTCGAGCGTGCGCTCTCCGAACTCGGGCTCGAACGCGAGGCGCTGGTCGTGGAGTACGGCCCCGACACCGGCGTTCGCCTCACCGCGAGCGAGGAGGAGGAACTCACCCGTACCGGCCGCATCTCCTGGATGCGTGGAGCCGCATCGGTCGGCGATGCGCACGCTGGGGACCCCGCTCCGGCTGGTGCCGCGGAGCGCACCCTGCCCTACGCCCGCGCCGAGCAGGAGCGCCGCCACCAGTCTGCGCAGCGCAAGCTTGGCCAGCTCGGCCGGGTCAATCCGCTCGCGCTCGAGGAGTTTGCCGCGCTCGAGCAGCGCCATGCGTTCCTCACCGAGCAGCTCGCCGACCTGACCCGCACCCGCGCCGACCTGATGACCATCATCGAGGAGCTCGACGCGAAGATGCAGACGATCTTTGGCGAGGCCTTCGCCGACACCCAGGCGCAGTTCGCCGAGGTGTTCCCGATCCTGTTCCCCGGCGGCACCGGCAGCATTGATCTCACCGACCCCGACGACCTCCTCACCACGGGCATCGAGGTGCGGGTGCGCCCAGCGGGTAAGAAGATCGAGCGCCTCTCGCTGCTCTCCGGCGGTGAGCGCTCGCTCGCCGCGGTGGCGCTGCTGGTCGCGATCTTCCGCGCCCGCCCCTCGCCGTTCTACATCATGGACGAGGTTGAGGCGGCACTGGACGACGCCAACCTTGGCCGCCTGCTCACCATTTTTGAGGGGCTGCGCGAGAGCTCACAGCTGATCGTGATCACCCATCAAAAGCGCACGATGGAGATTGCCGACGCGCTCTACGGGGTGTCGATGCGTCAGGACGGTGTCTCAGCGGTCGTGGGTCAGCGCGTGGTGGATCGGGCGGCGGTCGAGGTCTAGCGCAGCGTCGCTCCGCAGCCGAGGTGTTTCGGCTGCGTGATAGGCGTCCTCTAGGAGGGCCACCACGCGAGCGGGCGAGAAGTCCGCGCACGCGGCGAGTGCGTGGGCGGCGGCGGCCCGCACCGTGTCGGGCTGGCTGACGAGGCGTACGAGGGTGTCCGCCATACACGTGATCGAGGGATCGACACAGCGGATGCCGGCACCGGATTCGCCCACCGTGACGAGACCCTCCGTGAGCGCGGGGTCGACGTAGAAGACCCCGCGGCCACCCGCGAGCGCCTCCACGATGGTCATGGGCTGATTGTCGAATCCGTAGAAGGTGAGCGCGACGAGGTGCGACCTAGCTATGCTGCGGGAGACCTCGGCTTCGGTGAGACGGCCGTGAAAGACGATGCCCGGGGTCTCGCCCACGAGCTGCTGTGCCGCGGTGAGCTGCGGCCCCGCACCAACAATGTCGATCTCCAGGGTTCCCGGCCGCACTCGCGAGAGCGCGCGAAGGGCCGCCCGCACGAACGGCAGCAGGCGCTTTTCGGGGACGCAGCGGCCGATCCACAGGACTCGCAGTGGGGTGGGGGCACCGGTGCGTTCTGCCGAGAGGGGCGGCAGTGCCGTTGGTTCTCGGGTGCGTGCCGCGGTGTTGGGGATCGCGATGACCGCGGGGAGACCCGCCTCGCGAAGCCGGGCAGCCTGATGCTGAGAGGGTGAGATCACGACGTCTGCGTGCTGGGCGGTGGCGAGGGTCATCGAGCGCAGGGCGGCGTCGGCGGGCGGCGCGGGCAGCGTCACGCCGGTGCGTGGGAGCCCGGTCATCCAGCGGTGAAAGGCGCCGATGGCGGGGGCAATGAGTCTCTGCATCATCGTGGGCAGGCCCGTCTGCCAGAAGAACGTGTGGACGGTGTGGGCCGTGGGAATGTCCAGTGTTCGCGCCGCCGCGAGCGCCGCGGCCGCGAGTCCAAACTCCGAGTGGACGTGCACCCGTGCGATGCGTTCGCGAACGAACAGTGCGGTGAGGTGGTCGCGCAGTGGTTCGCGGTGCGGGATCACCGGGAGGCCCAACCCGGGCAGCGTGAACGGTGCGCGTACCCACTCGTAACAAATTCTCGCCCGCTCTTCGGTCCGGCCGGCCGGGGCCACCACGAGCACCGAGTGCCCGGCAGCCGTCAGCGCGTCGGCCTGCGCGATAACGGCGGTCTGAGCTCCGCCGAGGTAGTCCAGTGAGTAGTCAATGACCAGTGCAATTCTCATGCATCCCAGTCAAGGGTGGGTGCCGTCGTGGGGAGTAGTTCCCGGGAGCCGTTCGGTCGTCCGCACGAACGAAATGACCCGAAAACGCTCGGTACGCGCCGGGACATCCCCTAGCGTGGGAGACATGACAAACACCGTGAAGTGGGCTCGCCGAGTGGTTCCTCTGCTGTTAGCCGCGCTCTTCGTAACGATGTGGATCCTGGGCGAGCAGAACCGGGTCAACTGGGGTGAGCCCGCGGCCGCCTTCGCCTTCCTCCTGCCCCTCTTCCTGGTGGGTGGCGCACTGGCCACGGTCCTGATCTGGCCCTGGGTATCGCTTGTCCTCGTGGGATGCGTGGTGCTGGAGCAGGCGTTTATCCCGGATCACCGCTTCACCTCAAACAGCTGGCCCATCTATTTCGGCCTGCTGGTGGTCGCCGCAGTGCTCGGGACAACGCGCCAACGAGAACTGCGCCGCTACTCACTGGTGACGTTTGCGGTGGCGGGCATTGTTATTTCGATCACAAACTTCCGGAGCGGGGCGTTTGCCTCAATGTCTGGATATGTGGCCGTGGGTGCGTCCGTCCTGGGGGTCGCCGCCTGGGCTATTGGCAACACCATGCGGGCGGATCGGGATCGCGTGCGCAGTGAGCAACAGCGCGGTGCCGTGGAGAATGACCTGCGCCGGGCCGAGATCGAGCTGATCGTGGGGAACGAGCGCGAGCGGATCGCACAGGATGTCCACGACATCATGGCGCACTCCCTCTCGGTGATCGTGGCCCAGGCCGATGGCGCGCGCTACCTGCTGGAGAATAAGCCCGAGCGTGCGGGGGCTGCGCTCGCCGATATCTCGCATTCGGCGCGGGAGTCCCTGATCGAGGTGCGCCGGCTTCTCGACTCCCTGGACACCGAGCTGGTGGGGCACTCGCAGCCGGGCATCGACGACCTCCCGGAGCTCACCGAGCGGATGCGCACGGCCGGGCTGTGGGTGGAGGCAGCCGTTTTCGGTGAGCCTGCCGAGCTGAGCGTCGGGCAGTCCCTCGCGGTGTATCGCATCGTGCAGGAGGCGCTCACCAATGCGCTGAAGCACGGCGGTCGATCCGCTCGGGCACAGATCGTGTATGACTGGCGGGGGCCGGGGCTTGCGCTCATCGTGTCCTCGCACGGCGACGTTGTTGAGATTCCCGAGGGCGAAGCGCGCGAACCCGGCCGCGGGATCCGCGGGATGCGCGAGCGTGCGCGGGTCGCGGGCGGCTGGCTGTCCGCTGAGGCCGATGACGCCGAACCGGGTCGCTTCGTCGTGACCGCCTCGATTCCGGTGACGGGCGAAGAACGTGTGGGCATGGACGTGGCGGAGGTACACGCGTGAGCTCGACGAAGATTCGGGTCGCCATCGCGGACGACCAGGTGCTGTTTTGCTCGGGCATTGCGATGCTGATCGAGTCTCAGGATGACCTTGAGTTTGTAGGTGCCGTGTATGACGGTGAGGCGATCGTGGCGCTCGCCGCGGAGCAGACCCCGGACGTCATCCTGATGGATGTGCGCATGCCCCTGGATGACGGCATCAGCGCGACCCGCAAGATTCTGGATGCTCAGGGTGCGGCGGCCCCGCGCGTGATCGTGCTGACCACCCACCAGGGTGATTCGGCGGTGCTGCGCGCGATCGAGGCGGGGGCATCGGGGTTCCTGATGAAGGATGCCACGCCGGAGTTTCTCCTGGAGACGATCCGGACGGTGTCGAGCGGCCGGCAGGTGATCGCCCCGGCCAACACCGTGGCACTGATCCGCGACCTGGCCCCGGCTGGCCCGGGCCCCGCAAACGAGGAGGCGATCGCCGCGCTGTCGGCGAGGGAAAAGGAGACCTTCCTGCTCGCGGCGCGGGGGCTGACAAACTCGGAGATTGCGGCGACCCTGTTCATTAGTGAGTCCACGGTCAAGAGCCACATCTCGAGCATTATCGGGAAGCTCGCGCTGACCTCGCGCCTGCAGATCGTTGCGCTCGCCTACGAGCACAGGTTGCTGCGCTAGTCGCGGCCCTCGGGCGCGCGTAACCGGTAGGCTAGAGGGTATGTCAGAACGTAGCGCATGGTCCCTCGGTGGCGCCCTTCGGGGACTGTTCCAGAAACCCACCATCGATGAGAACACGTGGGATGACCTGGAGCACGCTCTGATCACCGCCGATTTCGGTGCCGATGTGGCGGAGGACATGATCGATGAGCTGCGCGCGAGCGTGGCCCGATTCCACACCACCGACCCGCGCGATCTGCAGCGGATGCTGCGGGAAAACGTCGAGGAGCGTCTCGCGAAGTATGACCCGACACTGCGCCTGAGTGAGCGTCCGGCCGTGGTGCTCGTGGTGGGCGTGAACGGTGTGGGCAAGACCACCACCATCGGTAAGTTTGCGAACTATGTGGGCACCTTCGGCCGCAGCGTCGTGGTGGGTGCGGCGGATACGTTCCGTGCGGCCGCCGTTGAGCAGCTGGCTACCTGGGCCGAGCGGGGTGGGGCGCAGATCGTGCGTCCGCAGCATCACGGTCAGGATCCAGCATCCGTCGCATTCCAGACCGTGGAGTTCGCGAAGCGCGAGGGTGTGGACATCGCGCTGATCGATACCGCCGGCCGCCTGCAGACGAAGAACGGTCTGATGGATGAGCTGTCGAAGATTCGTCGGGTGATCGAGAAGCAGGCCCCCATCGCCGAGGTGCTGCTGGTGCTCGACGCGACCACCGGGCAGAACGGCCTGGCGCAGGCCGAGGCGTTCATCCAGCATGCCGGCGTGACCGGTCTGGTTTTGACCAAGCTGGACGGCTCCGCCAAGGGTGGGTTTGTGCTCGCCGTGCAGGAGCGCACGGGTATTCCAATTAAGCTAATCGGTCAGGGCGAGCAGATCGGCGATCTCACCGGTTTCACCCCGCACGTATTTGCACAGAAGCTGGTGGGCTAATCATGGCACTCGAACACGATTTTTTTGGCCTGCTTTCCACGGGCGGTCCGGGCGGTATCTACTGGTCGGAGACCATCGAGTTTGGTGATCAGGCGGTGGGCGTCTCGCTGAGCGCCGAGAGCGCCGATAACGTCACCGAGGAGTCCCTCGAGGTGGCGGCCGCGATGATCTCCTCGCTGGAGGAGCTGGATCTGCGTGCCCGCGAGGCGATGATCGCCGAGATTTCTTCCCGTCACACGGCGGTGAGCCAGTTCATCGCCCTGCTGAACGACGAGCATGGCGAAGACCTGGAGGACTACTTCAGTCACGTTTCGGGTGACCGTGACATCGACCTGCTGCGTGCACTCGCGGTGATCGGTGTGCGCTTTAGCCCCTCCCACGCGGGCGAGGACAACACGTTTGTGGTGTTCGAGTACGCGCTCAGCATGGATGAGTCCGATGATGTGCTCCTCGTTTCTTTGAATAACCGCGGCGAAGCCGTATCGATTGAACAGGACTAGCACTACCGCATGACCATCACTCTCGTCCGTACCCACTGGTCCGATCCGGTGGGGCGGGATCTCCGCGCTGCCCAGCAGGCCGATCTCACCGTCCGTTATGGCCCCTGGGAGGGCGAACCGATTCCGGATCTCAACCCGGATGAGGTTGTGGCCTTCGTCGTGGCGTTTGAGGACGGCACACCGATTGGCTGCGGCGCGATCCGTCGCGAGAGCGAGGACGTCATGGAGATGAAGCGCATCTTCGTGGTTCCCGAGGCTCGCGGACGCCGCCTGGCCGGCATCATTCTGGAGGGCCTGGAGCGTGAGGCCGTGGCTCTGGGAGCCCGCCACATGCGTCTGGAAACCGGAACCAAGCAGCCCGAGTCGATTCGCCTGTACCAGCGCTACGGTTATGAGCCCGTGGCCGCCTTTGGCCACTTTGCCGACGGCACCGACAGCCTGTTCTTTGGCCGCGACCTGGACGAGGTGGCCGCGCGCCGCCCGGTTCCCGGGGTGCGTCGCGTGCACGGTGTGCTGCACCGCGAGGGCGACACCCTGGTGCCGAGCACCCCCGCGGGCGTGTTCATCGCGAATCTCGCGGACGGCTATGTGGTGCGTCGCGCCGGTGCCGAGGACGTTCCCGCCCTGCTGCGCCTCCTCGCCGATGACGATGTGGCCAAGCTGCGGGGCGACGCCCCGGACACCACCGAGTCGGCCGACCTGAGCGCATACGCGCGCGCGTTTGCCCGCATCGATCGTGACCCTGCGCACCTGCTCGTGGCCGTGGACTCGCCCGCGGGCGAGGTCGTGGGCACGATGCAGCTGACGATCCTGCCGGGCCTCGGCCGCGGAGGCGTGAACCGCCTGATGATCGAGTCGGTGCACGTTGCCAGCAGCGAGCGCGGCTCGGGTGTCGGTACGGCCATGATCGAGTGGGCCCTCGCCGAGGGCGTCCGCCGCGGTGCCGCCCTCACCCAGCTCACCTCGGATCTCCGCCGCACCCGCGCCCACGAGTTCTACAAGCGCCTGGGCTTCACCCACTCGCACGCGGGGTTCAAGCACCTGGGATAGTCGCCGGGGTTTGTTGGCGGCTGGCGCTGGCGCTGGCGCTGGCGTTGACGCTGCTTGCGTTGATGTGGGCGCTGACGCCAACGTTGGTTTTCTGGCGGGGTTTGAGCAGGGGGAGGCTTCGATGTCGACACCGGTCTCGATCTCGCTACTCGGACCCGGTCCCGTTTTTTGAGGCACCTTTTGACTGCTCATTGAGTAGCCAAATCGCGACACATTTCGAGGGCACCCCTCTTCGAAACGAAGATCGCCTGTCTGTCTGCCGCGCCTCAGCGCCCCAGCCAAAAGTGTCGCCGCCCTCTTGTCACGAATCAAGTGGGAAAGCCTCATTATCGTGGTTATGCGCGACAGGGGATCAGTGACGAAGCGGTTGCTAATTCGACCTATGCAAATAGCTGTTGCCAGACGAGAAAACGGAAACCTAGCGTTTCCAACGCGATGCGTGCTGCCAGGACTCGTTTTTCGAACCCGGGATGTACACGCGTTGACCGCTGCGATTGCCGCTCAAATACCCCCTCACTGTAGATGTAATCCCGGACACAGGGCGGACATTTCTGGAAGATATTCCAGGTTTCTTTGACGTCAGCTGTGAACATGACAAAGCTCGAATGTGGGCTCATCCTGGAGATTCCAATTCTCCCGGAAATCGCTAGAACGAGGGAAATCTCGGCTGAAATATAGGGACCTAACTTGGAGTCGGAATCAAGCCGACCAGAATTTACTGGGCGGTTTTCGAATCGGCAAGATACCGATATTTATCGTATCGAAATCCAGAAAAGGTGCATAGCGTGGCGATACGGCGGAACTCCACCGTGACCCGGTTAAAGAAGGAGATTCAAAATGGACAATCTGACCAGGCTAGTAAATGAGGATGAGCTTGCTGGGAAGCTACCGAGGCATGAGTATGACCAGGCAGGTCGGCGATCTGTGCCGATCATGGCTACTCCGGCCACGATTATCACGGTCGCGCTTGTCGCAGCCAGAGCAGCATCTCGGACCGTTACCCGCCGAGCCGTCGCGCGCACTCAGCGCGGCCTAGAAACCGCCGTCTAGATGAAAGCTGGCAGCTGTGTGGAAATCTCTGGCCACAGACCTTTTCCACACAGCTGTCTGTGGGGAAAACAATGAAGAAAACCATTAGGGAAAAGATTCTCGCCAAGACAAGCGAGAGGCCTTTGGAATTTGCCGAGAACATGGCTGCCGTGGTACAGATACTTTCTGCTTTCGAATCAATGAACCCGAGCGAGCGCCGTCGAGGCGGGATAAACAATTGGGAACATCTGAAGTCGTCTGCCTCAGGCAACGAGCGTTTAAACAATCTGATGTCCAGAGAGGGCATTGTCCGCGTCGCGCTCGGGCTAAGAATTTCCGGTTCGGTCACGTTGCTCGCGGTGCGTGGAAACTCGGCTAGGAAGTATCTCGCGTTGTTGATAACGTCTTGCCAGATACTAACCTCAAAATATACGTTGAACGGGAGTGATGGTGCAGACCAGCTAGCTGGGCTAATTCACGCCTCATCGGCCCTCGGACGAGTCGGTAGGGGAAAGAACAAAGATCTTGCTATCGGGTTCATCGGCTGTCAAATAATAGTTAGTTACTTTGCAAGTGGACTTGCGAAGAGTTTCGGCTCAGAGTGGACTAACGGGACTGCAGTAGAACGCGTAGCGCGGACTCACACATACGGGAATAGGAAACTCTATGAGTTCTTACGTGCGCGTCCGCGGTTTTCAGAGTTTCTGACGTACAGCACAACTTCATTGGAGTTGGTGTTTCCGGTGATCGTGCGAAGTCGAATCGGAAGTGTGCTGGGTCTGGCCGCGATGGGTTTGTTCCATTTGGCAAATTCTCATTTTCTCGGACTCGGTCGGTTCCTGCTTGCATTCGTCGCGGGCTACCCTACCGTTCTCAGAGTAGTGAACCCGCGCACATGAGCGCGTATAGGTTCGCCGCGGCGGCCATTTGGAGTATCGCGATTGCTGTTGCCGGGAGCAAAGTTGCTGAGGTCGGCATGGATATCGTTTCTCGGAGAGCAATCTCAAAACGACCAGGTCACTTCCGATGTACTGAGCATTCGTTCTTGGCTAGATCGGGTAATGACATCGCCTATCGCGTTGCTGGTTCGATTCGCCCCAAGCATGTGTACGTTCTTTGTCACGGTCTTGGGACATCTTCAAACTACCTATTGCTGCTTGCCGACCATCTGAGCCGAGCTGAAGACACTCTCGTTGTAATTTATGATCGCGCAGGGTATCGGAGGTCGCGCGTTGGAACTTCTTTTCCGTATTCGATAGTTGAGTCGGTGAATGATCTCGAGGATCTCCTGTCCAATATTGAGGAATTGCATCAGAGTGTTGTACTTGTCGGCCACTCCTTTGGAGGATACATTGCGCATCGGTTTGTCGAAGCTCATCCCGAAAAAGTGGACAGTCTTTGGCTTATCGAGCCCACGCATCCGCAAGAAGCGACCCTGTCAGATCAGAGACGGGAGGGAGTCCTTGCGGTCACCGAATCGATTCGAATGAACACTCTTCTTGCTCGCGCTGGTTTGGGCATCCTGAATGACAATCGTCCGACAGCAAAGGGACTCTCTGGAAACCCGTATTCGCATAGCGTTGAGAGTGAAATCCCAACGGGTCGAACCTGGCGCGCAATGAAAAGAGAATGGGACACGATTTCAGCGCTTTTGCTAGATGGAACGATTGGGGTCCGTAACGGAGAAGTCCCAACTAGGGTCATTACTTCTGACGACACCGAGTCAAGTCTGGCAGTACAACAGGAGTTATTCAGACAGTTCTTAGAAGATAGTCAACCGCTAGACATACTCGTTGGCCTCAATCATCACTCTGTTCTGCTATCGCGCAGGGGAGTCTTGGCAGTGGCATCTCGTATTAGAGGTGAACACGATGGACCCTAAACGCCGGTTGATTTATGGGGTGTTTCTCGTATGGCTCGTTGCCACTCTATTTTCGCAACATCCGGACGACAATAATGCTCGGGTCCGAAGATTGGTAATGCGCTTGGGCTCCTTTTGGATTCCGAATTGGAAGTTTTTCGCACCGAACCCCGGTGTCGAGGATCACGTGGTCTTCTACCGCACTGGTACATCTGAATCAGACGAATGGAAACATTGGCAACGATTGTTCCCTGTTGAAAAGGTTCGGTTTTGGGAGATGTTCTATTCCCCTAGCTCACGCAGACAGAAAGGAATTTTAGACATCGTGACTACAATGCAGATGCTGAGAGATTCCGAGCTATTGCGTCCCCAATACACAGCGCATGTCAGTCTTTTGACGGAGTGCGTGCGTGAAAATATGAAATTCACCGAGGACCCTGATTTCCAGGTAATGGTGGCAAGAGGCAGCGGATTTGAAGAGTCAATTCGACCAAAAAATGACTTCGTGTTTGAGCCGAACCAAGTTCAACCTGTAGTTGGGCGCACCCTCAGATGAGAAGAATAGGATTTCGGGGTGCGAGGGCGCAGTTCGGAATTGGAATCGTCTCGCTGATTTTGTCCTCGGTGGCAACCGCGGTTCAGCCGCTACTCGTTCGGCGGCTTGCAGAATCTTTCCTCGCACAAAACCCACTGCCCACTCTCATAGTTCTCCTGCTTATTACCTCGTTTCTGACCGATGCGATAGGCGCGGCGTTGAGTAAGCTGCTTCTCGGTTTTGCCTCGGAAAGGTTCGTGTTTAACCTTCGAAACTCAGTCGTGGGCACAATGCTAAGAACTGACCACCGCCGGTTTTCATCGTTTGATCGAGGTGACCTCAACAACCGCGTTGTTGAAGACATCCCCGCAGCCCAACAGCCATATTTCTCGACGTACCCTGAACTCTTGAGCTCGATCATCGTGAGTGTGCTGTGCTTTATCGGGCTGTTGTTCGCTAGCTTGAGACTGAGCCTTGCCCTCGTCGCGGTTTTGATGCTGGTCGGGCTCGCGATGATGCTTGTACTCCGCGCCGTAAGAATCGCAGCGGAACGATCGAGAGAGGCCGAAGCAGCCTACTCGTCCAGGCTCTATGAAATGCTGTACAACTTCGTCCCGATAAAATCGCTTCGGGCCGAGACCTGGATGCTGGGGATGCTCAGCCGGCAGGCGGAAGAATCGCGGCGAAGGGGTGCGCGATTGATCACTCGCACCTCACTAATTTTGCCGATCATCAATACGGGCACACAGGTGAGTATCGTCGGTGTGCTCATTCTCGGAGGAGTGGAAATTGCCCGAGGAAACCTCGAGCCCGCACAGCTCGCGACGTTCTTCCTGTTCCTCGTTTACATGATTTCCCCACTAGTAACAATTGCTGTTTCGCTCGGCGAACTCGGCGAGGCCGAGGCTTCGCGTGCACGTTTGAAAGTAGTGTTTGACGGGTTGCCCGGGGAACCAGGAACAGCGGAAGTCAAGTTGCCAGCCTCGCCGCCATCGTTGAGCTGCACCTCGCAGGATCTGACATATCAGTATGAGAACGGTGAGCGTGTACGAATTCCGGATATCGAATTCCGCGGCCCAGGCGCATACTGTCTTACCGGAGGAAATGGCGCGGGAAAATCCACACTGTTCCACCTCATGAACGGTCTCTACACACCGACTACGGGGACCCTTTCGTGGAACGGGCTCTCGGTCGATGAGGGGTCGTCGGCTGAGATTCGTCGGCTGGTCTATCTCATGCCTCAATCGCGCGATGTGCTTTCGATGTCAGTGCGCGACAACCTGCTCATGGGAGCCATACTGAGCGACAAGGAGATTCTGACGCTTGCGGCTCGTGTAGGTGTGCTTGATTTTTTCACGACTCTACCCGACGGGCTGGATACGAAAATCGGAAACGACGGCATTGATCTCTCTGGCGGGCAGAAACAACTCATCTTCGTTTTCCACGCGCTGCTGACGAAACCACGAGTTCTCCTCCTCGATGAGTTCGCCTCCAACCTAGACGCACCTCTCAAATCAGCAATATCAAACGTGCTAGCTGAGCTTGCAACGGACGGTCTCGTCATCGTGATCACACACGACAGGGAACTTCTCGAACGATTTCCCCAACACATAGTGCTCGGACGGTCCGCCTCGGCACGTTAATTGCGCAGTGCGAGCGAGAAGCAAGTAGACCCGGGAGCTCTAGGCGCGCACCGCCTGCGGCGCGTCCGCCGCGCGGTCCAGGTGCGCCAGGGCGTCCGGGATCGGGCGGCCCTGCGTGCGCATCGTTTCGGCCCAGAGCCGGCCGGCGCGATAGGAGGAGCGGACAAGCGGGCCGGCGAGTACTCCGGAGAAGCCGATTTCGCGGGCGGCGACCTCGAGGTCCAGGAATTCCTCGGGGCGGACCCAGCGGGCGACCGGGAGGTGGCGGGGGCTCGGGCGCAGGTACTGGGTGATCGTGATGATGTCGGTGCCCGCGGCCTGCAAATCCTCCAGCGCGGTGAGCACCTCGGCGGGTTCCTCGCCCATGCCGAGAATGAGGTTGGACTTGGTGACGAGCCCCGCGGCACGGGCCCGGGTCAGCACGCCCAACGAACGCTCGTACCGGAAGGCCGGACGGATGCGCTTGAACAGCCGCGGGACCGTCTCCACATTGTGCGCAAACACCTCGGGACGCGACGCGAACACCGTGTCTAAGTACTCCGGGTTTCCCGAGAAGTCCGTGGCCAGGATCTCGACGCCGGTCTCGGGATTCGCCTCGTGAATCGCACGCACGGTTTCCGCGTGGAGCCAGGCACCCTCGTCGTCGAGATCGTCGCGGGCAACGCCGGTCACGGTGGCGTAGCGCAGCGCCATCCGCAGCACCGAGTCGGCCACGCGCCGGGGTTCGTCGCGGTCATACGCCGAGGGCTTCCCGGTATCGATCTGACAGAAATCACAGCGCCTCGTGCACTGGGCACCGCCGATCAGGAACGTGGCCTCACGATCCTCCCAGCACTCAAAGATGTTCGGGCAGCCGGCCTCCTGACACACGGTGTGCAGATTCTCGGTCTTGACCAGCTGCTGGAGCCCCCGGTACTCGGGGCCCATGGTGGCGCGGGTCTTGATCCAGGACGGCTTGTGTTCGATCGGGGTCTGCGTGTTGCGGGTCTCGATGCGGAGCATCTTCCGGCCCTCGGGGGCGGACGGCGACGTGTGGGCGACCGTCGGCAGCAGGGTGGCCTCCACGGGGGGTTCGACCATGAGCAGTCCGAGCGGCGAGTTCGATTCCGGTACCGTCGTGCCCGATTCGGGCAGCGTGCCGGTTGCGCCCACGTTGCGGGCGCTCATCGGCTGCCGCCACTCGCCGATGCGTGCGCGAGCACCCGACCGCTGTTCTGCTGCGGGAAATCAGAGGGTTCGGGGGAGTGATACCAGGCGTCAAAGTTCGCGGCGATCACCGCGGCAGCGGTGGCGGTGCTGATCTCCCGGCCGGCGGCGATGCTCAGTGAACTCACCCCGGCATCGCGGATTCCGCAGGGCACGATCTGCGCAAACCCGGCGAGATCGCCCGAGCAGTTTAGCGCGAAGCCGTGCAGGCTCGCCCCGCGCTCGACCCGAATGCCGATCGCGCCAATCTTGGCCGGTGTGCCCGAGATCGACGTGACCCACACGCCGCTGCGCCCGGGAACGCGGAAGGAGTCGACGCCAAAGTGCGCGGCGGTGTGGACGAGCACGCGCTCCAGGGCACGAACGTGTCCCACCACGTCGACCAGGCTGGAGTCATCGCCGAGGGGCGTGAGGCGCATGATGGGATAGCCCACCAGCTGCCCGGGGCCGTGCCAGGTAACCCGCCCCCCGCGGGTCACCGGTACCACCGGAGTGCCATCTGCCGGGTACTCATCGGGACGGGCCGAACGCCCCGCGGTAAACACCGGCGGATGCTCGCACAGCAGCAGGGTGTCGTCGGCCGTGCCGTTCACCACCGCCTCGTGCAGGGTGCGCTGATGCGTCCACCCCACCTGATAGTCGAGAAACTCGGGGCTCAAGCCCAGCTGTGCGATGCGTACCATGCGCTAAACCTAGCATTAATGTACGCCGTCCAATAATTAATTCGGGTGGACAACCCGCGAGCCCGGCCGGGCTCACCCATCGGCCTCCCGAAATTGGTAAACTGGCACCAAATGGCTACTTTTGGAAATCTCTCAGATCGGCTCGCCGATACCTTCAAGAACCTTCGGAAGAAGGGAACCCTGTCGGCTTCCGACGTGGACGGCACCGTCCGCGAGATTCGCCGCGCACTGATCC
>NZ_RCUX01000021.1 GCF_003667565.1 Mycetocola tolaasinivorans
CTGCATTACTTGGTAGTGGTGACCCCAACGGGATTCGAACCCGTGCTACCGCCGTGAAAGGGCGGCGTCCTAGGCCGCTAAACGATGGGGCCGTGAGGTTCGAAGACCTCGGCTACCGAAGTAACAGGCCGGAGTTTGAGATGATTTCCTTTCGGATTTCGTTTCCCGCGCTCTTGCCTGAAATCAGTATATGGGCATAATCCTCTCACAGAAAAATCGAGGTCGCCCCGGGCGCGTCCGATTTGGTGAAATGCCCGGTCATTCGGCGTGGCGGCATTCCCGGTTTCGGCGTGGCGGAGGCCCGAAAAATGGCGCTAAACGCGGGCAGGGCTCAGTCGTTTACCGAGGGAATCGACCGGAAAGCGCCGGGAAGTCGCCCCGAATGCGCGAAACGGCGGCCCGGAAATCTCCGGGCCGCCGTTTGAGAGGGAGTGACTAGTGCTTGCCCTCGGCCTCAAACGCGGCGAAACCGTCGGTGACGATCTGCTCAGCGGTCGCGGCATCGGCCCAACCATCAACCTTGACCCACTTGCCGGGCTCGAGGTCCTTGTAGCGGGTGAAGAAGTGCTCGATCTCGTTCTTGGTCTGCTCGTCAACATCCGAGATGTCCTGGATGTGGGCCCAGCGCGGGTCCTTGGCGGGGACAACCAGAACCTTGGCGTCCGAACCGGCCTCATCGGACATGTTCAGGACGCCGACGGGGCGAACCTTGACACCGACACCCGGGAAGACCGGGTACTCGAGCAGCACGAGTGCGTCAACGGGGTCGCCGTCGAGGCCCAGGGTGTTCTCGAAGTAGCCGTAGTCGGTGGGGTACACGAAGGTGGTGAACAGCACGCGGTCCAGGTAGACGCGACCGGTCTCGTGGTCAACCTCATACTTGTTGCGGCTGCCCTTGGGGATCTCTACGACGACGTCGTAAGTAGCCATGCTTGTTCTCCTTAGTTAGAACTGATCTGAAATGGCAAAGTCTGTAATAACGTTACTTGATGCCCGAGAACACACAAGCACCCCGTCGCCCCGGTTTGGATGCCGCGAGCGCGCGCATTCGTAGCGCCGTCCGATCCGCCCTCTCCGAACGCCCCGCCGCGGCTGAGAACGCGACGCCCGCGCCGGTGTTTGTGGCGCTCAGCGGCGGGCCGGATTCCCTGGCCCTCGCCGATGCCCTCGCGTTTGAGGCGCGGGCCGCGGACATTCCGGCCGGCGCCATCGTGATCGATCACGGCCTACAGGATGGTTCCGCCGTGGTCGCGGAGCGCGCCGCCGAGGTCGCTCGCGGGCTGGGGCTCGACCCCGTTGTCGTGCGTCGCGTGAGTGTCGGCTCCGAGGGTGGCCCCGAGGCCGCGGCTCGCGAGGCACGCTATGTGGCACTGCGTGAGATCGCGGCCGAGCAGGGCGCGGACACGGTTTTGCTCGGTCATACCCGTGACGATCAGGCCGAAACGGTGCTGCTCGGTCTCGCCCGTGGATCCGGTGCCCGCAGCCTCGCTGGCATGGCACCGCGTTCGGGAATCTTCGCGCGGCCGCTCCTCGGTATCGATCGCCACGACACGGTGGCCTCCTGCGCAGCTCGGGAGCACACGCCCTGGATCGATCCGCACAACTTTGACCACTCTTACGCACGCGTGCGTGTGCGCGAGACGGTGCTCCCGCTACTCGAGGCCGAGCTGGGGCCGGGCATCGTTCGCGCGCTCGCCCGCACCGCCGATCAGGCCCGCGAGGACGCCGACGCGTTTGACGATATGATCGAGGAGTTCATCGAGGAGATCGTGGAGCACGCCGAGGCGGGCATCGCGGTCTCGGTGCAGGCGTTGGCGGCGAACCCCGCCGCGCTGCGTAACCGCATTATCCGGTTGGTGGCGCACGGCGAGTTTGGGGTGTCGCTCGAGCGCAGCCACACCCTCGAAATTGCCGAGCTGGTGACGCGCTGGCGCGGACAGGGACCGCTCGACGTGCCGGGGATTCGCGTCCACCGGGAGAACGGGCTGATCGTGTTTACCGCCGCCGACGCGATCAAATAGCAAACGGTCGTCAACCCACCGGTGGCAGCACGTAGACTTGATTCATGGAATCCAGCGACATCCGCAATGATCTGACCGAAATCCTCGTCACCGAGGAGCAAATCAACAACAAACTGCGCGAGCTTGCCGCTCAGATCGACGCCGACTACGCGGGCAAGGACCTCCTCCTTGTGGGCGTACTCAAGGGTGCCGTGATGGTGATGGCCGACCTCTCCCGCGCGCTGACCCAGCACGTGCAGATCGACTGGATGGCGGTGTCCTCCTATGGCGCATCGACCAAGTCGAGCGGCGTGGTGCAGATTCGTAAGGACCTCGACACCGACATCGCCGGCCGTCACGTGCTGATCGTGGAGGACATCATCGACTCCGGTCTGACGCTCTCCTGGCTGCTCGACAACTTCGCCGCCCGCGGTGCCGCCTCGATCGAGGTGTGCGCCCTGCTGCGTAAGCCCGAGGCTGCCAAGGTCGAGATCGACTGCCGCTACGTGGGCTTCGACATCCCCAACGACTTCGTGGTGGGTTACGGCCTCGACTTCGCCGAGCGCTACCGCAACCTGCGCGACGTGGCGGTTCTCGCACCGCACGTTTACGCATAATACGATCGATCAGCCCTCGAGCTAGCCCACGACCCCGCGAGTGACCCTCGCGGGGTCTGTGTGTATTCTCGGAGCATCCCTCGCGGCAGCTGGGAACGCGCGCAACGTTCATCCCCTGGCGAACATACGGCGGAGTTTCGTTCGTAGCGACTACCCTAAACAGTACGGACCGCTGGGTCCGTCCCGGCCTCATCCGAAGAAAGGTCCGAGCGACCGCTCGCACGCACATGAAACCAAGTCGCCTCTTCAAGGGTCCACTGCCCTACATCATTGTTGCCATCATCGTCTTTCTGATCGGTTTTAACCTGATCGCCGGGCTCAACGGCTTCCGTGAAATCACCACCGAGCAGGGCATCTCCCTGATCAAGGATGGCAAGGTCAAGGACGTTACCCTGACCGCCGGTGAAAACCGCGCCGACCTCGAACTCAAGGAGGCGTTCAAGGACAACGGCACCCGCGTGCAGTTCAACTTCCTGGACGCCCGTGCCGGCGAGGTGATCGAGGCCATCAATGAGTCCAAGCCGTCCGATGGCTTCACCGATAAGGTGCCGCAGCCGAGTTGGATTGGCTCGCTGCTGCAGTTCCTCATCCCGTTCCTGATCATCGGTGTGGTGTTCTGGTTCCTGCTGTCCAACATGCAGGGCGGCGGCAACAAGATGATGTCGTTCGGTAAGTCGAAGGCGAAGCTCGTCTCAAAGGAGTCGCCGCAGGTGACCTTCGACGACGTCGCCGGAAGCGATGAGGCGCTCGAGGAGCTCAACGAGATCAAGGAGTTCCTGAAGGAGCCCGCGAAGTTCCAGGCCGTCGGTGCCCGTATCCCGAAGGGCGTGCTGCTGTACGGCCCTCCCGGAACCGGTAAGACCCTGCTCGCTCGCGCCGTGGCCGGTGAGGCCGGCGTGCCCTTCTACTCGATCTCCGGTTCGGACTTCGTCGAGATGTTCGTGGGTGTGGGTGCAAGCCGCGTGCGCGACCTGTTCCAGCAGGCCAAGGAAAACTCCCCGGCCATCATCTTTGTGGACGAGATCGACGCCGTCGGTCGTCACCGTGGTGCGGGAATGGGCGGTGGTCACGATGAGCGTGAGCAGACCCTGAACCAGCTCCTGGTGGAGATGGATGGCTTCGACCCCAAGACCAACGTGATCCTGATCGCGGCCACCAACCGTCCCGACATCCTCGACCCCGCGCTGCTGCGTCCGGGCCGCTTCGACCGCCAGATCGGCGTGGATGCGCCCGATCTGCCCGGCCGTCGCAAGATCCTCGAGGTGCACGGAAAGGGCAAGCCGCTCTCGAAGAACGTCGACCTCGAGGTTGTTGCCCGCAAGACCCCCGGGTTCACCGGTGCCGATCTTGCCAACGTCCTCAACGAGGCCGCCCTGCTTACCGCGCGCTCTAACGCGCAGCTGATCGACAACCGCGCGCTCGATGAGGCCATCGACCGCGTGATCGCCGGCCCGCAGCGCCGTACCCGCGTGATGAACGACCGCGAGAAGCTCATCACCGCCTACCACGAGGGTGGTCACGCCCTCGCCGCCGCCTCGATGCGCAACTCCGACCCGGTGACCAAGGTCACCATCCTCCCGCGCGGCCGCGCCCTCGGTTACACGATGGTGCTCCCGCTCGAGGACAAGTACTCGGTGACCCGCAACGAGCTGCTCGACCAGCTGGCGTACGCGATGGGTGGCCGGGTGGCCGAGGAGATCGTGTTCCACGACCCCACCACCGGTGCCTCCAACGACATCGAAAAGGCCACCTCGATCGCCCGCAAGATGGTGACCGAATACGGCATGAGCGCCGATATCGGTGCGGTCAAGCTGGGTGCCTCCAGCGGTGAGATGTTCCTCGGCCGCGACATGGGTTCGCAGCGCGACTACTCCGACCGTCTCGCCGAGCAGGTCGACGAGCAGGTTCGTGCCCTGGTGGAGCAGGCCCACGATGACGCCTGGAAGGTGCTGAACGCCAACCGCGACATCCTGGATCGCCTGGCTCGCGAGCTGCTGGAAAAGGAAACCCTGGACCACAACCAGCTGGCTGAGATCTTCAAGGACGTCAAGAAGCTCGACGAGCGCCCGCAGTGGCTCTCGAGTGCCGACCGCCCGGTCAGCGACCTGCCGCCCATCGAGATGCCGATCACCTCGGTCCCGATCCAGCCCGACCTGACCGACGGGGCTGTGGCTTCGGCCACCGTGCTTCCGGTCGAGGAGAGCCCGGCGGAGCTTCAGGCTGACGCCGCGGATGACGTGGCCGAAAAGCCGGCCGACAAGCCGGCCGACAAGCCGGCCGACAAGCCCACCGATTCGACCCCGGAGTCCTAACCGAATGGCAGTGGATCGCGAACGCATTATGCGGGCGGTGTCCGAACTGATCGAAGCGATCGGTGAGGACCCCGCCCGTCCGGGCATGCTCGACACCCCGCGCCGGGTGGCCGAGGCCTACGCCGAATACTTCTCCGGTATCGGCGTAGACGCCCGCGCGCTTCTGAGCAACACCGTGCCGCTGGACTCCGCCGACGGCGAGCACGAGACCTCCGGCCCCGGGGAGATCGTGCTGCTGCGCGATATCGAGTTCCGCTCGATCTGTGAGCACCACCTGCTGCCCTTCATCGGGGTAGCCCACGTCGCGTACCTTCCCGGTGAAACCGTGGTGGGGCTCGGCGCGCTGCCGCGGGTGGTGGACACCCTCGCGTCACGTCCGCAGCTGCAGGAGCGACTGACCGACGAGATCGCCGACACCCTGTTCACCGGCCTGGCCGCCCGAGGTGCGCTCGTCGTGATGGAGGCCAAGCACGGCTGCGTCTCCGCTCGCGGCCCGCGCCAGGTGGCCTCCAGCACCGTGACGATGGCGAGCCGGGGCGAGCTCTCCGACCCGCTGCGTCGGGGCGAGGTGTTCGCCCTGATCGGCGGCACCCATGACCGCTAGGCCGCCCGCCAGGCCGCTGCTGATGGGGGTGCTGAACGTCACCCCCGATTCCTTCAGCGACGGCGGCCGCTACCTCGCGCCCGAGGACGCCATCGCCCGCGGCCGCGCACTGGTCGCCGCCGGCGCGGCGATCGTCGATGTGGGTGGGGAATCCACCCGGCCCGGTGCCGAGATCGTGGGGGTGGATGAGGAGATCGCGCGGATCCGTCCGGCAATCGCCGCCCTCCATGCCGAGGGCATCACCACCTCGATCGACACGATGAACGCCGAGACCGCACGCATAGCCGTGGCAGAGGGCGCGCTCTACGTGAACGACGTGTCTGGCGGGCAGTCGGATCCCGAGCTGTTAGGGGTTGTGGCCGCTTCCGAGTCGGCGATCCTGATCGCCGGGCACTGGCGCGGCCGGCTCGACGCGGGTGACAGCCTCGCGCACTATGACGACCCGGTTGCCGAGGTGGTTGCCGAACTCGAGGGCATCGTCGCGGCAGCCCGCGCAGCGGGGATTCCCGATTCGCGCATCATCCTCGATCCGGGCCTGGGGTTTTCCAAGACCGCCGAGCACAACTGGGAGATCCTCCGCGGCCTGGACCGCCTGAGCGCGCTGGGTTTCCCCCTGCTGATCGGCGCGAGCCGCAAGCGTTTCCTCGGTGAGCTGCTGCCCGAGGACACCGACGTGCGCGAGCGCGACCTCCCCACCGCGGTGCTGTCGGCCCTGGTGGCAGATGCCGGAGTGTGGGGCCTCCGCGTGCACGAGCCCGCCGCGAGCGCACGGGCACTCGACGTTTGGGAGCACCTGCGCGGCTAGCGCCCCGGTGGGCCCTCGTCTCCGTCAGGTGTTCTGCGGTGTCCTGCGCTGTCCGCTTAGCGACCGTTCTCAAAAAACCTGAGATTTTTTCTCCTCGCTCGGCTCCTGTTCCTGATCCTGATCCTGATGCTGATCCGCGAGTTGTTTGCTCTCACATCGCGCCGGTTCGATAACAAATGTAGGCGTTCGGGGCCGGGTTTTGCGCTGTTACTCTGGCCCAATCGCCCCGACCGGGGACGACGGGTTTCGGTGTGGAAACGCCGAGCCTCACGCGCACAATTGGGGGGGGGAGAAACCAAAAATCGTGTTGCGAAAAACAACCGCATTTGGCACGGCCATAGCGCTGGCCGGCCTGATCGGCGTCGGGCTCGGGGCGGCCGTTCCGGCAGCCGCCGCACCGGGGGAGGGGCAGGACTTCGACGCGTACGCGCAGGAGCTTCTCTCTCGGCCCGGTATCGAGGGTGTCGCCAAGAATGCCCAGGGGAAGACGGTGGTGTGCACGTCGCCGCAGGTTTCGCGCGCGTTCAGCGTGCCCAGCGGGGTAGAGATCAAGAAGCTTCCGGAACCCATTTCGGCGTATGCCGCGACGGACATCGTGGGTGGCGCGGGGATTCTCTCCCGGGTCGGAGCCAGCGCGTACGCCTGCTCGATTGGGTTTTCCGCCTGGAACGCCGCCGGTGCGCCCGCCGTGATCTCCGCGGGGCACTGCGATACCTCCCCGGGTGCCGGCACACAGACGTACCTCAGCCAGCCCTCGACCGACCCCGGCGCGGGTCAGGGGGACGAGGGCGGCGTCTGGGCTTCGAGCCCGTTCGGGAGCTTCGCCTTCTCGCAGTTTGGCGGGCTCGGCGGGGTCGTGGGTCAGGAAGACGCAAACTCCACCGATATTGCGGTGATTGACGTTTCTGCCGGGGCTCCGAAGCCCGCGGTAACGGATTGGACCACCGCGGCAACCGATGATCTCTCCCTGAGCACCACTCCGATAACGGCGGTCGGCACGGTCAAACAGGGGTAGCCGATCAGTAAGTCTGGCCGCACCACCGGCCTGACCACCTCGGTCAACTCGTCCTATGATTTGGGCTGGTTTACCGTGAGTGGGAAAACCGTGTACGGCTTCGCAAACGAGGGTCTCCGGATTCGCAGCGGTGACTCCGGAGGTGCCGTCTTTCAGGGGCAAACCGCGGTTGGCGTCGTCAGTGGAGGTATCGACTCGATCAACTTCTCGGTCAGCACCGATCTCGTCTCTGCGCTGAAGCTCACGCCGGGGTACACGGTCATGCTCGCCCTCCCGACCCCGACCATCACCACCGGGTCCGGTGCCGAGGTTCCGTCTAACGGCGCACTCACCGGTACCGCCTCGCCGGGTGCCACGGTGGTTGTGACCGTGAACGGGTCCGCAGCCGAGGTGGTGGCTGACGCCTCCGGACGCTGGAGCCTGCCGGCGGGTAGCTCGCTCGGACGGGTGGACTTCACCGTTCAGGAGAGGGACGGCTTCAACCGCTCCGAGGCGGCGGTCGGTTCGGCCACCATCGTGCTTGCCCCGGTGGGCTTTGATCCCCTCGACGGGCTCGTGCACTCCGCCCCGACGGTGATCACCGGTACCGGTTTCCCCGGGGCCACGGTAAACCTCACCGGCGATGTTGCCGGCACCGCGGTCGTTGCGGCGGATGGCTCCTGGAGCATCCCGGTCACCGAGGAACTCGCATTCGGTGCGATCTCCATCAGTGCCACCCAGTCGGTGGGTACCGAGGTTTCCCCGATCGCGACCCTCTCGTTTGAGTACGCCATCGAGGCACCGGTGATCGAGTCTCCCGCTGATGGGGCCACGTTCGCGGTGGGAAGCGAGCCCACCGTTGTGACCGGCCGTGTCGTACCGGGTGCAGAGGTGACGGCAACCCTGAACGGTGTCGCGCTGAGCGCGACTCAGACCACCGAACCCGCCGCGCGTGCGGGGCAGGCCACCGTCGCCTTCTCGTTTGATCTCCCCACGGTAGCCGTGGGTTCGCACAAAATCGAGGTTACCCAGGTGATTGCGGGGGAACGCAGCGTTTCCACGTCCACCTTTGACATCCTGGCGGCCCCCGTGGTGAATCCCACCGGCCCGGCCGGCGTGATCACTCCCGGTGGCAACCTGCCGGCCACCGGAACCGACCCCCTGCTCGCGGTGTGGGCCGGTGCCCTGATCCTGCTGCTGGGCGGTGGCGCCGTACTCGCGAAGCGTCGCTTCGGCCAGCGCAACGGCTAGCTAGCCTGCTCGCCGAGGAATCGAATTCCTCACGCCTCGGTCCCGCTTCCCGTCGATTCCGGCGAGGATCGGGGCTGAGGTCTGCGTGGTGGACAGCCGTGTGGCGGGGAAGCCATCCGCCGTGACTCCTGTGCGAGCCCTCTCGCTCTACCAACCATGCGAGGCGTCAGATACACGCTGGTGTGGCACATCGCGTGAACGGGTTTAGCCGCAGGTAAGCGCTGGTTTCCTGCTCTAGATCTGAGTGAGATTGGCCGATTTGCCCTCGGGTGCTGGGAGATGGTCCTCACCGGTTCGTGGGGATTGTTACTCTGACGGAGCCTCTCAAACGGGAAGAAACGTATCGGCCTGCCGCTGTGCGCGCGGGGTGCACTCGAACTAGGGGGAATCACTTTTATGCTGAGAAAGAGAACCGCGCTCGGCGCGGTTGTCGCGCTGGCTGCGCTTATGGGCACGGGTGTGTCGGCGACTGCCATTCCGGCCGCCACAACGGCTGATAGACCGAGCGCTGATACTCGTATAAGCGTCATTCACCAACTCGGATTCGGGCCCTCCAGGTGGGTCGAACCTCCATATTTTCCGACTGATGGAAACGTTTACCTAGAGTACCCGGGTGAGGTTATCCGTGCGGCACCTTCGCGTCTCTGGGGGATGCATGGTGTGCGCTGGAACGATCTCGGTATTTTGACGTTATCCGGCGACATAAACGGCCAAGTTGAGCTTGTCGGAGACACCTACTTTTGGGCATACGATTTGACTGAGCCACTCAAGCCTGGCCAGGTTAATATTCAAGCGTCGGTCTTCGTCAATGGCGTTCACTGGCCCGAGACGACATTCACATTCGACTATGAGCCTTCGGATCTCTTGCTGCAGTCTCCTGAAAACGGCGCCGAGTTTCAGGTTGGCAGCACTCCCACCGAGGCGAGCGGGCGCGCCTCCCGCGATAGCAAGCTGGCAGCGCGCCTGGACGGGGTGTTGTTGACGAACACTACGCAAAACACCGATGATTTTCCGCCGGGTCCCGGGTCCCGGGTCCTGGGTACGATGACGGTTCGGGGGAGTTCTCCGTTTCGCTGCCTCCGCTCGCCCCGGGAACGCACACGCTTGAGGTGACCCAGGATATCGCCGGTGTGCTGACCGTCGTGAAATCCACGTTTGAGGTTGTGGAGCCGAGCGTGAAGCCGGTTGAGCCCACAAATCCGGTTGACCCGACGACTCCGGTTGATCCAACGACTCCGGTTGACCCGACAACTCCGGTTGACCCGACAACTCCGGTCGAGCCGACGGAGCCGACCGCCCCGGTCGAGCCCTCCACCCCGTCCACCCCTACCGACGTTGCAACCCCGGCCACCCCCGCGGCCGCCCCGGAGAGTGTCACCGGACTGGCAAAGACCGGCCCGGAGCCCTTCGTGGCCGCCTGGGCGGCGGTACTGCTGATGCTGGGTGGTGCGGGCGTGCTCATGCGTCGTCGCCTCCCGCAGCGCACGCGCTAGGCATAACAACCAGTGCGGCCCCGTGCCCGTCAGTCAACGGATGGGGCGGGGCCGTCGGTCGTCTGGCGGGGTGGTTTGTGTGCCCCGTAGACTAGGCCCGTGGCTGCCAACGACTTCATCACCCTGACCGGGCTGCGCGTACGCGCGCACCACGGTGTGTTCGACTTTGAGCGCGAGCAGGGGCAGGACTTCCTGATCGACCTCGTGGTGTGGCTCGACATGCACCCCGCGGCCGGCAGCGACGACCTTGCCGCGACCGTGCACTACGGCGAGCTCGCCGAGGCCGTGGTGGCCGCGGTAGCCGCCAACCCCGTAGACCTCATCGAGACCGTGGCCGAGCGTGTGGCCGCCGTGGCCCTCAGCTTCCCCGCGGCCGAGCGCGTTCGTGCAACCGTGCACAAACCCGACGCCCCCATCTCCGTCCCCTTCGGCGATGTGGCCGTCACCATCGAGCGCTCCCGATGAATCCTCTGCCGCGTCCCCGCGTCACGCCGCCCTCACGGAACGCCCAGGCTCGCCTCGAGCGCCTGGCCGCCGATGAGGAGGCCGCTGGACGAGCCCCGAAGACACCGGTGAGCGTGGTGCTGGCGCTTGGCGCGAACCTGGGAGCCCGTGCGGAGACCCTCGAGGCCGCGGTGCGTGAGCTGGGCGAGCACTCCGGAATCGACGACGTCTCGCTCTCCCCGGTGATCAACTCGGTGGCCGTGAAACTCAACGGCCCCGATCCGGAAGCACCCGGCTACCTCAACGCCGTAGCCACCCTCTCAACCACCCTGAGCCCGCGAGACCTCCTGGCCGTCGGTGCCGAGATTGAGCGCGCCCACGGGCGTGAGCGGCTCGAACGCTGGGGCGATCGCACCCTCGATATCGACATCATCACCTATGGTGACCTCGCCATCGACACCCCCGCGCTCACCATTCCGCATCCGCGGGCAGCCGAACGTGACTTCGTGCTGGGCCCCTGGCACGAGCTCGACGCTCAGGCGTTCCTGCCCGGATACGGCTCCGTGGCCGAACTTCTCGCCGAGCTGCGTGCGACGCAGGGCCCCGCGAGCGAAACGGGCACCCCGTGAAGCGCACCTCGATCGGTTCGCTCTTCGGCATCCTCGTGGTGGGTGCCGCAATCGGCGCGCTGACGAACCTCACCCTCGCCGGGATCGGCCGTCCGCTGCTGAACCCCGCGGTGTCGCTCCCGATCACGCTGATCCTGATCGCCGGCATCACCGTGTTCCTCGCCGCCCGCATCTACCGGGCCGTACGGGCCACCCCGCGTCGCCCGGTCGACTCGTTCTACGCGATGCGGATCCTGGTACTCGCCAAGGCCGAGGCCGTCACCGGCGCGCTGCTGTGCGGTATCGGGCTCGGTCTTCTGGGGTTCCTGCTGAGCCGCGCCGTCGGTCCCGCGCTAAACTCGTGGGGACCCGTGGTGGCCGCCACCGTGGGCGCCCTGATCCTGTGCGCGGGCGGCCTGATCGCCGAACACCTGTGCACCCTGCCGGAGGATACCGACGATGACCTACCCGGAGCAGCCTCCCCGTCAGCCTGACGAGTCCGTCCCGCCTGTCTCGGAAAGCGCCGAGGTTTCAGGCGTGCCGAGCGCCACGGACCCCGCAACTGCGGAGCACACACACCCGGCTGCGGCCCCGGCGGCACCGGACGACCGCGGCGCCCTCGAACTCGACTACCCCCTCGGACAGTGGCAGCGGATCTCGCCGAAGTATGCGGTGATTGAGCAGATCGGCAACGGCGTCACGATGCTCATCGTGGCCGTGATCGCCGCCCTCGTGTGGTGGCTCAATGAGACGCCCTGGCCGCTGATCGCCGGGGGAGCGGTGCTGATCATCCTCATCATTACCGCGATCCTGATCCCGCGCCGGGCCCGCTCAATCGGCTACCTGCTGCGCGAGGACGACCTCCTGTTCCGTCGCGGCATCATGTGGCAGCGCTTCGTCGCCGTGCCCTACGGTCGCATGCAGCTCGTTGATATCAACCGCGGCCCGGTAGCGCGCGCGTTCGGGCTGTCCGAGCTGAAGTTTGTGACCGCAGCCGTGGGCACCAACGTCGTAATCCCGGGCCTTCCACTGGAGGAGGCCGAGCGCCTTCGCGACCACCTCGTGGCCGTGGCGGAGAGCCGCCGGAGCGGGCTGTGAGCAGCGATTTTTCGCCGATTCCCCGGGAACCCGTTCCGAACGCGGATCAGCCGGGTGTCCCCCTTGTTCCCTCCTCCCCGGTAGCCGAACTCACCGATGGTGAGTGGCACCGCATGCATCCGGCGACGCCGCTGCTGCGCGGCGGGGTCGCGTTCCTCGTGATTCTCGGAATCGTCATTTCAAACTTCCGCGAGCGGCTGGTCGCGTTCGTGCTTCCCGCCTGGGGTGGGCCGGAGGAATACGACCCGATCACGGCGATCCTGAACTCGCCCAACATCCTGCTGATCCTCGGCGGCGTGCTGCTCTTTCTCCTCCTGATGCTGGTGTTCTTCTACGTGTCCTGGCGGATGGCGACGTTCCGTATCGGCAGCGACGCGGTGGAGATCCGCAGCGGCATCCTGTTCCGTCGTCACCGTCGTGCCCAGCTGGATCGCATTCAGTCGGTTAATATTTCTCGTCCGCTCTTTGCCCGCATTTTTGCGGCGGCGAAGCTCGAGGTGTCGGTGGCGGGGGACGGCGCGAACGTCAACCTCGAATACCTTCACGCGCGCGATGCGGAGCCGCTTCGTGCGGCCCTGCTGACCCTCGCCTCCGGCATGCAGCATCGAAAGGCCGCGGCGCACGCCGACGCGAGCGCCGAGCCGGGCACGTCAAAGCTGGAGCGTCTGGTCACCGATCGTGCCCGTGACCTGCTTGCCCCAGAGCTCGACATCGCCCAGCACGAGGTGAGTGCGCTGGTGCGCGTTCCGCCGCTGCGGCTGATCCTCTCCACCGTGATCAGCATGTCCACGGTGATCCTCCTCGTGACCATCGGCGTGGTGGTCTACCTCACCACTCGCGGTCAGTTCTGGGCGCTGTTTGTGCTGCTGCCCACCATCCTCGGTGTGGTGTCGTACTACTGGAACCGCATCGCGAAGGCCATGCGATTCTCGGTGGCGAGTACCCCGGCGGGCATGCGGATCGGTGCCGGGCTCCTCTCGACCATTAACGACACCGTCCCTCCGGGTCGCGTACACGCGGTGCGGGTGACCCAGCCCCTGCTGTGGCGGCCGTTTGGATGGTGGCAGGTGCAGATCAACCGCGCCGGCACCTCGGCGCTCAACCCCGCGGGTTCGGCAACCACGGCGCTCCCGGTCGGGCGGCTTGATGACGCCGCAGCGGTGGTGGGGCTGCTGCTCAACCAGCCGTTCTACCAGCCCGTGCGCGGTCTCCTCGGCGATGCCCTGGAGGCACCGCGTCCGCGCGGGTTTGTGGGCAACCCGCGCCGCGCGGCATGGCTGGATCCCTTCGCCTGGAAGCGCACCGGATACACCCTCACCGGTGACCTTCTGATCTTCCGCCGCGGGGTGGTGTGGCGCCACCTCGACCTCCTTCCACTCGCGAGACTGCAGAGCCTCAACACCACCCAGGGGCCGATCGAACGCCGCCTGCGACTCGCAACCGTGACCGCGCACACCGTGGCCGGCCCGGTGATTCCGCAGCTTCCGCACATGTCCACCGCGGACAGCGTGGCGCTGTTCGAGCGGGTTTCGGCCGCGGTGACCGTGGCCATCGGCGAGGACACCTCACACCGCTGGGCCGCCGCCCGGGCGAGCGCCCCGGTGCCCGAGGCACCGCGCATCGACCTCGGGCTCTGGGAACCCACAGTCGAGCAGGAGGCCGCCCTGGTAGCGGCTGACGCCCAGCGATACCCCACCGCCGATGAAGCGGAGCAGACCGCAGCAGAAACGAACCAGGAGAACACGAAGTGAGTGCGCGCGCAGGTCGACTCGGCGTCGGAATTATTGGTGCTGGTCGGGTGGGCCCGGTCCTCGGTGCGGCCCTCGCCGGTGCCGGTCACGCGGTAATCGGGATCTCGGCGATCTCCGAGGCGAGCCGAGACCGTGCCGACGCCATCCTGCCCGGGGTGCCGATTCTCGGGATTCCCGAGATTATCGAGCGCAGCGAGCTGGTGATTCTCGCGGTTCCCACCGCCGAGCTGCCCGCGCTGGTGGGGGGCCTCGCCGAGGCGGGCACCTGGCAGCCCGGGCAGATCGTGCTGCACACCGCCGCCGAGTACGGCACCGCGGTGCTGGCCCCGGCGAGTGCCCGCGGGGTGATTCCGCTGGCGCTGCATCCGGCGCTCGCCTTCACCGGCACCAGCATGGACCTCGCGCGCCTGGCCGAGAGCTACGTGGCCGTGACCGCCCCCACCCCGGTGCAGCCCATCGGGCAGGCCCTCGTGGTCGAGATGGGGGCCGAACCGGTGATCGTCGCCGAGGATGATCGCGTCGCCTATGCCGAGGCGATCGAGACCGCCACGGTGTTCTCCCGTTCGATCGTGACCCAGGCCACCTCGATCCTCGCGAACATCGGGATCGAGCAGCCCGGTGGTTTTCTCTCCTCGCTCGTGCGCAGCACGGTGGACCTCGCGCTGCGCGAGACACCGCGCGCGCCGGGTCTTTCGGAGTGATCCGCACCCGTGCCACAGCGCTGGCCATACGCCGGTGTGACACCCGGCTAAACTGGACGGGTACCCGCATGTCTTCAAGGAGAAAACCGATATGAGCGACTCCACCGTTGCCGCCCCGACCGATGCTGAAATTTTCGAGCAGAAGGCGGTGCGTCTGGCGAAGCGCGAACGGCTGATCGCCGAACGCACCGACGCCGCCGGCGGAGCCTACCCGGTGAGCGTGCCGATCACCACCACGATCCCCGAGCTGCGCGCCGAGTACGCCGAGCTTGAGGCCGGTGCCGAGACCGGTGTGACCGTCGGCATCGCCGGCCGCGTCATGCACGCCCGCAACACCGGCAAGCTGTGCTTCGCGAGCCTGCAGTCCGGCGATGGATCGCGCATCCAGGCGATGGTGTCCCTCGCCGAGGTGGGCGAGGAATCGCTCGCCCGCTGGAAGGACCTCGTGGACCTGGGCGACCACGTCTTCGTCTCCGGTCAGGTGATCTCCAGCCGCCGCGGTGAGCTGTCGATCATGGTGACCGACTGGCAGATCGCCGCCAAGGCCATCCAGCCGCTGCCCAACCTGCACAACGAGCTGAGCGAGGAGAGCCGGGTACGCGCACGCTACCTCGACCTCATCGCCCGCGAGCAGGCACGCAAGACCGTTGTTGACCGTGCAACCACCATGGCCAGCCTGCGCAAGACCTTCACCGACCAGAACTTCCTCGAGGTTGAGACCCCGATGCTTCAGGTGATGCACGGTGGTGCCGCCGCGCGTCCGTTCGTCACCCAGTCGAACGCCTTTGACACCGAGCTGTTCCTGCGGATCGCCCCCGAGCTCTACCTCAAGCGTGCGGTGGTTGGCGGTATCGACCGCGTGTTCGAGATCAACCGCAACTTCCGTAACGAGGGTGCCGACTCGACCCACAGCCCCGAGTTCGCGATGGTCGAGGCCTATCAGGCCTATGGCGACTACAACTCTATCGCCGATCTCACCCAGAGCCTGATCCAGAATGCCGCCCTCGCGGTGGCCGGATCGCACGTGGTGACCTGGGCCGACGGCACCGAGTTTGACCTCGGTGGCGACTGGGACCGCATCGACATGTACACTTCACTGTCCGAGGCTGCGGGGCGCGAGATCACCCCGGAGACCCCGATCGAGGAGCTCAAGGCCCTCGCCGAGGCCGAGGGCGTGAGCGTGGCTCACCCCATCCACGGTAAGTACGTGGAGGAGCTGTGGGAGCACTTCGTCAAGGAGTCGCTGACCCGCCCGACCTTCGTCATGGACTTCCCCGTGGACACCTCACCGCTCGTGCGTGAGCACCGCACCAAGGCGGGCGTTGTGGAGAAGTGGGACCTCTACATCCGCGGCTTTGAGCTGGCCACCGGGTACTCTGAGCTGGTTGACCCGGTTATCCAGCGCGAGCGCTTCGTGGAGCAGGCAAAGCTCGCGGCCCGCGGTGATGACGAGGCGATGCCCGTGGACGAGGACTTCCTGCGGGCACTCGAGCACGGTATGCCGCCCTCGGGCGGTATGGGAATGGGCGTGGACCGCCTGATGATGGCGATCATCGGGCTCGGTATCCGCGAGACCATTCTGTTCCCGCTGGTCAAGTAGTTTTTCACGGAGTACGCTAGAGGGATCATGGACAATTACTGGGTAAACGCGCTCTGGTCGGTCACCCCGACCATCCTTGTTGGGCTCGTCTTCTGGGCCATCGTGCGCTCGATCATCCGGGCTGATCGTGGCGAACGCGCCGCGTACGCCGAGCTGGAGTCGGTGGAGCGCGTGCGCCTCGGCCTCCCGCCCGCACCGCGCCCGGGAAGCGCCGCGGCCAAGACCTCGGCCCCCGAGTAGTCGGCTGCTGCGCGCAGTGCTTTTATGAGCTGCTGCGCGCAGCGCTTTACGAACGGTCCCTCGCTTCGGCGAGGGGCCGTTCGTCGTCTATCCCCCGGTGACGGTGACGGACACGGCAGAAACTCGGGCGTAGCGCGCACGTTTGCTGGTGCCGGTTCGCTAAGCTGGGCTCACTCGGCGGACACGGGCAGACACCGTGTTTCCGCCTGACCGAGAGGAGCACCGTGGGCCTGGACATCTTCCTCGGTGGTTTTGGTCTGTGGAGCGTGCTCTACCTCATCATGGACATCACGATCCGGGTGATCGCGGTCATCGTTGTTCCGCGCAACCGCAAGCCCACCGCCGGCACCGCCTGGCTCATGCTGATCTTCATTCAGCCCGCCGTGGGTATGCTCATCTTCCTGCTGATTGGAAACCCGAAGCTTCCGCGTAAGCGCCGGAAGATTCAGGAGGAGATTAACGATGCGGTGAAGACCGGTGTGGAGGCCCTTCCCAATCAGGAGCATCAGCCGGGCGCCCCGACCTGGTTTAACTCCCTCGTTGAGCTGAACTCGAACCTGGGAGCTCTCCCGCTGCTGGGTGGCAACACCGCGCGCCTGATCGCCGACTATGACGGCTCGATCGCCGAGATGACCCGCGAGCTCGACACCGCGGTGGACTACATCCACATTGAGTTTTACATCCTGTCGTACAGCCCCAAGACCGAGGAGTTCTTCAACGCCATCGGGCGCGCGGTCTCCCGCGGGGTCAAGGTCCGTGTCCTCTTTGACCACATTGCGACGCTGCGGTCACCGAGTTTCCGTCGCACCAAGCGTCGTCTGCGCGAGGTGGGGGCCGAGTGGCACATGATGCTGCCGGTGCAGCCGCTGCGTGGCAAGTATCAGCGGCCCGATCTCCGTAACCACCGCAAGCTCCTCATCGTGGATGGGCGCGTGGGGTACATGGGCTCGCAGAACCTCGTGGATCGCACCTACCTCAAGAAGACCAACCTGCGGCGCGGACTCAAGTGGAAGGACCTCATGGTCCGGGTGGTGGGCCCCACGGTGGACGCCCTCAACGTGATCTTCCTCTCCGACTGGTACGCCGAAACCGGCGAGATCATCGCGCTGCGACTCGATATGGCGGAGGCCGTGCCCGAGGGTACCCCGCACGTGCTCGACTGCCAGGTGGTGCCGAGCGGCCCCGGATTCGACGGTGAAAACAACCTGCGCCTGTTCCTCGGCCTGCTTTATGCAGCGCAGAAGCGCATCGTCATCACGAGCCCGTACTTTGTGCCCGATGAGTCGATCATGTACGCGGTCACCACCGCTGTGCAGCGCGGCGTACCGGTGGACCTCTTTGTGTCCGAGGAGGGCGACCAGGCGGTCGTGTTCCACGCGCAGCGCTCCTACTACGAGGAGCTGTTGAAGGCGGGCGTGCGGATCTTCATGTACCCGGCACCGTACATTCTGCACGCCAAGCACTTCACCATCGACGACGATGTGGCCGTGATCGGCTCCTCGAACATGGACATGCGCTCGTTTGGTCTGAACCTCGAGGTGTCGCTGCTCGTGCGCGGTGCCTCGTTCGTGGAGGAGATGCGCGGCATTGAGGACGACTACCGGGCGATGAGCCGCGAGCTGACCCTCGAGGAGTGGGAGCGTCAGCCGCTGCGCTCAACCGTGCTGGACAACCTCGCGCGCCTGACCTCGGCCCTGCAGTAGCGCAGACCACCCGTATTCCTGGTGTTCTCGCGGCTGATACCGTAGAACAATGAACACGACGCCCTCGCGCCCGCCCATGACCCGTGCCACCAGAATCGGTGTGATTCTCGCCGCCGTGAGCCTGGCCGCGGGCATCTTTTCCACGTTCTCCGATGAGGTTACCCCCAAGATCATCGCACTGGTGCTTTCCTTTGTGGCGCTCGTCGGTGCCGGTGTGGCCATCGGCATTCAGGTTGCTGCGGAGCGCCGCAAGGTGTCCGCCGCCCGCCGTGCCGAGGCCATCCGTGCTGCCGACGAGCGCGCCGCCGAGGAACGTGCCTCCGGAGACGACTCCGCGCGGTCCTAATCACGGGGTCTCCGTGAGAGCGCAGACCTCCTAGCGCTGCTGGAAGTACCGCACGAGGTGCGTTTCGCGGATGAGCGCGGTCGCGATTCCGACGGTCAGCCACCAGGCGGCCGCGGCCGCGACGACCACTCGGGCACCCACGCTCCATGCGGCCAGGAGCGGATCGGGATTGTGCGCGGCCGCCAGGAATGCGAGCGCGGTGAGCGCGAGCGTTGCTGCCGGAACCAGCCAGATCAGCGTTTCCGCGAGCGCGATGCGCACCAGATCCGTGCGGGAAACACCCACGTGTCGGGCGGATGCGAGCTCAAGTCTGCGCATCCGCACCCCGGTGAGCGCCAGTACCGTTGCGATGACCGCGGCGGCCAGGGTCAGCGGCATGAGGGGTAACGCCTGGAAGGCTTCCTGTGGGCTGTAGCTGCGCCCGAGGCTCGGGTTCCACTGGACGGCCTCGCCGGATGAGAGCGGCTCGGTGGTGGCGATGCTCAGTAGCTCGAGGGGGTTGTCGGTGGGCGGCCAGAACCGTACCCAGCAGGAATCAAAGGGCTCTTCCGTGCCCGAGTCCAGACCCAACGCGGCCCCGCTGAGTGTCGCATCGCGTCCGTCATCCGGGTGGTCGTAGGCGGCCGCAATCGCGACGGGGGCCGAGCCACCCACGAGTGTGGTGTCCGTGGGGAGGGTGCCCACACCCAGCGTCATACCGAGTTTTGCGTCGACGATGAGCCCCGCTCCGGGGTTCACCGGAGCCGCCCCGAGCAGGCGGGCGAGGCCGGGAGTCACGTCAAAATACGGGGTCGGGAGGTCGGGCAGGGCGGCGAAGCGCAGTGCCTGACCGGCCCGGCTGGCCCCGGCCGCATCGACACCGTCCACCCCGTTCAGGGCATCGCAGGCTCGCGGATCGATCGCCCCCACGGCATCGAGCCGAAACACCGAGGCCCCGGATTGCCGGAACCGATCGGCGGTGCCGGCCACATCCACCACGGAACGAACGCTCATCCCGCCGATCGACAGCACAATCGCGAGGAACGCGATCAGGGCGATCAGACCGCGCGAGGCACCGGAGCTAAAGTTTCGGCCGGCCTCGCGCCACAGCTCGGTGCCCCTCACGAGGAAACCTCCGCAGCTGGGGGGACAACGGTGAGGAGGTCGATCACCCGCGAGCAGGCATCCACCACGCGATGGTCGTGGGTGGCAATAAAGATCAGCGCGCCGCGCTGCCCCAGGTTCGACAACACCTCACACACCTCACGTGCCGAGGCGGCATCCAGCTGAGCGGTGGGCTCATCCACCAGCAGCATGCCGGGTCGTGAGGCGAGGGCGCGTGCCAGGAGCATCCGCTGACGCTCACCACCCGAGAGCATTCGGTACGGCCTCTCGGCAACGTGTTCTAGCCGCACGAGCGAGAGATATTCCCTGGCCGCCGTGACGGCCTCATCGCGTCGCATGCCGGCCGCCACCAGAGGAAGACACACGTGGTCGAGCGCCGTGCGCCCAGGCACCCCGTGGGGGTTCTGCGACACCAGTGCGACGCGTTCATCCCCGGAAATCTCGAGGGTGCCCGCCGTGGGTGCCAACCACCCACCCAGCAGGGAGAGCAGGGTGGATTTTCCCGACCCCGAGGGGCCGGTGAGCGCAACAAGATCGCCGCCCTCCGCCCTGAAGCTGAGACCCGAGTACAGCGGTGCCGCCCCCGAGTGCGCGAACGAAAGCTCGGTGGCCGCTACTCGCACGCGCTGATGACCTCGGAGGCGGGAAGCATTACCCGAGTAATCGGTTTCTCGGCAACGACAAACACCGTGCCGAGCTCGCTCGCGAGGACGCTGACCGGCACGGTGGTGCGATCCTCGGCAACCACGCAGCCCCCCGTCGGGTCGGTGAGTACCACCGCCGCCGGGGGAACGCCGATGGCCGCAATCGGATCAACCAGTCGCACCTGGAGCGATACCCCGCGACCCGGATCCTTCTTCCAGTCGGCGAATGCAGGGGATGCCGATACTGCCTGGAGCAGCTCGGGATCGGTGACCCTGCGCTCGGCGGAGAGTGGCACGCTGCTGGTACCCGCGGCCGCCGAGTAGGCGTGCTCGGGAAGCTCCGCCGGGCTCGCGGGGACGCTCAGACCGATGAGTGCGCCGCCGACGGTGAGCAGTGCTTCTCCGGCCGTGACGATGGACCCCACCCCGGCTTCGCAGGAGGCAATGGGCCCGATACCGGCGGGAATCCACTGCACCCGATCCAGCACAACCTGGCCGGTTTTCTCCGTAGACGAGGCTTCCTGAACTGCGCGGACCGCGGCGGCGGTAGTGGCACCAAAGGTGCCGTCCACCGCGACGCCCTGGCCGGCATCGCTGAGGGCCTGCTGGAGCGCGGAGACGTCGGTTCCGGAGAGCCCGAGGCGGAGGTCTCGCCAGAGAGGCACGGTGGTCACGATGGCGATGCGCGGGATCCCATCGATGCTGAGCACGTGTTCACCCAGTGTGACCTGGTGGCCGGGGGCACAGGATGATGCGGTGATCGTGCCGCCAGCACCATTCACGGGCACCCTCACCTCGCCGGAAACCTCGGGCACCGCGGCCACCGAGTGGAGTCCGTCAAAGCTTCGCTCCGTCACCGGCACGGCTCGCGGCCCCGCAATGGGCGCGGTCGACACGGGCAACAGCGGCGGCAAAAAGAGTGTACCGATCAGCGCGCCCACGGCGAGGGCGATTACGGCGATCAGTGCGCCCACACGAAGGCGGCCGCTCATTTACTCAACGGGCTGTTGCCACACTGCTGAACGCGGGGGTCGTCCATCGCGATGCCTCCGGGAAGCGTGGGGAGATTCGGAATGTCGGCGTTGAGCGGGTAGGAGCCGTCGGGGTTTCTGGCGGCGTTCTGAGCCGTGGAAAAAGCCCGGACAAACTGTTCCCAGTTTTCATTTGTGAACGCTGCATCAACCACTCCCTGAGCGCGCAGGCAATCGGGGATCATCGCCGAGAGGTCCTCGTTTTTTGGATTGGACCGCATGCTGTTGTAGAGCGCCTCGATCGATCCCGTGGTCTCATCTGTACAGCGTCGTTCGGCCACCTCCTCGGCAGCGGAGGGCGCGGACGCGAGGTCGTATGAGCCATCCGGATTGGCGACCGCCTTGATGCCCGCGTCGGCTAGGCATCGGATGTAGCGCTCCCGGGTCTCCCGGAACTCATCATCGGTGATGACGTTGTCCTTCAGGACCTCGCGCTGAAAGTCGGTGACGGCACCCTTGCGGGCCTGCTCAAACTGTGCCGCGTAGGGCCCGCTTGACGCGGTTTGCTCTGCCGAGCAGGCACTCAGCCCAAGCACCACGACGAGGGCAGTGGCGGCGGCGAACTTTCGAGCGCTCATCCGAGGCTCACCCCATCACGCTGGATGGCGGTGCGGTACCGAGCGGTCCCTATCATCATTGGTATTTCCCCCGGATACGGTGTTTCAACAGGCGTTGTGTGGACGTTTGAGAAAAATAGCAACTTCGGGGAACGGACCGAAGCAGGGCACGGGACGCGTTATGCAAACGTGATTACGAGTGTGTTCCATTGCCGGTGTGAAACCGGGGGTGGGTTCGTCACCGGGCACGTTTCCCCCGATGTCACGCCCACGGCGAACAGGGGACTATTGTGCGCCCGAGCGCGTTATTCTCGATGTAACGACGCCGACCCACGCCGCGGCGTTTAAGGAGTGAAATGTTCGAGAGATTCACGGATCGTGCCCGTCGCGTTGTCGTTTTGGCCCAGGAAGAGGCCAAGATGCTCAA
>NZ_RCUX01000002.1 GCF_003667565.1 Mycetocola tolaasinivorans
GATTCAGCACTGTACGTCAAAACCTCGCACACGCAAGTGTCATATAGCGGACACTTAGCCGAAAGGAACCAATAGTGCTTATTGCACAGCGCCCGACGCTCACCGAAGAGAACATTTCCGAGTTCCGTAGCCGGTTCGTTATCGAGCCGCTCGAGCCCGGTTTTGGTTACACGCTGGGTAACTCCCTGCGTCGCACCCTGCTGTCGTCGATCCCCGGAGCCGCCGTTACCAGCGTCCGTCTCGACGGCGTTCTGCACGAGTTCAGCACCATCCCCGGTGTGAAGGAAGATGTCACTGAGATCATCCTGAACATCAAGGGTCTGGTTGTTTCGAGCGAGCACGATGAGCCGATCACCGCTTACCTGCGTAAGACCGGTGCCGGTCAGGTCACCGCCGCCGACATCTCGGCTCCGGCCGGTGTCGAGGTTCACAACCCCGAGCTCGTTATCGCGACCCTGAACGAGAAGGCCAAGTTTGAACTTGAGCTGACCATCGAGCGTGGCCGTGGATACGTGTCCGCCGGTCAGAACCGCAACGAGTTCTCCGAGGCCGGTCAGATTCCGATCGACTCGATCTACTCGCCGGTCCTGAAGGTTACCTACCGCGTCGAGGCAACTCGTGCCGGTGAGCGTACCGACTTCGACCGCCTGGTGGTTGACGTCGAGACCAAGTCCGCCATCTCCCCCCGGGATGCCATCGCTTCGGCCGGCACCACCCTGGTAGAGCTGTTCGGTCTGGCTCGTGAGCTGAACACCGCAGCCGAGGGCATCGAGATCGGCCCCGCGCCGGTTGACGCCGTCCTGTCGAGCGAACTGTCGATTCCGATCGAGGACCTGGACCTGTCGGTCCGTTCCTACAACTGCCTGAAGCGCGAAGGCATCAACACCGTCTCGGAGCTCGTAGCTCTGTCCGAGACCCAGCTGATGAACATCCGCAACTTCGGTCAGAAGTCGGTTGACGAGGTACGCGACAAGCTCGTTGAAATGGGTCTGTCCCTGAAGGACTCGGTTCCCGGGTTCGATGGCGCTCACTTCTACTCGGGCTTCGAGGACGACGTAGCTAACTAACCTTCCCGTCGGGTCGACCGACGACACCACTTTTCTAACTGGAGTTTCAACATGCCTAAGCCTTCCAAGGGCGCCCGCCTCGGTGGCGGTCCCGCTCACGAGCGCCTGCTGCTCAACAACCTTGCCGCTGCGCTCTTCGAGCACAAGAGCATCACCACCACCTTCACCAAGGCAAAGCGTCTGCAGCCCGTTGCAGAGCGCTACGTGACCTTCGCGAAGCGTGGCGATCTCGCTGCACGTCGCCGCATGCTCGGTGTTATCACCGACAAGGGCATCGTGCACGAGCTGTTCACCGAGATCGCCCCGCAGGTTGCGGAGCGTAACGGTGGATACACCCGCATCACCAAGATCGGTAACCGCAAGGGTGACAACGCCCCCATGGCAGTGATCGAGCTCGTTCTCGAGCCCGTCACCCCGAAGAAGAAGGCTGCCAAGCCGGCCGCCGAGAAGGCTGCCGCTCCGGTAGCTGAGGAGACCGTAGAGGTCGTCGCCGAGGAGACCCCCGTGGTCGCCGAGGAGACCACCGAGGTTGTGGCTGAGGAAGCCGCTGCTGAGGAAGCCAAGTAGTCTTCGGCTCTCATAACAACGGTGCCGCATCCCGATTGGGATGCGGCACCGTTGTGTTTGGGGCGGGTTTTTCTACTCGCTGCGCGAGGTTTCCTCGAGGAGCCCGGAGAAGAGCCGGCTGAGGTTTGTGGCCTCGGTGAGCACCGTGGAGTGCTCGGGGAGCGACGGGGTGGCCGCATCGATGTAGCGCACCTGCTCGCGCAGGCGCAGCATTTTGCGGTCGAGGGCCGCGGCGGTTTCGGCGGCCTCCTTGAGCTCGGCGAGGACGTCGCTCGGGACGTCCTTTTCGAACTTGTAATAGATCTTGTGCTCGAGGCTTGCCCAGAAGTCCATCGCGACGGTGCGAATCTGGATCTCTACGGGAACGGCCTCGACCCGGTCGGAGAGGAACACGGGCACCTCGACCAGAACGTGCAGGCTCTGGTAGCCGTTGGGCTTGGGGTTTTTGATGTAGTCCCGCACCTCGATGACCGTCACGTCCTGCTGGTTGGTGATGAGGTCCGCCACGGTATAGATATCCGGGACAAAGCTGCAGGTGATGCGGATGCCCGCGATATCGCGCACCTCCCGGCGCAGCGCCTCGACGGTGGGCTCGATGCCGCGACGCTTTGCCTTTTCGATGATGCTCGCCGGTGACTTTACCCGGGAACTCACGTGTTCGATTGGATTGTAGTCGTGCACGTAGGTGAACTCATCGCGCAGGATCTTGATCTTGGTGGAGATTTCATCCAGACCGAACCGGTAGGCCATCATCATGCGGGTCATCTCCTGGCCGAGGATCTTACGTTCGGCGGGGGTGGGAAGTGGCATCATTCTGACCTTTCGCTGGGAGCCTGCATACACGAGGTTATCGGCGCTTCCTGCACGTGTGATCCATAGGGCACGCAGAAAGTGGATTCGGCGTCGTGCGCCGTGGATGGGGCCTAGCGTATTCGCCCGGGCGCGCGTAGCCTGAAATCATGAACTCACGGTCGAGTTTGCGTGACCGCCTCGCGGAGCGCCCCCGGGTTGAGATTCCCACCCATCCGGATGTGGCGCGCTGGCGCGCGGCCGGGCCGGAGGATATCGAGGCGATCTGGCGCCTGCAGCGGGCCGCCGATGAGATCGACAATCCGGAGCGGCTCAGCCCGCGCTCGGCCATCAATGAGACCTTTGAAACCTCGAACGTTGATCCGGCCCGGGATACCCTCGTGGCGATCGGGTCCAATGGTGAATACCTGGCACACGCACTGTGTGTGGTGGCGGGCGGGCACGCGACCCGGCTTCAGAGCTATCTGCTGGGCACCGTGCATCCGCTCTGGCGCGGTCGCGGGATCGGTCGGGCGCTGCTCGGCTGGCAGGTTGCACGCTCGGCCGAGCAGCTGTCCGAGTATGAGCTCACCCTGCCGGGCTGGACGATGCTGTACGTCGATGCCACCAACGAGGGGTTGCGGGCACTCGCCGGCGAATACGGCCTCGATCCGCGGCGCTACTACCGCGAAATGCGCCATCCGCTCGATGCCGCCATCCCCCCGGTGCCCGTGCCCGAGGGCGTGCGAATCGTGAACTGCACCGAGGAGTACTACGACGGTACGCGTATCGCCCGCAACGATGCTTTCCGCGACCACTGGGGTTCGCAGCCCAACACGAAGGAGCGCTGGAACCGCCTGGTACGGGGAGGCCACTTCCGGAGCGATCTGTCCTTCGTGGCCCTCGCGCGGGATGGGCGGAAGAAGGAGCGGGTCGTCGGGTTTGTGCTCAGCACCGTGACGGAACCGGCAGAGGAGGCCCTGATCGAGCTCGTCGGGGTGGTCCGTGCCTGGCGCGGCCGGCGGTTGGCACCGGCTCTCCTCACGAGCGCCCTCGCGGCGGGTGTCTCGAGTGGGCTGCCCTCGATCGGGCTCGAGGTTGATTCGGAGACCCCGGCCGATGCCAACACACTCTATGCCGGATTAGGATTTCGCCCCGTGGGGGAGTCTTCGGTTTATCTGCGGGAGTACTAGCGAGCCGTGCTGCCCAGAGCCCTATCGGTGGGGTGCCGGGGCCGGTGTGGGCGTGCGGAGGTAGCTGGGGGCTTCCGGTGGGCGCTCCGCCTTCGCCAGGGTCTCCAGCGCGCCGTGCAGCGTCTGCGCGTAGAGCGCGCCGCCGCGGCTGCCCGGGTGGATGCGATCGGAAGCGAGGAGGTCACCCGCGGCGGGCTCGATCGCGCTCGCCCAGTCGGAGAGACCCACGCGTGGATGCCCCGCCACATAGCTGCTCAGCGTCTGGTTGACCCCGGCAACCCAGGGACGCGGGGCGTAGGCGTTCACCAGGACGAGGTGTCGATTTGGGCCGACGATGCCGGCGAGGCGATCCAGCTGCGCGCTGCTGATGGTGGCGTTCGTGCCGAGGCCCACCACCACGACCGAACGAAGCTGCCCGGCGGCGGCCTGTTCCTGGGCGAGCTCAAGCCCCGCACCCATGTTGCGTGACACCGCGGCGTCTACCGCGATGCCGGGAAACTCCTCCTGCAGTGCGGGGGCAGCGGCCAGCATGACGGAGTCGCCGATGGCGCTGATCTGGGTGCCCTCGGCAAGACCATCCGAGGCATCGGTGGGCTTCGGCGCAATCGGACCCGGATAGGCGGTGGCCTTGAGGCTCTGCGCACCCTCCTCGATCAGCTGCTGGGCGCTTCCCTGGCTGGGCGCGTGCACCAGCCCGGAGACCGCAACACCGGTAGCGAGCGCGGCGACGGCCACGACCCCGGCGAGGACCAGTCGAGGCTGTGGCAAACGGAGGATGCGCGCGGTGAGCGCCCGCAGGTAGCCGATAAAGCCCAACCGGCGGATCGGCGTCTCAACCAGGCGGTACGACAGCGCGGCGAGCACAAGCGTGAGGGTGATCGCGATGATCGCGAGAAGCGGGGTGGGTTCGCCCGTTGAGGCCTGCTCGGGGAATGCGGCGATCAGGAGCACGAGGAGCGGCCAGTGCCACAGGTAGAGCCCATAGGAGCGGGCACCGAGATAGCGCAGCGGGGCCATGTCGAGCACCCGAGACCAGGCACCCCCGCCGATTGCCGACCACACCAGAACCGCGGTCAGGATCGACACCGCGGGCAGCCCCCACCGGAACGTTGCAAAACCGGTCTCCCGAAGGCCCCAGACGGCCACGGCGATGATCGCGAGGGCGAGCATCCCGATGAGATCGCGTCGCCAGCCCGCACCGAACTCGCGTACGCGCGAGAGCAGGGGCAGCGGCCTCCGAGCCTGTGCGATGAGTGCGGTGGCCAGCGTCGCACCGATGAGGAGGCCAAAACTGTGGCTGTCGGTGCCGTAGTAGACGCGGGTTACGTCGGTACCCAGCGCGGTGAGCACCCACATCCAGATCATGCCGGCGGTGGTGGCGGCCGCCAGGACACCAACCCGCACCCAGGGGCGGCGCACCAGGAGGAGCGCGAGGAGAAGCAGGGGCCACAGCAGGTAGAACTGCTCCTCGACGGAGAGCGACCAGAGGTTACGCAGGAGCTCCGGGGTGGTGGAGTCGAAATACCCGTTACCGGTGGCCAGCGCCACCCAGTTGTAGGCAAAGGTGGCCGCGCCGAGCACCTGAGAGCGCAGCCCGACGAGGATATCCTCGCTGATCAGCGGGGCCAGTGCCGCCGCCGTACCCACCACGAGCGCCAGCGCCGGCAGCAGGCGGCGGGCACGGCGCAACCAGAAGCGGCCAAGCCCGATCCGGCCGGTAGCCGAGTGCTCGCGCAGGAGCAGGGTCGTGATCAGGAAACCACTGATCACGAAGAAGATGTCGACGCCGATGAAACCGCCGGGGGCGAGTGCCGGGGCGGCGTGATACACGATGACCAGCACCACCGCGATGGCGCGCAGGCCATCGAGCCCGGGCAGGTGAAAGCTCGCTCGGCCGGGGCTCGTGACGGGGGCGGTGGAGGGGGATGCGCTGCTCATATCTCCTTCCAGGGTAGACACCTCCCTCCGACAGGGCCGAATCGGCGTCACCATTCGCCGGTAAACTCGCAGGGTGACATCTACTGACCTGACCCGCATTCGCCTCGATCTCGGCTACGACGGTACCGACTTCGCCGGCTGGGCGAAGCAGCCCGGCCTCCGGACTGTGCAGGAGGTACTCGAAACCGCGGTCCATCAGATGTTTGGGTTCCGGGGCGAACCCATCCTGATCACGGTGGCCGGGCGCACGGATGCCGGTGTACACGCCGAGGCGCAGGTCGCCCACCTCGATCTTGACCCCGAGCGGGTCGCCCGCCTGATGCAGGCGCGCGGTGCCGACGGCCAGCCCGAGCCTGATATTGCACACGCGCTGCTGCGCCGAGTAAACGGCATGCTCGGGTTGCACTCGGATGTCTGGCTGCACTCGGCTCGCATCGTCCCGAACGGGTTCAGTGCACGGTTCTCCGCGCTGTCGCGCAGCTACCGCTACCGGATCGCCGACAACGAGGCGCTCAAGGATCCCCTGCATCGCCGCTCGACCGTGTGGCTGCCGCGCACGCTCGACCGGGAGACCATGGATCGCACCGCCGCGCGCCTGGTAGGCCTGCACGACTTTGCGGGTTTCTGTCGCCCGCGGGTGGGCGCTACCACGATCCGAAACCTCACCGGCTTCTCCTGGCGACGCGATGCGGATGGCGTGCTGATCGCCGAGCTGCGCGCGGATGCCTTCTGCCACTCGATGGTGCGCTCGCTCGTGGGTGCCTGCATCGCCACCAGTACCGGGCTGCTGCCGGAGGCCGCGATCGAGGGCCTGTTGCGGGAGGATCGCCGCGGCCAGGGCTTCGCGACGGCCCAGGCTCACGGCCTGACCCTCACCGGAGTTGAGTATCCCGAGGATGCGCTCCTCGCCGCGCGCGCCGAGCTCACCCGTCAGCGCCGCACCTCCACCACGCCCTTCCCCGGCGAGCCGGGCTGGTCTGCCGAGCAGGCGTAGCCGGCCGCGTTGGGTTCGGGCCCCGAGCGTTCACCACACGGACGCCGCCGACGAATTGACCCGGGGCGCGCCCTCACGTAGACTCGGTGATTGGTGTGTGTTCCCGTCATGGGACGCGCGCCCGAAGTTGAGCCCTCCACCTTGTGTGTTCCCGCTCGGGAACACCGCACGGAGTGGGATTCACGAACATCCAACTTACGACGAGAAAGCAGCACTATCGTGACGCGCACTTACTCCCCGAAGGCCAGTGAAATCCAGCGTGACTGGGTCATCATTGACGCCAACGACATCGTTCTGGGCCGCCTGGCCAGCCACGCAGCAAGCATCCTGCGCGGCAAGAACAAGGCAACCTTCACCCCCCACCTGGACATGGGTGACTTTGTCATCATCATCAACGCCGACAAGGTAGCCCTGACCGGTCAGAAGGCCGCTCAGAAGCGTGCCTACCGTCACTCGGGCTTCCCGGGTGGACTCAAGTCGGTCGGCTACGCCGAGCTGCTCGAGAAGAACCCGGTTCGCGCCGTGGAGAAGGCCATCCGTGGCATGCTCCCCAAGACCAGCCTGGGCCGCGCCCAGCTGCGCAAGCTGAAGGTCTACGAGGGTGCCGAGCACCCCCACGCCGCACAGCAGCCCAAGCCGTACACCCTCACCCAGGTCGCGCAGTAAGCGCCGAGTCAGACTTAAAGGACAATAACGTGGCGAACATCGCAGAAACCACCGAGCAGGCTCCGGAGAGCTACTCGACCGAAACCCCCGCCGCCGAGGCTGTAAAGCCGGCGCGCGTTGTCTCCGTTCCCGGCGCAGCCGTGGGTCGTCGCAAGCAGGCCATCGCCCGCGTGCGCATCATCCCCGGCACCGGTGTTATCACCGTCAACGGCCGCGAGCTGGCTGACTACTTCCCCAACAAGCTGCACCAGCAGCTGATCAACGACCCGTTCACCGTTCTCGAGCTCGCCGGCTCGTACGACGTGATCGCTCGCATCTCGGGTGGTGGCCCCTCGGGTCAGGCCGGCGCACTGCGTCTCGGCATTGCCCGTTCGCTGAACCAGGTTGACGAAGAGAACAACCGCGCCACCCTGAAGAAGGCCGGCTTCCTGACCCGCGATGCTCGCATCAAGGAGCGCAAGAAGGCTGGACTCAAGAAGGCACGTAAGGCTTCGCAGTTCTCGAAGCGCTAAGCGCCCGAAACCCCTTATGGCTGGCCTGTTTGGAACAGACGGCGTTCGCGGCCTCGCGAACGGCCTGTTGACGGCAGACCTGGCCCTCGGCCTCGCTCAAGCTACCGCATCGGTGCTTGGGCGGGGCCGTAGTGCTGAGGTCCGTCATGCTGCCGGAAAGCGTCCGGTAGCAGTCCTCGCTCGTGACCCGCGGGTGTCCGGGGAATTCCTCGGTGCCGCGGTTGCCGCGGGACTGGCTTCCAGCGGCGTGGACGTGCTGGATGCCGGCGTGATTCCCACGCCCGCGGCCGCATATTTGATCGGCAGTATCGACGCCGACTTCGGCGTTATGATCTCCGCCTCGCACAACCCGGCACCGGATAACGGCATCAAGATTTTCGCCCGCGGTGGGACGAAGCTCCCCGACGAGGTTGAGGAGCGCATCGAGGCCGCCCTGGCGGAGGCCAAGCTGCTGCCCACCGGCAGCGAGGTTGGCCGAATTAGCCGATTTGCGGATGCCGAGGATCGCTACGTGGTGCACCTGCTGCAGTCGCTGCCCACGCGCCTCGACGGCATTCACGTGGTGCTTGACTGCGCGCATGGCGCGGCCTCCGGCGTTTCGCCGGACACCTTCCGCGACGCCGGTGCCACCGTCACCATCATCGGTAACGACCCCGATGGCATCAACATTAACGACGGCGTGGGCTCGACCCACCTCGACGTTCTGCAGCGCGCGGTGCTCGAGCACGGTGCCGACGTGGGTATTGCCCACGATGGTGACGCCGATCGCTGCCTCGCGGTGGACGCCGCCGGTAACATCATCGATGGCGACCAGATCATGGCCATTCTGGCGGTCTCGCTCAAGGAGCGCGGGCTGCTGACGAAGGACACCCTGGTGGCCACCGTCATGAGCAACCTGGGTCTCAAGATCGCGATGGCCGAGCACGGTATCACCGTTCTCGAGACCAAGGTGGGCGACCGCTACGTTCTGGAGGCCATGAACGAGGGCGGCTATGCCCTCGGTGGCGAGCAGTCCGGTCACGTCATCATGAGCGAGTTCGCGACCACCGGCGACGGTATCCTGACCGGCCTGCAGCTGCTGGCCGAGATGGCGCGCACCGGTAAGTCGATCGCCGAGCTGGCCGCGGTCATGACCGTGTACCCGCAGATCTTGATCAACGTCTCCGGTGTGGACCGCGACCGGCTGGACAGCGACGAGGTGTTGGCCTCCGCCGTTGCGGACGCCGAGGCCGAGCTGGGCGAGAGTGGCCGGGTGCTGCTGCGCCCGAGTGGAACCGAACCGCTGGTGCGCGTGATGGTGGAGGCTGCCGATCAGCACACCGCCGACACGCTTGCACACCGGCTGGCGGATATCGTCCGCGATCGGTTGGCCATCGCCTAGGGATGTCATCCATCACCCCCGTCTCCTCAAGGAGGCGGGGGTTTTGTGGTTTTTGGGGCCGTTTAGTCCACGCTTTGGGGGACATTTAAGGACGGCTGTTTTCCTTACATTGTGCCTGATCCGAGGGGCTTTACGTGCCTCTTTTGGGGGCGCTAAGCTGGCGGTGCGATCCCCCTCGCCACCGACTTTGAGGAGTCCCTTGTGAAACTCTCCCGACCGCCGGTTCGCCGGTTGAGCCTGGGCGTTATCCCACTCGTTGTATTTGCCGGGGGGATCATTGCATCCCCCGCGGTTGCGGTACCGGATCAGGAGCGTGGCACCGTCGCCGACGCCCTGCCCCGCATTGCCGCCGCCGCACCCGCGCCCCGCGCCGACGGTATCCCCGTCGGTTCGGGATCGATCGCCGCTGCGCCTCCGGCATCGCTGGGGCAGGACGTGCAGAACACCCTGAACCAGAAGATCTGGATTGATCAGTCCCTGACCGGCACCCCGGTGCCGACCAACAGCTGGTGGAGCGACCTCGTGGTTTCCACCTACTCGGGCGACCTCTGGGCCGATCCGCTGGTTCTCTCAAACTCCGCCGAGGGCACCCTCGTGCGGGATCCGCGTGCCTGGAACTCGGAGGGCACCGCGATGGTGCTCACCGATGGCGTGCGCGTGGGCGGTCAGGTTTCGCCGCAGCCCGACGCGAGCGACCTCGTTCTGGCGGACTTCGAGAACGGTCTGCCCGCGGGCTGGACCTCGGCAGGTACCGCCTTCGCCCAGACCGCCACCGGCACGGCCCCCGGGCAGAGCCCCGTCAGCGGCTGGCTGGGCAAGGGCTTCCTGAACTCCTTCACCGCCGAAGAGGGCGATGGTGCCACGGGTAGCATCACCTCGCCCGCGTTCACCGTGGATCGTGGCGCCCTGGTTGCCAAGATCGGCGGCGGAAACCACCCCGGTAAGACCGAGCTGCGCCTCGTCATCGACGGACAGAGCGTTGCCGCTCTCACCGGTGATGACAGCGAGAACCTCAGCTGGAAGACCATCGACCTCACCCCGTGGGCGGGCAAGACCGCCCGCGTCGAGATCGTGGATGATCTCACCGCCGGGTGGGCCCACCTCCTGGTGGACCACGTGATGCTCACCAACCAGACCGCAGGCCTCGACGACCGCTTCGGCACGTCGTTCCGCGCGGCCGGCGCGGTGGCCACCGGATGGGGAGACTGGAACGTCGACTGGCGTCTCGACCCCGCGCAGGGCCCCGCGAACATCGCGGTGAGCGCCGCACGTGGCGTGCCCTACTCCTGGTTCCGCTTTGACCACGTCACCCCCGAACTCACCGTGGGTGAGGGCGCGACCTTCCTCAACGCGCAGGGCCAGCCGCTGACGTTCCCGGTCACGACCGATCGCTTCCAGATCGTCCAGGGATCCTCGAAGATCGGCGTGCACGCGCCCGCAGGCACCACGTTTGAGCATGCCGGTAACCGACTGATTGCCAGTGCCGGCACCGATCACCTTGTGCTGAGCGCGATCCCCGACGCGGGCTTTGATCTCGATACCCTGCACCGCTACGCGTTTGCCCGAGTTACCGACACCACGATGACCTACGCCAACGACACCGCCTCGGGCGAGGTGCGCCAGGACTGGGCACTCACCACGTCTCCGCTCGAGGGCACCGAAACCTCAACCATTCAGGGCTGGCTGCCGCACCAGTACCGTGAAGCCAAGCGCTTTGAGCCCGCGGTGACCGGCACCACCTACAAGACCCCGCGCGGTGAGATGCGCACGAGCATCGGCCGCGACGGCTGGAAGATGGCATATACCTTCGAGGGCATGACCCCGATTACGGGTACCCCCGAGTCGAAGCCGGGCGCCCCCGCGGGTACCGACTACGAGCACGAGGTCATGGCGAAGTTCCTCCGGGACTACGCCGCGAAGACCACCTATGGCAACGACACCTACTGGGGCGGTAAGGACGTCATCCAGCTGGGTGAGTACATGCTCGCCGCAAAGCAGCTGGGCGAGACCGAGTCGTATGAGGCGCTGCGCGCCACCCTGCGCACCGCACTGACCGACTGGTTCACCTACACCGAGGGGGAGAACAGCCGGTTCTTCGCCCGCTACGACACCTGGCGTGCGCTGGTGGGCTTCAGCGAGTCCTATGGGTCCTCGCAGTTCACCGACAACCACTTCCACTACGGATACTTCACCGCGGCCGCCGCAATGCTGGCCCTGGAGGACCCCGAGTGGGCGGCGAACTACGGCCAGGTCGCGACCCTCGTGGCCCAGCAGTACGGAAACTGGGATCGCACGAGCCGTGACTACCCCTACCTGCGCACCTTTGACGCCTGGAGCGGTTTCTCCTACGCGGGCGGATTCTCCTCTCCGGGTGGAAACAACCAGGAGTCGAGCTCGGAGGCCATCCAGTCCTGGGCCGGTCTCTACCTGCTGGGTGTCGCGCTCGGCAACGATGAGATGCGCGACACCGGTGCAATGGGTTACGTGACCGAGCGCGCGGCAATCCGCGAGTACTGGCTGAACACCGGTGGCGTCTTCCCGGAGCAGTATAAGTACTCCACCTCGGGCATCGTCTTTGATAGCGGCCAGGCCTTTGCGACCTACTTCTCGGGCGACCCCGCCTGGATCTACGGTATCCAGTGGCTGCCCACCGCACCCTGGCTGAACTACCTCGGCTGGGACCGCACCGCGGCCACGAAGCTGCTGGATGACATGTTTGCGCTGCGCCCCGACAACATCGGCGGCGAGGGCACGCGGGCCGGAAACAAGGCCGGAATCCAGACCTTCGCGAAGCAGTGGTGGGGGATCGGCTCCTACGGTGACATCCAGATCACCGAGGACCGGGAATCCGCGGTCAACGTGCTGAAGAACATCGTCCGCGATAGCGAGAAGCACAACCCCGGGTACACCACCCGTAAGGTTGCGGAAAACCCGCTGTACGACCCGGCGACCGACTCGCTGCTGATCTCGGTGGATGCCGCCGGCAACGTGGTATTCCCGGAGGCCCACTGGACCCCGGCGACCCTGCCGGCAAAGCTCATCCCGCAGAAGTACACCGGCGCGATGGTGGATGCCGACCCCGCCAGCTGGACCCCGGTGAGCCCGCTACTCGCCTACTTCTCGACCGACTTCCGTGCCAACCAGGCGGCAATTGAGAGCCTGTACAGCATCAAGACCGCCGGATACACCCCGGGACGCGACACCGCCGCGGCGGCCCGCGTGATCTCGGGCATGGGCGACGCGCTCGGACAGGTGGTGCTGGGCCAGATGGCGCAGTCGCACCCCGAGATCTACGCGGACATCTTCGCCGAGCTGCGTCGCACCAACGACCCGATGGTCTCGGCCGTCTCGATGGCCGGCATGGTCTACTACAACGCGATGGCAAACCGGAACCTCGGTATTGAGCAGCGCGATCGCCGCGTGGGTGCCGACCTCGCCCAGGTGTACCGCAACCCGGACACCGGCGTGTACAGCTACGTGGTCACCAATCCGACCGGAACACAGCAGCGCTACCCTGCCTATGAGGGCAACTCCCGCATCGGCTGGATCGACGTGCCCGCCCACACCCAGGTGACGCACCACCTCGACGCGAAGCTGGAGCGCATCGAGCTGCAGGCCGCCCCGAACGCCACCACCATCACCCCGGGATCGACCCTCGCGCTGACCGCCGTGGGCTACGACCAGTACGGCGCAACCGTGGATATTCCGAATCTGGCATGGAGCGTGAACCGGGGCGGATCGATCGGGAACGATGGCGTCTTCCATGCCGAGACCGCGACCGAGAAGGCCACGATTACCGCGACCTCCGGTGGAGTCACCGCGGCCCGCAGCGTGCGGGTGGGGGAGGCTCCGGTGCTCACCTCGCTGCAGGTATCGCCCGGTCCCGTCCGGATCGCCCCGCAGAGCCCGGTGACCTTCACCGCGAGCGGACTCGATCAGTACGGTGACGCGTTCACCCTCGATGCACCGGTCACCTGGCAGACCACGGTACCCGGTACCATCACGGCCGCCGGCGTGCTGACCGCCACTGCCACGGGCTCCGGCCTTGTTCGAGCCACCGCGACCAGCGGGGGCATCGAGCTCAGCGGATCCACCGTGGTTGCGGTGAGCGACCCGAGCGTCAACATCGCCCGCGGTGCAACGGTCACAACATCCTCGGCGCCGAGCGCCGAGCACATCGCAGCGAACGTGGTCGACGGTAACCTCACCTCCCGCTGGGAGAGCGAGCACGGCGTCGACGACGTGACCCTGACGCTGGACCTCGGTGCCAACTACGACCTGACCGGGGCACGCATCGTCTGGGAGGCCGCCGCGGCATCCCGCTACCGTCTGGAGCTCGGCCAGAGCGCCAACGGGCCGTTCGAGCCGCTGATCACCGTGGCGAAGTCCACCGCGGAGCCCGACGTCCTGACCCTCTCGGGAACCGGCCGCTACCTGCGCCTGCAGGGGCTGTCGCGCCTCACCGCCTACGGCTACTCGATCCATGAGTTTGAGGTGTTTGGGACCCGGGCGATCGACACGATCACCCCCGCCACGCTGTACCTCCTGCCGGAGAACGCACGGGTCAGCGTGGGCACCGAGCTGCCGCTGGCGGCCTACGCCTACGACGACTCCGGTGCGGGTGGCAGCATTCAGCTGGCGGCGCCGGCGCTCAGCGGCCCGGGTACGGTGACCACGGATGACCGGGGTAACCCGGTCTACCGCGCCACCGAGGCGGGTACCGCAACGCTCACCGTGACCCATGCGGGCCGCAGCGCGGTTGCCACCATCGTGGTCGCGGGAGCGGCCACGCCGGAAAACCCCCAGCCGACCGCGACGCCGACGGGAACCCCCACGGCCGAACCCACCCCGACCGTGCAGCCGAGCCCGGAGAACCCCGCAACCGGTGACCTCGCCCTCGGGCGTCCCGTCGCGGCCTCCAGCACCGAAACCGGCCCGTGGAACCCCGAGCACGTGGTGGATGGCGACGCCACCACCCGGTGGTCCAGCGAGTTCCTCGAGGGACAGTGGGTCCGCGTGGATCTCGGCAGCAGCCAGGCCCTCTCGCGGGTTGAACTGAACTGGGAGGGCGCCTTCGCCAAGGTCTATGAGGTGCAGACCTCGGATGCCCCGAACGGCCCCTGGCACACCGCTGCCCGGGTGACCGACGGTGCGGCCGGGGCCGCCCAGGTGGACCTGGATGGTGCCTCCGGGCGCTACCTGCGGGTCATCTCGATCGAGCGCGGTACCGGCTATGGAATCTCGCTCTACGACCTGAAGGTCTTCGGGGCATAATCCGCCCACGCGCATAAACGGCGACCCCCGTCCCTCCACGAGAGGGGCGGGGGTCGCCGGCGTATCAGCTAGATTTTTCGCAGCAGCACGGAGCTGACCGAGTGATCATGCTCCTTCTTCAGCACGAGCTTTGCCCGGGCCCGGGTGGGGCGGATGTTCTCGGCGAGGTTCGGGCTGTTGACCTCTTCCCAGAAGTAGCGGGCGCGGGCACGCGCCTGCTCCTCGGTGAGGTCGGCATAGACGTTGAAGTAGGAATTGGGGTTGGTGAAGGCCCCGCGCTGGAGCGCCATGAAGCGCTCCTCATACCAGCGCGCGATATCACTCGTGCGGGCATCCACGTAGATGCTGAAGTCAAACAGATCGCTGATCGCGAGGCCGCCACCGCGCGGCGGCTGCAGCACGTTCAGGCCCTCCACGATCAGAACGTCGGGTCGGCGCACCACCACGGTGGCATCCGGGACAATGTCGTAGCTGAGGTGCGAGTAGAAGGGAGCGCGTACCTCGGGGGCACCGCTCTTGACCTCGGCGATGAAGCGCAGCAGCGAGCGACGATCGTAGGACTCCGGGAAGCCCTTGCGCGTCATTAGCCCGCGGCGCTCAAGCTCGGCGTTGGGGTACAGGAAGCCGTCGGTCGTGATGAGCTCGACCCGTGGGGTGTCCTCCCAGCGCGAGAGCAGCTCGCGCAGAAGCCGGGCCACCGTGGACTTTCCCACCGCGACCGAGCCCGCGATTCCGATCACAAACGGGGTGGAGGCACGCTCGGTTCCCAGGAAATGCGTAGCTTCGGTGTGCAGACGCTTCGCGTTTGCCACGTAGAGACTCAGCAGACGGCTGAGCGGAAGATAGACCTCGGCCACCTCGTCGAGGTCCAAACGGTCGCCCAGACCGCGAAGCTGCACGATTTCTGCGCTCGTTAGGGGCATCGGCATGGAGGGCGCAAGGCGAGCCCACTCGTCCCGAGAGATTTCTACAAACGGGGTACGACTGGTATCGGTGTGGGGGTCGAAGCGAAGCTCGGGCATAGAAAGCCATTCTATTGCCGGTATTGTTCTTTATATGTGTGGAATCGTTGGATATGTAGGTGGCGGCGCGAGTATCGACGTGCTGATGTCCGGGCTGAGCCGGTTGGAGTACCGCGGATATGACTCCGCGGGAGTGGCCGTGATTGACGCTACCGGCGACCTGCACACGCGCAAGCGTGCGGGTAAGCTCGCCGTCCTCGCGGGGGATCTGGAACACGCTCCCCTCCCCGAAAGCCACGTCGGTATTGGGCACACCCGCTGGGCAACCCACGGTGGCCCGACCGATGCCAACGCACACCCGCACCTGGGTGACGACGGCAAGCTGGCACTGATCCACAACGGCATCATCGAGAACTTTGCCGTGCTGAAGGCCGAGCTGGTCGAGGCCGGATACACGTTTGAAAGCGAGACGGACACCGAGGTCGCCGCCGTTCTCCTCGGCCGCGAATACCGCGAGACCGGAGATCTGCTCTCCGCGTTCCGCGCCGTGGTCAACCGCTTCGAGGGTGCCTTCACCCTCCTCGCCCTGCACCGCGATCAGCCCGACCTCGTGGTGGGTGCCCGCCGCAACTCCCCGCTCGTGATCGGCCTGGGCGAGGGCGAAAACTTCCTCGGTTCGGACGTTGCCGCGTTTATCGAGTACACCCGCAGCGCGCTCGCCATCGGTCAGGACCAGATCGTCTCGATCACCCCGAACGCCGTCTCGGTCACCGACTTCGAGGGCAACCCCGTCGAGGTTGAGCCCTTCGAGGTTGAGTGGGATGCCTCGGCATCGGATAAGGGTGGCTGGCCGAGCTTCATGGCCAAGGAGATCACCGAGCAGCCCGACGCCGTGGCCAACACCCTGCGCGGCCGCATCGCCGCCGACGAGACCGTGATGATCCCCGAACTCGATGGCCTGGACGACCTCTTCACCGGCATCAACCGCATCGTCGTGGTCGCCGCCGGTACCGCCTCCTACGCGGGCCTGGTGGGCAAGTACGCGCTCGAGAAGTGGGCCCGGATTCCGGTTGAGGTGGAGCTCAGCCACGAGTTCCGCTACCGCGACCCGGTGATCGACGCCCAGACCCTGGTGGTCTCGATCAGCCAGTCCGGCGAGACCATGGACACCCTGATGGCGGTCAAGTATGCCCGCGAAAACGGGGCCAAGACCCTCTCCATCTGCAACACCCAGGGTGCCACCATTCCCCGGGAATCCGACGCCGTGGTGTACACCCACGCCGGCCCCGAGGTGGCCGTGGCCTCGACCAAGGCCTTCGTCGCGCAGATCACCGCGATCTACCTGCTGGCCCTGCACGTCGCGCGCGTGCGCGGCACCGTGGGCACCGCGGAGCTCGCTGGCTTCACCGCCGAGCTGCGCGCGATCCCCGAAAAGATCGTCACCGTTCTGGAGCAGACCGAGACCATCACGCAGCTCGCGCACTGGATGAGCGACTCGCGCGCCATCCTGTTCCTCGGCCGCCACGTGGGCTTCCCGATCGCGCTCGAGGGTGCGCTCAAGCTCAAGGAGCTGGCCTACATTCACGCCGAGGGCTTCGCCGCCGGTGAGCTCAAGCACGGCCCGATCGCCCTGATCGAGCCGGGCCAGCCCGTGTTCGTGGTGGTACCGAGCCCGCGCGGCTCCTCGACCCTGCACTCCAAGGTCGTCTCGAACATTCAGGAGATCCGAGCTCGCGGTGCCCGCGTGATCGCGATCGCCGAGGCCGGAGACGCCGCGGTACTGCCCTTCGTTGACACCGTGATCCACATTCCGCTGGCCGCACCCCTGTTCGAGCCGCTGCTGGCCGTCGTGCCGATGCAGATCTTCGCGATGGAGCTGGCAAATGCCAAGGGCCTCGACGTGGACCAGCCGCGCAACCTCGCCAAGTCGGTGACGGTCGAATAGCCGCCATCGTGGGTATCGGGGTGGATCTTGTGGATCTGCCCCGGTTCCTGCGTACCCTCGAGCGCACACCCGCGCTGCGTGAGCGGCTGTTCACCCCGGCGGAGCGTGAGCTGAGCAGCCGCTCGCTCGCCGGGAGATTTGCCGCCAAGGAGGCCCTGATCAAGGCCCTCGGGGGAAGCGACGACGTGTTTTGGCAGGAGATCGAGGTGCTGAACGCCCCCTCGGGGGCGCCCGTGCTCACCACCTCCGGCCGCACCGCAGCGCGCCTGAGCGAACGCGGCATCGAGGGCGTTCACCTCTCGATCTCGCACGATGGAGACTCGGCGATCGCCTTTGTGATCGCCGAGGGAAGGGGAACCGCATGAGCCCGCGCCGCGAGCTTCGGGTAGATCCCGATCGAATCGCCCACAATGTGGAGACGATTACGGCGGCCGTGGCTCCCGCGGCGGTGCTCGCCGTGGTCAAGGCCAACGCCTACGGCCACGGTGCGCTCCTGACCGCCCGCGCCGCACGTCGCGGTGGTGCCCAGATCATCGGCACGGCCGACCTCTCCGAGGCACTCGCGCTGCGGGCCGAGGGCTTGGAGGGGCCGCTGCTGTGCTGGCTACACGGATCCGACACCGATTTTGGTGCGGCCTTCACCGCCAATATCGCGCTCGCCGTCTCGGGCGCTGCCCAGCTTGAGCGCATGCGTGCCGCCGCCGCGCACCTCGGCGTCACCGGCGAGGTGCACCTCAAGGTGGATACCGGGCTCTCCCGAAACGGCACCGCCCCCACCGAGTGGGAGGCGCTGTTTGCGGGTGCCCGGGCGGCCGAGATCGCCGGAGAGCTTCGGGTGACCGGCCTGATGAGCCACCTCTCGAACACCTCCCCGGAGGAGGATCACGCACAGCTCGCCCGCTTCACCGATGCGGTGTCGCGCGCCGAGGCCGCGGGTCTGACCCCGCGCTGGCGGCACATCGCGGCCACCGCGGGCGCACTGAAGCTGCCGGAAACCCGGGGCACGCTGGTGCGCATCGGCATCGGCTGCCTGGGGCTCAGCCCGTTTGAGGGCGATACCGGAGCCGACTGGGGGCTGCGCCCCGCGCTACGCCTCGAATCCGAGGTGGCGGCGGTGCGCACGGTGCCGGCCGGCACCGGGGTGTCCTACGGCTACCGGTATCGCACCGAGACCGAAACCACGCTCGTGCTCGTCCCGCTGGGCTATGCCGACGGGATTCCGCGGCACGCCTCCGGCCGGGCCGAGGTGAGCATCGGGGGCCGGCGATATCCGCTGGTCGGGCAGATCGCGATGGACCAGTTCATCATCAATCTCGGCACCGATACCGCCGCGGTGGGCGACCCCGTCGTGCTCATCGGCGACCCGGCGCTCGGTGAACCCGGGGCCGAAGACTGGGCGCGCGCCGCCGACACCATCAACTACGAAATCGTGACCCGCCTCGGCGGCCGAATTACCCGGGTCGACGCATCCGAGCCGAGAGGAACCCGCGCAGATGACTGAACCGAAGACCCTGACACCGGGGACCTTCCCGATGCCCACCCCTGCTGACATGCATGCCTTTGGCATTGCCCTGGGCAGCGAGCTCGGTGCCGGCGACCTGATCGTCCTCACCGGCCCGCTCGGCGCGGGGAAGACCACGCTGACCCGCGGCATCGGTGAGGGCCTCGGCGTGCGCGGCCCGGTCACGAGCCCCACCTTTGTTCTCGCCCGTACCCACCCGAGCCTCGTGGGTGGCGCACCGCTCGTACACGTGGATGCCTACCGGCTCTCGAGCGCACTCGAGGTTGATGACCTGGACCTCGACCTCGACAACAGTGTCGTGATCATCGAGTGGGGTCACGAGGTGGCCGGGGTCCTCGCCGACTCCTGGTGGGAGATCACGATCGCACGCCCCACCGCGGGCGCCGCCGAGGACGCCGATGTGGAATCCGAGCCTCGCAGCGTCCGGATCGAGCGCGTGAGCGCGGTCTAGGCGCGTACGCCACAACGTGACGGAGCCCGCGGGGAGGAAAATCCTCCCCGCGGGCTCCGTATGGTTAGAGGCGCAGCTCGTCGACCAGGCGTGCCACCGCGACTCCGCCGGGGTCGCGTTGCCCCCGGGTGCGCTCGCCCTGCCAGGCCGCGCGGCCACGCCGCGACTCCCAGCCGGCGGTCTCGGTGACGGCCCGTTCGGCGTGCTCGCGCAGCGCCGTGGGTAGATCCGCCGGTGCCGCCCGCACCACCGCGATGAGCGGATGAAGCACATCGAGCAGCGTCTTATCACCCAGCTGTGCACCCCCGCGCTCGGAGATGGTGTCGCGCACGCGCTCCAGGAACCGGGCAACGCGTTCGCTATCGGGCCGCTCTCCCGGGGTGAATTCCGAGGCTGCCCCCAGCAGACCAGCGCTCACCAGCGCGGCGAAGGTGGACGGGTTAGCGGCGGCGAAGGCCAGCGCCGCGGTGCGGACAACCCCCGCATCATCCGCATCCTCGGGGAGCGCCGTGAGGGCATCAACGATCGCGCGGGAGCCCGCCCCCACGGTGATGCCGAGATCGCCGTCACCGAGTGCGGCATCGAGATCGCGGAGCTCATCGGTGTGGGCCTGCAGGTGCGGCAGCGACGCGAGCAGGACCTCCCGCACGCGGCTCGGCGTTCCGGTGCGCATTACCTCGGGCCCCAGCAGCGCGGCATCCACGAGCGGGGGAGCGGCGGGCACCTCGGCACCCGCCGGGCGCGCATCCTGGTGGAAGAACGGTGAGTCTGCCGGGTCCGCGAGGAGGTCTTCGAGCTCCGCATCCAGCTGCATGATCGAGACCGAGGCACCGGCCATTTCGAGGCTCGTCACATACTCGCCCACCAGGCGATACGCGATGGTCACGCCGCGCTCTCCGAGCACCTCGTGTACGCGACGGTAGATCACGTACAGCTCCTCCAACGGCGTCGCGCCGAGGCCATTGACCAGCACCGCGACGCGTGCGCCCGCGGTGAGATCCAGCTCGGTCTCCAGCTCGGCGAGGAAGCGGTCGGTGATCTCATCGGCGGTCTCCAGCGGGCCACGGTGACGCCCGCGCTCGCCGTGGATACCGATACCCACCTCCATCTCACCGGGATCCAGCTCAAAGGTCGCTTCCCCCGCCGCCGGCAGGATGGTGGGCGAGAGCCCGACCCCCATGGTGCGGGTTGCCGCGTTGGCGGCCGCGGCCACGCGGGCTACCTCGGGGAGCGGCCAGAGCCGATCCGCCGCGGCTCCGGCCACGCGATAGACCAGGACGAGCCCGGCCACCCCGCGGCGCCGATCCGCCTCGCTCGCCGAGAGGATGTCATCAGTCCCGAGCACCGTCTCCACCTCGATGCCCTCCGCCCGGCACAGATCCGCGGCGAGATCGAAGTTGTAGACGTCGCCACCATAGTTGCCGTAGAGGTACAGCAGCCCGGCATCGCTCGCGACCGCGCGGGACGCCGCATAGATCTGCGCCGAGGAGGGCGAGGAAAATACGTTTCCGATGGCCACGGCCGAGCACAGCCCGGTGCCCACATAGCCGAGGAAAAACGGCAGGTGACCGGAACCTCCACCGGTGACGATTCCGACCCGACCGGGAGCGGGGGCATCAACCCGAGCGAGGGTGCGATGATCGCTCGTGACCGGGCGAACCCGATCCGGGTGGGCGAGGAAGATCCCCGCCATCACCTCATCGACGAGCCGGTCGGGGGCGTTGATGATCTTGCGCATGACCTACGCCTCCGCCGCGTAGCGCGCGGCCAGGGCCTCGATGCCCGCGCGGTCATTCGCCGAGGTCGGGGCGACGGCCGTCCGGACCGGTCCCGCCGCAAATCCGCGAGCGGTGATGCCGGCCTTCAGGTGGGTGAGGCTTCCGGCGCGTACCGCCGAGACCGCCTCCTCCACCCGGGCCTGTCCCGCGCTGATCGCCGAGGAATCCTCGGCAATCAGAGCGTCACGCAGCCCGCTGAAGGCCTCGGGATACGCGGAGGACACCCCGGAGACGATGCCGTGACCGCCGGCCTGAATGAGCCAGCCGAACGAGACGTCATTACCGGAGAACACGGCGAAGCCCTCGGGGGCGGCCTCCAGATAGGCCTGAACCGAGGCATCGCTCTCCCCGCTGAGCTTGACCCCGGCGACGCCGACCTCCGCCAGACGGCCCAGAATCTCGGGGCGCGAGACGGTGCTGGTGCGCGCCTCGAAGAGGTAGGCGAAGACGAGCGCACGACCATCGGCCGCGGCCACCAGGCGGCGGTAGTACTCCACCACCTGATCCTCGGGGGCGGGCTGATAGAACGGCGTCACCGCGGCCATGCGGGTGGCACCCGCGGCAACCGCGTCACGGACCAGACGCTCGGCCTGGTGCGCGGTGGCCGCTCCCACATGGACGTAGACGGCATCGGCGGGGAAGATCTCCAGCGCGATCTTCAGCACCGTCAGACGCTCCTCATCGGACAGGCTGGTGAACTCACCGGAGGTCCCCACCGGGAACAGGGCATCAACACCGCGCTCGTGCAGCCAGGTGAGGTGGGCGCGGGTGGCCTCCACATTCAGCGACTCGTCCTCGTGGAACAGGGTCGGGGTGGCGGTAATAACGAGCGGGGTTGCGGGAATCGCGGACATTGTCACACTTTCTTCGGGGTTAGACGGTGGTGGTGGCACGGGTGGCGCGACGCGCCCTGCGTCGTGCCAGGAGCGGGGGCAGCGTGATCGCGAGGATGCTGATCACGAGAATGGTCATGGCGATCGGGCTGGTGAGAATGTTGCCCACCCCGCCGATCTCCAGGGAGCGGCGCAGGTTGCCCTCGGCGAGCTTGCCGAGGATGAGACCCAGCACGACCGGGCCGGCGGGGAACCCGTTTCGGCGCAGGAACAGACCGACGAGACCAAACACGAGCATCACGCCCACGTCGAACACGCTGTTGTTCACGGCGAAGGTGCCGACCATGCAGAACACGATGATGACGGTCCAGAGGAACGCCGGCTTGAGCTCCAGCAGCTTGGTGACGCCGCGCAGGCGCAGCAGGCTGAGCGCGAGGGTCAGGATCGTTGCGATCGCCATGATGCCGGCGATCGTGTAGACCATGTCCGGCCGCGTGGTGAACAGCGCCGGGCCGGGCTGGATGCCCCAGACGATGAGCGAACCGATCAGCACGGCCATGACCGAGTCGCCGGGGATCCCGAGTGCCAGGGTGGTGGTAACCGAGGGGCCCAGGGTCGCGTTGGAGGCGGTGTCCGGCGCGGTCAGGCCCTCGAGCGAGCCCTTTCCGAATTTCTCCGGATGCTTGGACACCTTCTTCGCGGCGGCCCAGGACATGATGCCGGCAATATCGCCACCGGCGGCCGGGACGATCCCCACTACGCTTCCCACGCCCACACCCACCGCGGTGGGCTTGACCATCTCGCGCACCTCGGAACGGTTCGGCCACCAGCGGCCAAAGTTCTTGATCGCGGTGAAGGTTTCGGGGCGGTGCGTCAGCATCTGGTCAAACACGTCGGCGATACCAAACAGGCCGATGATGGCGGCGATGAACGGAATACCATCGCTCAGCTCGATCTGGCCGAAGGTGAAGCGCTCGGTTCCGGTGATCGGGTCGCGACCCACCGCGGCCAGGGCAAGGCCCAGCGCCCCGGCGATCAGGCCCTTACCGATCTTTCCGCCCGAGACCCCGACCATCATGGTGAGGCCAAAAACAACCAGGGCGAACATTTCGGCCGGGCCAAACTTCAGCGCGACCTTGGCCAGCGGCACCGCGGCAAACACCAGGAGGATCAGGCCGCAGAGGGTACCGATCGCCGAGGCGAACGCGCTCGTGGTGAGTGCGACACCGGCGAGGCCCTTCTTGGCCATCGGGTATCCGTCGAAGGTCGTCGCGATGGACGCCGGGGTCCCCGGGGTATTGACCAGGATGGCCGGGATACGGTCTCCGAAGTTGGCGGCCACGTAGATCGTCAGAAGCACCGCGATTCCGGGGATCGGATCCATGGTCAGGGTGAAACTCGACGCCAACGCAACCGACATGGTCGCGGTGATGCCGGGGAAGGCTCCCACGAGCATGCCCACGAGCGAGCCGATCAGGATGCACAGCAGGACAAACGGGTCGGCAATCTGGCCGAGACCCTCGGCGACGGCGTTCATAGTGGCACCTTGAGGAGTAGACCGAACAGGACGTAGAGCACGCCGGTGGTGATCGCGGGGAACAGCAGCAGCGCCTTCCAGCCGCGCTCGCCGAGGACCCACACCATCGCGGCAAACAGCGCGAAGGTGGCGACCGGGAAGGCGATGAAGTACCACAGCACGCCGTAGACGGCGATGATCGCGAGGAACGCGGCGACCCGGATGATGCCGGTGCGGGTGGGCGGCTGCAGATCGGGATCGGCGGCGGAGGGGGCGATGAACTCCTTGACCGCAACGCCGAGGCTCAGCAGCGTTAGCAGCAGCCCGAGCATCTGGGGCCACCAGCGGGGGCTCATCCCGGTGGGGATGAGGGGCTCCTTCACCGTGAGGGTGAGGGCCAGGAGGGCGAGACCGGCGACGATGCCGGCCACCGGCCCCAGCAGCCGTCGCGCCCGAGAGGGGATCACGACGGCCACGGGGCCGGTCTCCGTGGGGAGGGTTTCGGACATGGGAGGGACCGAGGCTACTTCGCGAAGAGGGTACCGAAGCGGGCGGCTTCCGCGTTGTAGAACGTCGCGAACGCCGCGGGGTCGGTGTAGACCGGGAGGTTACCGGACTTGTTGATCACCGCGGTGAAGGCATCGGATTCGGCCGCCTTCTTCACTGCGTCTACCAGGGTCGACTTCACCGAGTCGGGCAGCCCGGCGGGGGTGCCGATCGCACCCCAGCCGCCGATGGTCACGTCGGTGCCGAGATCCTTGGCGGTCTTGACGCCGGGCAGGGCCTCGGAGGTGGTGTCGTTGAGGATCGCGAGCACTCGCAGGCGGCCATCGGCCGCGGCCGGGGCGGTTTCCGAGATACCCGCGGCGACGGCGTCAACCTGACCACCCACGGCCGCCGTCACGGCCGGGGCACCACCATCGAAGGGTACGGGCTTCAGCTCGACGCCCGCGGCCTCGTTCAGCGCGGTGGTGGCGGCCTGCCAGATGGAACCGGCACCCGAGTTGGAGACGGTGATGCTGCCGGGGTTTGCCTTGGCCGCCGCGAGGAGTTCCTCGAGGCTCTGATACGGGCTGTCGGCGCGCACCGCGATGGTCGCGGGGACCGAGACGATCTGCCCGAGGAGATCAAACGCGGCCGGATCCAGGTCGTAACCCTGGTGGCCGAGCATCACGGTTTCCACCGGCAGGTAACCGATGGTGTAGCCGTCGGACGGCCGTGCCGAGAGGTAGGTGAGACCCACCGAACCGGCACCACCCGTGCGGTTTTCCACAACGATGGACTGGCCGAGGGTATCTTCCATCTCCTTGGCCAGCGTGCGGGCGGAGAGATCGGAGGCACCGCCCGCCTGATAGGGCACGATCATGGTGATGGTCTTGCCGGGGAAGGACTCGGCGTTGGTTTCACCGCCGCCGCGGTTGGCGCAGGCGGTGAGGCTGAGCGAGACCGCGGCGAGGGCGGTGACGGAGATGACCTGGGTGAGCTTCATGGGGGATTACCTTTCACGTCGATGTGCAGGGATGGAGCCGTATGAGGGTGTGTTTTTGGGTACGCCACGGCCACCGTCGCTCCGGGGAGGGAGTGCGGCGGTGTGGGGTGTGGCTGGGTATCGCGGGGGTTAGTCGGTGTATTCTCGGCGTACCCGAACGCGAGAATTGTCGAGGTGGGATTCAATCTCGCGTGCGATGAGCTCCTCGTTGCCCGCGAGAATCAGGTCGCGAAGGTCGAGGTGGCTCTGCAGCGAGGGGGCGAGATCCACGTGGTCGAGGTTTGCGACCAGGAGGAGGTTCTCGATCGTGGGCTGATACTGCGCCCAGACATCACCCAGCCGGCGGTGGCCGCAGGCCGTGAAGGATGCGCTGTGGAAGCGCAGGTCCGCCCGGGTGAAGGCATCGGGATCGCGCCGTTCCACCGCGTCGGTCATCGCTCCGAGTGCATCCTCCAGCGCCGTCGCCAGGGTGCCCGGGTGATCCCGAACCGCGGTTTTCATCGCCAGCAACTCCAGGGAGGTGCGGAGAGTGAACAGCTCATCGATGTCGGCGGGAACGAGGCCCACCACGCTTGCGCTGCGCCCGGTGGTGGCCGCGAGGCCCTCCTGGACGAGAATCTTGATCGCGTCGCGGATGGGGCCACGGCTCACCGAGAAGTCGGCGGCGAGTTTCTCCTCCACGAGGAGAGCACCGCTGGGGAGCTCCTGGGTGACGATCTGCCGACGAAGAACGTCGGCAATCTGGTTGCCGAGTCCGGCCGGTCGCTGCGGAAGCAGAGGGTGCATCGATGGATCCTCTCGTGTTTACGGTTTACTGTAAACAGTAATCCGAATCTAGGCGAGGTTTCGGGCACTGTCAAGGATTCGTGTGGGAAATCTTGCGACGGGTATCCTGGGGACATGTACCTGGCGATTGATACCTCCACCGGAACCGGCGTTGCGCTGGTGAGCGCCAACGGAGAAATCCGCGCCTCCCGCGTGCTCACCGATACCCGACGTCACGTCGAGGTGGTGGGCACCTTCATTCAGGAGGTGCTCGCCGAAACCGGCACCACCGCCGCCCAGATCAGCGCGGTAGCCGCGGGCATGGGCCCCGGGCCCTTCACCGGCCTGCGCATCGGGATCGCGGCCGCCCGTGCCTTTGGCCAGGGTGCGAACATCCCGGTCATCCCGCTCGTGAGCCACGACGCGCTCGCCCTCGAATGGTACGAAAACGGCGGCACCGGCGAGCTCCTTGTGACCACCGATGCGCGCCGCCGCGAGCTCTACTGGTCGCGCTACAGCGGTCTCGACGCCGCCGGTATTCCCGTGCGCGAGGCCGGCCCCGCGCTCGCCCGCCCCGAAGACCTTGACATCGCCGAGACCGAGCGTCTGGGCACCGCGGGCACCGCCCCGCACCGGGTAGATGCCGTCGGAATCCCCGCCGGCTCGCTCGGCATTCTCGCCCAGCGCGTGCGTGCCGCCGGTCGGCCCGGAGCCGAGGATGAGGCTCTGTACCTCCGCCCGCCGGACATCGCGGCCCAGGGCCCGCGCAAGCGGGTGAGCTAGCCGTGAGTGCACCTCAGCCCGGCGTGCCCGGCGGCACACAGATCCAGCCGGTCTGGAGCCTGCGGATGGCCACTGCCGATGACCTCGACGCCATCATGGCGATCGAAACCGCGGAGTTCGTCTCCGACGCCTGGTCCTCGAGCGCGATGGCCGCGGATATCGCCTCCCCGCACACCCGCTACCTGGTTGCATACTTCACCGGTGACCCCACCACCATCGTGGGCTATGGCGGCATCTTTGCGCCCGCGGGCAGCGGCGACGCCGACATCCAAACCATCGCGGTGTCCTCCGATGCTCGTCGACAGGGCATCGGCCGCGGCCTGATGAACGCCCTGATCGAGAACGCCCGGGCCCTGCGCGTTCGCGAGATTTTCCTCGAGGTGCGCGAAGACAAGTCCGCACCGCGAGCGCTGTACCGCGACCTCGGATTCGAGGAGATCGCCGAGCGCCCCGGCTACTATCAGCCCGATAACGTCACCGCGGTCGTGATGCGCCTCACCCTGCCGCACACTCCCGCCGGCATCGGCGTCAACGCCTAGATCTTTACAACCCGAAGGAACCCCATGAACCGCGAAAACCCGCTTGTACTCGGGATCGAAAGCTCCTGCGACGAGACCGGGATCGGGATCGTGCGCGGCCGCACCCTGCTGAGCAACACGATCGCCTCCTCAATGGATGAGCACGCGCGCTACGGCGGCGTGGTTCCCGAGGTGGCGGCCCGCGCGCACCTCGAGGCGATGGGCCCCTCGATCGAGGCCGCGATGGCCGAGGCCGGCGTGACCTTCGACGAGCTCGACGCGATCGCCGTGACCAGCGGCCCCGGTCTCTCGGGTGCCCTCATGGTGGGCGTCGGTGCGGCCAAGGCTCTCGCCCTCGCCACCAACAAGCCCTTCTACGCGGTCAACCACCTCGTGGGGCACGTCGGTGCCGACATCCTGGACACCCGCGGCGAACCCTTTGACTACCCCACGATCGCCCTGCTGGTCTCCGGCGGCCACACCTCGCTGCTGCTCGTGCGCGACCTCGTCGGTGATGTGGAGCTCCTCGGCGAAACCATCGACGATGCCGCGGGTGAGGCTTTTGACAAGGTGGCCCGAATTCTTGGCCTGCCCTACCCCGGCGGCCCCCAGATCGACCGCGCGGCCGAGGGCGGAAATCCCGCGGCCATCCGTTTCCCGCGCGGGCTCAGCCTGCCCAAGGACATGGCCGAGCACCGCTACGATTTCTCCTTCTCCGGGCTGAAGACCGCCGTGGCCCGCTGGGTGGAGCGCGCCGAGGACGCCGGCGAGGAGATTCCCGTCGCCGATGTGGCCGCGAGCTTCCGAGAGGCCGTGGTTGACGTGCTCGTGACCAAGGCCATCAACGCCTGCAGGGACCTCGGTGTGCCGCGCCTGTTGCTCGGCGGCGGTGTGGTCGCCAACGCGCGACTGCGCGAGGTGGCCACCGAGCGAGCCGCCGCCGCGGGGGTTGCCCTGCGCATTCCGCCGTTCTCGCTCTGCACCGACAACGGCGCGATGATCGCCGCCCTCGCCGCCCAGCTCATCATGGCCGGCAAGCAGCCCTCCAGCCTCGGTGTGGCCGCGGACTCCACGCTGCCGGTGACCGAGATTCAGGTGGCGGAGCTTACGGAGGGATAACCCTCGGCCGCGGGCGCCCCGCGTGCGGTCCGGGATCGGCCCGTCGCGCTCAGCGGGCAGGGGTGGCTCGCACGCGCGTGCCCTCGAGCACGGTGGCCTCGCGATCGGGATCGTGGCTCGCGTGCGGGGCGAGCCCAGCGGCGGCGAAGGCCCCGCGGAGCCCGCCCAGCTGCAACCGTGAGATCTCGATGAGCAGGGTGCCGCCCGGTGCCAGCCAGGAGCCGGCCTCGGCGAGGATGCGGCGGTGCACGCGAAGACCGTCTTCGCCGCCATCCAGCGCGGCGCTGGGCTCAAAATCGCGCGCCTCAGCGGGCATCCGCGCGATGCTGTCGGTGGGCACGTAGGGGGCATTGGCCACGATCACGTCGAACGTGCCGCGCAGCGCATGGGGGATCGGGGCAAAGAGATCGCCGAGGTACACGGGGATGCTTTCGCCCAGGTTTTCTCGTGCCCAGGCGAGTGCGACCGGGTCACTATCGCTGGCCGAGATGCGGGCGTCCGGCACCCGATCGGCGAGGGCCGCGGCGATCGCCCCCGAGCCCGTGCACAGATCGAGTACCCGGGCCTCCGGGGTTTCGAAGGCGCGTGCAATCGCGCGCAGCGCCAGATACTCGGTGCGGCGGCGCGGAACAAAAACGCCCGCCCCGAGCCGGATCTCGAGGCCGAGAAACGTGGCCCAGCCCAGCACCTGTTCGAGCGGTTCGCCGAGGATGCGGCGCTGGATGAGCACCTCGGCCTGGGCCGGGCCGCGCTCGGCCCAGGCACGCCCCAGCAGAGTGGCCTCCTCCTCGGCAAACACGCAGCCCGCGGCGCGGAGCCGGTCGATCACCGGCTCGCGTGGAAACGGGAGTGTGGAGCGCATGCGGTCATGGTACGTCCGCTCGCTGAGAACGGCCAGGGGAGGCGGCGGATTGCCCGTACTGGGGGAAAAATTTTGGGGGGTGTCCGTGTCCGCTCACCCGGGGACCTCACGACACCGGATCCGCCGCCGACCGGACACCCGGGTGCCCGGTCGGGTATTCTGCACGGGACGGCATCGCGCCGCTCACCGTTCTTTTCGATTACGAAGCGAGCCACCGGGAGAGACCATGTCAGACGCAGGAACGCCGCCCGAACCCACCGAGCCGGCCCCCGATCTGAACTTCGCCGCGCCCTCGCAGCCCGGCTTTGGGGCCGCGCCGCAGGGCTACGCACCCGCGGCTCCCGCTGCGCCGGTGCCGCAGGGCTATGCTGCGGCACCGCAGGGTTACGCGCCGGCTACACCCGGTTACGCTCCGGCTCCGCAGGGGCGGGGCTACCCGCCCGCGCCCGGATACGCTCCCGTCCAGCCCGGTACTCAGCCCGGGGCACCCCGGGTGACCTGGAGCGACGCCGCCTCGGGGTACGTGGCGGCTCCCGGTACGATCGCCGGTGGCTCGCGCACCGGCACGGCGACGCTCACGCTGATTTTTGGCCTGCTCGGGCTTATCGGCGGCATCGTATTCGGCTGGGGTTTTCCGTTCGCGATCGCCGCCCTGGTGCTGGCACCGCGGGCACTGCGCGGAGACCCCGCGGGGCACGCCCGCGCTCGACGCGGCCGCACCCTCGCCCTGGTCGGGCTCGTCGCCACCGTGGTCTGGTTTGGCTACAGCGTGCTGCGGTTTATCGATCTGCTCCTCAACTAGGCGCTCCCGTTCCGGTGCGCTCGGCCGAAGCTGGGCCCCTACGCGCGCTCGGCGAGTAGTGCCGTGTGCCGGCCATCGATGCGAGTGAGGAACAGCGTGGCCGAGTTCTTCCCCGAGAGCGCCATTTTCTTCCGGAAGGTGGCGGGGTCGATGTCTACCCCGCGCTTTTTCACCTCGAGCGTGCCGATTCCGCGGGCACGCAGCTCGCGCTTGATCTTCTTCTCATCCAGCGTGAAGCGCTCGAGGATGCGGAACCGCGCGGCAAAGGGCGTCTCCACCGCGGTATCACCGGTGAGGTAGGCGATGCCGGGGCTCAGCATCCCGGCGTCCAGCTCGCGGGCCAGATCGCCAATCAGACGGGCGCGGATCACCGAGCCGTCGGGCTCGTAGAGGTATTCGCCCGGCTCACGCACGTCGACGTCCGCGCTGTCCGCGGCGGCGGTCATCTCGTGGCTTCCGGCATCGCTGATGACGAGGGCCGCCCGGGTGATGCCGGGGCGTGCGAGCTGCGGCGACCACAGGCCGAGCTCAACGACCTGGCCATCCACGGTGATCCACTGGGCCTCCCAGCCGGCTGGAATGTCCTCCCGATCAAAGCCCGGGCCGAGCTTGATGCCCACGGCGCGGGTTTCGGCCAGGCCGAAGGCGAAGTCGAGCCCGGGGGAGTAGTCGGCGGCGCGAGTCAGCCGGGTGGTGTTCGAGTGACCGGAGGTGCGGCGGGCGGGGTCGAGGTAGACCGCGTCATATGGGGCGAGGTCGACGTCCTCGGCGGAGAGGTTCAACACGTCCGCATTGTCGAAGGGGGCGAGGTTGTAGCTGGCGAGGGTCGCGGTGATCTCATCGCGGTCCACCGCGGTGACCCGCAGCCCGATCGCGGCCGCCGCGAGGGCGTCACCGCCGATGCCGCAGCCGAGATCCACCAGGTGGTCCGGAGCGAGCGCACGGAAGCGACCGGCGTGCAGCGCGGCCACGCGTAACCGGGTGGCCTGTTCGAGGCCGGCCTGGGTGAAGAGCATTCTTGCGGCAAACTCACCGAACTTTCCCACCGCCTTTCGGCGCAGGCGATCCTGGGTCAGCGCGGCCGACACCAGCTCGGGCGCGTGCCCCTGCGCGCGCAACCGGCTCACCCGGGCGACCGGGTCTGATCCCTCGGATTCGGCGGCCAGCTCGTCCAGCAGACGCAGGCCCTCGGGGGTCAGTAGTTCGAGTAGCTCGTTTCTCTCCACCGCCCAAACCTACCAACTCCGCGGGGTCTGTGCCCGCCGGTGGCGCGTCGAATGTGTCGCCGCGTTGGCACTCGCGTTGCGTGAGTGCCAACGGATCCCTAGACTGTGATTAGCACTCTCGACGTGAGGGTGCTAACCACGCTTAGTCTAGAAAGAGGTCAACCGTGTCGGTCTCCATCAAGCCGCTCGAGGATCGCATCGTCATCAAGCAGGTCGAGGCGGAGCGCACCACTGCTTCCGGCCTGGTCATCCCCGAGTCCGCTACCGAAAAGCCCCAGGAGGGCGAGGTTGTAGCTGTCGGTCCGGGTCGCATTGACGACAACGGCAACCGCATCCCCCTCGACGTCGCCGTCGGCGACAAGGTCATCTACTCCAAGTACGGCGGAACCGAGGTGAAGTACGGCGGGGAAGACCTGCTCGTGCTCTCGGCTCGCGACGTACTCGCCGTGGTGGTTCGCTAACCTCACCCGCGCAAAAGCCTCGCCCCCGTCCGGAATCCGGACGGGGGCGAGGCTTTTGTCTGAGCGCCTCCGGGCGGGAGGTGCGTCCTGGCTAGTAGGTGTCGATCTGGCTCATGTCGTAGCCGTTTGCGATCAGCACGAAGATCATCACGATCCACAGCGCGATACCGAGGATCACGAGGATGGTGACGATGTAGCTGATGATCAGACCGGCCTTGGCGAGCCCGGCACCGGCCTCACCGGAGGTCTTCAGCTGCTTCTTCGCAATGTGGCCGAGCACGATGCCCACCGGGGCGAAGACAAACGCAAAGACGAGCGAGAGGATCGCGAGCAGGTTGGTGCGCGGGGGCCCGGCGGGGTAACCCTGCTGGGGGTAACCGGCCGGGGCATAGCCCTGCTGCGGGTAGCCCTCGGGTGCCGGATAGCCCTGCGGTGCGGGGTAGCCGGGCTGACCGCCGGCGGGTGCCGGGTAGCCGGGCAGGCCATCGGCCTGGGTCGGGTATGCCGGCGGGGTCTGCTGCGGGCCGCCCTGCGGATACTCGGGCGGGGTGAAGTTATTGTTGTTGTCGCTCATGGTGATTTCCCCTCAAACTGGTGATTCCCAATTCTGGCATAGCGGGAAGCGGTTTGAACAGGGAACGTAGCGCGCCGTAACCGCATTCTGAGTGGTTACCACGGCACTGAGCGGTTACGACGGCACTGAGTGGTTAAGGCGCGCTACTCTCGGTGCCCTAGTACGAGTAGGAGGAGGATGCGCCGGCGATTATCCCGAGGATCACGATCATGACCATGCTGAGGAGCCACAGGCCGATCATGACGTAGCCGATGATGAGCCCGGCCTTCGCAAAGCCCGCACCGCCCTCACCGGAGGTTTTCAGCTGCTTGAGTGCGATGTGCCCGAGGATGACGCCCACCGGTGCCATAAGGATCCCAAAGACGAGGGCCAGAATGGCCATCATGTTGGTGCGCGGCGCGACGGGCTGGCCGTAACCCTGCTGCGGGGCGGGATACCCGGGCTGCTGCGCGGCATACTGCTGCGGCTGCGGGGCCGAGCCTGGATGCGCCGGATACGCCGGCTGCTGGGCCGGATACGCGGACTGTTGCGCGGAATACCCGGGCTGCGCCGCAAAACCCGGCTGTTCGGGCTGCTGGGGCGAGACGGGCGGGGTGACGTTGTTGTCGCTCATGCGGGGCTCCTTGAGGGGAAGACGCGGCGTCTCTCACCGACGGGATGCCAGGAGGACCGTTTTTCTCACGCTTTCATAGGAACCCTCGTTGGGGGCCGCCCGGTCGGTGAATGGATGACGCCCTGTCGTGTGGGGTGGCCGGTTGGAATCGCCGGCGGGCGAATCGGGTTATCCTCGGATGTTCCCACAAAGAAAGCACCCCTTGAACTCCGTTACCCCCACCGAGTCACGCCGCGGCCTTGCCTATGCCCTCCTGTCATATCTGATCTGGGGCATTCTGCCGCTGTACTTTGTCCTGCTGAAATCCGTCAACCCGTTTGAGATTGTCGCCTGGCGAATCGTCTTTACCGCCGTGCTGTGCGCGATCCTGATTACCGCGACCCGCACCTGGCCGTCGGTGATGGAGGTGCTGCGCCGCCCGAAAATGACCCTCGTGATCGCCAGCGCGGGCCTCATCATCTACGTGAACTGGCAAACCTATGTGATCGCGACCACGAGCGGCTTCGTTGTCGAGGCGGCGCTCGGGTACTTCGTCAACCCCGTGGTGACGATCCTGCTGGGCGTCATCATCTATCGCGAGAAGCTGCGGCCCACGCAGTGGTTTGCGCTCGGCATGACGGTGGTCGCGTTCGTGATCATCTCGATCGGTCTGGGCCGAGTGCCGTGGATCGCGCTGATCCTCGCCGTCACCTTTGGTATCTATGGCGTCCTGAAGAAGGGCATCGGCGCGCGGGTCAGCGCCCTCACCGGGCTCTTTATCGAGACCATTCTGCTGCTGCCCGTGGCCGCGATCATCATCGGCGTGGTCTGGGCGCACACCGGAAGCCTCGACCTGCTGCACTCCTCACCGCTGCTCACCGTACTCATGATCGCGACCGGTATCACGACCGCGGCGCCGCTGCTGCTGTTCGCCTCGGGTGCCCGCCGGATCTCGCTCACTACCCTGGGATTTGCCCAGTATCTTGGCCCGACCCTGATGTTCCTGATCGGTTGGCTGGTGCTCGGTGAGCAGCTCCCGCCGGAGCGCTGGATCGGCTTCGGAATCGTCTGGCTATCGCTTGTTATCTTGTCGGTGGACCTCGTGCGACACGGCCGAGCCAACCGCCTGGCGGACGCCGCCCTGGCCCAGGCACAGACCGGTGCCATCCCGATCGTCTCGCACGAAAGTTCACCCGAGAAGCCCGGGAAATAATTCGACACGAAAATCGCTTAACATGGACTATCGGGTCCCTACCGGGATTCGAGTGGACATTCGCGACCCCCACCCGGGCCCAGAGATAGCAAAAGAGGAAATATGGAACAGCCGGATCCGTTCGGATTCTTGGGATTGACCTATGACGACGTGATGCTCCTTCCCGGGCACACCGACGTGATCCCCAGTGAGGCACGCACGACCACCCGGCTCACCAAGCGCATCACCATGAACTCGCCGCTGCTGTCCTCCGCAATGGACACCGTGACCGAGTCCCGCATGGCGATCGCAATGGCCCGCCACGGTGGCATTGGAATCCTGCACCGCAACCTCTCCATCGAGGAGCAGGCCGCGCACGTGGACAAGGTGAAGCGCTCTGAATCGGGCATGATCACGAACCCCGTCACCACGCGTCCGGAGGCCACCGTGGCCGACGTCGACGCGATCTGTGGAGAGTTCCGCGTCTCGGGTCTGCCCGTCGTGGAATCCGACGGCACCCTCGTGGGCATCATCTCCAACCGCGACATGCGCTTTGTGGACAACGACAAGATGGCCACCACCAAGGTGTCCGAGGTCATGACCCCGCAGCCGCTGATCACCGCTCCGGTCGGCATCTCGAAGGAAGACGCCCTGGCGATCTTCGCCCAGCACAAGGTCGAGAAGCTTCCCCTGGTGGATGAGGCCGGAAAGCTCCGCGGCCTGATGACCATCAAGGACTTCGACAAGACCGAGCGCTACCCCGACGCTACCAAGGACGACGAGGGCCGCCTGCGCGTGGGCGCCGCCATCGGCTTCTTCGGCGATGCCTGGAAGCGCGCCTCCGCCCTGCGCGACGCGGGCGTGGACGTTCTCGTGGTCGACACCGCCAACGGCGACAGCGCCGGCGTGCTCGACATCATTCGCAAGCTGAAGGCCGACCCGAGCTTTGCCCACATCGACGTCATCGGCGGTAACGTCGCGACCCGTTCGGGCGCACAGGCTCTGATTGACGCCGGTGCCGACGCCATCAAGGTGGGTGTGGGCCCGGGTTCGATCTGCACCACCCGCGTGGTGGCCGGCGTGGGCGTGCCCCAGGTTACCGCCGTGTATGAGGCCTCCCTCGCCGCCCGCGAGGCCGGCGTTCCGGTCATCGCCGACGGTGGCCTGCAGTACTCCGGTGACATCGCCAAGGCCCTGGTTGCCGGTGCCGACAGCGTGATGCTCGGTTCGCTCCTCGCGGGCTGCACCGAGAGCCCCGGAGACCTGGTGCTCGTCAACGGTAAGCAGTTCAAGAAGTACCGCGGCATGGGTTCGCTGGGTGCGCTGCAGACCCGCGGCAAGAAGACCTCGTACTCGAAGGACCGCTACTTCCAGTCCGACGTCCCCACCGATGACCAGCTCATCGCCGAGGGCATCGAGGGTCAGGTTCCCTTCCGTGGACCGCTCTCGGCCGTGGCCTACCAGCTCATCGGTGGCCTGCGTCAGTCGATGTTCTACGTGGGTGCTCGCACCATCGCGGATCTGAAGCAGAACGGCAAGTTCGTACGCATCACCGCGGCCGGCCTCAAGGAGAGCCACCCGCACGACATTCAGATGGTCGCCGAGGCGCCCAACTACCGCGGCTAGTCACCCGCGACACGGGGCGGGCCCGGAACGATTTTCGTTCCGGGCCCGCCCTTTTGTGTGCGTTGACGCGGGCGGCGGGGTGCTCCAGGATGCAAAGTGAGCGTTCATCCCCTATGATGAACATTAGATCGCTGCAATGAACTAATGTTCACGATCGACCCGTTTGTCCCCTCTCGTTCGGAGTCACCCATGCAACGACGCATCCCCGTCCTCCTCGGCATCGATGCCGGCACCACCTCGGTCAAGACCGTGGTCTTTGACCTCGCCGGCGAGATTCTTGCGGTCTCCCGCTCCTCGGTTCACCTGTTGCGCGGCGATGACGGTGCGGTGGAAGCCGATATGGACGCCCTCTGGACCGCGACCGCGAGCACCATTCGGGATGCCCTGGAGTCCCCGAGCGGGGAGGACTTTGACCCCGACGTTGTGGCGATCGGTATTACCGGGCAGGGCGACGGTGCCTGGCTCATCGACGAGGCGGGACGCCCCGTGCGCCCCGCCGCGCTCTGGCTTGACGGCCGAGCGGCACCGCGCGTGGCTGCCTGGGAGGGCGACGGCCGGGCGGAAGCCGTGCGAGCCGCGACCGCCTCACCCCTGAACTCCGGCGCGCTGCCGGTGCTCTGGAGCGAGCTTGCCGAGCGTGATCCGGAGGCGATCGCCCGTGCCCACACGCACCTCAACTGCAAGGACTGGCTGCGCTTCAAGCTCACCGGTGTACGCGCGACCGACCCCAGCGACGCCTCCCGCGGCTTCCTCAACATCGGTGACGGCACCTACGATGAGGCGCTGCTCGCCGCGGCCGCAGACCCGCGCCTGCGCGACATCCTGGCCCCGGTTCTGGACCCCGCCGCCGTGGGGGGCCGGGTGACCGAGGAGTCCGGCCGCGAGGTGGGGCTGCCCGCGGGCATTCCCGTAGCCGTGGGCATGGTGGACACCGGCGCCGCCGGGGTGGGCATGGGGGCCATCGGGGACGGTGAGGGCTACATGATCCTGGGCACAACCGGTTTTGTCGGTGTCAACCAGAAGAATCGTGAGGCGCTCACCACGAACCTCGGCATCGTGCTGCGCACCGGCCGCGGTGAACAGGTTCTGGAAACCCTCGTGCCCATGTCCGGCACCCCCAACCTCGACTGGGTTCGCCAGACCCTCGACCTGGAGGGTCTGGGGTGGCAGGAGATCGAGGAGGAGGCTCGGCGGGCGGGCCCCGGCAGCGGCGGCGTCCTCTACCTGCCCTATGGCTCGCCCAGCGGGGAGCGCGCGCCGTTTGTGGACCCGAATGCCAGCGCCTCCTGGCTCGGCATGAGCGTGACAACAACCTCGGGGCAGCTGCTGCGCAGCGTTTATGAGGGGCTCGCCTTCGCGCTCGTGGAGTGCCTGGACCTCCTCGGTCTCGAGGAGGAGGTGAGCATCTGTGGCGGGGGATCCGATTCCGATCTGCTGTGCCAGATCCTCGCCGATGTGTCCGGCCGTCGGATTCGCCGCCAGGATGCCCCCGAGGTGGGTGCCCGCGGGGCCGCGAGCCTCGCGCTGCTCGCGTCCGGCCGTGTCGAAACCCTCGCCGAGGCGGTATCGGCGCTGGCCTCGGACTCCTCGGTATTCGCCCCGAATCCCGAGCGTCACGATTCCTCGGTGCGTGCGTACCGCACGTTCATCACCGTGCGGGATGCGCTGCGTCCCCACTGGCCCGCAGTGCGCGCCCTTCGCGCACACTAGCGCCGGTCAAGCCCGCGTTTTGACTCTTCCGTTTTGACCCACTCGTTTCGCCTCGCTACTAAGGAGCACACCCGCGATGACCGCACCCCGCGTCCTGATTACCGCACCCTTCTCCGCACCGCTCGCGGACTCCCTCGCCGATCGCTTCGCGATTACTCGGACCGAGCCGTCGATGGCGGGGGACTCGCTCGCCACGATGGGGCTTGAGTCCGAGCTCGCCGAGGCCCGCGTAATCGTGGCCGAGCTCGACGTGGTGGACCGCGCGACCCTCGACCTCGCCCCCAACCTTGAGCTCGTGATCTCCTGCCGGGCAAAGCCGGCGAACGTGGATCTCGCCGCCTGCACCGAGCGTGGCATCCCCGTGGTCACCACTCCGGGCCGAAACGCCGAGGTCACCGCGGACCTCAGCTTTGCCCTGCTGATGGACACCGTCCGTCACGTCTCGCGCTCCGAGGCCTGGATGCGCGCCGGAAACTGGCACGAGGACGACGTCTTTGAGCCCTACGTGAAGTTCACGAGCATCGGCCTCGGCGGCCGCACCCTCGGAATCCTGGGTGGCGGTGCCGTGGGTCGTCGCGTCCTGCGCCGCGCCCTCGGATTCGGCATGACCGTCAAGGTGTACGACCCCTTCCTCCCCACCGACGCCTTTGGCGAGGACGCCACCGTGGTCTCGCTGGAGGAGGCCATGGGCTGTGACATCGTGACCGTACACGTGCCGCTGATGCCCGCGACCGAGAACCTCATCGGCGCGACCGAGCTGGCCTGGATGAAGCCCGAGGCATTCCTCATCAACGCCGGTCGCGCCGCGATCATCAACGAGGACGCGCTCATGGCCGTGTTGCGCGAGGGTCGCATCGCCGGTGCCGGCTTTGACGTCTTCTATCAGGAGCCGCTGCCCGCGGGCCACGAACTCTTCACCCTGGACAACGTCACGATGACCCCGCATATTGCCGGCGCTTCCGAGGACGTCGTGGCCGAGCACTCGCGCATCGCCGCCGAGGCACTGATCGCCTGGGCGGGCGGGGAAACCCCGCGCGCCGTGGCAAACGCCGCAGATCTCGCCGGCTAGGCGGTGCGCGCCGGTGCGGGGCCGCGCGTGTGACGCGCGGCTCCGCACTATGCGGTGAGGACCGAGAGCACGCTCGGCGCGAAAAAGCGCCGTTTATAGGCGTGCGGATTCACCACGCCAAGAATGTCGAGATCGCACAGCTGGGTGATCAGGCGGTTCGCCCGGCCGTAGGACAGCCCGAGGGCGGTCTCGGCCCTGCCGACGGTAAAGCTCGGGTTGGCCACGGCGAGATCCACCAGTGCGTGCGCCGAATCCGCGCGCAGGTTGGATGACCGCAGGCGCTCCTTCAGCTCGGCCTGGACGGCGACCACGGGATCGATGCTGGCCCCGTGATCGGCGTCCTGCCGGTGGCGAGGTCCATGAGTGTCACTCTACGTAGCGTTTATGCACATTGTTTGGGGGACAATGTGCGTGTTAGGGGCCAAAACGCATATTGTTTTGGCGTCGGGGCGGGTTAGGCACCCTGCGGAAGCCAGACGTCCGGACCAAAAATCTCGTAGTGCACCCGCTGTGCGGACAGCCCGAGGGCCAGCGCCTGCTCACGGATGCGCTGCATAAACGGCTGCGGGCCACACACGAACAGCTCGGCATCGGCGGGGATGCGGTGGCGGCTCAGATCGATGGCCTCGCCGCTGCCCTCGCCGAGCCAGGTGTGCACGCTGGCCCCCGGCAGGTGTGCGATATCGGTCATCATCTGGTCGCGCAGCGCCCAGACCTCGGGTGCCCGATCGGCGTGCAGCACGATGATGCGTCGGCCCGATCCCTCGGCGCGCAGTGCGTGCAGCATCGAGGCGCTGGGCGTCGAGCCGATGCCCGCGGAGACGAGGATCAGCGGGTGATCACCGGGGGTGAGTACGACGTCGCCGTAGGGGTTTGAGAGCTCCACGGTGCTGCCGATCGGCAGCTCGTCCTGGAGGAGCGGGGAGACCGCGCCATCCGCGCGCTTGCGGCTGGTGATCCGGCGCTCGGCACCGCCGGCACCGGTGAGGGTGAACTGACGTGCCTGGTGCAGGCCGGAGTCGAGGCGTACCTTGACGCTGACGTACTGTCCGGGCAGCGCCGGGGTGATCGGGGTACGGTCGGCCGGGGTGAAGGTGATGTTGACCGCGTTGCCCGCTGCGTGACGCTCGCTGATGATCCAGGGCGTCCACATGCGGTTGTTTGCCTGCGTGGCGTAGAGGTCGCGTTCCAGACGAATCAGCGCGTGGGCCATGAGCCAGTACACCTCGGTCCAGGCGGCGGCGATCTCCGGGGTGATGGCGTCGCCGAGATCCGCGGCGATCGCCGCGAACAGGTGCGTGTAGACGATGTCGTACTGGTCTGCGGTGACGCCGAGGGAGGCGTGGCGGTGCGCGATCCGGGCGAGCATCACCTCGGGGTAGGTGTCCGGGTTGTCGAGCAGATAGGTCGCAAAGACGGCGATGCTGCCGGCGAGAGCCTGCGGCTGCTCACCCGAGCCCTGGTTGGCGAGGTTGAAGATCCCGTCGAGCAGCTCCGGGTGCGCGGCAAACATGCGCTTGTAAAAGTCCGGGGTGATGAATTCGATGCGCTCGGCAATCAGCGGCAGCGTCGCCTCGATGAGCGGACGCGAGGTGGAGGAGAGCATGGGAACCTTTCGTCGGAAGCCGCAAAGCATACGCGCGAGCAAGTGCGCGTACGGGTATTTTGCAGTGAATACCGGTCGCGATGTTCGGTCGTGACGGGTACTGACGGATGGGCTGGCGCATCCGGCCGGTGCATCGACGAAACCGGCCTCCAAAATAGCTCTCGATCGAAACCCAAACGACCGCTATGCTGCCAGGTGTGGGGGCACAATCGATGGTGACTGGCGACCGTGCCCAACCGGTCTAGGAGAAACTAGCGATGCCCTTGCCCAGCAGCACGAACGCGAACACCAGCAGCAGAGTGGCCATCATCGCCGCGTTGTTCTGCGTGAGCCACGCGCGCACCTGCTCGAGCGTTCCGGCCAGACGATCGGCGGCGACGAGATATCCGGCCACGGGGACCACGATGGTGAGCGAGCCCAGGAGTGCGAGAATCACGATCGCGAGGATCGCCTCCCCGAGGCTCAGCGGCCCCGCGGTCCCCACGGCGAGACCCGCTGAGATCGCAAGCACCAGGTTTTTCGGGTTGGCCGACAGCACGAGGCCCAGCACGATCGAGCGCCCCACCCCGAGGTCATTGATCGAGTCCATCCAGCGGGGAAGCGGAGCGGATTCGCCCGGAGCCGGGCGCGTCTTCCACTTGCGATACGCGAGGAAGAACAGCGCCCCCGCGAGCAGGATCTTGATGATGCCGATCACCGGCTTGGGGCCCGCCTGCTCGGCCTCGGGGAGCACAGACGACAGCGCGGTGGCCCCCGCGAGGACAACCGCGAGCCCGAAGAGCCAGCCCAGCATGAACGCCGGTGCGGTGGCGCGGGCGCGCGGGGAGAGCAGCATGAGAATCGTCGCGATCATCGGTACCGGGCTCAGCGCCACACCGATCATGAGGGGCAGTCCCTCACCCAGAGCCTCGTACATGTTGCGCCTTCCCCTCGAATTCACCGTGATCCCGACGGAGATCGGGAACTGAGATCACCCTAGAGGGATGGGACGTTCGCGTCTATCCCCACCCCCTGCTTTTCATCCACCACTAGTGACCGTCGAAAGAGAGTAGTTCATGACCGCAACCCGTGTAACCGCCGACAACTTCGTCCGTGCCGAGTCCAACCGGATGTTCGCAGCGCTCCTGGCCGGAACCGAGGGGGTGGGTCACTGGGTGCATCACCGAGAGCCCTCCGCGCTGGATGACCAGCGGGTAATCCGGCAAAACCGCGACACCCTGTACAGCTCGATCGTGTTGGACGTGAGCGAGGGGGCCACCCTCACCCTTCCCGACGCCGAGGGGCGGTATCTCTCGGCCGCGCTGATCAGCCAGGATCAGTACACCTCCCGGGTACTGCACGACGCGGGTGAGCACGCGATCACGCGGGACGAGGTCGGTTCAGACTTTGTCCTGGTGGCCGTGCGTGTGCTGGTGGACCCGACCGATCCGGCGGATGTGGCCGCCGCCAACAGGGTACAGGACGGCCTGGCCGCAACCTCGGCATCCTCGCGTGCGTTCGAGCTTCCCGAATACGATGCCGCCTCCCTCGACTCCACCCGAAACGCGCTGCTCGAGCTCGGCCGCGGATTCAGCGGCTTTGATCACTCGTTTGGCACCCGCGAGGAGGTCGAACCGATCCGCCACCTGATCGGTGCCGCCCTCGGCTGGGGCGGCCTGCCCGAGAGTGAGGCCTACTACGTCAACGTTGACGATCACCTGCCGGTGGCGGAGTACTCGCTCACCCTGCGGGATGTGCCGGTGGACGCCTTCTGGTCGGTCTCGCTGTACAACGCCGAGGGCTACTTCGAGCCGATTCCGGGAACCCTCACGAGCGTGAACAGCGTGACCGGGGAGCGCGCCGCCGACGGTTCGATCACCGTGCGGTTTGCCCCCGTCGCCACCGGTGCCGCCAACGAGCTCGGCATCATGCCCGGCTGGAACTACCTGGTGCGCTACTACCGGCCGCGCCCCGAGGTGATCGATGGCAGCTGGACGCTGCCGGCCCTCACCCCCGCGGAGGCCGGAGCATGACCGCGCAGCCCGCACCCTCGCCCTACCTGTTCCACTATCCACTGGTCGAAAACCTCCGCCAGGTGACCCGGTATCTCACCACCGGCGTGGGGTCGAACCCCGCCGCCGCGGCAAACTCCTTCTCGCATGCGCGGACACTCGCCGGGCCGCAGGACACCTTCGTCACGATCAACAATGACACCGTGTATTCGATGGCGCAGCTCGACCTCTCGGCCGGGCCCATCCGGCTGGACACCCCGGATCTGGGCGACCGCTACTACGTGCTGCAGTTCGTGGACGCCTGGACAAACAACATTGCCTATATCGGCACCCGTGCGACCGGAAATGCTGCCGGTTCGTTCCTGATCGTGCCGCCCGGCTGGTCGGGAAGCACCGATCTGCCGGTGGTGCACGCCTCGACCGATATCGTCTCGATCGTGGGGCGATTCGCCTGCACCGGCCCCGACGATCTTCCCGCAGTGCACGCGCTGCAGGATGCCACGGTGCTCACTTCGCTGGACCCTTCGGGCACGGATCGGGGCATTCCCGATGTCGGGTCGGCGGAGACCGAGGCCGAGCTGTTCTGGGCGCAGGCCGAGGCCTGGGCCGCGCGCTTCCCGGGGCCCGAGGCCGATGCGGCGCTCGCCGCGGGGTTCCCGCTGCCCGCAGCCGCGGACCGTGAGGCGGACTTCGCCGCCGGGGTAGCCGATCTGGCAACCGCCACGACCACCGCCCCCACGCCGTTCCACGGCGGCTGGGGTGTGGGCCTGCACCTGTTCGACTACAACGTGCACGTCTTGGGCCTCGGAACCGATGCCGATCCGCGCTGGCTGACCACCGATCCCGAGCGGCGCATCCTCGACCGGGCGATCAGCTGCCGACTGGGGCTCTGGGGCAACCACGCCTATGAGGCCGTCTACGCGCAGGCGTTCACCGACATCGCCGGTGCGCCGCTCATCGGCGATCACACGTATCGCATCACCTTCACCGAGCTACCGCCGGTGGGGGCGTTCTGGTCGATCACGCTGTACGACATTCCGCGCTACTTCCTGGTGGATAACCCGATCGATCGCTACTCGATCGGCGACCGCACGGCGGGCCTGCAATATGAGGAGGACGGCACCCTGGTGCTCACCCTCGCACACGGGGCTCCGACGGACGCGCGCGAGCGCGCCAACTGGCTGCCCACACCCGCGGAGGCGTTCCGTCTCGTGATGCGGTTCTACATTCCGGGCGACTCGATCCTCGAGGAGACCTACGTGTACCCCGAGGTGCGGCGGGTGCCCGTCGCGTAGTGCACCGCTTCTCGCAGTCCGCTAGGCGCGGGCGGCGAGAAGCGCGCGTGCCGTGGTGATATCGGTCACCAGGGCGTTAAAGATTCCGTGGGTGAGCGCGGTGGCCAGCGCCCCCACCTTTTCCGGACCGTGGGCGATGCCGAGGCGCACGGGGATGGCCCGCAGTTGATCGAGGGTGAGCCCGACGATGCGCTCATTGAGGAGCCCGTCAACCGCCTGCCCGGAGGCGTCAAAGAAGCGCCCGGCGATATCACCCACGGCACCGCGGGTGCGCAGGTCGGTGGCATCGGCCTCGGACATTGCCTCAAACAGCAGGCCCGCGCTGTGCTCCACCCCGCCCACCCCGGTAATCAGGAGTCGGGCGGACGCCGCGTGGTCGAGGGCGCGGTGCACCCCCGGATCAGCGCTGGAATAGCGGGCCGATTCCGGCGAGGCGGCGATGAGGGGCGCGGGAATGTGGTGGGCGCGCCCGCCGGTGTGTTCGGCAAACTTCAGCGCGCTCTCGTGGCCGTTGGCCCCGGTGGTGAGCCCGGCGGTGCTGCCGCAGGCGGGAACAAACTCACCCCCGATCTGGGTGATGGGGAGTGCGGAGGCGACGCGGGCCACCGCCGCGGAGACCCCGACCGTGGTGACGGTACCGGGCTCCAGCAGACTCGCCACGGCCTCGGCACCCACGCTCGCAAACGCGCGTTCCGCCTTGGCGCGGTCGCCGCTGTCGGGCGCGATCCACACCTGCCCCACGCCATAGGCGGCGGAGAGTGCGACCTCCTCATCGGCGAAGAGGGTGTCCGTCGCGCGCACGGTGATCTCAACCATGCCGCTGGAGCGGGCTTCGGCAAGGAGACGGGTCACCCGGATCCGGGAGAGGCCGAGGGTGTCGGCGATTTCCTGGTGGGTGAGCCCGTGTTCGTAGTACAGCCGCGCAACGCGTCCCATAAGCATGCTTTTATCCTCCCACGGGGAGCGCGTGTGGCGGTGAACTTGACACGCACGTGATCGTCATCGAGACTTACTGTGCAACCGTTCATCGCACTGAACAAATGTACATCATACTCACCGTATCGTCGATACTCAACGAGGAGTCTCACCCATGGAATCTCGTCCACCCGCTACCGGCGGCCGCTTCGCGGCGCTGCTGGCCTCCCAGGGCATCTCCCGCCCCATCGCGTGGGGCTTCCTCGCGCTCACCCTGTTCATGGTGGGAGACGGCATCGAAGCCGGCTTCCTCTCGCCCTACCTCGATGCCCAGGGATTCTCCGGCGGTGACGTCGCCCTGCTGTGGAGCGTCTACGGCATCGTGGTGGCCCTCGCCGCCTGGCTCTCCGGCGCGCTCGCCGAAGCCTGGGGCCCCAAGCGGGTCATGATGGTGGGCTTCGCGATCTGGGTGGTCTTCCAGATCATCTTCCTGGTCTTCGGAGTCATGGCCCAGGACTTCACCGTCATGCTCATCGCCTTCGGCATCCGCGGTCTCGGCTATCCGATGTTCGCCTTCGGATTCCTGGTATGGATCACCATGGCCACTCCCGAAAACGTCATGGGTCGCGCAACCGGCTGGTACTGGTTCTTCTCCACCCTGGGTCTCGGCGTGATCTCCTCCTACTTCGCCGGCGCGATGATCCCCGTCATCGGTGAGCTCGGCACCCTCTGGACCTCCCTCGCCTTCATCGGTATCGGCGGTGTGATGGTGGCAGTCCTGCTGAAGAACCCGGTCACCGCGCCGGTTACCGTGCGCGCGAGCCTCGCCGGTATCGCCCGCTCCATCACCATCGTCAAGACCCACCCCAAGGTGGGCGTCGGTGGCGTCGTACGCATGATCAACACGCTGTCCTTCTACGCCTTCGTGGTGTTCCTCACCACCTACATGGTGCGCGATGTGGGCTTCACTACCTCGGACTGGCAGTACATCTGGGGCACCATGCTCCTCGCCAACGTGGCCGCCAACCTGCTCTCGGGATACCTCGCCGACTGGATCGGCCGCGTCAACGTGGTGGCTTGGGCCGGCGGAATCGGCTGCTTCGTGATGGTGCTCGCCATGTACTACGTGCCCACCACCATCGGCCCGAACTTCGCCATCATGCTCGTGGTCGCGATCATCTACGGCCTCGCCCTCGGCATGTTCGTGCCGCTGTCGGCGATCGTGCCGCTGCTCGCCCCGCAGAACATGGCCGCGGCAGTGGCCATCCTGAACCTCGGTGCCGGCCTCAGCCAGTTCATCGGCCCGGTGATCGCCGCACTGGTCACCCCGCTCGGAATCGAGACCACCGTGTGGATCATCGCCTCCTTCTACCTGGTTGGGTTCGCGCTCACGTTCCTCCTGAAGGACACCAAGTCGCGCATTCCCGTGGCCGGGGTTCCCCTCCACGCCTAACCCTGCGGGGTGCCGGACCCCGGTACCCCGCACACCCCGTCCCGTGAAAGGAAACGGACATGAACGCAGTGAAGAACCTGGATGCGACCATCGCCGAGCTGATCGAGGTGGGAGCCGATGCCGTGCGCGCGGGCCTCGCCCTGGCCAGCGGAGGCAACCTCTCCGCACGCGTGGCGGAGGGCTTCGTGGTGACCGGATCGGGCACCTGGCTGGATCGCCTCACCGCGGAGGATTTCACCGTCATGAGCCTCTCCGGCGAGGTACTCTCGGGCACGAGCCCGTCGAGCGAGTGGAAGCTGCACCAGCGCACCTACCAGGAGCGTCCCGACATCAACGCGGTGGTGCACGTGCACCCGCAGCACGCGGTGCTCGTGGACGCTCTGGGGCACCGGATTCGCCTGATTACCCTGGACCACGCGTACTACGTGAAGTCGATTGGGACCACGCCGTTCGCCCCGAACGGCTCGGACCGCCTCGCCGACACCGCCGCCGAGCAGGCACGCGAGCACAACTGCGTGATTCTCTCGAACCACGGCTGCTCAGCCCTCGGCGACACCATCTCCATGGCGTACCGCCGCGCGCTCAACCTGGAAGAAGCCGCGACCGCGACCTACCGCGCGCTGCTTCTGGGCGATGGTTCTACGGAGTTCCCGGCCGCGGAGTTCAGCGCGCTGCACCACGCCTAGACGGGCAGCTACCGTGCCGCGTGCGGTACCGGGATGTCGAGCTCGGCCTCGATCCGTTCGATCTCCCGCAGCACCGCGGTGCGGCGCGGGGAACAGGCGGGCAGGAGCCGTAGACAGGTCTCCCAGACCTCGAGGTCGTCCCGGCCGTGCGGGCCGCGGGCATATTCGAGCAGGGTGTCGACGGATGCCCCCGCGAGCAGCGATTCGCGGAGGCGTCCGCGCACCTGCTCACGGATCGAGACGACGCCCGGGGCGTGCGATGAGGGCAGGATATCGCCGGAAAACGCGGCGAGGGCCTGCCGGTGGGCACCACGATCAAGCAGGGCAAGGACTCGGTGGACATCGGTTTCCCAGGCCGGTTCGAGCCGGTAGGGGCGCGATTCAAGCACCGGGCCGCCCGCACGCTCGAGCACGCGGCGCAGCCGCACGATTTCGGCCCGCAGGGTCACGAGCGGTGCCTCGGACTCATACAGCTGATCGGCCAGCTGCTCGGCCGTGAGCCCGCGCGGGTGCCAGGCGAGGAGCATCAGGATTTCCGCATGGCGGGCGCTGAGAAGTACCTCGGTGCAGGTGCCGTTCAGCACACCCAGGTCGTGACCGAGCACCGCGATCCGGGCGGCCGGCTGTGGGCGCGCCGCCGCGGTAACCGGTGCAAGCTCGGGTGCCGGTGCGGGCCCGGGTGCGGTCGCGGCCGTGATCGACGCGGCCGCCGCCGCGCGCAGCCGGCGCACCAGGATCTCCTGCTGCAGCGCATGGGCGGCCGCGATTAGGAGGCGCTCGCCCTGCCCGCGGATCGCCCCGGCACGGTCGGTGAGGTCGAGTACCCCGAGGATCACCCCGGTTTCGGGATCGCGCAGCGGTACGGCAAGGCAACTCCAGGTGTGTGCCGCGGGCAGGAAGTGTTCGTCGTGGTGTACGCGCACCGGGTGACCGAGTGCGAGCGCGGTGCTCGGTGCGCTCGTGCCGACCGCGGCCTCGGACCAGTCGGTGCCGGGCATGAACCGCATCGATTCGGCGGCGGAGCGCAGGTGATGATCGCCCTCGACCCAGAGCAGCCGCCCGTCGGCGTCACCGAGCGCAAACAGTGCGCCACAGTCACGGACATTTTCGCCAAGGAGCAGGGTGCGTGCGACCGGAATGAGCTCGTTCCAGGGGCTGCTCTCGCGCTGACACCTCAGCTCCTCTTCGGCGAGGAGGCGCCGTGCTGAACCGGCGAGGGGATCCACTCGCAGCTCGTGGGAGCGACTCCAGGACTGCGAAACCAGGTCACGCTGGCGCGGTGACTGCGCTGAAGAGGTTACCGTGGCCCACACGACACTACCCTTTCGGTCCGTTCCGAGCGGCCGTAGCCGGCCGAAATTGCGGCCCGGGAGGAATCGTCCTGCGCACCTGCCTGTGGGCTGCTTTTGAGGCCAGTCTAGGCCAAAATCCCGAGCCGCGACGGCTTTTCATCACGCCGGTTATACGGCGCAACCGAATGCAACCTGCGCGGTCCTACCATGGGGGTGACCAACGGGTCACCGCCCCCTGGTGTCGTTATCACGGTCGGGGCGATTAGTTTCCAGATGAATGGAGAAAACGTGTCGAACACGATGCGCGCCGCCGTTGCCCACTCCGCCGGGGCACCCCTCACCATCGATGAGGTTCAGATCCCGACCCCGGGAAAAGGTCAGGCCCTGGTAAAGGTTCTCACCACCGGTGTGTGCCACACCGACCTGCACGCCGTCGAGGGTGACTGGCCCGTTCCGCCGAAGTCTCCGCTGATCCCGGGCCACGAGGGTGTCGGCACCGTCGTCGCCGTCGGCGAGGGCGTCACCGATCTCGCCGTGGGCGACCTGGTTGGTAACGCCTGGCTGTGGTCCGCCTGTGGCACCTGCCAGTACTGCCGCACCGGCTGGGAAACCCTCTGTGAGAAGCAGCAGAACGGCGGATACTCCGTAGACGGCAGCTTCGGCGAGTACATGCTGGTGGACGCCACCTATGCGGCCCGTCTCGACCCGAGCGTCGACCCGGTCGAAATCGCCCCCATCCTCTGCGCCGGTGTGACGGTGTACAAGGGCCTCAAGGTGACCGACGCCCGCCCCGGCCAGTGGGTCGCGATCTCCGGCATCGGTGGCCTCGGCCACATCGCCGTGCAGTACGCGGTGGCCATGGGATTCAAGGTCGTGGCGATCGACGTCGATGACGCCAAGCTCGACCTCGCCCGCCGCCACGGTGCCGTCGTCACCGTCAACGCGCTGAAGGAGGACCCGGCCGAGGTGATCCAGGAACAGACCGGCGGTGTGCACGGCGTACTCGTGACCGCCGTGCACCCGCAGGCCTTCGGCCAGGCGCTCGCCATTGCCCGCCGCGGTGCCACCATCGTGTTCAACGGTCTGCCCCCGGGTGACTTCCCGGCAAACATCTTCGACATCGTGCTGCGCGGTCTGACCATTCGCGGATCGATCGTGGGCACCCGTCAGGACATGATCGAGGCCGTACAGTTCTACACCGACGGCAAGGTTGTGCCCACCGTGGAGACCGCCGCCCTTGACGAGATCAACGACGTGTTCGACCGGATGAAGCGCGGCGCGATCGACGGCCGCATCGTGATGGACCTGCGCTAGCCGCAGCCGCCCGTCGTCACGGCGGCCCCGCACCCCGTTCGGGGAGCGGGGCCGCCGCTGGCTTTGGGCCTAGTGCGTGCGGTCCGCCCGTACCCCGTCCGCGCGCACGCCCGCCTCGGGAGAGAGGTCGAGGCGGCGCAGCAGCTGGGCGTTCGCTGCCACGATGATGGTCGAGAGCGACATCAGGATCGCGCCCACCGACATCGGCAGCACAAACCCGATGGGCGCGAGCACTCCCGCGGCCAGCGGCACCGAGAGCAGGTTGTAGCCGGCCGCCCACCAGAGGTTCTGTCGCATCTTGCGGTAGCTCGCGCGGGAGAGCTCGATCACCGAGAGCACCGAGCGGGGATCGTCGCTCGCCAGGATCACCCCGGCCGAGGCGATCGCCACGTCCGTGCCCGCGCCGATCGCGATGCCCACGTCCGCACGGGCGAGCGCCGGAGCGTCGTTTACGCCGTCGCCCACCATCGCGACCACGTGCCCCTCGGCTTGCAGCTCGGCGACGCGCGCCGCCTTGTCCTCGGGCCGTACCCCGGCAAAGACGCGGGTGATGCCCAGCTCCGCGGCCACCGAGTGGGCCACGGCCTCGGCATCGCCGGTGATCATGACCGGTTCGATACCCAGGTGCTGCAGTGCCGCGACGGCCTCGCGAGACTCCGGCCGAACCTCATCGGCGAGCTTCAGCGCACCCACCACCTGGCCGTCGACGAGCACGTGCAGGATGATCGCGCCCTCAGCCCGCCAGGCATCGGACACCGCGAGCTCCGCTGCCGCATGCTCGGCCAGTAGACCGGGCCCGCCCACCCCCACCTCGTGAGAGCCCACGGTTGCACGCACGCCCAGCGCGGGGGCGGAGGTGAAGTTCTGCGCGGAATCCAGCGTGAGCGAGCGGTCGGCGGACGCTGCCACGATCGCGCGTGCCAGCGGATGCTCCGAATCGGACTCGGCCGCCGCCGCGAGGGCGAGCAGCTCATCTTCGGTGAGCGTGCTCTCCGGTGCCACCGCCACGGTCTCGACCCGGGGTTCACCGCGCGTCAGGGTACCGGTCTTGTCAAAGAGCACGCTGCCGACGCCGCGCATGCTCTCGAGCGCGAGGCGGTCGGTGATCAGGATACCCCCACGGGCGGCCCGCTCGGTCGCGATCGACACCACCAGCGGAATGGCCAGCCCGAGGGCGTGCGGGCAGGCAATCACGAGCACCGTGATGGTGCGCACCACGGCGTCATCCGGCATTCCGAGCAGCACCCAGACCAGCGCGGTGATGAGCGCCGACCCCAGGGCAAACCAGAACAGCCAGCCGGCGGCGCGATCGGCGAGGCGCTGAGCGCGCGATGAGGAGGCCTGAGCCTCGGACACCAGGCGCTGGATTCCGGCCAGGGCGGTATCGCCACCCACCGCGCTCACGCGCAGGCGCAGGCCGGAGTCGGTCGCGACGGTGCCCGCCACCACCGCGTCGCCGGGGCCGCGATGCACCGGGCGTGACTCCCCGGTGATCATCGACTCATCGATATCCGCGGCACCGGACTCGATCCGGGCATCCGCCGGTACGCGGCCGCCCGGGCGCACCACCACCCGATCGCCCACCCGCAGGTCGGCGGGGGAGACCCGCTCGATCGCCTCGGCGGTGCCGTCCCCGGTGAGGCGTTCGGCCTCGTCGGGCAGAAGGGCGGCGAGGGAGTCCAACGCCGAGGAGGTCTGCGCGAGCGAGCGCATTTCGATCCAGTGCCCCAGCAGCATGATCACGATGAGTAGCGCGAGCTCCCACCAGAAGTCGAGTTCGTGGCTGAGGAGGCCGAGGCTGGCACCCCAGGAGGAGACAAATGCCACGGTGATGGCCAGGGCGATGAGCAGCATCATGCCGGGCTTGCGTGCCCGCAGCTCATCCACCGCGCCGGTGAGGAAGGGTTTGCCGCCCCAGACGTACATCACCGTGCCGAGGATCGGGGAGACCCACGGGAGCCCGGGAATATCGGGGAGCGTGTAGCCGAGGATGTGGGCGAACATCCCGGAGAGCACTGTTACGGGCACGGCGATGACCAGCATGATCCAGAACAGGCGGCGGAAGACGGCCACGTGTCCGGCGTGCCCGCCATGGCCCGCGTGGGCGTCGTGTTCCGCGTGCCCGTCGTGGCCGGAGTGCGCGTCGTGACTGGCGTGCGCGTCCTGGCCCGCGTGCGCGGAGTGATCCTCGTGTGTGTGCGCGGCCTCTCCGGGGGTGGTGCCGTGAGAGTTTCGGGTGTTCTTCTCGTCGGTCATGGCACCCAGGCTATACCCCCAAGGGGTATACGTCTAGGCGTGACCGTTCGCCGTCAGCGAGGAGGGCTGCGTCCCTAGGCGGGGAAAATCTTACCGATCGGCTCGCGCTTTTCCGCCTGGAAGCGGTCCTCCGCGCGGCCGTGAGCCCAGTAGCCCGAGAGCGAGAGCTGCGAGCGCTCGAGCTCGCGCTCGGTGATGAACACCTCGCGCAGGGCCTTCATCGATTCGCGCTCGCCGTGGGCGAAGACGTGTACGCGGCCCTCGAGCCAGGTCAGGGCGGTGATCGCATCGGCGAGGAGGCGCGGGGTATCCTCGGTGCGCTCGCCACGGATGATCCAGTGCACGGCCACGCCGTCCGGGCCGCTCAGGGTCGGGCGGTCATCCTCGGACTCGATTTCGACCACCGCGATGCCGCGGGCATCCTCGGGGAGAGACTCAACGGCGGCCGCAATTGCGGGGAACGCCGACTCGTCGCCGACGAAGAGGTGCCAGTCGGCCTCCAGGTCGGGGGTGTATGCGCCGCCGGGGCCGGCGAAGACTACGCGGTCGCCGAGTGCCGCATCGGCCGCCCAGGGGCCGGCGAGGCCCTCGTCGCCGTGCACCACGAAGTCGACATCCAGGGTGCGCTCCTCGGTGTTGACCCGGCGCACGGTGTACGTGCGGGTCACCGGAAGGTCTTCGGGGGCGAGGGTTTCGCGCAGCGCCGCAACGTCATAGGGGGGCTCGAGCTCAAGCTCGGGCTTGGTGAAGAAAATCTTGATGTACTTATCGGTGGCGTCGTTGGAGACGAAGTCATCGAAGCCGGGGCCGCCGAGGGTCAGGCGCACGAGGTGAGGGGTCAGCCAGTTACGCGCGACCACCTCAAGGACGGTCTGCGGGCGTGCGGGGCGGCTGGGGCTGGGGGTCGTGCTCATAATGCTCATTCTGCACCGTCCGCGCCGGAATTGCACTCGCGGTTGGCTGTTTTTGCCGTGACCCACGTTTGAGGGGTGACCTAAACCCCGGAATCACGCGGAAGTGCCCCGGCACGCTGTGGGCGAAATCCACCCGGTGCCGGTCGAATCTCCCCGGAGATAGCCCGCGAAAGCGGGTGAGGCCTCACGCCTCGCTCTCCGGGAGGCCGTGAGCGGCGGCGCGATCGAGCCAGTCTCGCACCAGGGGCCCCACGACTGCCGGCCGCTCGATGTGAAGGTTGTGCCCGGCACCATCGAGAACCACAAAACTGCCGCGCGGATAGTGGCCGCGGAGTGCGAGGCCATCCTCAAACCCCACGATCTGATCCTGCCGGCCAAAGAGGTGGAGCGAGGGGGCCGCGAAGGAGGGCTGGGATAGCTCGGGATCGGGGGCGTCCGTGTATGTTTCGGTCAGGCGGTCGAGGACGACGGCATTCGCACCGCGTACTCCGGGGAGGACAAAGCGCTCAAATGCGTCCAGGGTCTCGAAGGTGTGAATGACGGCCATGCTCTCGAATTCGCCGCGGGCATCACCGGCGCGCTCCAGAACGTCGGCGTCGTGCGTGACCACCCGGTGCGCGGGCAGGGTGCGTTCGGCGTGGTTCATCCGGAAGGCCCCGGCGAGGGTGGCGAGGCCGAGGCAGCGCTCGGGCAGCGCATGCGCGAGGTGGCGCGCGATCAGCGCGCCGAAGGAGTTGCCGAGTACGGCAAACGGCTGCTGGCCGATGAGGTCCGAAACCTCGGTGAGGACGCTCGCGGCGAGCTCTCGCGGGCTACCCACCCCGGAATCCTCCGCACCCTCTGCCCAGGGGAGGTCCAGATAGATGCGCTGCCAGCCGAGATTGCCCACCATCTCCTCCAGGGGGAGCAGGATGCGATGATCCACCCCGAAGCCGTGGATCATGATGAGCGGTGTTCCCGTGCCGTGCACCCGTGCGATCATTTCCCGATCCTAACTCGACCGGTGCCTGATCGGGGAGGGGTGGGCGCTCGGCTAGGCTTCGTCGGGAGGGGTGGCCACGGCGCACCCCGACACCCGAAAGGCACGCATCATGTCCTCCTCCCTGCTGGAAACCTCACGCGTGGACATCAACGTGGATAATCCGCTGGTGGACTACCTGCCCCAGGGGGAGGCACCGCGCCTCGCCTCGCACCGGATCGAAACCCCGCCGGAGATGCGGGAGGGGCGCACCTGGCCGCTGCACGCGCACCACACCCACGAACTGCTGTGGGGGATCGAGGGCGTGGTGATCCTGCGCACCGAAACGGCGATCTATGCGGTGCCGGGCGGCGCAAGCATCTGGGTGCCCGCGGGAATCGCGCACGAGGTGCATGCGGGGCCCGGAAGCGCGCTGCTCTGCAGCTGGTTTGCCGATGAGGGGGAGCGCCCGGGCCTCGAGCACGTGGCGGTGCTGGTGACCCCGACGCTGCTGGACCAGGTGCTGGACCACCTGATGGTGCGCGACCTGAGTGCGCCGGAGCGGGCGAATGCCGAGGCCTTCGCGCTGGATCTGCTGGAGCCCACCCCGCGTCTCGTGGTGGATGTTCCGCTTCCGCACACCCCCTGGCTGCGCGTCATCACCGACGCCCTGCTGGAGCGACCCGCGGATGACCGCACGGTCGAGGAGTGGGCAGCACTCTGCCGGGTGAGCGTGCGCACCCTCATGCGACACTTTCAGGCGGAGACGGGGCTGTCGTTTTCGGGGTGGCGCACCGAGGTACGGATGCGGTTTGCCATTCAGCGTTTGACCCTCGGAGACAGCGTGGCCACGGTGGCGCGCGGCACCGGGTTTCGCACCGCTGCCGCGTTTGGTGCGGCCTTTCGAAAGCACACGGGGGTGACCCCGGGAACCTTCCTTCGGGTGGGGGTGCTCTCCGCGGCGGAGGAGGCCGAGGCGTCGTCACTCGAACGGGGCACCGAGAATCCCTCACGATGACCGATTTTTGATGTAACTCGACCAGATTTTGCACGATACCCTCTGTTTCGGGCTTGTGGGGTGCCGTTGTCGCTGGTGATAATTAGGCATCCCTTACCTAAGTCTCAGGAGTTAGCTGTGCCTCGTCCCACCCGTTCCCTTGCCCGCGCGCTGCGCGCCTCCGCCGCGGTGGCCGCCCTCACCCTCACCGCCGGCCTGCTCTCCGCCTGCTCCACCGGCGCGGCTCCCGCCAGCAGCGAGGGCGCGAGCGCCACCCGCACCTTCGCCTCCGCCTACGGCGACGTCAAGATTCCCGAGAAGCCGCTGCGCGTGGCCGCGGTGTCCTATGACACCCCCTGGCAGCTGATGTCCCTCGACGTGAAACCGGTCGCCGCCCAGGACTACGGCAAGTGGATCAAGGAGTTCTCCGACACGCAGCAGGACTTCGTGAAGGGTGTGCCCACCGCGGGCAGCTTCGGTGAGCTCAACTACGAGGCCCTGGCCGCCACCAAGCCCGACCTCATCGTGGGCGATGCCTACGAGATCGATGAGTCCGTCTACAAGCGGCTCTCGGCCATCGCCCCCACGGCCATCGCCAAGGGAAAGGACCGCGGAGACTGGCAGGGCCTCACCGAGCAGATCGCCGAGGCCGTGGGAAAGACCGACGCCTGGAAGGGTGCGAAGTCCACGTATGAGACCGAGCGCGATCGCATCAAGACCACCTATGCGGCGCAGATTTCCGGAAACTCCTGGGCCCACTTCTCCCTCGGGGACGATGCCGGACAGTTCTCGATTCAGGAACCCACCGGGGCCATCGGTAACCTCGTGGTCAACGAACTGGGCATGAAGTATGGCCCCGGCGTTCCCACCAACTACGACGCCAGCGGCTACCACTCGTACCCGTTTGAGCAGCTCGGCACGGTATTCACCGGCGTAAGCGTGGCGCTGCACCCCATCAACCAGGATGGCAGCGTGCCGCAGGGCATTCAGGACGTCCTGAACAATGATCTCTTCACCCGGCTGCCCGTGGCCCAGGCGAAGCACGTGTACGGCCTGAAGACCAGCATCACCGACTACGTGACCGCCACCGAGTGGCTGCACGAGGTCGAAAAGACCGTGCTCTCCGCCCTCTAGGATGACCACTGCTCCACCCACACCGAAACGCCCGACCGCACAGGCTCTGCCCGCGGCCGGGCGTTCCGGTGGTGCTCTCACCCTGTGGTTTCTCGCCGCCCTCGGTACCCTCATCGTGCTGGCCCTGCTGAGCCTCTCGGTGGGTTCGAAGATGATCCCGCCCGCGGACGTGCTGGCCGGCGTCCTCGCACCCACCGGTACCGAAAACGATCTGATCATCTCGGGGGTGCGCATTCCGCGCACCCTGCTGTGCATCGCCGCGGGGGCCGCCCTGGCGGTGGCCGGCACCCTGATGCAGGCACTCACCCGCAACCCGCTGGCCGACCCGGGCATCCTCGGTGTCAACGCCGGGGCGGCACTCGGGGTTGCCCTCGGATACATCGTGTTTGGCGTGGGCGGGTTCCTCAACTCGCTGTGGTTTGCCTACGCCGGAGCGATCCTGGCCACCCTCGTGGTGTATGTGCTGGCCTCCACGGGCGGCCCCGCCTCGATCACCCCGACGCGGCTGACGCTCTCCGGTGTTGCGGTGGGTGCGGTGCTCGGCGGCATCACCTCCGCCATGTCGCTGTCGAACCCGAAGGCGTTTGACAGCCTGCGCTTCTGGTCGGCGGGCTCTGTTGCTGGGCGGGAGATGGACGTGGTGTCGATCGCGCTTCCGGTCATCGCGATCGCGCTGGTTCTTGCGCTGGCACTGGGTCGCGGCCTCAACGCGCTCTCCCTCGGAGACGACCTCGCGGCCTCTCTCGGAAGCCGCACCGGGGCCACGCGTGCCCTCGGGGCCGTGGCCGTCACGGTGCTGTGCGGCACGGCCACGGCGGCCGCCGGGCCCATCGGCTTTGTGGGGCTCATGGTGCCGCACTCCCTGCGGCCGCTGGTGGGGCCGGATCAGCGCTGGCTACTGGCCTTCTCCGTTGTGTGCGGCCCCATTCTTCTGCTCGCGGCGGATCTCGTGGGCCGCACGATCGCGCGACCGCACGAGCTCTCGGTGGGCGTGATCACCGCGTTTGTGGGTGCGCCCATCCTCGTCTGGCTCGCCCTGCGCCGCCGTGGGCGGATCACGTGAGTGCGCCCGGTGCGCTGAGCGTTCCGGTGCGGGCCGTGCGTCGGCGAGCACGCATCGCCACCATCCTGCTGGGCGTCGCGGTTGCCGCGCTCGCCCTGTATCTGCTGTCCACCGGGGAACTGCCCTTCACCCCGGGGCAGGTCCTCGCCGCGCTCGCCGGCCAGGATGCAGGCGGCGCGGGACTGATCGTCCGCGAGTGGCGCGCCCCGCGCGTGCTGCTGGCGATCCTGATCGGCGCGGCCCTGGCCCTCAGCGGGGCGCTGTTTCAGATCATCACCCGCAATCCCCTCGGCAGCCCCGACATTATCGGGTTCACCACCGGTGCCTACACCGGGGCGCTGCTGGTCATGCTCGGCGGAGGTAGCGCGCTGCTGTCGGTGTCCGCGGCATCGGTTGTCGGCGGGCTCCTGACCGCGGCCGTGATCTGGCTCCTCGTGATGCGACGCGGGGCGAGCGGTTTTCGGCTGATCGTGGTGGGTATCGCGATTACCGCGATGCTCAACTCGTTCAACATCTGGATCGTCACCACGGTGGATCAGAAGGAGGCACTGAGCGCAGCCATCTGGGGTGCCGGTTCACTGAACGGCGTGGGGTGGGAGCAGGTTCCGGTGCTGCTCATCACCCTGATGGGTGCGGTGCCCGCCCTCGCGCTGCTCGCCGGGCCGCTGCGCGTGCTGGAGCTCGGCGACGATCTGGCCGCGGCGCTCGGAACGGCACCCGAGCGGGTGCGCCTGGCCGCGATCGTCCTCGGGGTGGTGCTGGTGGCCGTGGCCACGGCGATCACCGGACCCATCGCGTTTGTCGCCCTTGCCGCCCCGCAGATCGCCCGCCGGCTGTGCGCGAGCCCCGGCATCCCGTATGTGGCCACCGCACTGACCGGTGCGCTGATCCTGCTGGCCAGCGACCTGATCGCCACCCGCGCCCTCGCCCCCACACAGCTGCCCACCGGGGTGGTCACCATCTGTGTGGGTGGGGCCTACCTGGCGTGGCTGCTGGGCGTAGAGGGACGGCGGCGACGATGAAAAACCACGCTCAGCGAAACCACCCTCAGCGAAACCACGCCGACAGAAACCAACGTGAAAGGAACCGATCATGAGCCGAGCCGAGGGGCCGATCTATGCGGCACGCGTGGCGGCGATCACCACGCTGAGCCCGCAGATGCGCCGGATCCGGGTGGAGAACGTTTCGGGAGCGCACGTGCCCGGAATCTCCGAGTATCGGGACACCGGGTTTGCGGATGAGTTTGTGACGCTCGGGCTTCCCGCCGCGCACACCAAGATTCGCACGGTGAAGGATCTGGCGACGGCAGACCTCAGCCGCCGGTACTACACGGTTCGCGCGCGCGGGCGCGAATATCTCGATCTCGACTTTGTGCTTCATGGCGCGGGACCGGGGGCCACCTGGGCCACCCATGCGGAGATGGGTGAGTTGATTCTGCTGGGTGAACCGCGCGGCGGGTATGCACCGCCCGCGGGCTGCGAGTGGATCGCCCTGGTGGGGGATGCCACCGCGCTTCCGGCCATCGCTCGGATTCTCGAAAGCCACCTTGGCGACGCCGCCGCGCCGCCGGTTATCGCGGTCATTCAGGTGGCGAATGCCGCGGAGGTCCAGCCCCTGGCCCACCGTCTCGCCGACACCGTGCGCTGGGTGGTTGATGCTGGGGATACCGGGCCACTACCCGAGGCCGTGCGGGATCTCACCGACCGGCCGGGCCACGGATACGTCTGGTTCTCCGGTGAGGCAAGCGAGATGCGCACGGCGCGCGCCCACCTGCGACACACGCTTCGTTGGCCCACCGAGCGCTGGGACACCATGGGGTACTGGCGTCGCGATCACGAGCGTTGGCAGCGTCGTCTGGCGGCGCTGGACCCCGGGGTTACCGCCCAGCTGGATGAGATCTACGCCAATGAGGAGATCGATCCCGAGCTGGCTCGTGACCGGGCGGATTCCCTCCTGGCACCGTTCGGGCTCTAGGCCTGGTCTCTGCCCACGGCACCCCACACGGAAGGGCACGCCCCCGGTTTCCCGGGAACGTGCCCTTCTCTTGCGCGTCGTGCGCGGGTGAGACGGTCGGTTAGCCGATTTCGCTCACGTCGCGACGTCCGCGGGCGCGCATTGCGAGCCCGCCGAGGAGGAGCATCAGGATTCCGCCGACGGTCAGTGCGGCGATTCCCGAGGATCCGGTGTGGGGCAGATCCCCACCCGCGACCGGCGTGGCCGAGGTAGTCGGGGTTCCGGTGCCCGGAGCCTCGCTCACCGGCGCACCGCTGGCCGAAGCCTCGGCGGTCGTGGTGCCCGGGGCCGTGGTGCTGGCCTCGGGGGACGGCGAGACCGGGGTGCCCGTGGGCTCAACGGACGGTTCGTCACTCGGCACCTTGGTCGGCACCTCGCTCGAACCATCGGTCGGCGTCACGGTGGGTACTTCGGAGCCTTCGTCGGTGGGCTGCGAGGTCGGGACCTCGGAGCTTTCGTCGGTCGGCGTCACGGTGGGTACTTCGGAGCTTTCGTCGGTGGGCTGCGAGGTCGGGACTTCGGAGCTTTCGTCGGTGGGCTGCGAGGTCGGTACCTCGGAGCTTTCGTCGGTGGGCTGCGAGGTCGGTACCTCGGAGGTTTCGTCGGTCGGGGTGGCGGTTGAGGTGGGCATCGCGGTGGAGGGCACCTCGATCACCTCAAAGTTCACCGAGGTCGGGCCAGCGCCGGTGCGGAACGCATCGCCGGCGTAGGTTGCGGAAATCGACCCCTGACCGAGCGTCTGGGTGGGCACCGCGATGCGTGCGACTCCGTCCGCATCCAGGGGAATCGAAACCAGGGGTCCGCCGAGGCTGAACGTCACCGCGCCGCCGAGCGGCTCCACATCGCTGCCGGCACCGGTCACCGTGGCGGTGATGGTGCTCGAGCCGCCGAGGTACGGTCGTGCATTGGAGATGCCCAAGACCAGCGTGCTCGTGGCTGCGGTCACGCTCTGAGTGTGCTCGAGGCTGTCCGAGGTGGCAAACGCATCGGTGCCGATGTACCGGGCCGAGACCTCGTGGTCGCCCAGGGCGAGCAGGGAGGATTCGAGAGTGCTGGATCCGTAGCGCAGCGCAACCGGGTCGCCATCGGGCTGGCCATCCACGTACAGCTGGACGCTACCGCCGATCACCTCCGGGCCGAGAACGCTGAACAGCGTGCGAGCCGCAGCCAGGGTGGGAACCACGGGCGGTGCCGCGGCCCGCACGGTGGCGGTGAAGGCGAGCGGGGTGCCCCACTCGGCGCCGGTCTGCTGAGCGGTCAGCGTGGTCACCGAGGCGAGCGCGGACACGTGCAGTTCCACGGCCTCCGCGGTGCCTCCGGCAGCAACGGTGTCCGATCCGGCGAAGCTCGCGGTGATCTCGCGGTCGCCGCCGTTCAGGGGCGTGGACTGGATGCGGACGGTGGGGACGCCACCCTCGAGTGCGAGGGGGCCCGAACCGATGCGGTTGCCGTCGGCATAGAAGGTGACGATGCCGGTCGGGGTTGCCTGACCGGGGGTGACAACCTGCGCGGTAGCCTGGAGGGAGACGGTGTCCCCGTGCGAGGGCTGCGAGGTCAGGACCTCAACGTTCAGGGCAACCTGAGCAGCGGTGATGGTGTGGGTCACGCGACCCGAACCGGACTCCTGAATCACCGGGGTTCCGTTGTACGCGGCACTGACCGAAATGGTGCGGGCCGAGGTCAGGGCGGAGGCGGGCAGCGCGACGGTGGCGATGCCATCGTCATTGAGCGTCGCCGCGGGGAGAGCCGTGCCGTCAACGGTCAGGACCACCGAACCACTGGGGGTGCCATCCGGAGAGGTCACCGCGATGGTGGCGTCTACCGGCTGGCCCACAACCGTCGAGGTGGCGGGGAAGGTGACGGTGACCGCGCTGGTCGGGCGGTATGCCCGCACGGCGATCGGACCCGAGACCGAACCGACGTAGTTCGGGGAGCTGGGGGGAAGATAGGTCGCGGTGTAGGCGCGCAGTTCGACCTCGTTCAGGGTCTGATCGAGCGTCGCAACGCCATCGACCAGATCGGCCGTCCCGATCACGCCGCTACCATCGGCAAACCGCACCTGACCCGTGGGCACACCCTCCGAGGGGGCTTCCGCAGCGACGGTGGCGCTCAGCGTGCGCGGGGTACGGATGGGGGCAGATGCGCGGTCCACGCTCAGCGTGGTGGTGGTGGGCGAAGCCTGGACGGTTACCGTACGCTCGGCGATGGTCGAGGCACCGAATCCGGCGTGGGCCGGCACAAACCTGAGCGAGTACTTGAGGGCACCCACGACGGTGCCGCCGTAGCGGAGGGTCGCGGTTCCCGCATCGTCGACATTGACGGTCTCCACGACGGTGTTGCCGACGGTGAGGGCCACGGCACCCACCGGGGTCTTGCCGCCACTCACCCGGTTGGAAACCAGAGCGTTCACGATCAGCGGGGTACCCGCGGTGATCGTGCTGGGCGAGGTGCTGGTTGCCGTCAGGGTGGTGGGATCGGTGACCACGTAGGTCACCGTCACCGATCCGCTGGCACCGGCAGGAGCGAGCTCCGTGGTTGACCCGGATAGCCGGGACAGGGATTTTCCGCCCGCGCCGCCGCCACCGGCTGCACCGAGCTTGGCCGTTCCTCCGTTTCCGCCCAAACCAAATTCGGAGCCTCCGCCGCCTCCGCCGCCTCCGCCGGAGCGGAAGCTTTGGTCGGTCACAGCGGTCGCGGCTACACCGTTCGGGCTCTGCCACCAGTTTCCTGAGGAGCCCGTGCCGCCAGATGCCCGTCCGGAACAACCGGTTGCTCCGCCGGCCGAACCAGCGGTTTCGGCATTACCGCCGGCACCGCCAATTGCGCAGTCCTCGAGCCCCTGAGCCGTGAGACCCTGCCCGCCCGCGCCGCCGCCTCCTGCGGCAAGTACCAGGATGTTTGACGCCAGGTAAAGCTGAGTGCCGCCGCCGCCGCCAGCTCCCCGATAGTTTGCGTACTCGTTATTGGTCTCGCGATTTTTTCCCGCACCAGCCGCACCGCGTCCGGGGCCATAAAGATCCGTCGTGTCCCTGCCGTCCTGCCCGCCGGCGGGGCCGTCCTGGCCACGCCCACCAACTGCAATTTCGTATCTTTGTCCGGGGGAAACCGCTCGAGTACCCGTGATACTTGCGCCCTGTCCGCCGCGCGCTCCCGGGGTGTTTCCACCGGAGGCACCGTTGACAGTGAACGTCGCCGACGTGACGTTTGCGGGTACCGTCCAGGTGCTGTTTGCCGTGAACGTGGTGCTCACGGGGGTGGGCTCGGCCGGAGTCGGGGCGGCCGCTACCGGCCCGCCCGCGATCAGGACGCCCGAGGCACCGAGTGCCAGGGCGGTGATGAGCGCGGTGACCTGGCGCGAACGACGCCTCGGTTGCGCATGACGTGGGGGTTGCATGAAAGTCCTTTCGGGAGGATGAATGGACGCTCGCACGAGGCGGCCACGATGAGGGCGGCAGGGTCCAGATTCGACGGTAGAAGAATGCGATATTGTCAACATCCGTAATCGCTACGTAAGATTGCGTTTTGGGTGTCGAGTCATCGGCTACCCTAAAAAACACCCCACCCCGAACCCCGAAAAACCCATGACTCCCACACCCTTAGGATCGTGGCCGCGCGTACCCGACGCGCACACCCAGGCCACCGTAACGCGCGCGCTCGCCGCATCCGGGATCGTCCTCCACGGCGGCCCCGGCATCGGCCTGAGCACGCTCGCCGCCCATGCCGTCCTCGACGATGCCCGTGAACTCGGCCGGCCCGAACTCATCCATGTGCCCGCACCGGATCGCCTCGATGCCGAGGCCGCCGAGGCGCTGGCCGAGCGCGTCCGGTCCGGCAACGCGAGACTCCTGGTGGAGAGCCACCAGCCGATGCGGATGCCCGAACCCCTCGTGCGGCTGTGGCGCGAGGGTACTCTTTCCCGACACGAGGTGACCGGGCTCACCCCCGACTCCGTCCACGATCTGCTTTCCCGGCACCTCGGCGGAACCGTCTCTCAACAGGCCGTGCTGCGCATGCACCGCCTCACCCTCGGCAACCCGCTGTACCTGCGTGAGCTCACCCAGAGCCTGCTGGAACAGGGTGGCCTGGTGCGCGATAACGGCGTGTGGGTCTGGGCGGTTCCGCTGGAAATCGGGCCGCGACTGCACGACCTGATGCGCGCGGATCTGGCCCTGCGCACGGAAGCGGAGCGCGATATTCTCGACCTGCTGGCGCTTGCCGGTTCGGTTCCGCTCGCAGCACTGGCCACGGTGACCCCGGATACCGCGCTGGAAAGCCTGCGCATCGACGGGCTCGTGGTGCAGGAGCTCGCACCGGATTCTGGCCCGGCCGGCGCGCGGCTGGCGCATCCGCTGCACGCCGAGATCCTGCGCGATCTGCTCCTTCCGGGGCGACGCCACGCCCTGCTCACCCGACTGCCTCTCGCGGCACCTCGTACCGACGATCCCGAGGCGTATTCGCGCTGGGTGGAGTGGCAGCGTGATTCCGGAGAAAACCCCGACTCGGCGATCCTGATGGACGGGGCACGCGCGGCACGGGCCCGCCAGCGGCCCGAGGCCGCGGTTCGTCTGGCACGTGCCGCGCTCGAACATCCGGATGCCCAGGGCCCGCGGCGGGTCGCCGCGCGGGTGCTGCGCGCCGAGATGTATGCGGAGCTTGGTCGTAACACCGAGGCCCTTGCCGAGCTGGAGGCTGCCGAGGGGATCCTGGCGGAGCTTCCGGCGGAGTCCGTATCCGCGCGGGCCGTGGAGGATGAGCGCGAGAGCGTCTCGATTTCCCTCGTGCGCATGGCCTGGCAGTATGCCGATCTTGATCATCACGGTGGGGCGCCCCTCGCCACCGCTCTCGAACGATTCGCGGCTGCGCGCACCCGGATCGGTGAAAACGCGACCCGAACAACGGAGATTATGCTCGTAGTGGGGCGGCTTCGTCGGCTCGGCGTTGGTGGGCGGCACGACCTCACGGTTGATCCGATTCGCGGGTTGCTGGCCGGGCCGAATGGTCGGCATCCGGGCAGCGTGATCCTGGTCCCGTCGCTGGTGCTAGGCCTCGCCCACCGCGGTGCCCTCGCCGAGGCGCTGGAGCTCGCGGATGCGACGCTGGAGACCGTGGATCACACCCCTTCCAGTTATCACTGGCTGCGCACCGACCTAGTGTTTGCCCGGTTCTGGGCGTGCATGTGGCTCGGCGAACCGAAGCGCGCGATGGAGGTCTTCTCGGCCTCGACCCATGAGGGGCACCACGTGGACCCGGGCCTCGAGCAGGTCGGGATGGCCCACATCAGTGCCGCCTTCGGGAGCTGGACCAACGCGCTGCGCAGCTATCAGGGCGGGCTCTCCTATTTAGAGGTAGCCGATCCACGGGGCTCCCTGGCCATGACCTGGAGCGGGTATGCGCTTGCGCTGCTGCTCTCCGGCGATCACGCGGGGGCGCGCGAGGCGCGGGTGCGGGCACGCGAGAGCGCCGCTCGATCGAGCCGCGAGGTGGAGGGCGAGATCGCCTATAAGCTGCTGCTCGTGGGTTATGGCCTCGGTGATCCCGATCTGCTGCGCAACATCGAGGACTTTGTGGATTACGCGCAGGGGCACGGATTCGTGGTGGACCACGTGCGCGGATTGCACCTGCAGATCCTGGCATCCGGGCGTGCGTCTCGCGCGCAGCTGCTCCCGCTGCTGCGTGCCGCGGCCGCACGGATGGAGGGGCCGCTTGCCGCGCTCCTGCTGCATCACGCGGAGGCGCTCGTCGCCGGGGATGCGGGCCGAGCGGCCGACGCCCTGACCGAGCTGAACGGTGCCGGGGTGTGGCTGCCCGCGCCCTCGATGCGCCTCGCGCTGACTCGCCGTCAGCGTGAGATTGCCGGGCTCGCGGCGGCCGGCGAAACCAACGCGCAGATCGCGCAGCGCCTCACGCTGTCGGTACGAACCGTAGACACCCACATCGCCCACATTTTTACCCGGCTCGGGGTCTCGCGACGCACGGAGCTGGCGCAGGCGCTGTCGGCCGCGTAGGCGGTGTGGGGTGCCTGCTATCCTCGGAGTCATCAGTGAGGGGAGCGGTGCCGAATGTGCGCGCGAATCATCTGGGCGGTCAATGCCGCCGGGTACACGACGGAGTTTGAGGCGTTCACGCGGGAGCGGTTGGGTGTGTCCCCGCTGCCCACCGCACACCGTATTGTGAGCGACCTGGTGCGCCCGACCGCCCGGCAGTTTGTGCTCGGGGAGGATGCCTGCGAGTGCCGCAGCCTCATCGGCCTGGGGGAGTCGGATCAGCCCGAGCGGGGAAAGCCCTCGGCGGAGGCGCTGCTGTCCTGGCTGCGCGAGCTGCCCGAGCACGCACCCCACCTCAGTACCCTGATCGCGCTGCGGGCATGGAGCCCGGAGGATGCGGCGCTCACGCCGGTCGCGGAGCACTCCGTGACGGTAACCGCCGTGACCGAGGCGCTGCTGCGGGGTGTCGCAGACAACGAGCTGCTCGCGGTTGGCTATGCGCGCTAGGCGCTAGGCGCTAGGCGCTAGATGCTCGGCGTTACGCGGGGACGCTGATTCGGCCGGTGTCGGTGCGCTCGTGCGCGGAGGCCGCCGCGGCCGCCGCGATTGTTGCGGCCTCGCGGCGGGCGTGTTCCTCGGCGAGCATCGCGGCGGTGATGACCGGGATCACGACGGTGGCGGGCAGGATCTCGACGGCCGACTCGGCGGGCTGGGCGTCGCCCATCACCGGCACGGTGCCGGTTCCGGTGGAGGTGACGGTGGTGAGCGCGTCGGTCATCGGGTCGGCGATGGCGGCGGTGCGTGCGGCACGACGGGTGCGGCGCACGAGCATGATCGAGGCCTGCAGGCCGATGACGATCCAGATACCGTTGACCACCGCGGAGGGCCACGCTCCGTTTGATGCCGCGCTGATCAGCAGCAGGGCCGCGCCCACGATGTTGCCGGCCTGGAACCACGGCGAATCAGCGGCGAGTTTGCCCGCGCTGAGCAGTCCGTATGCGGCAACGGTGAAGACGGCGCCGATCCATCCGGCGGCAACGATGAGAAGCGAGAAATCCACGGTGTTCTTTCATATCTGGTGTGGGCGAGGCCCGGCGATGCACGGTGCACCGAGAATTTAGTTTCGGTTATCCCGGAGGTAAGTGCAAGTTACATTTTCTGATGGATAACGTAAGATTTGCTTATGTCCGATATTGACCCGAAAAGACTCGCGTTTCTGCTCGCCGTAGCGCGACACGGCAGCATACTTTCTGCGTCAGACGCGTTGCATGTCACGGCATCTGCTGTATCGCAGCAGATTTCGCGTTTGGAGCTGGAACAGGGTGTGGCGCTGCTGGATCGTGGGCCGCGCGGGGTGACGCTCACGCCGTCCGGGCGCATCCTGGTGGAGACGGCCGAGAGTATTGAGCGGGAACTGTTGGAGGCGCGCGGTCGGCTGGTGCAGGCGCAGCAGGAGGTGACCGGTCCGGTGTCGATCGGGGCGTTCCAGACCGTGCTGTCCGGGTTGATTGTGCCGCATCTGGCGCAGCTACGTGAGGCCCTGCCGGGAATCGAACTGCGCCTGCACGATGCGTCCACGCTGCGCCTGCCGCGAATGCTGCGCAGCGGCGATGCCGATCTGATCATCTTTGATCGCGAACTCGATGAGGGCTCACCCGCCCACACGCGTGACGTGCCGCTGCTGGATGACCCCTGGCGGCTCGTGGTGCCGCAGGCAACCCCGGCCGATCTCGGGGTGGACGAACTCATCGCGCTGCCCTGGCTGGGAGTGGCGGCCGAGGGTGCATCGGCGCGGGCGGTGGAGCGCACCCGGATTCGCCTCGGCGTGACCTCGACGCCCGTGCATGGCTATGAGGATTTCCCGGCCGCGCTCTCGCTGGTGGCCGCCGGCCAGGGGGTGACGCTGCTGCCCGATCTGGCGCTGCAGGAGGCCCTGCCCGCGGGGGTGTCCGTACGCGAGATGCCGGGGCTCGGCACCCGCTCACTCACGCTGCGGCATCGGGCGACCCGGCGCGAACCCTCGGCCGCAACCTCGATCGTGGTGGATGCCCTGGTGCGGCTCGCGCGCGACTGGCAGGCATCGCGGGCCTGAATCGCGACGCCGTTGGCCTGCCGCGGTTATGTGTGGGCGAGCTGGGCGAAGATGTCCCGCTGGCTGTTGAGGACCCGGTGGATGCGCACGATCTCGGGATCCTCGGTGTAGAAAATAATGTACGGGAAATGCTGGAGAGCGAGGCTCAGAAGGCCCGGGACTCCGGCGTCCTCAGCAAACTTTGGTGAGCCGAGATTCGGATGGGCGGCGAGCATACCCGTCGCGGTATCGAGGGTGCTGACAAGGCGCGTCGCCGCATCAAATGCATCCTGCTCGATGTAGTAATCGACGGCCGCTTCGATATCGTGGTCCGCGCTCAGGGTGGTGACGACGCGGCGGGCCATCAGGAGGCGTCGCGGGCGTCGGTGATGCGGGCGTGCAGTCGATCGAAGTATGCGTCATTCAGCTCTGACCCCGTGCCAGAGGCTGCGCCCTCGAGGATAAGTGTTCGGAATTCGGTACGTGCCTGTTCTCGACGGATGAGGTCTCGCATGAACTCGCTGGCGTTGCCGTATCGCGCGTTGTCGCCGACCTGGGATTCGACGAAGTCCTTGAGCGATTCGGTGAGGGAGATGTTCATGGATGCCATGGGCCGATTTTACCAACGATGGCAAAGATTGTCATTAGTTCCATCAGTTCCACGAAGTGATTGCGTATAGGAAATTAAGTTGCGTATGTGAGGTTCGGGTGTCAGACTCGAAGCGTCCGGGAGAGGCCCGGACGGAACCAAGGAGTACCCGTGAGTCACACCGTCGACGAAGAAGTCACCCCCGAGACTGTTGCTGGGCAGGCTGCCGAGCCGAGTCGTGCCGAGCTGGCCGCGGCGGGCGAGCAGCGCATTGCCTGGATCCGCACCCGCATGGGAATGCTCGCCAACCTGCGTGAGCGCTTCGCGGCGGAGCGGCCGTTTGAGGGCGTGACGATCGGGCTCTCGCTGCACGTGGAGCCGAAGACCGCGGTGCTGGTGGAGACCCTGGCCGCCGGTGGCGCGCGCATCGTCGGGACCGGAAACCACGGCTCGACCCAGGATGACGTGGTGGCCGCCCTGCAGGAGCGCGGCATGACGATCTTCGGGCGTCGAGACGACTCCATCGAGGAGCACCACCGCAACCTGGCACGCACCATCGCCGAGCGTCCGCAGATTCTGCTCGATAACGGGGCCGATCTGGCGGCTCTCGCGGTGCGCGAAGGTCTCGCGGAATCACTGATCGGCGGCACCGAGGAGACCACCTCCGGCGCATTCCGGCTGCGCGAGGAGATGGACGGCGAGGTTCCGTTCCCGGTGATCGTGATCAACGACAGCCCGCTCAAGGCCATCGGTGAGAACCGCCACGCGGTGGGGCAGAGCGCGGTCGAATCGTTCATGCGACTGACCAACGTGCAGGTGCCCGGGCGTCGTTTTGTGGTGGCGGGCTACGGCTGGTGTGGCCGCGGTATCGCCCAGTATCTGCGCGCCCTCGGTGGCCGGGTTTCGGTGGCCGAGATTGATGAGATCGCCGCCTATGAGGCCGCGTTCGACGGCTTCCGGGTGGCGCCGCTGGCGGAGCTTGCGGGCTCGGCCGACGTCATCATCACCGCTACCGGTCGAGCCGGAATCCTCACCGCCGAGCACCTGGACCTCCTGCAGGACGGCGCGATCCTGGGCAACATCGGGCACTTCCCCTGGGAGATCGACGTGCCGGCGCTCACCGCCGCGGGCACCGTCAGCGCCGTGACCGAGGAGATCGACGCCATCACGCTTCCCGGCGACCGCACGGTGTACCTGCTGACCGGCGGGCGCATGTACAACCTGGCTGGCACCGCCCCGCGCGGCAACTCGATCGAGTCGATGGACGTGGGCTTCATGATGCAGGCCCTCTCGCTCGAACGCATCGCGCTGCAGGCGGCGAACCTGCCCACCGGCCCGCAGCCCGTGCCGGATGACATTAACCGGCACATCGCCCGTCAGACGCTGACCCTGCTCGGCAGCGCCCTCGCCTAGCACCGCGCGATTCTTGAGCGCTCATTGAGCGCTCAACGGGGGCGGGAAACCGCGGCGGGATCGGTACACTCGAACACTATGAGCATTGATCCCGCCGCGGCGTCCCCGGCCGACTCCGCCCCCGCCTATGCCGCACCGGCGGTGGAGAAGGCGCTCGACATTCTGGAGTTTCTCGCCGAGACCCCGGGGCCGGTGAGCCAGCAGGCCATCGCGCAGCGCACGGGCCGTTCGGCCGCCCAGATCTTCCGGGTGCTCAGCGTGCTGGAGCGCCGCGGATACATTGCCCGCGATGAGGGCTCCGGGTTGTACTCGCTGAGCCTGCGCCTGTTTGAGCTCGCGCATCGCCACGATCCGATTCGTTCGCTGGTGTGGCTCGCGCAGCCGATCATGCGTCGCCTCGCGGCCGCGGTTGGGCAGTCCTGCAACCTCGGCTATCGCGCGGGCGACCACCTGGTGATCCTGGCCGAATCGGCCGGACCCGGGGACTTCGGATTCCGCGTGCGCGTGGGTGCGGAGTTTGACCTGCGCGGTACCAACGCGGGTCGGGTGCTGCTCGCGTTTGCCGGAGCGGAGGCCGCGGCCGGCGATGCCGAGCTTGTCGACGTCGAGCTCGCCGACACCCTCGCGGTCATTCGCGCGGCCGGTATTGCCGAGCAGCCGGATGGCCTCTACCCCGGGGTGACCGACCTCAGCGCCCCGATCCTCTCCCGTGAGGGCGTGGCCCTCGCCTGTCTCACCGTGCCCTATGTGGCCACCTCGCTGAGCACCCATCCGGCCGGTTTCGTGCGTGATGAACTCCTCGCCGCGGCCGCCGCGATCACCGAGCTCCTCGCGGGGGCGGACGCCTAGCCCGTCTCGCCGACGCTAGTCCGCGGTGTCCTCCGCGGGGGAGTAGGTGGGGAACGGGTCGGGAAATAGCGCCCAGGTAGCCGGCCCCGCTTCGAGCTCGGCGTCGGTGAGGGCGGCCTCGTCGAGAGCGCGGGTGAGTGCGTCGAGATCCAGGTCTAGTCCGATGAATGCGAGGTCCTGGCCCACCGAGATCACGTCCGCGGCCGCCGGGTGGTCGTCGACGCCCACGAGGTGATCGTTGGCCTGAAGGATCTGGAACGCGATGGTGCACCCCACGTGCTCCCAGCGCATGGTCTCGCCCGGCCGGGTCGCGAAGCGGCAGAACCCGGCGGAGCGCGCCACCAGGCCAAACTCGCCCGGTTCCACCCGGTCATCCAGCAGCTGGCGGAGCCTGCCCGGGTGAAGCGGGCGCAGCTGTTGGTAGTGCAGGGTGGAGACCCGGGGATCCGTCATGTGTGGGTCGGCATCGTCGTTGAGAATGCTCACCCAGCCCGCGCGATCCTGCCCGACGGTGTAGTCGGGCTCGCCGGGGTGGGTCCGTGCGATTGCGGCGTCGTCGATTCCCGCGTGCTGCAGGCGGAGCCGGGCTCGCGGGGCGAGCGCGCTGACCAGGGCCATCACCGTGGAGAGATCCGGGGTGCTCAGCACATCCCAGTTCACGAGGATTACCGTGGAGGCGTACTCCAGCTGGGTTACGGTCAGCAGGGCGCGCGCCGTGTACTCGGTGGGGTTGCCCGCGGGGGTGCGCGCGGTGACGATGAAGTCCTCGGCGGCGAGGTCGTCCAGCAGGTGCGCGGCATCCACCACGCAGATCAAAGCGGTCAGGCGGGTGCCGGATGCGGGGTCGGCGAGCGCCCCGATGAGCTCGGTGGCGGAGGCCGTGGCCGGGCACTCAACTACCACTCCGGCGGAGGGATCGATCCAGGCCATGTTGTCCGCGGCCGCCCGGATTGCGGCGGAACCCGCGGCGAGGTGCGTGGCGGGAATCAGCGCGCGTCCGCTCTGATTCGCCAGGGTTTTTGCATGGAGCCGGCGCTCCGGCGCGCACGCTCCCACAACCGCCACCACGTCTACCTGGTTCACTCGCTACTCCTTCTGCCGTTTCGCGGCACGGTGCCGACACTGTATGTTAATGATAACAGTTCTCAATAGTAAGGAAATCGTATGAAGGTTCGCGCCTCGCTCAAGTCTCTGAAGAATCAGCCCGGATCCCAGGTGGTGCGCCGCCGCGGACGCACGTTCGTGATCAACAAGCTCAACCCGCGGTTCAAGGGCCGCCAGGGCTGACCGGTGGGCGGGGCCCGAATCCGGACCCCGCCCGCGGCGGCGAATCGGGGATTTCCCTCGGCTGATGGAGGCTATGTCCGTGGGCACGGTAGGCTATACGGGTGAGTAATGAAATTGAGATCGGTGTCGGTAAGAGCGCCCGTGGCGTATTTGGATTCGACGATGTCGCCATCGTCCCGGACCGGCGTACTCGCGATCACCGCGACGTCTCGGTGAACTGGCAGATCGACGCCTTCACCTTTGAGACCCCCTTCATCGCCGCCCCGATGGACTCGGTTGTCTCGCCGACCACCGCGATCACCATCGGCAAGCTCGGTGGCCTCGGCGTCCTCGACCTCGAGGGCCTCTGGACCCGCTACGAAAACCCCGAGGCGCTGCTCGCCGAAATCGCCGAGCTGCCCGCGGAGCGCGCCACCAAGCGCATGCAGGAGATCTACTCCGCCCCGATCATTCCCGAGCTCGTGACCGCGCGCATCGCCGAGATCCGTGCCGCCGGCGTGCCGGTTGCCGCCGCGCTCTCGCCGCAGCGCACCCAGGAGCTCTCCGACACCGTGGTTGCCGCGGGTGTTGACATCTTCGTGATCCGCGGCACCACGGTGTCCGCCGAGCACGTCTCCAAGGAGACCGAGCCGCTGAACCTCAAGAAGTTCATCTACGAGCTCGACGTTCCCGTCATCGTGGGTGGCGCGGCCACCTACACCACCGCCCTGCACCTGATGCGTACCGGTGCCGCCGGTGTGCTCGTGGGCTTCGGCGGCGGTGCCGCCTCGAACACTCGCGCCACTCTCGGAATCCACGCCCCGATGGCCACCGCCGTGGCCGATGTGGCCGGCGCACGCCGTGACTACATGGTGGAGTCCGGTGGACGCTACGTGCAGGTTATCGCCGATGGCGGTCTGGGCTCCTCGGGCGACATCGTCAAGGCCATCGCCTGCGGTGCCGACGCCGTGATGCTCGGCACCACCCTGGCGCGCGCCACCGATGCTCCCGGCCACGGCTTCCACTGGGGTGCCGAGGCCTACCACCCGCAGGTCCCGCGCGGCCGCCGCGTCGAGGTGGGTACCGTCGGTTCGCTCGAGGAAATCTTCCACGGCCCCGCCAGCACCTCCGATGGCAGCGCCAACCTCACCGGTGCCCTGCGCCGCGCGATGGCTACCACCGGCTACTCGGACCTCAAGGAGTTCCAGCGCGCACCGCTGGTCACCCGCCGCTCGATGTAACACGGCAGCGATTCCGTAACACCGCGTATGAATGCGTCGTCCCCACTTCGGGACGGCGCATTCGTCGTTTCCGCGGGGATCCGCGGCTCGTTCATGTAATGCTGGGCGTTTGCATCCCGCCCACTCGGCAAAAGCTCAGAATTTCAGGATCAGACCTTTCGGCCGGGCGCGTGCCTGAGTAGGCTCGGTGGCAGGCGGTTCGACCGGTCCTGGTCGTCCGCAGACAGCTTGGCCGGAATCGGCTTGCCGGTTCCCACCATCGAGGGAGGGCACATGGCAGCGGAAAAAAAGACCACGAAGCCGGCGGCGGGGCAGGGATCCCGTGCCGATGAGCCTCGGCGCGTGGGACTCGGCCCGGAGCAGCGTTCGGCCGCAATTGAGGCGCTCAAGGAGCGCGAACTCGACGTTCTCGTGGTCGGTGGTGGAATCGTGGGGGCCGGTTCGGCCCTCGATGCCGTGACCCGTGGCCTGAGCACCGGCATTCTCGAGGCGCGTGACTGGGCGAGCGGCACCTCGAGCCGTTCCTCGAAGCTCGTGCACGGCGGCATCCGCTACCTGGAGCAGCTCGACTTCCGCCTGGTGCGGGAGGCACTGATCGAGCGCGGTCTGCTGCTGCAGCGCCTCGCCCCGCACCTGGTCAAGCCGGTGCGCTTCCTGTATCCCCTGAACCGGCCGGTGTTTGAGCGCTTCTACATCGGTGCCGGCATGATGTTGTACGACATCTTCTCCTACACCGGCGGCCGTCCGCCGGGGGTGCCGCACCACCGGCACCTGAGCAAAAGGCAGGTGCAGCGGGCGATCCCGTCGCTGCGCAATAATGCGTTTGTCGGCGGCCTTACCTACTACGACGCCCAGGTGGATGACGCCCGTTACGTGGCCTCCCTGGTGCGCACCGCCGCGAGCTACGGGGCACACGCCGCGAGCCGGGTGCGGGTTGAGGGTTTCCTCAAGGTGGGTCAGCGTGTTGTCGGCGTGAAGGCCCACGACCTCGAGACCGGCGAGCACTTCGAGGTGCGTGCCAAGCAGGTTGTGAACGCCACCGGTGTGTGGACGGATGACACCCAGGCGCTCGTGGGCGAGCGCGGGCAGTTCAAGGTGCGTGCGTCGAAGGGTATTCACCTGGTGGTGCCGCGCGATCGCTTCCAGTCGAACATGGGTCTGCTGCTGCGCACCGAGAAGAGCGTGCTGTTTGTGATTCCCTGGGGCCGGCACTGGCTGATCGGCACCACCGACACCGACTGGGACCTCGACAAGGCTCACCCTGCGGCCACCGCGGCCGATATCGATTACCTGCTGGAGCACGTCAATAAGATCCTCGCGGTGCCGCTCACCCGGGATGACGTGGAGGGTGTGTACGCGGGTCTGCGTCCGCTGCTGGCCGGTGAGAGTGACCAGACCTCGAAGCTTTCTCGCGAGCACATCGTGACCCACTCGGTTCCGGGCCTCGTGGTGGTGGCCGGCGGTAAGTGGACCACCTACCGCGTCATGGCGAAGGATGCCGTGGACGCCGCGGTGGATGCCCTGGACGGCAAGATCCCGAAGTCCGCGACCGAGAACATCGCGCTCGTGGGGGCGGAGGGCTATCAGGCCGCGTGGAATAAGCGCGCGAAGATTGCCCGCGCGTTCGACGTGCATCCGGCCCGCATCGAGCACCTGCTGAACCGTTACGGCACGCTTGCCAATGAGGTTCTCGACCTCATTCGTGAGCGGCCGGAGCTCGCCGAGCCGCTGCCCGGTGCCGATGACTACATCGGCGCGGAGGTCGTGTATGCGGCCACCCACGAGGGTGCGCTGCACCTCGACGACGTGCTCGCCCGCCGCACCCGCATCTCGATTGAGGCGTGGGACCGCGGGGTGTCGGCCGCTCCGGTGGCCGCGAAGCTCCTCGGCGAGGCCCTGGGCTGGAACGCCGCCCGGGTCAAGAAGGAAACCGATCTCTATCTCGAACGAGTCAAGGCCGAGCGGGCCTCGCAGGAACAGCCGGACGACGTCTCGGCCGACCGCGTGCGTCTCGAAGCCCCCGAGGTGGGCGAGGCTTAGCCCCTCGCATACGGCGGCGGCCCCGGATCGATGATCCGGGGCCGCCGCCGTGTGTATTACCCGCGTTAGCTGTCTCGCACTGCCGGCGGTATTCCCGTCGCGTCCGACGCTGCAAACACCTCTTCGATTGTGACCGAGAAGAACTCGGCGATGCGAAAAGCGAGGGGCAGCGAGGGGGAGAAGACACCCTTTTCGATGGAGATGATGGTGCGGCGGGACACCTCGAGAGCCTCGGCCAATTGCGCCTGAGAGAGCCCGCGTCGCTCCCGCCTCAAGCGCACATTATTCAGCACTTTTTACCCGGATTGCGTAGCGCATCCAGAAATCTGCCAACGCGAATACAACCAGAATGACGAGCGCCGTGGTGCCCGAGATCCACTGCGGGAAGATCACGAGAACTGCCACCAGGGCGATGGCGGCAACGAGCACATCGATGAAGGCTGCCGCCTGGGCCCTGAGAGAGTCATCTCGCTCCACACCGTCCTGCGCCCCGGTGCCGTGCCTGCGCTCGCGAACCCGCTTGATGCCAAATCCCACCGCCGCACCAGAGCCGACGATGGCCGCCACGACAAACGTCGTAACCGGAGAGTGTCCCTCGGGCCCCCAGTAGGAGAAAGCCGCGGCAAGTGCGGCAGAATACAGTGCGATTGCGACCACCGTGGTCGCTACCTTGATGCTTGTTTTCATTGCACCCACCTCAAGGATGTGAAGCTTACTTCACCCGTATGTGAAGTAAGCTTCACATGCTTTTGCGCTCACCGCAAGTGCCACCGGCCAGTGGATATGTGCCTGACTACCGCAGCACGCTCAGGACCGCGAGCGCCACGAACCCCGCGATCATCGCGTAGGCGCTCCACCTGCGGACGATCGTGTGATTCGCGACGAACGGGCTGAACAGGAAGATCGCGCCGCTCACCCAGAACTGAAAACCAGGAAGCCAGGGGGCCGGAGCAAATATCGGTCCCGCGAACGTGCCCCAGAGGGCCGTGAGGGCGGCGCACACCAATGCCGCGAGGAAAACGCGGCGCTTGAGAGCCCCGGTTCTGGGGCTCTGCCCAGCGGTAAAGACCTCGCGAGAGCGGGGGAGCAGCGCGAGGCCAATCCCGGTAAGGAGCGCGGCGGGACCCACAATGATGAGCAGCGTCAACGCCAGCATCGGAGCCCCGAGCGGCCAGGACAGAACGATGGCGATGAAGAGCGGTGCGCTCCCAGCCGCACCTGCCAGGAGGCAGTAAACGATCCAGATGGAGGTAGTGTCTGATCGTCTAATCTGACCTATCTCCATGTGGGTCATTCAGCTAACGCGATACTGACGAATTTATGTTCTGCGCTGCACAAACCCCAGGCATAAGACAGATGAAATTGTCCCCATTGGCTCTCAAGAGTTGCTTCCAATACAGGTTTCCACTTCGGGTCTCAAAACGTGCATACGCTTCATGAGCAGGAACAGGCTGTCGAGATCCCTGAATCGATACCGTCCCGCTCTGGTAGAGCTTGACCCAGGAGAGGGAATAGCGAATCGCGCCGCCTGGCGGGCAAAATGGGTTCGTGGCCTCGTGTGAGATGCCGAATGTGACGAGTCTTCCTGCACGCCTTGGGTTTTGGAACACCATGCCCCCGTCGGCGGCTGTCTTTGATTCCAAGAGCCGATTGGACGATGAAAACTTCTTAGTTTCTCCGACGCTTTTCACATAGGTGATGTCGTATGGTGCGGGGTTGTTCCAAGAGACGTTTAAGAACATCTGAGTTCTGTAAGAGGGAGTGGTCCACGGCGCACCGGATCCCGGATCTGCAAACCCTCGACTATCGCCACCTATCTTTTCACCAGGTCCAACACTGCAAGCTTTGTACAGCGATGTGGATGCGAACTGAGAGGGGATGAACGTCTTGTAGACAAATGCAGTAGATTCTCTCGAGTAATCGGCAGCCAAAATTTCAATCGCTGAAAGACCCAACGATTTCTTAGGTGTCGTAACCGGGATGGTTCGAGAAGCGCTTGAACCGACCGATTCAAGGGCGTACTCGTGACTAGTCCCGCCTGCGAGGCTCGAATCAAGAAATCTGCTGCCTGACGATTCGCCGATATATTCGCCATCACGGAAAACTTTATAGTTTTCACTTTTGTGTATCGGCCATTCAAATGCCACAGAGTTCTCGGTCACAACCGACGCGAACTCAGGTGTCTGTTGTAGTGAGGAGTCTCGATCAACTGCATCGCCGAAATCACCAGATGAGTACGAATACTCATCCCGCACAACAAACGTTGGTTCAGGAAGCGCAACGGGGTCAGAACCCTCGATTTCGTCCAAGGTTGGAGAGTACTGGATGGTTACTATCGCTTCTGCCTTGGTTTCAGCCTGTGTAACTATCTGCGACGTCTCACCCACGTTGGCATCCGAAGTCACTGATTCTATGATTCCAAGCGAAGGCGATTTCACCAGGACTCGCTCACCACTTTTCTCTACCGATAAGGGCTCGGGTAGTACAGCAGCCAAAGCTGGCGGGGACAAACCCAACATAACTAACGAAGCTCCGACGAACACGGAGATCGCAGACCTTACTGGTTTTCTATTGGCGTACATAAAAAGGCTCTCGGCTTTCCACTGGAGGACGTCGGTTCTAGTTACAATCGATCGTTGTATTGTGGCGAGGTTAGCACCGAGGCGACAACTCCTGAGCAATACTGATTCAACCGTGTTCTTGCCGTCAGGTTCTTACTGCGAAATGTGGCTAATCTCGGGAAAAATCTAGTGCTTGGTTCTTGCGCTTTAGGACAACTAGGACGTGTTAGCACATGCCACTGCGCAGTCCCAGGACGGGGAATAGGGCTGAAATCTAGCTAACTGCCGAAGAATGCTTGGAATCCATCAACCATGCCTAGCATTGAGTGGTCTGGGTTGAAATTCATTGTTGACTTTGGTGAATTAGATAGCTCTGCGAACATGAAGTATCAGAAAGCGCAAGTCCGTCACGGTATGGCGGGCTCGACATGACCAAGCGGAGCTACTGGGGCCACGTGGCGCTGTATTCATCCTTAGGACTACTTCAGGGCAAGGTGCAGATTTGCAGTATCTGGGCAAAGAGGTAGATTCTGCCGGGTGTTGTCGCTGCATATATTCAGAATCCATACGATAGATCGCGCATAGCGACTGTTTGGTTCCGGTCTGAAACGAAGCCATCATTAACCAACGGGGTTGGTCCTCACTGCTTGATCAACCGTCTCCTATAAGTGCAGACGTATTGCACTTGCCAAGATTTGAAGCTTGGCGTCAGGACCTACGAAGACCTCTAAGACAATTTCCACGATGATTGATAGACACTACGAAAGCGACGCTTGATGAATTTATCTTCGACAGAAATTGTTTTCAACGGCCGTTGGTGGATGCCCCAAGAATCAAAATCAGGGTATTTTTCGTCGCTTACTATTGATGAGCATGGCAGTGGCTGCTTGAGAACTGTCGCGGGTAGCTGGGTACACAGCAGAGTGGCATTCGGCACACTGCTTGACGGAACAGAAGTAACGTTGACCCGACTCGTCTCAGACACACTGCAGGGCACCTGGACTGACTTGTTTTTCGGTGCGCACATCGATTCTGTTTCAGAGTGAGGAATTGTTGAGGCAAGCGTGACTTATCAACGTATGCCGAATGGGAGCCAATTCCGCAGGTTTGCGCTGATTGGGGAACCCGTTGATCCCGAATCTGACTCGACGTCATGGCCCAAGCATCCGACGTACACAACTTGCGGACGTTTCAGCGATCCTCACGTCGCTTTAACCGTGGAGATTGATGATGCCGATCGACTGATGTTGCAGCATTACAGCGGAGATCTGATTCCTGTTGTTCGTAATAATCCAGAACACCCACGGGTTATCGTTCGAACCGATTCGCCCGTATCATTTGTCGAAATGAAGGAGCAGCTGCTCTCCATTCAAGACTTCGTGTCATTCGGTATCGGGCGGGCCGCTATCGTCGAGCATGTTGAACTCACTACCGAAGACGGGCGGACGCTTAAATATTTCGGAAAGTGGCGTGCCGGTCGTGATCACACAAACGGCTCACGTCTAACTAACCTGCTTTTTTCGTTGGACCGTGTTGACTTCGACACCGCGATGAGGGCTTGGTATTTTGCGCTTGACAACCTATATCCAGCACCGCAAGTGATTGTTTATCGGTACTACCAACCAGGCTTTTTGGAGCATGACCTCTCTGCGTCCGTTTCGGCAATTGAGAACATGTATAAACAGCTCGGTTACCCGCTCGAAATAAAACATGATCAGCCTGATGGCGCGGATGCAATTCGCACGCTAATCAATGATGCTCAAGCCAGCGACGCAAAAAGTTCAGCGATGAATGCGCTACGGGGCCGAAAGCAGGCTGTACGTTTTGCCGAAAAGCTGCGGGAACTCAGTAGCCTGCTACCACCATCCGTTTTCGAGACTCTTCGTTTCACCAGCGAGGATTGGATCGAAGGAGTACGTGAGCAGAGAAATAATGTTTCTCATACCGCATCGCATGTTACCCGTCCAGGTTCGAATGCACGTGTTGATTTAGAGCGCGGAGTTGCAAGGAGTCGAATCCTGCTGATGCTGCTCATCATGAACTCGTCAGGTTTTTCGCGGGATCATGTTGAACGGGCGATCAAAGATCTTATCGCGGAAGCTGACCGGACTTCATCATGATTTTTGGTGCATATGTTCCTTAATCGATTCGGGCCAAACTCTCTCAACGAGGTGATTCCTCATCCACTGTATTGCGAGCGGAGCCGGATGCCACCATGCGAGTTTGACGGAATCACCAATGACCAGGTCACCTGGATTCCCTTGGAACCCGTGACGCCTTTGGACTGACAAAACGGCGGCCCCGGACCCGAAGATCCGGGGCCGCCGCTTCGCGCGCGAGTGCTACGCCTGCAGCCAGACGGTCGCGTCGCCGGGCAGGATGCTCCCGGTAACCGCGGTGCTGCTCAGCAGCTGGGGCAGGGCGGCCAGCTCGGCCGGGATTTCCCAGTCGGTGGTGGCCGTGTTGCCGAGCACGATGACGTCGCCGTTGCGGAAGCCGATGACGGTTTCCGGCAGGTTTTCGATCCAGGTGACCGAACCAAGGCCCAGGGCCAGGCGCTTACGCAGCTCCAGGGCGGTGGTGTACATGGTCAGGGTCGAGCCCGCCACGCCCTGCTGGGCGGCACGGGAGTAGTCGTCCCAGTCGTCGGGCTGGGGCAGCCAGGCCTCACCGGTGGTGTTGAAGCCGTAGGCGGTGGTGCCGGGCTCCCAGGGCAGCGGCACGCGGCAGCCATCACGGCCGTAACGCTCGCCATTGGTGCGGAACCAGGTGGGGTCCTGGCGGGCCTCGTCGGGCAGGTTGATAACCTCGGGCAGGCCGAGCTCCTCGCCCTGGTACATGTAGGCACCGCCGGGCAGGGCGAGCATGAACGCGCTCGCGGCGCGGGCACGCTGCAGGCCCACCTCGCGCATGGGCTGGCCGGGGCTCTTCGGCCCGATGCCGTGACCCTGCGGGTTCTCGGCGGTCAGAGCCAGACGCGAGGCGTGGCGCACCACGTCGTGGTTCGAGAGCACCCAGGTGCTCGGGGCGCCCACTGCGCCGAAGGCCTCGAGCGACTCGTCGATCACGGGGCGCAGGGCCTTCGCATCCCAGGCGGTCTCGAGGTACGGGAAGTTGAACGCCTGGTGCATTTCGTCCGGACGCACCCACTTGGCCATCTTGCTCAGCGGGTTGATCCAGGCCTCGGCGGCCAGTACGCGGTCGCCCTCGTACTCGGCGAGAACCTTATGCCAGTCGCGGTAGATCTCGTGGACGCCCTCCTGGCCCCAGTAGGGAACCTCGAAGTCGTCTCCACCCATCGAACCGCCACCGGGGTTCGGGGTGTAGTCGGGCAGGCCCTCGGCCTTGATCATGCCGTGGGCCACGTCCACGCGGAAGCCGTCGACACCGCGGTTGAGCCAGAACCGCAGCACGCCGCGGAACATCTCGCGCACCTCGGGGTTCGTCCAGTCGAAGTCCGGCTGGGTCGAGTCGAACAGGTGCAGGAACCACTCGCCGGGGGTGCCGTCGGGGTTCGTGGTGCGGGTCCAGGCGGGGCCACCGAAGACGGACTCCCAGTTGTTCGGGGGCAGCTCGCCGTTTTCACCCTTGCCGTCACGGAAGAGGTAGCGGCCGCGCTCGGCGGAGCCGGGGGCCGCGGCCAGGGCCTCGATGAACCACTCGTGGGTGTCCGAGGAGTGGTTCGGAACGAGGTCCACAATGACCTTGATGCCGCGGCGGTGCGCGCTCGCGAGCATCGCGTCGAAGTCGTCGAGGGTGCCAAACAGCGGGTCGACGGACATGTAGTCGGTCACGTCATAGCCGGCATCCTTCTGCGGGCTGCGCATGAACGGCGAGAGCCAGACGGCATCAACGCCGAGGGTCTCGAGGGCGTCCATCCGGCCGGCAATGCCGGCGAGGTCGCCCACGCCGTCGCCGTTGGCATCGGCGAAGGAGCGCGGGTAGATCTGGTAAATAACGGCGCTGCGCCACCACTCGGGAGCGGTGGTGTCGCCTGCGGCGGAGAAGGCGGTGGGCTGAGTCATGCCGTTACTCTAGGACACTTCCTCAAAATATGGAAACGCTTGCTCAATCTCAATCGAGGTGTGTCGTTGACATAACGTATAGCCGCAAATACTGCCCTTTGCGTGGCGCGGCGATCTGGGATATACATGTAAACGCTTGCACTATTTGCGGTGAAGCGCGGTAGCTCCACGCAACGAACGAAAGGTACACCAATGAAGGTGACTAAGAAGCGCGTCCTCCTGACCGGGGCCGCACTGACCGCCCTGGCCCTCGGCCTGAGTGGATGCTCGGCATCCTCGGAAACCCCCGACGCGGGTTCCGCGAAGAACACGCTGACCGTCTGGGTGGACGCCGACCGTGCGCCCGTCCTCAAGGAGGCCGCCGCGGAGTTCGAGAAGAGCTCGGGCGTGCACGTCAAGCTCGTGCAGAAGGATTTCGGTTCGATCCTCGACCAGTTCATTGCCCAGGTCCCGAGCGGCAAGGGCCCCGACATCACGATCGGCGCGCACGACTGGATCGGTAACTTCGTCCAGAACGGCGTGATCCAGCCCGTCGAGCTCGGCGACAAGGCCGCCGGCTTCGAAAAGATCGCCACCGACGCCGTGACCTACCAGGGCAAGACCTATGCCGTGCCGTACTCGATCGAGAACATCGCACTGCTGCGCAACACCGCGCTCGCCCCCACCGCGCCCACCTCCTACGACGACATGATCGCCACGGGCAAGGCCGCCGGCAGCGCCAACCCGTTCCTGATCCAGCTCGGCCCGCAGGCCGACCCGTACCACCTGTACCCGTTCCAGAGCTCGTTCGACAACCCGGTCTTTGGCCGTAACGCCGATGGCTCCTACAACGCCGACGACCTGACCATCGGTAACGAGGGTGGCACCCGCTTCGCCAACTGGCTCGCCCAGCAGGGCAAGGAGGGCAACCTCAACATTTCGATCACCGCCGACATCGCCAAGGAGAAGTTCAACTCCGGTGAGTCGCCGTTCCTGATCACCGGACCGTGGAACGTGCCGGACGCAGAGAAGGCCGGCATCAAGCTGGCCGTGGACCCGATCCCCTCCGCCGGCGGCGCCCCCGCGCAGCCGTTCGTGGGTGTGCAGGGCTTCTTCATCTCCTCGAAGACCGCCAACCCGCTGGCCGCCAACGAGTTCCTCACCAACTACCTGGCCACCGAAAAGGTCCAGACCGCGCTGTTCGAAAAGGGTGGCCGTGCCCCGGCACTGACCGCCTCCTTCAACGCCGCAGCATCCAACCCGATCGTCAAGGCGTTCGGTGACGTGGGCCGCAACGGTGTGCCGATGCCCTCGGTGCCCGCCATGGGTAAGGTGTGGCAGTTCTGGGGCGTCACCCAGGCCGCCATCATCTCCGGCGAGGGTGACCCCACCGCGCTGTGGACCAAGATGACCGCGGACATCGCCGCCGCAATCAAGGGTTAGTCCGGCATCCCACCGGGCCGAGAAACAGGAAAAACATGAGTTCACGCACCCCCTCACCCCAGACCCGAGCGCGCCGCTCGCGCGGTGCCGCGCGGCTGGCCGAGATGGCTGGTGGTTCCCTCTGGGCGATCCTCATCAAGATCGTCCTCCTCGGCCTGGTGGATGCCCTCGGCATCTACGCGATGTTCATGCTGGCCGCCCAGCACAACTGGATCGTCTTCGCGATCCTCGCCGCCGCGCTGGTGGCCATCAACTACGTGTACTTCTCCAAGCGCACGCTCGCGATGAAGTACCTCACCCCCGGTCTGATCTTCCTCCTGGTGTTCCAGGTGTTTGTGATCGGCTACACCGGATACATCTCCTTCACCAACTACGGTTCGGGTCACAACTCCACCAAGGAGGATGCGATCACCGCGCTGATGCAGTCGGCTCAGGAGCGCGTGCCGGATTCCTCCACATACGCGCTCACCGTTGTGCGGGACGGCGGCGACTTCGGCTTCCTGGTGACCGACCCGAAGGGCGAGGTGTCCTACGGCACCGCCGAGCACCCGCTCGAGCGCGTCACCGACGCCACCATGACCGGTGACAAGGCGACCGCCCTGCCCGGCAAGGAATCCCTCAACTTCACGGACATCGTGGACAACCAGAAGGCCATCGTGGACCTTCAGGTGCCCATCTCCGATGACCCCAACGACGGATCGCTGCGCACCCCGGATGGCTCGAGCGCCTTCCTCTACCTCTCGAGCCTGCACTACGATGCCAGGGCCGACACCATGACGGACACCAAGACCGGCACCGTGTACTCCGACACCGGCGTGGGCGCCTTCGCCGCCCCGGACGGAAAGCAGCTCAAGCCCGGCTGGTCGATCGGCGTGGGCTTCGACAACTACGTCAAGGCCATCACCGATGACGGCATCCGCGGCCCGCTGATCGGCGTCACCATCTGGACGTTCGTCTTCGCGCTGCTCTCGGTGCTCACCACCTTCGCCCTCGGCCTGTTCCTCGCGATCGTCTTCAACGACATGCGCATGCGGGGCCGCGCGTTCTACCGCGTGCTCATCATCCTGCCGTACGCGTTCCCCTCGTTCCTCGGGGCGCTGGTGTGGGCGGGCCTGCTCAACCGCGACTTCGGGTTCATCAACCTCGAGCTGTTCGGCGGTGCCCACATCCCCTGGCTGACCGACGCCTTCCTCGGGAAGGTCAGCATCCTGTTCGTAAACCTCTGGCTCGGCTTCCCCTACATGTTCCTCGTGTGTATGGGTGCGCTGCAGTCCATCCCGGACGACGTGCAGGAGGCCGCGAAGATGGACGGCGCCAACCCGTTCCAGATATTCAAGAAGATCAAGCTTCCGCTGCTGCTGGTCTCGGTGGCCCCGCTGCTGATCTCCTCGTTTGCGTTCAACTTCAACAACTTCAACCTGGTGTACATGCTCACCGGGGGAGGCCCGCGTGATGCCTCCGCCTCGATCAACGTGGGTGGCACCGACATCCTCATCTCGATGGTCTACAAGGTGGCGTTTGTGGGGGCCGACCGAGACTACGGTCTCGCGAGCGCCTTCTCGATCCTGATCTTCATCGTGGTCGCGATCATCGCGATCGTGAGCTTCCGTCAAACCAAGGCCCTGGAGGAGCTGAACTAATGAGCGCACCCACCCTCACCCCGTCCACGCCCTCCACCCGGGCGCGCGATCGCCGCGGCTTCAAGGCGCGTCGCTGGTTCCTGGCCACCGGCTGGCGTCACCTTGTCGGCTGGGTCATGATCGTGTTCTCGGTCTTCCCCCTGCTGTACGTGCTCTCGGCCTCGCTGAACCCCGGCGGTACGCTGCTGAGCTCGAACGGTCTGTTCTCGACCATCGGTTTTGACAGCTACACGAAGCTGTTCAACTCCCCGCAGCAGCCCTATGCCGCGTGGTTTGGAAACACCCTCACCATCGGGTTGATCACCGCCGCCGGCACCGTGTTCCTCGGTGCCCTGGCCGCCTACTGCTTCAGCCGGATGCGCTTTGCCGGCCGCCGCGTGGGCCTGCTGACCCTGCTCGTGGTGCAGATCTTCCCGCAGCTGCTCGCCGTGGTCGCGATCTTCCTGCTGCTCACCGGTATCGGCGATATCTTCCCGGCGCTCGGTCTCGACAACCAGGTCGCGCTGATCATGGTCTACCTCGGTGGCGCGCTCGGCGTCAACACCTACCTGATGTACGGGTTCTTCAACACCGTGCCGGCCGCGATCGATGAGGCCGCCAAACTGGATGGCGCGAGCCACGCCCGGATCTTCTTCACGATCATCCTGCGCCTGGTCGCCCCGATTCTCGCCGTGGTCGGCCTGCTCGCGTTCATCGCGACGACCAATGACTTCGTGATCGCGAGCGTCGTGCTGGTCTCCCCGGAGAAGCAGACCCTCGCCGTGGGCCTGTACCAGTTCGTGTCGCAGGAGTTCTCCTCCAACTGGAGCGTGTTCGCCGCCGGTGCCGTGCTCGCGGCTCTCCCGGTCATGGCACTGTTCCTCTTCCTCCAGAAGTACATCGTCGGCGGTCTGACCGCGGGCGCGGTCAAGTAGGCATCGCTACACTGGAACCACTTCACCCGCGGACCCCTCCGCGCCCAGAAAGGACCGGGATGGTTGGTATCGACGAGGTCGCCGAGCGAGCCCGGGTTTCCACGGCCACGGTATCGCGCGCCCTGAGCGGTCGCGGCTACGTGGCCGAGGGCACCCGCGCGCGGGTCCACGAGGCCGCGCGCGAGCTGGGCTACGTGGTCTCGTCGAGCGCATCCGGGCTGGCGTCCGGCCGCACCCGCAACGTCGGGGTCGTGGTGCCGTTCCTCAGTCACTGGTTCTTCGCGGCCGTGGTGGAGGGCGCGCAGTCGGCCCTGCAGGAGCAGGGGTATGACCTCACGCTGTACAACCTCTCCGGGGGCGACGATGCGCGCGCCCGCGTGTTTGACGATCTCCTGCTGCGGCAGCGGGTCGATGCGGTGCTCGCGATCGGTCTGGAACTCACCCCCGAGGAGGCCGGGCGACTGGTCTCGCTGCGCAAGCCCGTGGTGGGCCTCGGCGGTCCGCTGCCCGGGGTCACGGCCCTCGCGATCGATGACCGCGCCTCGGTGCGGCTCGCGACCGAGCACCTGATCGCGCTCGGCCACACCCGCATCGCCTACATCGGTGGTTCGGCGGACTTCGACCTCGACTTCCACCTGCCCACGATGCGTCAGCTCGGGTACCGCGATGCGCTGATCGACGCGGGCATCGAGATCGAACCGGCACTCGAACGCGGCGCGGACTTCACCCTGCGCGGCGGAAACGACGCGGCCAAGCAGATCCTCGGGGTACCGAGGGATCGCCCCACCGCGATCGTCGCGGCCTCAGACGTGATGGCCATCGGCGCGATTCTCGCTGCCCGCGAGCTCGGCCTCACCGTGCCCGCCGATCTCTCCGTTGTGGGGCTCGACGGCGTGCCGGATGGCGAGTTCTTTGGCCTCACCACCGTGGCGCAGTACCCGGCAGAACAGGGCCGGACGGCAGCCAAGCTGCTGATCGAACGCCTGAATGCGCCGCTCGCCGACACCGCGACCGCCGACCCGGTCGAGGCACCCCCGGCGGTGGAGATGCTGCTGCCCACCACGCTGATCGTGCGCGACTCGACCGCGCGGCCGCGCGCCTAGACCCGCACCGCACGCGGTCTCCCCGGCCGCCCGGCAGGCCGGAGAATGTGCGGCCCGTATTGCTAGGGTGTGCATATGGGATCCGAGGATATTCGCACGCGCGGAGACTACGTCTTTGAGCAGCTGCGTGAACGCATAATCGACGGCAGGTTGCTGCCGGGCGAGCGTCTCCTCGAACGTGAAATCGCGGCCGAACTCAACGTCTCGCGCGTGCCCGTGCGCGACGCACTTCCCCGGCTGGCCGAGGCGGGGCTCGTGACCATCGCGGCTCGCCGCGGGGCGGTAATCAGCACGGTGTCCATCACCGACGCGCAGGAGCTGTTTGACGTGCGGGCGCGGCTGGAGCCGCTTGCGGCTCGACGCGCGGCCGAGGCGGTGGCCGCCGGAGCTGATGCCACCGCGCTGCGCGCGGCTCTCGCAGACGAGCACGGTGCTGAGGACTCCCTACATGCGGGAGAGGCGGCCGCGCGCATTCACGCGGAGATCAACGCCCTCGCCGATCATGCGCTGCTGGAGCGGATGCTGCGCGCACTGGAGGACCGCGACCGGCGGCTCGCCCGTGTTCCCACCGAGGTCGATCCGGCACCGGCGCGTGGCGAACACCGCCGCCTGGTGGAGGCCGTACTCTCCGGCTCTGCGGCTGCCGCCGAGGCGCTCGCGCTCGCGCACGTCGAACTCGCTCGGGGGCGTTCGATCGCCGCGCTTGAGGGACGTCTCGGCACACCCTCGTGAATTATCACGATTTGGTATACCAAACCACTTCTACGTGCGGTACTGCTGTCCTGTAATTCGGTGAGCCTGGATGCGCATGGCCTGTAATTGCGCCAATTTACACGGCGGACACATTGAGGGTCTCTCGCGGTAACAAAGCACCCCTACGTTAATGGGTATACCAAATGGGTGTTGGTTTCCCTCACCCGTCCGTTGCACCCACCCGGCGCGAGCAGCACCTGCCCGGTGGATGCTCACCCGAAAAGGACCACCGTGAAAAAGAGCACCCTGATTCTTGCCGTCGCCTCCGTTCTCAGCCTCGGGCTGGTGACCGCCGGGTGTAGTTCCACCAGTGAGGCTGCCCCGGCCTCATCCGGTCCCGCCTCCGAGACGGAGAAACCGTTCATCATCGGAACCAGTGGCACCTACAACCCGATCACCTTCACCGATGGTGGCACCCTGACCGGTTTTGATATCGACATGGGCACCGCGATCGCGGAAAAACTGGGCCGCCCGGTGAAGTTTGTTGAGGGACAGCTGGCCGGGCTCCTCACCGGCTTGCAGGGCGGGCAGTATGACGCCGTGATGTCGTCGCTCACGATCACTCCCGAGCGTGAGGAGGCCATCGCCTTCTCCGACCCGTACCTGGCCGACGGCGTCGTCGCCGTTGCGGACACCGAGAACTCGAAGGTCAGCGACATCTCCCACCTCGACGGACTGCGCGTCGGCGTGATCGGTGGATCCGGGTATCAGAAGACCATCGAGAAGATCGGCGGATATGCTGACCTCGTTGAGTACCCGGATGCCCCGAGCGGATTCCAGGACGTCAAGAACGGCCGTATCGATATCTTCGCCTCGGGCAAGATTCCCGCCACCACGTTTGTGAAGGCCGACACCACCGGTGGGGTCCCCCTCGATATCGCCGGCGAACCCTACGCGCTGCTCCCGGCCGCTGTCGGTATTGCCAAGGGGAACACCGAGCTGATTTCGCAGGTCAACGAGGCGATCGCCGCGCTGCGGGCGGACGGCACCGCGGGCAAGCTCGCCGATAAGTGGTTCGGTTTCGGTATCCCCGGCTTCACCGACTAGACCTCCGCGGCAGCCCCGCCTCCACGGCAGGGCCGCCGCGGCACATCGCCGCGACCCTCCCTCCCACCCCGTCCTAGGAGCGTGACCGCCGTGAACGGCTTCAATTTTGACCTCGTTGCCCGCTACTTTCCGATGTTTATTCAGGGGCTCGGGGTAACCCTGCAGGTGGTCCTGACCGCCATCGTGCTCTCCACTGTTTTTGGCTATCTGGTCGCGCTCATGCGCGGATCAAAGATCGCCCCACTGCGCTGGATCTCGGCCACCTACGTGTGGGTATTCCGCGGAATCCCCCTGATCCTGAGCCTCTTTTTCTTCTACTACGCGCTGCCCCAGTTTGGTGTGCGCCTTGACGCCCTCACCGCGGGCATCATCGCCATGACCGTGAACTCGACCTCGTTTATGTCGGAGATCATCCGGTCGGGGCTGAACGCCGTCCCGCGCGGGCACCTCGAGGCCGCCACCGCGGTGGGGATGAACCCGCTGCAGATCGCCACCCGTATTACCCTGCCGCAGACGGTGCGGCTCATGCTCCCGCCCTACATCAGCAACTGCGTCATCATGATGAAGGAGTCCGCTCAGGTGGCCGTCATCACCGTGCCGGATCTGATGTTTCAGGCGCAGAAGGCCTACAACGCGAGCTTTAGCCCGCTCGAAACCCTCGGCGTCGCCGGCGTACTGTATCTCGCCGTCACGAGCCTGCTGATGCTCGCCCAGCTGCTCGTGGAACGCCGACTGCGCACCCACGCCGCCTAGCCCCACCCACCCGACCGGGATCTAAGGACAACAATGCTGACCATCGCGAACCTCCAGAAGCACTACGGCACCACCCACGTCCTGCGTGATGTTTCCCTCCACATCGCCCGCGGTGAGGTTGTGACCGTCATCGGACCAAGCGGTGCGGGCAAGAGCTCGCTCCTGCGCTGCCTCAACCTGCTGGAGGTGCCGAGCTCCGGCGAGATCATGCTGGAGGGCACCCGCGTCGACTATCGACGTAACCGTCACGGGGCGCTGACCCTGCGCAACCGATTCGGCCTCACCGGGTATCGGTCGAGGCTGGGGATGGTGTTCCAGCAGTTCAACCTGTGGCCCCACCACACGGTGTTGGAAAACATTACCGAGGGGCCGCGGGTGGTGCAGCGGGTCTCGCGGGCCGAAGCGGATCGTCGTGGGCGTGAGCTTCTCGCCACCGTGGGGCTGGCGGATAAGGCCGACGTGTATCCCGGTTCCCTCTCGGGTGGGCAGCAGCAGCGGGTGGCGATCTGCCGGGCGCTCGCGATGGAACCCGCGGTGCTGCTCTTTGATGAGCCCACCTCGGCGCTCGATCCCGAGCTGGTGGGAGAGGTGCTCGACATCATGACCACACTGGCCGCGACCGGAACCACCATGGTGGTTGTGACCCACGAGATGAGTTTTGCCCGTGAGGTATCCGACCGGGTGGTGTTCATGGAGGCCGGGGAGATTCGAGTTTCCGGAACCCCCGAGGAGGTCTTTGCCCACGAGCGGGTGCGGGCGTTCGCCTCGGCGCTCAGCCGATGACCGCCGATAACGCGGGATTTCCCGATCTGGGGAATTCCCTCAACACTGCTCTGGGGGTTCCGGCCTGGACGGAACGCATCGTGGCCGCGGGGCCATACGCCGATGCCGATGCCGTGTGTGGGGCGGTCTGGGCCACCATGCATACGGTGGGAGAAGCGGAACTGGCGGAGGCACTGTCGCACCATCCGCGTATCGGGGCGAGCGTGACGGGATCCGATTCTCGCTCGAATCTGTCTCGGTCCGAGCAGTTCGGGGTACACGCCTCGGCGGAGCGCGCACTGATTCGTGCAGGCAACATCGAGTATGAGCGCGTTTTTGGGCGCATTTTTCTCGTTCGGGCAGCCGAGCGAACCCCCGCGGAAATCCTGGCGGAGCTCAACCGTCGACTGCTCTTGGACGACGCTGCTGAACACCGGGAGGTTCTGCACGCGCTCGCGGATATCGGGACGCGCCGGCTTCGGGTGCTGCTCGCCGAGTGGTAGCGTGGGGCGGCCTCGCGCGCGACCCGACGGGCGGCCACTCCCCGGCCTCGATTTCGGGATTCGCTTCGGGTAACCGATCATTGAAGGGTGCGCCTCGTGCGTTTCGAATCGCGTTTCGCGGAACGGAACCCGTGCGCACATCCCATCCGTGCAATCCGGAAGAAAGATCGCGATCTCGATGACCTCCCGAATCCAGGACCCCAGCCACGGCGCCGATCCGGCACCGAACCCGTCGGGGGTGCCGCCGGTTCACGAGGATGAGAAGCCCGCGAAGCGCAAGAAGCTGCGCGATGTGGTGCTGGCACCGGGGGATCCCCGTCTGGCTCAGGTTATGCGGCGGCCGCGCTGGATCGGCGTACTCGTGCTCGCACTGGTCATCGCCGGTGCGTTTGCCGCGCTCGGTCAGTGGCAGCTCGCCCGTGCCGTGGCCGTGGACCCGAACCTGGCCGGCCCCACCGAGGTGATGGTGCCGCTGCAGACCGTGATCAAGCCCGGAGAGCCGCTGCACGATGTGATCGTGGGGCAGCAGGTATCGCTCTCGGGCGAGTTCGTACCCGGCGACTATGTGATTCTCGGCACCCGCCTGAACGGCGACGTGAAGGGCTTCTGGGTCACCGGTCACTTCCGCGTCGATGGCGCGCAGCCAGCCTCGATGGCCGTGGCTCTCGGCTGGGCCCCCACCCGCGCCGATGCGCAGGGCATCGTCGATCGCCTCAGCGCCACCGCGGCCACCCCGATGGATCTCACCGGCCGCCTGGTGCCGCCGCAGGGCCCGCTGGCCCTCGATGCGAAGACGCCCGATCCCTTCCTCCTGAACGAGATGTCCGTCGCTGCGCTGATCAACGTCTGGGACGGCCCCGCGGGCGAGGTCTACCTGCCGTACCTCATCTCGTTTGAGGCACCGGATGGCCTCACCAAGATCGACGCCCCGAAGCCGGTCATGGAGCTTGAACTCAACTGGCTCAACATCTTCTACGCGATCGAGTGGGCGGTCTTCGCCGGATTCGCCGTGTTCCTCTGGTACCGCCTGACCCGCGACGCCTGGGAGAAGGAAGTGGATGAGGCGGCCGAAAAGCGCGGCGATCCCTCACCCTTCGAGTAGCCCGCAAACGCGCGTGCAGGCCCGGATTGCATCCGGTTTGTGTGGCGTAGACTAGGGGTATGCCTCTCCAGCCGCGCGAACGCGACCTGCCCAAGATTCCCGGAGCCCTCCGCTTTTACCAGATCACCTCGGTGATCACCGGTGTGCTGCTCCTGCTGCTCTGCGGCGAGGTGCTACTCAAGTGGTGGTTCCGCATGGAGATCGAGATGGGCGGAGCATTCGGGTTCCTGGCACTTGTGCCGGACGGCACCGTCGAAGCGATCAACATCTCGCTCGGCCTGTTGATCGTGCACGGCTGGTTCTACGTGGTCTACCTGGTGTCCATCTTCCGCGTCTGGTCGCTCATGCGCTGGGGCATCGTTTGGCTGGTACTGATGGCCCTCGGCGGCGTGATCCCGTTCCTCTCCTTCTTCCTTGAAGTGCAGATCGTCCGCAAGGCCCGCACACAGATTTCCTCGCGCAACGGCGCGAATACCCCCAACGCTCACCAAGCAGAAGTGGAGCCTTCCCATTAGCGAGCAGTCCCTGGAGAACCGACCGGTTCTCGTTGTTGATTTTGGTGCGCAGTACGCGCAGCTGATCGCCCGTCGTGTTCGGGAGGCCGGGGTTTACTCCGAGCTGGTCCCGCACTCGATCACCGCCGCAGAGGTGGCCGCCAAGAACCCGGCCGGCCTCGTGCTGTCCGGTGGCCCGTCCAGCGTGTACGAGGAGGGTGCGCCCGGGTTTGACCCGGCCATCTTCGAGCTCGGCGTGCCGACCTTCGGCATTTGCTACGGCTTCCAGGTCATGGCCACCGCCCTCGGCGGCGAGGTAGCCAAGACCGGTGCCCGCGAGTACGGCTCGACCGCCGTCGCAATCGAGGACGAGGGCGTGCTGCTGGGCGACCAGCCCGCCGCCCAGACCGTGTGGATGAGCCACGGAGACTCCGTCTCCCGCGCCCCCGAGGGTTTCGAGGTTCTGGCCTCGACCGAGGGCACCCCGGTTGCCGCCTTCGCTAATGATGAGCGCAAGCTCTACGGCGTGCAGTGGCACCCCGAGGTCAAGCACTCCGAGTACGGTCAGGACCTCCTGGTCAACTTCCTGCACAAGGCCGCCGGCATCCCCGGCGACTGGAACTCCGGCAACGTCATTGCCGAGCAGGTTGCAAAGATCCAGGCTCAGGTCGGTACCGGCAAGGTCATCTGTGGCCTCTCCGGTGGTGTCGACTCGGCCGTTGCCGCCGCGATCGTGCACAAGGCCGTCGGTGACCAGCTCGTTTGCGTGTTTGTGGACCACGGTCTGCTGCGTCAGGACGAGCGTCGCCAGGTTGAGGAAGACTACGTGAAGGCCACCGGTGTGCGCCTGGTCACGATCGACGCCGTTGAGCAGTTCGAGACCGCCCTCGCCGGTGTGACCGACCCCGAGACCAAGCGCAAGATCATCGGCCGCGAGTTCATCCGCACCTTCGAGAAGGCCCAGGCCGACCTCATCGCCGAGTCTCGCGAGCAGGATGGCGACCCCATCCGCTTCCTGGTTCAGGGCACCCTGTACCCGGACGTCGTGGAGTCCGGTGGCGGTACCGGTACCGCCAACATCAAGAGCCACCACAACGTGGGTGGTCTGCCCGAGGACCTCACCTTCGAGCTGGTCGAGCCGCTGCGCGCCCTGTTCAAGGACGAGGTGCGAGCCATTGGTCGCGAGCTGGGTCTGCCCGAGGTTATCGTGGGCCGCCAGCCCTTCCCCGGCCCCGGCCTGGGAATCCGCATCGTCGGTGAGGTTACCCGCGAGCGCCTCGACCTGCTGCGTAAGGCCGACGCCATCGTGCGCGCCGAGCTGACCGAGGCCGGCCTGGACCAGGAAATCTGGCAGTGCCCGGTTGTGCTGCTCGCCGACGTTCGCTCCGTGGGCGTTCAGGGCGATGGCCGCACCTACGGTCACCCGATCGTGCTGCGTCCGGTGAGCTCCGAGGACGCCATGACGGCCGACTGGACCCGCCTGCCCTACGACGTTCTGGCGAAGATCTCCAACCGCATTACCAACGAGGTTGAGGGTGTTAACCGCGTTGTTCTCGACGTCACCAGCAAGCCGCCGGGGACCATCGAGTGGGAGTAATCCCCAACTGATGATGGCCGCGCTCCCTCGGGAGCGCGGCCACTGTCGTTTGTGGCGAGTTGATGAATCGGGGGTGTTTGCGGTTCAGGGAACGTCCCTCGCTCGGGGGCGTTTGCCCCGTGTTCACCCACGCGTTTCCGGGTGGTTACCCCGGCGGGGAAGGATCAACGAGGGCGTCCATCGGATGCCGTTCCTCCCCGAACCGAAAGAGCCACGTGCAGACTCACTCTCGCGCCCGAGCACTCCCGCGCATCCGCATGAAACACCTGCTGGCCACGAGCGCCGCCGCGGCCCTGCTTGCCGCACCGCTCGCCCTGCCCGTGATCGCCAACGCCGAACCCGCGTCGCAGATCACCACGCCCGCCGAGCTGCTGAAGGCCTCCACGGGAGACCTCGTCGACCTGCGCATCGGTGATGTGCACCCCACCCAGCCCTCGGTCGGTTTCGACGAGGTCTACTACAAGGTCGGGCGCTACACGATGGGCAAGGACGCCCTGAACAAGGGCCTCGGCGACTGGTGCGAGGCCAACGGGCAGGGCGATGTCGCCGCCCAGAGTGTCGGTGCCACCATCGGTGACCCCTCCTCATTCACCTGCACCATCCCGCTGAACAGCGAAACCCCGGAAAGCCTCGCGGCGATGAAGACCGTGGTGATCGGCCCCGGCGGCGTTGCCTACCTCACCGATGGGCACCACACCCTCACCTCGTTCGCCGAGACCCCGGGTGCGGGCCTCGGTACCGCGCTGCGTCTGCGCGTGGTGGCTAACCTCAGCGACGAAACCGAGACCGACTTCTGGGAGACCATGAAGGCCAAGGGATGGACCTGGCTGAAGGACGTCGCCGGAAACCCGATCACCCCGCAGCAGCTGCCCGCCAGCGTTGGCCTGAAGAACTTCCAGGACGACCCGAACCGCAGCCTGCTCTACTTCGCCCGCGACATCGGATACACAGCCGGCACCATTCCGTTCCAGGAGTTCCTCTGGGGTGACTGGCTGCGCGAGCGCTCCAACATCGATCTTTCGGTGTGGGATCCGACCAGCGCCGACAGCACCCTCGCCATTGTGAAGACCATCAGCGAGGCCCAGGTTGCCGCCGGGCAGAAGGCCATAATTTCTGGGACCTTCACGGGCGCGGAACTCGGCACCCTGAAGAAGTGGAATGACGGCAAGGCTGTGGACAAGGGCGAGTTCGCCAAGCTCTCCAAGCCGTTCTCGGATGACAAGCCGGGCAAGATCGCCTACGCCATGGCGTATAAGGCAACCCTCCCGGTACTGACCGCCCCCGAGGCACCGGCCGCGCCGACCCTCACCGTCTCGGGCACCTCGGTCGAGGTTTCCTGGCAGGCACCGGCCGATGGCGGCAGCCCGATCACCGGCTACAGCGTGCAACTCTCCGGTGACGACCAGCCCGCTCGCGCTCCCCTCACGGTGGCAGCGGGCACCACCAGCACGACGGTATCGGACCTGATCCCCGGCACCTACACCGCCACGGTCACCGCGACCAACGCGATCGGCAGCTCGGTAGCCTCCGCCTCCTCTGCGGCCGTGACCGTCGTGCAGCCCACCCAGCCGACCCAGCCCGCCAACCCGGGCGACGTGCACGGCAAACTGAGCATCACCGGCGAACTGCGCCAGGGCGGCACCGTAAAGATCGCGGGTTCGGGCTTCGCCCCGAACGTCTCCGGTTTTGCGCTGGAGCTGCACCCGAACGCCGCCCGCTTCGCCCTGGCCCGCCTCTTCGACGCGGCACCGCCCCAGCCCGCCGGCGTGGTCCGTCTCGCGACGATCAACACCGATGACACCGGCGCGTTCGACGAGACCGTGACCATCCCGGAAACCGCGGGTGCCGAGGATCAGCGCCTCGTGCTGCTCTGGGACGGTGCCGAGGTCGCGGGTAACCCGGTGACCGTGCTGGCGGCCGAGACCGAGCCATCCGTGAGTCCGTCTCCGTCGACCAGCTCGTCGCCCTCGACCAGTTCGAGCCCGTCAAGCAGCCCGAGCCCGTCGACCAGCTCGTCTCCCTCGACCAGTTCGAGCCCGTCAAGCAGCCCGAGCCCGTCGACCAGCTCGACCCCGGTGGACCCCTCGGCAGACCCGTCGTCGACGGCTGCGCCGTCGGAAACCGCCGCACCCTCGGGAAGCTCGACCCCGTCGGGAACCTCCGCACCCTCGGGAACCGCGGACGCGAGTGCGTCGGCGACACCCGCAACCTCGCCCCTGGCCCAGACCGGAAGTAGCGATGTGCTCGCCGGTACCGCGCTGGCACTCACCCTGCTCGTGCTCGGCGCCGGTGCCATGATCCGGCGGCGGAGCGCCCGCTCGTAGGTTGAGTTAGCGCGCGATGCGGCAACGCGAAATCCGCCGGCCCCGAACGGGACCGGCGGATTTCGCGTGTGGTGTGGGCCCCAGCATCGGCGACTCGTGAGGGGGAAACCCCCGGTTAAATAAAACCCGGCCCTCTGCGGGCCGGGTGAATTAAAACCACAACCTAACCCGCCCTCTCACCCCCACAACCCCTACCAGCCAATAGGCTTCGCATAGCCCTCGCAGGGGTCGGGAAGCTGGGCGGCGCTGAAACTCTCCGGGGTGAGTTTCACGAACCAGTGCCCTCCGGTCCCGAAGTCGCGCGAGCACTGAATTGCTCCGGCGTGGTGCCGTCCGTCGGTGCCCCCTACGCTGGATTCATGAACGTTGCCCCGATTACCCCCGATCTGATCCCCGCGGCCGCCGCGCTCTGGCACGAAGCCGGCCTGACACGCCCCTGGAATGACCCGATGGCCGACGCCGAACGCGCGCTTGCCGGAGCAACATCCTCGGTACTCGGACTGGTAGAGGACGGAATCCTGCGTGCCACGGCGATGGTGGGGGAGGACGGCCATCGTGGCTGGATCTACTATGTGGCCGTGCGCGAGGCAGACCGTGGGCGCGGTCTCGGTCGTGTCATCATCGAGGCTGCCGAGCGCTGGCTCGCCGAGGCGGGCGCGGTCAAGGTTCAGCTCATGGTGCGCGATACCAACACCGCCGTGATCGACTTCTACGAGCGCCTGGGCTACGAGGACGCCGAGGTCGCCGTGCTCGGAAAGTGGCTGGTCACGGTGTAGCGTGTAGCTCACCCTGAACGACACAAAACGGCCGCCTCCCGAGGGAGACGGCCGTTTTGTGTGTCAGCCTGGCGGCAGTGCGACCTAGTTGCTGCGGAAGATCGCGATGAGGCGCAGGATCTCGGTGTACAGCCAGATCACGGTGACCATGATGCCGAAGGCACCGGCCCAGGCGTAGATCTTCGGGGCACGGTTCTGCACGCCGCGCTGGATCGAGTCGAAGTCGAGCACGAGCGAGTAGGCGGCCATGATGACAACCAGGACACCGAGGATCGCGCCAATCGGGATTCCGGTGTTACCGATCGGCATGCTGTTCAGGCCGAAGCCGGTGGTGACGACGCCGGTCATCATGAGGATCATGTTGACGAGCGAGTACACCAGGTAACCAACCATGGCGACCATGAAGATCTTGGTGGCCTTCTTCGAGGCGCGGACCTTGCCGCTGGCGAACAGGGCGAGGGTCACACCGATTACCGAGAGGGTGGCGATGAGGGCCTGCATCACGATGCCGGGCAGCATGCGCTCGAAGGTCAGTGAGAGGGCACCGAGGAAGATTCCCTGTGCGGCGGCGTAGGCCAGAACCAGCGGAGCCGAGGGCATCTTCTTGAAGATGTTGACCATGGCCAGAACGAATCCGACGATCATGGCGGGGACGAGCAGAACGGGAACGGCCCATCCGACCACGGCACCCACCAGCAGGATGGCGAACGAGATACCGGTCTTGACGACGGTGTCTTCCACCGTCATGCGGTCGCTGGTATCAACCGCGCCCACGGGCTGGTTGTAGAGGTGCTGCAGCTGCTCGGCGCTCATCTGGGCCTGGGTGCCGGCCTGAGCCTGAGCACCGCCGTTGTTGAACGCGGGGTTTCTGAATGCGGGGTTGTTGCTCGCCATGCTGGGGTCCTGCTCTCGGTTTCTCAATCGGGCGCGGTGGTCTGTGTCGTGGCTGTTTCGTGCGGCGTAAGTGCGCCCGTTACCCCTATAATCTATCGGAATTCGCTGGGAAGTGCCCGCCGAATAGTGAAGTCACGGTAAACGCGGGCGTGTGTTCACCACCGGCGTACTCGCGGGGGTTAGCCTGGGGGCATGACTGAGCTGCCGACCCCCGTCGTTATTGGCCATCGCGGTGCCAGCGGATACCGCCCCGAGCACAGCGATGAGGCGTATCGCCTGGCGTTTGAGCTGGGTGCTGATCTGGTCGAGCCGGATCTCGTTGTGAGCCGGGATGGCGTGCTCGTCCTGCGCCACGAGAACAACATCACCGATACCACGGATATCGCGGATCGCCCCGAGTTCGCCGAGTACCGCACGGTCAAGACGGTGGACGGTATTCGTCACGAGGGCTGGTTCACCGAGGACCTTACCTGGGCGCAGATCGCCACCCTCACCTGCCGCGAGCGTCTGCCCGAGCTGCGTCACGACAGCGTGCTGTTCAATGATCGCTCGCGCGTGCTGTGCCTCGCGGACCTCATCGCCCTGGTCGGTGAGGAGGAGCAAAACCACGGTCGCCCCCTCGGTATGGTTGCCGAGATCAAGCACTCGGCCTATTTTGGCAGCCTCGGTTTCAACATGAACGACCTGTTCCTGCAGCAGCTCACCGGCTGGGGCGAGCGAACGCTGGTGGTTGAGAGCTTCGAGCTGTCCGCATTGACCGACCTGCACGAGCGCGGGCTGAATGCGCAGTACGTCTACCTGATCGATGAGGAGGGATCGCCGGCCGACGAGATCGCGGCCCTTGGGGAGGATGCTCGCACGTACGCCTCCTATGCGACCCCGGAGGCCCTGGCGGCCTTCGCCCCCGGCATTCACGGCGTGAGCCTCGCAAAGTCGTTCCTGCTGGATGACCTCGGTGCGGCCCGGGTAGCGGCTGCCCATGCGGCCGGCCTGCTGGTCTACACGTGGACCCTGCGACCCGAAAACTACTTCCTGATTCCGGAAAATCGCGGACATGGCGGACCGGAGCACCACGGTGACTGGCGTCGTGAGTTCCGCCAGATCCTGGAGACCGGGGTCGACGGTGTTTTTGCCGATCAGCCCGATCTCGCCTATGAGGCGCGCGCCGAGTTCTGGGCGCACCACGGCGGTGCCGAGCACTGATTTCGCCGCCTCCGAGCGAGGCACCCGACGCACCTGCATGATCGCGGGTGTCTCGCCCCGCGGTGTCGGTGGCGCGGCCTAGACTGGAAGCACCATGGTGCAGCCTTCCGAATCCTCCCCATCCGCCAACGAGCCCGCGGTCGTGCGTATCGCCCCGCCCGGAACAGGGCCGGGGTTCGAGAGCGGCTCTTCGCAGCGCTCGGTGCAGTTCGGGCACGACCTGCCCGCGGGGGAGGACCCCACCACGCACGGCCTGAACCCGCAGCAGCTCGAGGCCGTGACCTATCGCGGTCCGGCACTGCTCATCGTGGCCGGTGCCGGTTCGGGAAAGACCCGCGTCCTGACGCAGCGCATCGCCGGGCTCATCCGAGGTCGCGAGGCCTGGCCCAGCCAGATCCTCGCGATCACCTTCACCAATAAGGCCGCCGCCGAGATGCGCGAGCGCGTTGAGGAGCAGCTGGGTGGCGCGGCCGAGGGCATGTGGATCTCCACGTTCCACTCCGCCTGCGTGCGCATTCTGCGCCGCGAGGCCGAGCACTTCGGGTTCAAGAAGAACTTCACCATCTACGACTCCTCCGACACCAAGGTGCTGATTAAGCGCCTGATCAAGGAGCTACAGGCAGACGTTCTGGGGCTCACCCCGGGCAACGTTGCGAGCAAGATCAGCAAGCTCAAGAACGAGCTGACCGACGTCGACGCCTATGCGCGCGATGCCAACATGAGCGACCCCACCGAGCGCATGTTCGTCGAGCTGTTCCGTCGGTACACCCGCGAGCTGGCCCGGGCCAATTCCTTCGACTTTGACGACCTCATCGGCCAGACGGTCTACCTGTTCCGCGCGTTCCCGCACGTGGCCGCCGCCTACCAGAAGCGCTTCCGGCACATTCTGGTAGACGAGTATCAGGACACCAACCACGCGCAGTACTCGCTGATTCGCGAGCTCACCCGTGCACCGCAGCCCGAACCGGACGACTACCTGCTGGGCGCGGGCCCGACCGGCATCGAGGCCGCCTCACTCACCGTCGTAGGTGACTCCGACCAGTCGATCTATGCCTTCCGCGGCGCGGACATCCGCAACATCACCGAGTTTGAGCGCGACTTCCCCGGCGCGAAGGTGGTGCTGCTCGAGCAGAACTATCGCTCAACCCAGAACATTCTCTCGGCGGCCAACGCCGTGATCTCCAACAACTTCGACCGCAAGGATAAGAAGCTGTGGTCGGCCGATGGCGCCGGGGAAAAGATCATCGGGTTCACCGGCTACTCGGGCCACGATGAGGCGCAGTTTGTTGCCGATGAGATCGAGAAGCTGCACTCCGAGGGCATGTCCTATTCGGACATGGCGGTCTTCTACCGCACCAACGCGCAGACCCGTGCGCTCGAGGAGATCTTCATCCGCTCGGCCCTGCCGTATCGGGTCATGGGTGGCACGAAGTTCTACGATCGCGCCGAGATCCGTGACTCCTTCGGCTACCTGGTGTCGGTGGTGAACCCGGATGACCAGCTCGCGCTGCGCCGCATCCTGAACACCCCGAAGCGCGGTATCGGCCCGGCCACCGAAACCCAGCTCGCGACCTTCGCCGAGACCAACGGCCTCACCTTCCGTGATGCGATGCGCAACGTTGAGGGCCTGGGGCTCGGCCCCAAGGTCACCGGATCGATCCGCGCTCTCTCCGATCTCCTCGACGAAGCCGCGGAACTCGCGGACACCGGCGTTGTGGCCGACGTCCTCACGCTGCTGGTCACCCGCAGCGGTCTGCTCGAAACCCTGCGTAACTCGCGCGATCCTCAGGATGAGGCGCGCGCGGAGAACATCGAGGAGCTCCAGGCCGTGACCAAGGAGTTCGAGAAGAACAACCCCGACGGCACCCTGATCGACTTCCTCACCGAGGTGTCGCTCGTGGCCGCGGCCGACGACCTGGACGACACCTCCGGTACCGTCTCTCTGATGACCCTGCACACCGCGAAGGGCCTCGAGTATGAGGCCGTGTTCCTCACCGGTATCGAGGAGGATTTGCTGCCGCACAAGATGTCGGCGAACGAGCCCGGCGGCCCAGCCGAGGAGCGTCGCCTGTTCTATGTGGGCATCACCCGTGCGCGTAAGCGCCTGTTCCTCTCGCTCGCGATGACCCGCGCGCAGTTCGGCGAGACGGCCGTCGCGATGCCGTCGCGCTACCTGCAGGAGATTCCGGCCGAGCTGATCGAGTGGCGGCAGTCGCCCGGCATGGTCAACTCCCGGGGCGGGCAGCAGTCGCGTGCGCTCAACTCCACCGGTCGGCGTGGCTTCTCGAACGGCCGCGGCGGTTATGGCGGCGGCTCGGATCAGCCTCCGGCGCTGCCCCGCCCGGAGAAGAAGGCCTGGCCCAACCAGGTCACAAACCAGGTGCGCGACAACTCGACGCTTGAGCTTGTACCGGGCGACCGCATCACCCACGTCGATTTCGGCGAGGGCCGCGTGCAGCAGGTCACCGGCGAGGGTGCCAAGCGCATCGCCCACGTTATCTTTGACGCCGCGGGCCCCAAGAAGCTCCTGATCAAGATCGCGCCGATCGAGAAGATCTAGGGGTACACGCACGCGGGGTATGGTGCCCGGTTCTTGGGCACCACACCCCGCGTGGTTGTTCGTTCTGCCTAGGCTGAGGCGGCCGCTATTTCTTCGCCACCGAGAACAACAGGGTCGAGCCTTCCTGCGGATAGTTCTTCGGATTAGGCTCGGAACCGTCGGCGATCATCGCCCCGGCTTCCCACCTGAGGATGATGGTTCCGGTATCCGAGTCCGAAGTCGCCGTGCGCGAGGTGATTCGATACGCGGCGTTCGGGAACTCAGTTTTCATGAGGGACTCGGGCATGACCCCAACGAGCTTTGCCCGGTCGGAGATGAGCATCGAGCTTCCGATCTCGGTGCCGTCACCGATGGTGAGCTCGCGAACCTCGTTCTGGTAGGCATAGGATACGGTGAGATTCGGCATCTTGTGGGTGGTACCCGAACCCAGCAGGAGCTTGGTGAAGTTGTTCGGGTTGGTGAGATCGATTCGTTCGTTCCACGGGGTCAGCGTGCTGATGTTCCAACCCGTGTTCTTCTCATCGATTCGGGCGACACTGATGGCCGTCTTTTTTTCGAAATCGTGGGTATAAATAACGGTGGGCTTGCCAGTGTTATCGAATCCCGTCTTGATGTTCGAGTTCAGGAGCCCGGAGTTTGTCGGAACCGGAGCGACGATCGCGGCATCGGTGCTGTGCAGCGCGGGCATGGTGATCGGCTCGCCGAGCGCGGTGGACCACGTCGTGAAGTCCTGTGTGCGGATCATGTTCACCGTGTGCGCCGAAGCCACGGTACCGTTTCGCTGCCACGTGTAGGACAGGTAGTAGTGGCCGTCAGCGGGGTTGTAGCGGAACTCGTCAGTAAAGACGCCGTGGTTCGGGTTTCCTCCCGAGCCCCAACCGTTCAGCACGGGGGTACCCACACCCACGGGGTTGTGCCAGCGGCCCGTGTCGGCGTTGAACTCATAAGAGAACATCATGCTGGCGTTGGTCCAACCCGAGCGGAAGTTCAAACGAAGCACACCGTTTTGATCGGTCAGGAAACGCGGGAAGGAAACGAAGCCCTCACCATCGGTGCGTTCCCCGTTCTTGTTCACCTGAACCGGGATGACGAGGCTGTTCGCAAACTTCAGGTTTGTCGGGTCGGTGGGAGAGGCGGAGCGCCAGTAGTTCATCGCGGAAATATTGACGTTCGCGATGATGTGCAGTTGACCGATTGAGTCAATGGACATCGCGATGTTGTTCCGAGTATCACCGGACAGCTTCACCTGATTACCCGCGCCATCGCGCGGGGTGTTAAAGGTCCAGGGGCCGCTGTTTCCCGTGCGCTGTGCAACGGTCAGGGTCCGGTCGGCGGCATAGAAGGCCACGTAGGTGGAGTCTCCCCGAGTGGCTACTGCCTGATCGGTGAAGAAACCGGCGAAGCTCTTCGCCTCGACACCATTGGCGTCGAGTAACTTCTCGGGCTGTCCGTTGAGCTCGAGTTCCTTTTTCCCGCCGGGTTTTTCGCCGGTAGTGGCGAACTAGAGGGTGGAGCCTTCGGCCGGATAGCTGCCGGGCTGCGGCTCGGCATTGTTCGCGATCATGGCGCCGGCCTCCCACTTCATCATGGCCGTTCCTCGGGCCCACTTCGTGGTTGCCGTACGGTAGATGATGTTGTAGCTGCTTCCGGGGAACTCCGTTTTTGTCAGCGATGCGGGCAGCCTGTCGGTGGCCTTTAGCGCGTTCGAAACCAGGTCGAAAGACCCCGCAGCATCGCCATCATCAATGGCGAGCTCGCGGATCTGGCCCTTGCAGTAGTGGCCGATGTTGAGTTTTGAACCGGAAGCGGTCGTGCCCGAATTGAGGAGAAGCTCGGTGAGCTTGGTCGGCTCGTCATAGTTGGTGTTGCCGGTCCATGGGTTGAGCGTGCTGAGGGTCCAGTCATTACCTCCGGGATTTAACCGGGCCACGCTCAGAGCCGTGCCGGATTCGATATCGCGCGTGTAGGTAACGGTAGGCTTTCCGGCACTGTCGAACCCGGTCTTTACGTTCGAGTTGTGCAGGCCCGAGTTTTCTGGAATGTCCTCGACCATGGCGTCGGGGTTGTTGAACTGTACGGGGGAGGGAGGGGCGTACCCGCCGCGGAGGTCCAGCTCTTGAAGTCCTTGGTGCGGATGAGGTTGATCGTGGTGAGCGCCGCGACGCTGCTTCGAGTCCTCCAGGTGTACGACATGTAGTAGAAGTCGTCGGCCGGGTTGTACTCGATGCGGTCGGGATACGGCGAACGGTATTCATCCGTCACCCAACCATTCCGGACGGGCTGACGGCCGAGCGGGTTAGACCAGCTCGTGGTTGCGGAGTCGTATTCGTAGACGTATATCTGGCCGACGTTTGACCAGCCCTGGCGCCACTTCAGGCGGAATACGCCATCGTTGCCGGTGAAGAAGTCGGGATAGGTGACGTATCCCTCAATGTCGGAACGCGCCCCCTTGTCGTTGTACTGCGGCGGAACGACCATGCTCTTTGCAAACGCGAAGTTCAGCGGATCCGATGCGGACACCGAGTACCAGTACCGCATCTCCGAGGAGTGGACGTTCGCGATGATGTGCAGGGTGCCATCCGGTGCCATCCGGTGCCATCGACATGGCGATGTTGTTGTGGGTATCACCCTTCAGCGTTTCCGTTTCGTCCGCCCCGTTCTGCAGGGTGACGAAGGCCCAGGGGCCGGTGTCACCGGTGCGCGAGCCCACGGTGAGTTTCTTATCGGCGGCGTAGAAGGCCACATAGGTGCTGGTGCCGTCGGTCGCGATCGCTTGATCGGTATAGAACCCGGCGTAGGCCTTCGCGGCAACGCCGTGTGCATCGAGCATTTTCTCGGGCTCGGTGCTGAGCGCGAGCTCCGTCTGGGCGACGGGCTTTTCGCCGGGAACCTGGCATGAAAGCGAGGTGGCGCCCACGGCGGCTCGGACGGATGTTTGGGCCGGTGCGGCGTGTGCGGAGGCGGGGATACCCGCTCCGATGGGCACGAGCCCAGCCAGCGTCAATCCGACGGTGAGTAACTTGAGTTTTTCACGATTCCCCCTGGAGGTGTGACGTCGCGAGACGATGCCGTCTCGCGGACGTTTTGATACGTTGCGTATCGTTCTTTAAGACTAGAAAGCGCGTTGTGTGGGCACCATGGTGAATTGAATGTGGCAATTTTGATCGCGCTAGGAGTCACAGACCCAATGCGACGCGGGTCGGTCTGAGCTTCGGGCATAATCGCCGAAAAACCGGTAGCTGGGCTGAATATCAGGTGTCATTTTGTGTCGTCGGTGCCGTCGTTTTGACGCGAAACCACACCTCACAAAAAGGGCATCGCCATGTGCCAAACTGGAACACAGAATCGGCCTCGCTCGTGATCCTTAGGTGACAATGGCCCCGGGAGGCTCGTGAAAGCACGTTTAAACGCATGCCAACGCGACGTGCAATTCGCGACAGATTTTCGAGATTTCGTTGGTTTTTTCTTTTGACTGGAAACTGACGGCAACGATTGCCGTCCATTTCCAATGGAGGAAAAATGAGAAAGCTCGCGACGATTCTTGTGGGGGCCGCCCTGAGCGCGACCACCCTGGTGGGAATCCAGATTAGTCAACCAGCACCGGCCGAGGCCGCCAGCTGCCGTATCTCCAACCTGGGGTGGTGGAGCGTAAAAAACGACACGTGCAGGACGGTCATGCATCGGTCGATCACTACCACGGGGTCGAACATGCTCCCCGGGCTGGAAGAGGATACATTTCCCGCCAACTTGTGTGCTGGGCGAACGCCACGGGCTACGGAGCACGGGTGTGGGCTTAGGTGGTACCGCGGGCTGGCTCGGCAATAATGTCGAGCCCGCCCGTCTTCCCAGCCCAGAGTTTGGAGCAAACGTGAGAGTGCGGAAAGCCCCCGGTGTTGTGGGAGCGATGGTTCTTGCCATAACCCTGAGCGGGTGCGGTTCGGGCGCAAATGGTCGAATGTCGGTTAGCAAGGCTGATGCCTCTGGCACGGACTTCACTGGTACGTGGGGTGAGGAGTTCCGGGCCGGGTGGAACGAGGCGGTGACGGACCTCCAACGCCAAATTCTTGCGGACGGGGTCGTTACGGACCAGGAACTGATTGCCTCACGAGAGCCTCTTATCGAGTGCCTGGCCGCCCGCGGGGTGAGTATCACGTTTAACGAGCGGGGAGGATCGACGACGCGTTCTGACGAGCGCGGCGTGAAGCCGGAGGAGCAAGCCGAGATTTTCGGCAGCTGCGATGAAGAAGTGGGCGTCGAGGTAGACCTTCTCTACTGGCAGGTGAAGCGCAACCCGGAAAACCTGGACGAGCCCACAATCGTTGCCAAGTGTCTCGTAGACAAGGGCATCGTGGCGCCCGGTTATAGCGCTCAGGACTATGAGCGGGACTTTGAGGGCGAATTCCCGTTCCCTGCGACCGACATGGTGGCTGGCGAGTGCCTGTCCAACCCGCTCGGGGTGGAGTACTAGTGCGCGCCAGAATCGAGAGCCGGAGGAAACCGCTGTGGGCTGCTGCCGTAGTCCTGATTGTGTTTGTACTCGCGGGATGTGCCGCAATGGCCCCGGATAAGACCCTGAAGATCGCCGATCGAGGTACGGATTTTTCTGGGCCGTGCGCTGAAGCGTTCCGGGCCGGGTGGAACGAGGCGGTGACGGATCTTGAGCGTCAGATTCTTGCGGATGGTGTCGTGACGGAGCAGGAGCTTATCGCTTCGAGAGAACCACTTATCGGATGTCTGGCTGCCGGAGGGGTAACAATTACGTTTGATGAGCGGGGAGGGGGAGAGACCCGCTCCGACGAACGCGGTGTGGCCCCGGAGACTCAGGGCAAGGTTTTGGAAGAGTGTGAGCGCGAGTTGGGCATTTACGTGGACTTCCTCTACTGGCAGGGGAAGCGCAACCCGGACAACCTGGATGAGTTTACGATAGTGGCGCAGTGTCTCGTAGACAGGGGCATCGTGGAGCCCGGATACAGCGCGAAGGACTATGAGCGGGACTTTTTTTACGGCGAGTTCCCGTTCTCCGACACGGACATGGTGGCCGGTGAGTGTCTGTCCAACCCCCTCGGGATGGAGTACTAGTGCGATCCTCCGGTGACCGTACGGGTGCGAAGCGTGGGTGGTTTCGTCCCACCCTCGGGATACTCGGTGCCGTTGCCCTCGCGAGCGGCGGTGTGATTGCCGGCGTGCTGCTGACCGAGGGCGAGGTTCCCGAGGCGCTTCGTCCGGCGGACGCTCTCACCCAGTCGGTACTGAGCGAGCGCAGTTTCGATGACTCCCGTGCTGCCGAACTCAGTATCACCGGCGGCGCTCAGCGGGCGCTGCGCGCCCCGGTCTCCGGGCGCATCACCGCGCTCACCTGCACACCGGGAACGGATGTTACTCGCGGAAGCGTACCGTTTGCGATCGATGGTGTCTCCGCGGTTGCCCTCGGTGGCGCTCAGCCGCCCTGGCGAGACCTCGTCCAGGGCGATACCGGTGCCGATGTGCTCGCGTTGCGCGCGGAGCTGCGCGAACTCGGGCACTCCGTCTCCGATCGGGGTGGCGTCGATTCGGCCCTCCTGAGCGCTACGGGCGCGCTCCTCAAAAAGGCCGGCGTGACCCCCGCGGATCCCGCCACCATCGCGCAGGCGAACATCGCCTGGCTCTCGCCCGGCCCGGCCGGAGCGACCGGCTGCCCGCTGGGCGTGGGAGAGCAGGCAGAGGAGGGCCGAACGATCATCGCGCTGCCCGATACCCTCGCCGCCGTGAGCCTGAGTGCCCTGCCGGAAAACCCGGTGGAGGGTACCCGGCTGGTCGAGGTTAACGGGCAGCGGTATCCCATCGACGCCGCCACGGGCGCCGTGACCGATCCCGACGCGCTCGCCGCCATTATTGCGGGAGAGCGCATCCCCGCAGATCAGAGTGCCGGTGCCGGCTCCATCCGCACGGTCGGTGCCCGCTTTGTGCTGGCCGACCCGGTCACCGCCTGGGTGACCGCACCCTCCGCGCTCTACGCCGTCGAGAGTTCCACCGCCTGCGTGAGCTCCGAGGGCGAGCTCTACCGGGTGAGCCTTCTCGGATCACAGCTCGGGCAATCATTCTTGCGATTCGCTGACGGTGTTACCCCTCCGCGGGCGCTCGACCTCACCCCCGATCCGGCAGCCGCATGCGGGTAGTGCTCGAGAACGTCGGGCACGCATTTCCCGGAGGCGCGCCACTCTTCACCGCCCTCAACCGCGAGCTGCTGCCACACCACGTCTACGCGCTCTCGGGCCCCTCGGGTTCGGGAAAGAGCACGCTTCTGAGCATCCTCGCCGGATGGGAGGAACCGAGCGCCGGATGCGTGGTGCGCGAGGGCATCACCCGCACCGGCTGGGTGTTTCAAAACCCGCACGGGGTCGCGAGACGAAACGCCCTGGACCACGTCGTGCTGCCCCTGATCGCACACGGGCTCGGGAGACGAGACGCCGAGCGCACGGCACACGATCACCTCGAGCTATTCGGCCTCGCACACGTGGCCGACCGCCCCTTCAGCGCGCTCTCCGGTGGCGAAGCCCAGCGACTCATGCTCGCCCGCGGAATGGCAACCGGACCAGACCTCTTCCTCGTTGACGAACCCACCGCCCAGCTGGATCGGCGCACCGCGGACACCGTCAACGCGACCCTCGGCGTACTCTCGCGGGCGGGCAGCATCGTGGTGGTGGCCACCCATGATTCCGCCACGCGCGACGCCTGCACCGACCACATCGATCTGAGCGTGACCACATGAGGGCCGATGAGAACGGCTCCGGATCGAAGCCCCCGCCTGAGCCAACCCCACGCGAGCGAACGCGCGGCACCGGGATGCGGCCCGGCGCACTCCTGGGTGAGATTTCACGGGATGTGTACACCGGAACCTCCCGCGCGCTCCTGTTTACCCTGCTGTGTAGCGTGATCCTGATCGGGTTGTGCCTCGCCGAGCTGGGAGCGGTCTCACGCGTGCTGGGTGATGCCGATACCTATCGCCGCTCCGGTGCCTCGATCCTCACGTTTCAGGCACCCGGGCAGATCGACGCCGCACGCTGCGAGGCGCTGAAGACCCTGCCCAACGTCAACCACGCGGGTGCCCTGCGGGAAAACCCGGCGGGGATGCGCCCGGCGGCGCTTCCGGGGCACTCAATCCCGCAGCGCGATGTCACCGAGGGGTTCATTCAGCTCCTGACCGCGGCGGGGAGCGATACCGGAGCCGCGCCGGGGCCGGGCATAGTCCTCTCGGATCAGGTGGCCAACGCCCTCGGCCGCGACGCCGGGGGGCACGATTCACACGGCCGCAGATTCCATTCCGGTGCGCGCGGTATTCCCCTTCCCCGACGACGGACGCAAGCCCGGGCTCGGCTACACGGTACTCGCGCCGGTCTCGGACCGCGGAACGCCGTTCGATGAGTGCTGGATCGAGGTGTGGCCGCAGGCTGAGCCGGTGGCCGCACACCTGCGCTCCACCCTCATCAGCGATGGCGATGCGCAGACGCGTCCACAGCTCAGCCAGCTCAACTCCCGGCTCGGGCAGAGTTTCCCCGGTGAGCGTCTCTTCGTCGAGCGGATCACCGAGTTTGCCGCCCCAATCGCGGGTCTTGCCGGAGTCGTGATCGGCTTCGCCATGGTGCGCATGCGCCGCCTCGAGCTCGCCTCCGCCCGCCACAGCGGGGTCACCCCCGCCACGCAAACTCTGATCCTGCTGGGGGAGGCCCTGGTGCCGGCGCTGGTTTCGGTCCTGGTCACAGCAGCCACGGTCATGCTGGTGACCGGGCTCCCCGGCACCCTCGATCCCGCCGCGCTGCGCGGACTCTCGGCCCGCGTCTGCCTCACCCTTGTGCCCGCCCTCCTGCTGGGTGTGATCACCGGGGCGCTCACCACCCGAGAAAAACACCTCTTCCGCTACTTCAAAGCCCGCACCTAACCGCGTGCAATACCGTCTGTTCACCCAGAACCTGAGTGTCTGCGGGGTACACGGGTGACCTGCAGCGGGGGCAGGGGGTAGAGTCTTAGGTGGGTATCTTGACGTCGAGTTACAAGCGAGGCGTCGGGTACGTACTTTTCTCCCAAAACCTCATTGCGGATTGGAACCACACGTGGATCTTTACGAGTATCAGGCCCGAGACCTGTTCGAGAAATACGGGGTACCGGTCCTTGCCGGTATCATCGCGGACACCCCCGAAGACGTACGCGCCGCCGCCGAGAAAATCGGTGGCGTTGTTGTTGTCAAGGCACAGGTTAAGGTCGGCGGGCGCGGAAAGGCGGGCGGCGTAAAGGTCGCCAAGACCCCCGACGAGGCATTCGAGGCCGCACAGGCCATCCTGGGCCTCGACATCAAGGGCCACGAGGTCAAGCGCGTCATGGTCGCGCAGGGCGCACAGATCGCCCGCGAGTTCTACTTCTCCGTGCTGCTGGACCGCGCTAACCGCTCCTACCTGTCGCTCGCCAGTGTCGAGGGCGGCATGGAAATCGAGCAGCTCGCCGTCGAGAAGCCCGAAGCCCTGGCCCGTATCGAGGTCAACCCGCGCACCGGCATCGACGCCGCAAAGGCGCGCGAGATCGCGATCGCCGGCGGATTCACCGGCGACCTCGTCGACAAGGTTGCCGACGTCTTCGTCAAGCTGTACGAGGTGTACGCGGGCGAGGATGCCACCCTGGTGGAGGTCAACCCGCTCGTCCTCACCGAGGCCGGCGACATCGTCGCCCTCGACGGTAAGGTCTCGATCGACGAGAACGCTGAGTTCCGTCACCCCGAGCACGCGGCACTCGCCGACAGCGCCACCACCGACCCGCTCGAGCTCAAGGCCAAGGAGTCGGACCTCAACTACGTCAAGCTCGACGGTGAGGTCGGAATCATCGGTAACGGTGCCGGCCTCGTGATGTCGACCCTCGACGTCGTCGCCTACGCCGGAGAGAACTTCGGCGGCGTCAAGCCCGCCAACTTCCTCGACATCGGTGGTGGAGCCTCCGCCGAGGTCATGGCCAACGGCCTCGACGTCATCCTCGGCGACAGCCAGGTGAAGTCGGTTTTCGTCAACGTCTTCGGTGGAATCACCGCCTGTGACGCCGTCGCAAACGGCATCGTCAAGGCCCTCGAAATCCTCGGCGACACCGCCTCCAAGCCGCTCGTTGTGCGCCTGGACGGCAACAAGGTGGACGAGGGTCGCGCGATCCTCGCCGCCGCAAACCACCCGCTGATCACCATCGCGGGCTCCATGGACGAGGGCGCCGCCAAGGCCGCCGAGCTGGCATCGAAGTAGTAGGGACCGGAACATGTCGATCTTTGTAAACAAGGACTCCAAGGTCATCGTCCAGGGCATCACCGGCGGCGAAGCCTCCAAGCACACCGCCCTGATGCTCGCCGCAGGCACCAACATCGTCGGTGGCGTCAACGCCCGCAAGGCCGGCACCACCGTCACCCACGGTGACATCACCCTCCCGGTGTTCGGCAGCGTGGTCGAGGCCATCGAAACCACCGGAGCAGACGTCTCCATCGCGTTCGTGCCGCCGGCATTCGCGAAGGACGCCGCAATCGAGGCCATCGACGCCGAGATCCCGCTGCTCGTCATCATCACCGAGGGAATCCCCGTCGGCGACTCCGCCGAGGTCTGGGCCTACGCCCAGGAAAAGGGCAACAAGACCCGCATCATCGGCCCGAACTGCCCCGGCATCATCACCCCGGGAGAGGCCCTCGTCGGCATCACCCCGGCCTCGATCGCCGGCACCGGCCCGATCGGACTGGTTTCCAAGTCCGGAACCCTCACCTACCAGATGATGTACGAGCTGCGCGAAATCGGCTTCTCGACCGCCATCGGTATCGGTGGAGACCCCATCATCGGCACCACCCACATCGACGCCCTCGCCGCATTCGAGGCCGACCCCGACACCAAGGCGATCGTCATGATCGGCGAGATCGGTGGAGACGCCGAGGAGCGTGCAGCCGACTACATCAAGGCACACGTCACCAAGCCCGTCGTCGGCTACGTCGCGGGCTTCACCGCCCCCGAGGGTAAGACCATGGGCCACGCCGGCGCCATCGTCTCCGGCTCGGCCGGAACCGCCCAGGCAAAGAAGGAGGCCCTCGAGGCCGCCGGAGTCAAGGTCGGAAAGACTCCGTCCGAGGCCGCGAACCTGATGCGCGAGATCATCGCCGGTCTGTAAGGACGGGCAAGACACGGCCTCGCATGCCGAGGCCGCGAACCTGATGCGCGAGATCATCGCCGGTCTGTAACCGGCAGGTCCGCGCGCGGACACGATAGGACAGCACCCCGTCACCGAAAGGAGACGGGGTGCTGTTTTTTGAGAAAATATTAGTGCCACGGAAACTACAAATTGCCGAAAGTTTTTCGGGTGTGCGAGAACCGACAAGCGTGCGCATTTAGGTCTTTGACCAGGGATTTAATATTAGAATCACCTATCCCCAATTTGGGGTGCATCGCAACTAACTCGACACACAAAACCTCCTGAGTCCCCCGTCCGGGGGTATTGCAGCGGCAAAATCGCCGCTATATGTTGTTTGCGTCTACAAAGTGCACCTGCGCTGGGTGGACGTCATCCCATCGTCATCCCGGGTTTCGGGTGGCGGGCAGGCGAAGAGGATCACCGCGGATCCCCTCGACACCCTTCCTGCTCACGCTCCGTACCCTCGGGCCCTGGTGCCCACGGCCGCCGGTGGGGCAATCGCATTCAGAGAGGAAAGCAATCACAATGACCAAGACCCGAAAGATGCTCGCGGTTTCCGCGGCCGGTGTACTGGCACTCAGCCTCGCCGCCTGTTCGAGCAGCGACAACGGTGGCGGTGCCGGTGGCGGCAATGCCAGCGGCGACTGCAACGTGGGTATCTCGATGCCCACCCGAAGCCTCGAGCGCTGGATCAACGACGGTGAGCAGCTGCAGAAGGAACTCAAGGACGCTGGCTGCAAGGTTGACCTGCAGTACGCGGACAACAAGACCGACCAGCAGATCAGCCAGATCCAGAACCAGATCGCCGGCGGATCGAAGATCCTGGTGATCGCCGCGATCGACGGTAAGGTCCTCGCCCCCGCACTCGAGGAGGCAAAGAAGCAGAAGGCCACGGTCATCGCCTACGACCGCCTCATCAACGGCACCGAGAACGTCGACTACTACGCAACCTTCGACAACTACAAGGTCGGTACCCTGCAGGGCACCTTCATCGAGGAGCAGCTGGACCTGAAGAACGCCGCGGGCCCGTTCAACCTCGAGCCCTTCGCCGGAAGCCCCGATGACAACAACGCGAAGTTCTTCTTCTCGGGTGCCTGGGACGTTCTGAAGCCCTACGTGGACGAGGGCAAGCTCGTGGTTCCCAGCGGCAAGTCGCCGAAGAGCGATGACGACTGGGCCTCGATCGGTATCCAGGGCTGGGCGAGTGACAAGGCACAGTCCGAGATGGACAACCGCCTGTCGTCGTTCTACACCGGTGGCAAGAAGGTAAACGTGGTGCTGTCACCCAACGACAGCCTCGCGATCGGTATCCAGGCATCGCTCAAGTCGGCGGGTTACACCCCGGGTGCGGACTACCCGCTGATCACCGGGCAGGATGCCGATAAGGCAAACGTCAAGGCGATCCTTGCCGGTGAGCAGGCCATGACCGTGTGGAAGGACACCCGCACCCTCGGTAAGCGCGTGTTCACCATGATCCAGGAGATCGTCGCGGGCAAGACCGTCGAGGTCAACGACACCAAGACCTACGACAACGGCAAGAAGGTTGTGCCCTCGTACCTGCTGGATCCCGAAATCGTGGTCAAGGACGACGTCAAGACCAAGCTCGTGGACTCGGGCTTCGTGAAGGCATCTGACGTCGGCCTCTAGGCCGCACCCCTGGTGGTCCGTGCCCGGCCGTGCAGTAGGCCGGGCACGGACCCCGTGATTCAGCCCGAACACGAAGGCACAACATGAACAACACCCCCATTCTTCGAATGGACAATATCGTCAAGAACTTCAACGGTGTCACGGCACTGAAAAATGTGAGCCTCGAGGTGACCCGCGGTGAGGTGCACGCGATCTGCGGCGAAAACGGCGCGGGTAAGTCGACGCTGATGAAGGTGCTCAGCGGCGTCTATCCGGCCGGAACCTACGGTGGAAACATCGTTTTTGAGGGCGAGCAGGTTGGCTATCGCTCGATCAACGAGAGCGAGGCGGATGGCATCGTCATCATCCATCAGGAGCTGGCGCTCAGCCCCTACCTCTCGATCGCCGAAAATATCTTTCTGGGCAACGAGATCTCCACCCGCGGCGTGATCGACTGGAACAGGACCAACCGCGAGGCCGCGCTGCTCCTGGCACGGGTCGGCCTCGATGAGAACCCGGCGACCCGCGTGCTGGAGCTCGGGGTCGGAAAGCAGCAGCTGGTGGAGATCGCCAAGGCGCTGTCGAAGCAGGTGAAGCTCCTCATTCTGGATGAGCCCACCGCCGCGCTCAACGATGAGGACTCGGCGCACCTGTTGACCCTGATCAACCACCTGCGCGAGCAGGGCATCACCTCGATCATCATTTCCCACAAGCTCAAGGAGATCCGCCAGATCGCGGATACCGTCACGATCATTCGGGATGGCGAGACGATCGAGTCGTTCTCGATGTCGGAGCCCGACGCCACCGAGGCCCGCATCATCCGTTCGATGGTGGGGCGGGACCTCAGTAGCCTGTTTCCTCCGCGCGAGGCAAACATCGGCGAGGTTATTTTTGAGGTGCGCGACTGGAGCGTGTACCACCCGGTAGACACCACCCGCCTGGTGGTGGACGGCGCAAACTTCACCGTGCGCGCGGGCGAGATTGTGGGCTTTGCCGGGCTGATGGGTGCCGGGCGGACGGAGCTGGCGATGAGCATTTTTGGGCGCTCATACGGCACCAACATCTCCGGTACGGTGCTCAAGGACGGCGTCGAGATCCAGACCCGCACGGTGGATGAGGCCATCCGGAACGGCCTCGCCTACGCCACCGAGGACCGCAAAAAGTATGGCCTCAACCTGATCGGGGACATCGCGGTCAACGTCTCGGCGGCGGCGCTCGCCAAGCTCGTGCGCTTCGGCGTGATCGATCGGCACCGTGAGTACAAGGTGGCCGATTCGTACCGCGCGAAGATGAACATCAAGGCCCCCAGCGTGAGCGCAATCACCGGGAAGCTCTCGGGCGGAAACCAGCAAAAGGTTGTGCTGTCGAAGTGGATCTTCTCGGGCCCCGACGTGCTGATCCTGGACGAACCCACCCGCGGTATCGACGTGGGTGCCAAGTACGAGATCTACGGCATTATCAACGAGCTGGCCGCGCAGGGTAAGGCGGTCATCGTGATCTCCTCCGAACTCCCCGAACTCATCGGTCTTTCCGACCGAATCTACGCCATCTCCGAGGGCGTTCTCACCGGCGAAGTGGCCCGTGCGGATGCGACTCAGGAGCGACTCATGCACTTCATGACCGCAGGAAAGGACTCCGCACTGTGAGTACAACGACCGACGACGCTGCCCGGCAGAGAGTCATGTACGTCATGACCGCAGGAAAGGACTCCGCACTGTGAGTACAACGACACCGGCCGGCCAGCAACCGGCCCGCCGCCGACTGCCCAGGTTCCGGGTGAACCTGCGCCAGTACGGCATCCTGGCCGCTCTGGCCATCATCGTTCTGCTGTTCCAGATCCTGACCGAGGGCAGGCTGCTGCTCCCCGGAAACGTCAACAACCTCATCCAGCAGAACGCCTACGTGCTCATTCTGGCGGTGGGGATGGTGATGGTGATTATCGCCGGCCATATCGACCTCTCAGTGGGTTCGGTGGTGGCCATGGTGGGGGCGATCGCGGCGATCTCCACGAACCAGTGGGGTTTGCCCTGGTGGGCCGCCGTGATTCTCGCCATCCTGGTGGGTGCCCTGGTGGGTGCCTGGCAGGGGTTCTGGGTGGCGTTTGTGGGAATACCCGCGTTCATTGTGACCCTCGCGGGCATGCTGATCTTCCGTGGGCTCACCCTCGTGCTGCTCACCGGTGGCACGATTAACGGCCTGCCCGAGCAGTTCACCGCCATCGGTGCGGGCTGGCTGCCCGGCTGGTTTGGGGAGCTCGGCGGGCGTGATGTGCTCACCCTGGTGCTGGGCGCGCTGGCCGCCGCGATGCTGGTGCTGCAGCAGGTGCGCAGCCGGGCGACGCTGCGCAAGCTGGATCTGCCGCGCGAACCGCTGACCTCGTTCTGGTTGAAGATCGGTATCTCGGCGCTCGCGATCCTCGCGTTTACCTGGTTGCTGTCCGACTACAACGGCACGCCGATCATCCTGATCCTCCTCGCGCTGATCATCCTGATCTACACGTTCCTGCTCAACCGCACCGTGTTTGGTCGCCATATTTACGCGATGGGTGGCAACCTGTTCGCGGCCATGATGAGCGGTGTGAAAACCCGCTGGGTGAACTTCTTCATCTTCGTGAACATGGGTGTGCTCGCGGGCCTCGCCGGCGTGGTGAGTACCGCGCGTGCCGGGGGAGCGGTGGCCTCGGCCGGTCAGAACTATGAGCTCGATGCGATCGCCGCGGTGTTCATCGGTGGTGCCGCGGTGCAGGGCGGCGTGGGTACCGTCGTGGGTGCGGTGATCGGTGGCCTGGTGATGGGTGTGCTCAACATGGGTCTCTCCATCCTCTCGGTGGATGCCGCCTGGCAGATGACCATCAAGGGTCTGGTGCTCCTGTTGGCCGTGGCATTCGATATCTTTAACAAACGACGTGCCGGGGGCCGCTAGCCGCGACCGCCCGACGCACCATACGGCAGAAGGGGGATCCGGCACGATGGCCGATTCCGGGTCCCCCTTCTCTCGCCGTGCACTGCCCGCGGGAGACGGCTCGACGCCGGTGTTGCGCGGTGGCACGAGTAACGATCAGCTGCGCCGATACAACCTCTCCGCGGTGATGACCCTCGTGCACCGTCTTGGCGGGGTGAGCCGGGCCGAACTCACCCGGCTCACCGGCCTCACCCGTTCCGCCATCGGCGGTCTCGTCGCCGAACTCACCGAGCTGGGGCTCGTTGTCGAGATGGCACCCGCGGATGAAACCGGTCGGGTGGGCCGCCCGAGCCTGCAGGTGATGCCGGATGAGCACCTCGTCGCGATCGCGGTGGCCCCGGATTCCGATGCGATCACGGTGGGTCTCGTGGGGCTCGGCGGTGAGGTGATCCGTCGGGTGCGCTATGACACGATGCGGGTGCCGAGCGTGGCCGATACGGTGAAGATCACGCAGTCGGTGATCGCGGGCATGCAGCATGAGATCAGCGGCCGCTATCGCGTGGTGGGGGTGGGGATCGCCGTTCCCGGCCTCGTTGCCTCGGCGAGCGGTCGGGTGCTCCTCGCCCCGCAGCTGAACTGGCACGACCAAAACCTCACCGAGCCGCTGCAGCGCGCGCTCGGCTATCCCGTGTATGCGGGCAACGATGCGAGCCTCGGCGCGCTCGCCGAAACCCACTTTGGTGCCGCCCGCGGTGTGCAGAACCTCGTGTATCTCAACGGAAGTGCGCGGGGAATCGGCGGGGGCCTCATCATCGACGGCACCGCGGTGCGCGGCACGGATGGCTACGCGGGGGAGCTCGGGCATACGCTGGTCAATAGCGCGGGTATTCAGTGCCACTGTGGGCGGATCGGCTGCCTCGAAACCGAGGTGAACCTGCCGCGTCTGCTGAAGGTGCTGGGCCTTCGCCGAGCCGATCAGGACGAGCTGGACGTGGCGCTGGGTATTTCGCGCGACCCCGCGGTGCACGCCGAGGTGCGTCGCCAGATCGACAGCCTCTCCGAGGCCATCTCCAACTTTGTAAACCTCTTCAACCCGGAGATGGTGGTGCTCTCGGGGTTCCTCGGCTCGCTCCTCACCGTGGGCCGTGAGCGCCTGACCGAGTCGATCCGGGTGCGCTCGATGAGCAGCCGCGCCCGCCAGGTACGGATCGAACGGGCCGAGCTGCGCTCGCGCCTCCCAATGGTGGGTGCGGCCGAGGTCGCGTTCGCACCGATCCTCGCCGACCCCGCGGGCCACGCGGCACCGCGCTAGGCGCTACTCCCCGTCGAACAGGCCGGGCAGCGAGTAGCCCTCAACGTCATTCCAGGGGATGTCGAGGTCGTCCATTTCGAGCTGCCAGTCGGCATCCGGGAGGGCACGGCGGAGTTCGGTAAAGGCGTGCAGCCAGTGGGCGAGCGCCGCGGTGGTGGACTCTGGGGCGTCGAGTGGCAGAGCGGTGGAGCCGGAGAAGATCGTGGGCGGGGTGTCTGGTTCAAAGTCGATGAGTTCGTGGTCAAACGGGAACTCGAGGTTTTGCCGGGTCACGATCTCCTCAATCGCGGCGTTCTCCACCGCGGTGATCGGATGCGCCCGTGTGATGCTGTAGTACAGCGAGATACTCATCTGCGACTCACCTTCCGGGCCCGCAACCAAACCGACCCCTCAATTCACGTCAGTTTAGCTTCGCCTCCGAACGGATTCTAGGGTGGTGCCGATCTGAGCCGACGCCGCGACGCCCTCATCCCCGGGGACGATAAATCGGGGTCCCGGGCCGTTGATGCGGGGATTCTGATGGACGCCCCGTACGCTTAGGGGGTGAGTGCGTACGATTCCCCCGCGGCAGCCGAAACCCATCCCCATGCGGATGGCGGCGGCGCGGACCCCACCCTCGCCTTCGCGCGCGCGATCCCGACCGTGTACGCGGCCGAGGCCATCGTGGATCTCGAGGCCATCCGGCACAACATCCGGACGTTCCGCGCGCACTATCCGCAGGGCAAGATCATGGCCGCGGTCAAAGCGGACGCCTTTGGACACGGTGCCCCGGCCTCGGCGAAGGCCGCGCTCGAGGGCGGTGCCGATCTGCTCGGGTTTGCCCGGCTGAGCGAGGCACTGCAGCTGCGCGCCACCGGCGAGGAAGCCCCGATGTTTGCCTGGCTGAACGACGTGCCGGACTTCGCCCGGCACGCCCGCGCCCACGACATTGACATCAGCGTTTCGGGCCTGGAAAACCTGCGCGCGGTGGCCGCCGAAGACACCGGCGTCAACGTACACCTCGAGGTCGAAACCGGCCTCAACCGCGGCGGAACCGTCGCCGCCGAGTGGGCCGTTCTGGTGGCCGAGGCCGCGCGCTTCGAAGCCGAGGGTGCCCTGCAGATTCGCGGCATCTGGTCGCACCTCTCGCACGCCGGCGATCTCGACGCCGAGCGCACGCGGGCGCAGTCCGATCGTCTCCAGGAGGCCATCGCGATCGCGCGGGCCGCGGGGCTCAACCCCGAGTTCACCCACCTTGCAAACTCCAGCGGCGTGAGCCTGATCGATCCCGCCCTCTACAACATGGTGCGCCTCGGCGCCGGGGTCTACGGCATCGACGAGGCCGGCATTGGCCTGCGCCACGCGATGACCCTCACCGCCCGCGTCATGCAGGTCAAGCGTGCGTTCGCGGGTGAGGGAGTCTCCTACTCCCACACCTACACGCTGGAGCGCGACACCACGCTCGCGCTCATCGCCGTGGGCTACGCCGATGGCCTGCCCTGGGCGGCCGCGGGCAAGGCCGAGGTGTGGCTCGGAGGAAAACGTCGGCGCGTGGCCGGGCGTATCTCGATGGACCAGATTATGGTGGATCTCGGAGACGACGCGGTCGTTGAGGGCGACACCGCGATCCTGTTCGGGCCGGGTAGCCAGGGCGAACCCACGGTATCCGAGTGGGCCGCCTGGGCGGGTACCCTGGAACACGAGATTTACTGCGGGATTGGCGCCCGCATCAAACGCCGCTACATCAACTGAGGAGCACCACCAGCATGAGTACCCCCGCAGAAAACCCCGCGTTCCCCCACCGCGTAGCGGTCCTGATGGGCGGCATTAGCGGCGAACACGAGGTGTCGCTGAAGAGCGGCGGCGGTCTCGTGGCGGCACTCGAAGAACTCGGTGCCGAGGTGCTGAGTGTGCTCGTCACCCGCGAGGGCGAGTGGGTCGCCGGTGAGGTGTACGGCCTGATCGACGTGCTCGCGCTGCTGCGCGATGTTGACGTTGTGATCCCCGCCTTCCACGGCGTCGGCGGTGAGGACGGCACCGTCCAGGGCCTGCTCGAAACCGCGGGCATCCGCTACGTGGGTGCCGGTGTGGGCGCGAGCGCCATCGCGATGGACAAGTGGTGGGCGAAGACCGTCGTGGCCGATGCGGGTATTCGTATCGCCCCGGGCCTGCGCCTCGACCCCACCGACGTGCCCGCGGCGATCGACGACACCGACGCCCTGCTCGCCCGCCTGGCCGAGCGCGGCATCGCCCTGCCGGTCTTCGTCAAGCCCAACCGTGGCGGCTCCTCGATCGGGGGCACCCGGGTTACCGATGCCGCCCAGCTGCCGGAGGCCCTGGCCCTCGCGACCGAGGGCGGCGACGCCGTGCTGATCGAAACCGAGATCGTGGGTCGCGAGATCGACCTCGGCCTGCTCGAGCACGCCGACGGCACCCTCGAGGTAGCGCCGGCGCTGGAGATCGACGCCGACCCCAACCAGCCCTTCTTCGACTACGCCGCGAAGTACACCAGCGGCGGCACCAACTTCACGGTGCCCGCGCACCTGCCCGAGGAGGTGGCCGCCGATCTCGCCGATCAGGCCCGCCGCATCTTCCGCGTGCTCGGTGGTCGCGGCCTCGCCCGCATCGACTTCTTCCTCGACGAAAACGGTCCGATCTTCAACGAGATCAACACCCTGCCCGGGCTCACCGCGCAGTCGCAGTACCCGCGGATGTGGGCGGCGACCGGCCGCAGCTACCCGGAGATCGTTCGCGTCCTCGTCGAGCGCGCACTCGCGGAGGGCTAGCCGCGAGAGGGGCATTCCTCGGCGAGTACATAACTAACGTTATGCTGAGCGCGGGCAGAGTGCCCAGACTCGGGGGCAGTAATCAATGTCGATTCACCAGCAACGTGCAACACCGATATTTCGGGCGCTGAGCGCGCTCACACTGGGTTTTCTTACGCTTGGCCTCGGCGGATGCGCGATGAGTGAGGCGGCCCGGATCGAGGCGCACAACGCTCGTTTCCCCTCCGTCGCTGAATCCGAGCTCGGTATCAACACCGAGAACACCGACGAGGACGATGGCTATGTTCCCCCGGTGGGCGGCGAGGTACTGCTCCAGGTGCAGCAGACGGGAAAGCAGAACTTCTCGTTTGGGTCTCTCAACTATGAGCACGTGTCCTGGAAGATCGAGTGTATGCGCAGCGCCGCATACTCGATCACCCTCAGGTATTCGGGTGAGTCATCTCCGTCGGCACGGTCGGAAGGGAAGGACTGCGCGTCGGGCGATACCCTGTTCCGCAGCCCCCTCCTGGTTGCCGATAAGACCGTCGCCCTCGAGGACACGGGAGACGGCATGAGCGTCTACGTGCCCTCCCGAGCGAATACCGCCGACATCACCGTGGATGTGCCCCGCGGGGTCGCCTACCTCCTCACCGTCTACATCGGGTAGGCGCGAGACGGGCAGTACTCCGCATTTCCGCGGCTCGCCTTCGGCGCGGGAGCGGGCGAGGGGGTTAGTCTGAGGGGGTCATGAAACGCACCCCGGTCGCACTCCTCGCCGCTCTCGAAGCCCTCATCGCCCTCGCCATCAGCGTGGGCGTCCTCGTGGTTCCGGCCACCCTGATCTGGGCCATCGGCACCGGTTTCTCCGAGTTTTGGGCGCTGTTCTGGCGCACCTCGGTGGACTTCTGGCTGCTCGGGCACGGCGTTCACCTGAACGTGACGCTCTCCCCGGAGACCGTCGCACCCTTCGGGCTGCCCGGGGCGAGCGCGCCGTTTGTGCTGTCACTGGCTCCCATCGCGATTACCGCCCTGGTGATCTGGCTGGCGTTCCGCAGCGGCACCCGCTCGGCGGATTCCGGGCATCCGATCACCGCCCTGATCGCCGGTACCGTGACCTACGCGCTGCTCTCCTGCGGCGTGGTCTTCACCTCGGGCAGCGAACTCATCAGCACCGATCGCGTGACCGGGCTCATCTTCCCGCCGCTGGTGTTTGCCGCGTCAATGGCGCTGGGCCTCGTGGTTGCCCGCTACCGCGCGGGGGAGCGCATCCCCTTCGACACCCTGCCCGAGCGCCTCGGCGAACCCCGCCACACCATGGTGTTTGCGGCCCTGCGCGCCGGGGCGCTGGCCTCGGGGGCACTGATCGGCGCGGCCGGGGTGCTGGTCGCGATCCTGCTGCTCGTCAACTACCCGCTGATCATCGGCCTCTACGAGAGCACCGAACTCGGGGTGGGTGGCGGTGTCGTGATCACCCTCGCGCAGCTGCTCTACCTGCCCACGCTCGTGCTGTGGGCCGCGGCCTGGCTGATCGGCCCGGGCTTCGCTGTGGGGGCCGGCAGCGTGTTTTCGCCGCTCGGCACCATCGCCGGACCGCTGCCCGCGGTACCGGTGCTCGGTATTCTGCCCTCCTCGTCGAGCCCGCTCACCTGGATCCTGTTGATCGTGCCGCTGCTCTGCGGTTTCCTCGCGGGGCTGTGGATCCGTCGTAGCCGGGTCGAGAGCGGAGAGCTCTCGCTCGGCGAGGGCGCGATCACCGTGGCCGGATCCGCGGTGGTTTCCGGAATCATTCTCGGCCTGCTCGCCTGGTTTGCGGCTGGGGCATTCGGTCCGGGCCGCCTCGCGGAGATGGGGCCCACCGCCTGGATCGTCGGCCTGGTTTTTGCGGGCGAGATTCTGCTCGGCGGGTTGGCCGGTCTCGTCTCGGGTCGCGCCGTCACCGCCGTGGAAAACGCGCAGACCAGCGGTTTTGCCGACCGGATCGGCACCCGCTAACCGCCACCGCGTTTTCGCAACGCTGCACGGGCGTGCACCCGCACCCCGGGTGGTTTTTGCCCCGCGTTTCGTGGCGGTAGACTCATCGGGTGCTCTCACTCGTTGTGCTGATTTCCGGGACCGGCTCGAACCTTCGGGCGCTGCTTGAGGCAACTCGCGAACCCGGATATCCGGCGCGCGTGATCGCCGTCGGTGCCGACCGCGACGCCAGTGGTCTGGAGCACGCCCGCGAGTTTGATATCCCCACCTTCACGGTGCCGTTTCGCGAGTACGCCTCGCGCGAGGAGTGGGGCACCGCGCTGCTGGCCGCGATTTGTGAGCACACCCCGGATCTCGTGGTCCTCAGCGGCCTGATGCGCCTGGTGCCTGACAACGTGGTTTCCGCGCTGTCCCCGAACCTGATCAACACGCATCCCGCCTATCTGCCCGAGTTCCCCGGTGCGCACGGTGTGCGCGATGCGTTGGCCTCCGGTGCCGACCAGACCGGGGCGTCGATCATCGTGGTGGATAACGGCGTGGACACCGGATCGATCATCGTGCAGGAGCGCGTCGCGATCCTCGCCGATGACACCGAAGAAAGCCTGCACGAGCGCATCAAACCGGTGGAACGCCGGCTGCTCGTGGACACCGTTCGGCGCATCGCCGACGGTCTGGATTTATCCGCACGATAGACAACCAAACACTAGGAGCACCCATGGCCGGCCCCCGTCACGATGCACACCTGTACCGAAACCGCGATCACGTCCCCGTCCGCCGCGCACTGATCTCGGTCAGTGACAAGACCGGCCTGCTGGAGCTCGCCGCGGCGCTCGCGGCCCAGAACGTGGAGATCGTCTCGACCGGTTCCACCGCTCAGACCATCCGTGATGCCGGCCACACCGTGACCGACGTTGCCGCCGTCACCGGATTCCCCGAAGCCCTCGACGGCCGCGTCAAGACCCTGCACCCCGCCGTGCACGCCGGCCTGCTCGCCGACCTGCGCCTGGAATCCCACGAGGCGCAGCTCGCCGAAATGAACGTTGCTCCGTTTGAGCTCGTCGTGGTCAACCTCTACCCGTTCGTTGAGACCGTGGCCTCCGGTGCCGTGGGCGATGACGTGGTCGAGCAGATCGATATCGGTGGACCCGCGATGGTGCGCGCCTCCGCGAAGAACCACGCCAACGTCGCAATCGTGGTCTCCCCGGACTCCTACGCCCGCGTGATCGAAGCCGTCACCGCCGGTGGCACCGATCTCGCGCTGCGCCGCGAGCTGGCCGCCCAGGCCTTCGCCCACACCGCCGCCTATGACACCGCCGTTGCCGGCTGGTTCGCCGCGAACGCGGATGACGCGGCCGCGTTTGCCGAGACGCTGACCATCCAGGCCGAGCGCCAGGGTGTGCTGCGCTACGGCGAGAACAGCCACCAGGCTGCAGCCCTCTACTCGCGTGCCGGCGGGCACGGCATCGCCCAGGCCGAGCAGCTGCACGGCAAGGAGATGAGCTACAACAACTTCGTGGACGCTGACGCCGCCGTGCGCGCCGCCTACGACTTCGTCAACCCGGCCGTCGCGATCATCAAGCACGCCAACCCCTGCGGTATCGCGGTTGCTAACCCCAAGGCTCCCGACGCCATCGCCAGCGCCCACCAGCGCGCCCACGAGTGCGACCCGGTGTCCGCCTTCGGTGGTGTGATCGCCGCCAACCGCACGGTCACCCTGAAGATGGCCGAGACCGTCAAGGAGATCTTCACCGAGGTTCTCGTTGCTCCTGACTTCGAGCCCGAGGCCCTCGAGGTGCTGAAGACGAAGAAGAACCTGCGCCTGCTGCGCCTGCCCGAGGGTTTCACCCCGGAGACCAGCGAGTTCAAGCAGATCTCCGGCGGCCTGCTCGTGCAGGAAGCCGACCGCTTCGGTGCCGATGATGTGGACGCCACCTGGACCCTCGTCACCGGCGAGCCCGCCGATGAGGACACCCTCGCCGACCTCCGCTTCGCCTGGAAGGCCTGCCGCGCGGTGAAGTCCAACGGTATCCTGCTCGCTCACGCCGGTGCCTCGGTGGGCGTGGGCATGGGTCAGGTCAACCGCGTGGACTCCTGCCACCTCGCCGTCGACCGTGCCGGTGAGCGTGCGGTCGGATCCGTCGCCGCCTCCGACGCCTTCTTCCCCTTCGCCGACGGCCTCGAGGTGCTGCTGAAGGCCGGCGTGCGCGCCGTCGTTCAGCCCGGTGGTTCGGTCCGGGATGAGGAGGTCATCGCCGCCGCGAAGGCCGCCGGCGTCACCATGTACTTCACCGGAGAGCGTCACTTCTTCCACTAAGCACGTGGCGTGAAATGAGCGGCTGGCAACGATGTGAGTATCGTTGCCAGCCGCTGTTTTGTGCGCTTTTCCGTGTTGTGAGATGCGGGTTGCAGCCGGCATACTCGAATCAGCTCCGATTGTGACTGGCTTAGCGTTTGCCGCTGTCGGCCATCCTGCTGTGCGCGGTGATTGGAGGACGAGTCTATATACGGTCAATTGCGGGTGAAGAAATGATCTGCTCACCACCACTCACTAAGGGAGAGAAAATTTGGATTCCACTACGTTCATTTGGATTGCAGTTATCGGTGTGGTTGTGCTGATTAGCGTTGGCTTTTTCACCAAGAGCAAGAAATAGGTTCGGGTTACTCCCAACGAGAGCGTTCTTACCGGACGTGATTCGCTGAGCTCGTCGTGAGGTGCCAACTCAGACGGTCTCGATAAACGCTGCCGCTACTCCATGATGTTTGCCACCAGGCTGGCGACGTGGGCCGCACGCTCGGCGCGGGTGCTCGGCCGGCCTGGGACGTCCGGGCGCTGCTGCCACGGCAGGGGGCCGGATTCGGGGCGGTACTCCACGCCGAGGGCATCCAGGCGCGCGAGATGCTCGCGCAGGCGGCCCTCGAACTCCGTCAGGTCGCCGCCGGTACCCCAGAGGGTTTCGGCCAGGGCGCACAGGCGGGGGAATGCCGCATAGTCGACCGCGCGGGTGGACGACAGATGCTCGGTCCAGATGTTGGCCTGCCCGCCGAGGATCAGCGCGGCCTGCTCCGGGGTGGCCTCCGGCGGTACGGGGGAGAACGCGTAGACGTCGGCGACGCTCAGCGGCACGCCCACCTGGATGGGCTCCTCGGGCATCTCTGACTGCCGGTAGTCCAGGTACACCTGCTCATCCGGGCAGGAGACCACCGGGAAGCCGCGGCGGATCGCGGTGCGGGCACCGGTCATTCCGCGCCAGGAGGCAATCACCGAGTCCGGATGCGGGTCGCCCTCGAGCAGCTCATCCCACCCGAACGGTCGCCGACCGCGGGCAACGATGTGGGTCGAGAGCGCGTTCAAGAACCAACCGTGAAGCGCGTGCACGTCGGGCAGCCCACGCTCACGCACGAGCTCATGGGTGCGTGCGTCGGCCTCCCACTGCTCGGTGGGGCACTCATCGCCACCGATGCCGATGTGGCTGCTGGGGAAGAGATCCATCACCTCGTCGAGCACGTTGCGGAAAAACTCGACGGTGGAATCCTCGGTGTTGAGCACATTGGGGTTGATGCCCCAGCGGGTGAAGACCTCCAGGTCCGGGCCGCCGCGGCCGGAGGCGTCCACCCCGATACCGAGCTCCGGATACGCGGCGATCGCCGCCTGGGAGTGCCCGGGAAGGTCGATTTCCGGAACCACGCTGATGTGCCGGGCATCCGCGTAGGCCACAATCTCACGGATATCATCCTGCGTGTAAAAGCCGCCGTGCGGGCGGCCATCTCCCGGGGCATCCCGAACCGGGCCCCGCTGCGACTCGCGCCGCCACGCCCCCACCTCGGTGAGCTTCGGGTAGCGGCGAATCTCGATCCGCCAGCCCTGATCCTCGGTGAGGTGCAGGTGCAGCACGTTGAGCCGGTGCAGCGCCATCAGATCGATGAACCGCAGCACATCGGCCTTGGGCATAAAGTGACGGGCCACATCCAGCATCACCCCGCGCCAGCCGAACGTGGGGGCGTCCTCGATGCTTACCGCGGGCAGCAGCCACTCGGTGTCCGGCGCAATGACCGCGGTACGGTAGGCGGCCACCGGGAGCAGCTGACGCAGCACCTGTGCGCCATAGAACGCGCCGGCCGGGCCCCCCGCGTCGATCGCCACCCCCGAATCGGACACCCGCAGACGATACGCCTCGGCCCCCAGCGCGGTGTCGTGACGGAACACAACTCCGTGATCCGAAGAGTCAGCGCTGCCGTTCGCGTCGGCCGAGTCCAGATCCAGGCCGGTCGCTGGGCGGAGCACCTGCTGCAGCCAGCGCGCCGCATCCCTCAGCGCGGGATCCGCGGCAATGCGGGTCGAATCGGTGAGCGTGTAGCTCCCGGCGTCCGGCTGGCTGATTGAACGAGGCTGGGGGAGCAGAGCGGTCATGACGGTAGCCAACCACATCGGACCGGTGGACTTCGAGTGTTTGGGTGAAAATGGCCGAACACGATCCCCAGAGCGTCCCCCGAGTTGCGGACACGCCGGACAGCGCGCATTCGGGGCTTGAAATAAAACGAAACCTGACGATATCCTGTAAGGCTGCTCGCCGGGACCCCGGCGTCACCTTCGACCACGCGTGACCCTTCCACGTGGCGACGCCGTTTTCGACCTTTACGGGTACGCATGTCTGAACGTTCTGTTATTTCCTCCCTGTGGCGCCTGCGTGAATACGCACGGCCCGCACTACCGCGCCTGGCGCTCGGCGGCGTTGCCGGGCTATTCGCCGGGCTCCTCGCGCTCGCCATCCCGCTGGTGCTGCGCGAGCTCGTGGACGGCCCGCTCGCCTCGCGCGACACCGCCCTCATCATCGGTGCCGCCGGCGTGGTGCTCGGCCTCGGTGTGGCCGAGGCCGCCACCATCGCCGTGCGCCGCTGGCTCGTGCTCACCCCGGGAACGCACGTCGAAGCCGCCATGCGCAACGCCATGTACGAGCGTCTGCAGGACCTCCCGGTGTCCTTCCACGACCGCTGGCAGTCCGGCCAGCTGCTCTCCCGCCAGGGCACCGACCTCGGCCTGATTCGCCGCTGGCTCGCCTTCGGCCTGATCCTGCTCTTCGTGAACGTGGTCACGATCATCGCCGGTACCGCGGTGCTGTTCACCTGGCACCCGATGCTCGGCGGAATCTTCCTGCTGATCTCCGTCCCGATCTGGATCTACGGCTTTGCGTTTGAAAAGCGCTACGCCGTGGTTGCCCGCCTGAGTCAGGACCAGACCGGTGACCTCGCGACCGCCGTCGAAGAGTCCGTACACGGTATCCGCGTGCTCAAGGCCTTCGGCCGCGGCCGCCACGCCCTGCGCGGATTCACCCGCCAGGCCGAGGCGCTGCGCGGCACCGAGATCAACAAGGCGAAGGCACTCGCCGGTATCTGGCTGTGGCTCGTGCTGCTGCCCGACATCGGCTTCGCGCTGTGCCTCCTCGGCGGAATCTGGCTCGCCAGCCAGGGCCAGATCACCGTGGGCGAGCTGTTCGCGTTCTTCGCCACCGCGACGATCCTGCGCTTCCCGCTGGAATCCATCGGATTCCTGCTGGCGATGACCCTCGACGCGCGCGCCGCAACCGACCGCTTCTTCGAGGTCATGGACGAACCGATCGCGCTCGCCGACCCGGCCGAGCCGAAGTCGATCGAGGTACCGCGCGGACGCCTGGAGTTCGACGACGTTCACTTCCGATTCCCGGACGCCCCCGCAGACACCGCGGATCTCCTGGACGGGGTGTCCTTCGTGGTCGAACCCGGCCAGACCGTGGCCGTCGTGGGCCTGACCGGTTCGGGCAAGTCCACCATGACGGCGCTCGCCTCCCGCCTCTACGAGGTGACCGGCGGATCCATCCGCCTCGACGGGGTGGACCTCCGCGACCTCACCCGGGACGAGGTATACACGTATCAGGCGGTCGCGTTTGAGGAGCCCACGCTCTTCAGCGCCTCGATCCGCGACAACATCCTGCTCGGTAGAGACGATACCGAAACGGATCCGGAGGCCGCGCAGCGCGCGCTCGACCGGGCCCTCAACGTGGCCCAGGCCGACTTCGTGCACCGCCTGCCCGAGGGTGTCGAAACCGTGGTCGGGGAGGAAGGCATGAGCCTCTCCGGTGGCCAGCGTCAGCGCGTAGCCCTCGCCCGCGCCCTCGCGACCGACCCCAAACTGCTGGTGCTGGATGACCCGCTCTCGGCGCTGGACGTCAACACCGAGGCCCGCGTGGAGGAGGGGATGCGCCGCGACTACGGCCAAACCTCGACCCTGATCGTGGCCCACCGCCCCTCCACCGTGCAGACCGCTGACCGGGTTGTCCTGCTTCACGAGGGTCGCATCCACGACACCGGAACACACCGAGAGCTGCTGGAACGCAGCGCCGAATACCGATTTGTACTGTCCAGCCTGGACGAGGAGAACACCCGATGAGCGACAACAGCGTGCAGGGGGTCAGCGGCGAGGAACGCTCGACGCTGACCGCCGAGGAATCCGCACGTATCCGCAAACGATCCCTGAGGCTCCTGGGGGAGCTCGTGCGCCCGGTGCGGGCGCGGGTCATCCTGACCATGGTGGTCGTGATCCTGTCGACCGCCGCCCAGGTGGCCGGCCCCGCCCTGATCGCCTACGGGCTAAACACCGCGCTCCCCGCGGTGCTCGATCGGGCCGACTGGATGCCCGCCTACCTCGCGGTGGGTGCGCTCCTGGCGTCCGGTGTCATCGGCGCGGTGCTGATCTCCTGGTACACGATTCTGAGTGCCCGGGTGAGCCAGGCGATCCTGCTGGATCTGCGCCTGCGCGTGTTCGCGCACACCCAGGACCTCAGCCTCGACTTCCACGAGAGCTACACCTCGGGCCGCATCATCTCGCGCCAGACCAGTGACCTCGACGCCATCCGGGAGCTCCTGGACTCCGGCATCAACCAGCTGGTGTCCGGCGTGCTCTACATGTCGTTCACCGCGGTTGCGCTCGTGCTGCTCGACCCCACCAGCGCGCTCGTGATCGGCATCGCGCTGATCCCGCTGTTCCTGCTCGGTCGCTGGTTCCAGCGGCGCTCGCAGGTGCTGTTCCGGCAGCAGCGGGTGGCCTCGGCCCAGACCATCGTGAAGTTCGTCGAGACCATGACCGGCATTCGCGCGGTGAAGGCGTTCCGTGCGCGTCGCCGTAACGAGGCCGACTTCGGCGGCAAGGTCGAAAAGCTGCGCGGCATCAACGCGAAGGTTATCGGACTGTTCGGAATCTTCGATCCGGGCCTGATCCTGATCGCCAACGTCTCGGTGGCGGTCATCGTGCTCGTCGGCGGCCTGCGCGTGGCCAGCGACACGATTGCGATCGGAACGCTGCTCGCCGCGGTGCTCTACGCGAAGCGATTCTTCGACCCGGTCGAGGACATGGCGATGTTCTACAACTCGTACCAGTCGGCCGCGGCCGCGCTCGAGAAGATCTCCGGTGTGCTGGAGGAGGAGCCCGGTGTTCCCGCTCCGTCCACACCGGTGAGCCTGACCGCCGCGCGCGGTCACCTGGAGTTCCGCGAAACCACGTTCGGCTACGGAAACGGCGTCGAGATCCTGCCGAAGTTCAGCCTGGACATCCCGGCCGGGCAGACCATCGCCCTGGTGGGAGCGACCGGTGCGGGCAAAACCACGCTGGCCAAGCTGATGTCCCGGTTCTACGACCCCACCTCCGGCGAGGTCACCCTCGACGGCGTGGATCTGCGCGACCTCGACGACGTGCACCTGCGCGGGGCGGTGGTGATGGTCACCCAGGAGGCGTACCTGTTCTCGGGCACCATTGCCGACAACATTGCGCTCGGAAACCCCGATGCCACCCGCGAACAGATCATCGCGGCGGCACGGGCGGTGGGTGCGGATGCCTTCATCGAGGCGATGCCCGCCGGTTTCGATACCGACGTCAACAAGCGCGGTGGCCGGCTGTCGGCCGGGCAGCGCCAGCTGGTGTCGTTCGCGCGTGCGTTCCTCGCCGATCCCGCGGTACTGCTGCTGGATGAGGCCACGGCCTCGCTCGACATCCCGGGTGAGCGTGCGGTTCAGAACGCCCTGCAGACGCTGCTCGCCTCGCGGACGGCCGTGATCATCGCGCACCGCCTGTCGACGGTCGCGATCGCCGACCGCGTGCTCGTGATGGAACAGGGCCGGATCGTGGAGGATGGCACCCCCGATGAACTCATTGGTGGGACCGGGCGCTTCGCCAAGCTGCACGAGGCCTGGCGGGACTCCCTGGTCTAGCCCGGGTCGAAATGACGAGGGGGTGTTCCCCGCGGAAATCCGCGGGGAACACCCCCTCTAAGTGTGCTGTTGACTACCGGGGAGCGATCTGTGTCTCGCCGTAGTAGTTACCGAACGCCTGGAAAACCGACCAGTCCTTGCAGAGGAAAACATCCTTGGGAACCTCGGTGGGCCACCAGGTGTCGTTCAGATCCGGCGGCGTGGGGCGCGGACCGGTGGTGCAGGCGCCCTCGGCCAGGCCCTTCTCGGTGTGGAACGTCAGGAGCGTTCCCGGCCGAGACTGGTGATACTTAATCCGGATGTCGGTGGCATCGTCGGGAATCCAGCTGGTGTCGGCGAGCTTCGCGGCCTCGGCGGCGAAGTCCTTATAGGTGGGGTAGATCGCGGAGGTTGGTGAGGAGACGAGTCCTCCGATCGCGCCGCATCCGGTCAGGCCGGTGATCCCTGCCACGACGAGCGCGGCAAGGGGAAGAATACGTGCTGGAGACCAAACATGTTGCATGATTCCATTACAACGCTGTTTCCTGTGTGCAACATCGCTCCGTGGCGTGAGAGCGGTCACCCTCGGGGATGACATCGCGGTGAACATCACCAAAAACCGCGGGAACAAGCGGGATTCGCGCGTTGCGGGTGCCCTCAATCCAATTGCAACGATTCGGTAATGATTTACCGAAGGGGGTTCCCATGTTCCCCATTTGGGGGACCGGATTCGACAGGCCTGTCGCCCGGTCGGAGGGCATTTTTCTGAGGCCGCAGAAACGCGGCCGCGGCGGGTCGCGTATCGGCACCGGTTCCGCGCACCGGGGTACCCTCGCTGAGCCAGTGCGACCGGGCCCTGGCTTGCAGCTCGGCGGGGAGCGTGCCATCCGCGCGCACCACCCGCCACCAGGGTAGGTCGTCGCCCTGGCTCGCAAGTATCTTGCCAACCTGCCGAGCGGCGCGCGTGCCGAGGGCCGCGGCGATTCCGCCGTAGCTCATGACGCGGCCCGCGGGGATCGCGAGTGCCACCACGTACACGCCCTCCAGGAACGCCTCGGCGTCGGTGATCTCCGGGATCGGGAGCGAGGCGAAGTGCGCGGCCGCGCCGGTGTCACCAGCACCGGCAGGCGCCCTGCGCGCCGTCGTTTCGGGAGATGCCTCGGGCACCTAGGCCTCGGGCACCTAGATGGTGCGGCGGGCGAGAACCTCGCCGTAGGCGGTTTCGCCGACGGCGACGAAGCCGACCTGGCGGAAGAAGACATCGGGGCCGAGATCGCCGGGCTCGTAGATCACGGTGACGTGGTCGAAGCCGCGCTTGCGGGCCTCCTCGGTCAGGGCGTCCACGGCGAAGGTGCCTACACCGCCGCCCTGGGCGCCGGCGTCGACGTTGATGCGCCACAGGATGCTGCGGAACTCCTCGCTGGGGGAGTTCTCGTCGAAGCTGGCCTGTACAAAACCCACCACCTTGTCATCGCGCAGCACGACGCGCTGCCAGGTGGTGGAGGGGTCGGTCACGGCGGCGGCGACGGAGTAGGACACGGGCGCGATGAACTGCTCCTGCCCGGGCTTCAGGGTCAGGGCGTTTACCGCGACGATGGTCGTGGCCGAAAGTTCCTCAAGGCGTAGGTCGGTCATATCCCTAGGGTAGCCCCACCCTCCCGGCATGGGTAGCCCAGTGCCCGAATACACACGTTTGCCCAGGTTTGGCGCGTCGAGCGTCGCCGATCAAAATCCACTCCGATGAGAATCTCTCTCGATGTCGAGATAATTCGCGCGCTCCGGTAAGCTTGCTGGTGGCCGGAACAGGCCCGTTTCTGAGGAGCACTCTTATGAGCAAAATCAAGGTTGAGGGAACCGTTGTCGAGCTCGACGGCGACGAGATGACCCGCATCATCTGGCAGTCCATCAAGGACACCCTGATTCACCCCTACGTGGACGTGAACCTGGAGTACTACGACCTGGGCATCGAGTCGCGCGACGCGACCGACGACCAGATCACCATCGATGCCGCTCACGCGATTCAGAAGCACGGCGTCGGCGTCAAGTGTGCCACCATCACCCCGGACGAGGCCCGGGTTGAGGAGTTCGGCCTGAAGAAGATGTGGAAGAGCCCCAATGGCACCATCCGCAACATCCTCGGCGGCGTGATCTTCCGCGAGCCCATCATCATCTCCAACATCCCCCGTCTGGTTCCGGGCTGGAACAAGCCGATCATCATCGGCCGTCACGCCTTCGGCGACCAGTACCGCGCCACCGACTTCCTCTTCAAGGGCGAGGGCACCCTGACCGTTGAGTTCACCCCCAATGACGGTGGCGAGCCCCAGAAGTTCGAGGTTTACCAGGCACCCAGCGACGGTATTGCCCAGGTTCAGTACAACCTCGACTCCTCGATCCGCGACTTCGCTCGCGCCTCGCTGAACTACGGCCTGAGCCGCAACTACCCGGTCTACCTCTCGACCAAGAACACCATCCTGAAGGCTTACGACGGTCGCTTCAAGGACATCTTCCAGGAGATCTTCGAGGCCGAGTTCAAGGCCGACTTCGACGCCGCGGGCCTCACCTACGAGCACCGCCTGATCGATGACATGGTGGCCTCGGCAATGAAGTGGGAGGGCGGTTACGTCTGGGCCTGCAAGAACTACGACGGTGACGTGCAGTCCGACACCGTGGCACAGGGCTTCGGCTCGCTGGGCCTGATGACCTCGGTCCTGTCGACTCCGGACGGCAAGGTTGTGGAGGCCGAGGCCGCCCACGGTACCGTGACCCGTCACTACCGTCAGCACCAGGCCGGCAAGCCCACCTCGACCAACCCGATCGCCTCGATCTTCGCCTGGACCCGTGGCTTCGCCCACCGTGGCAAGCTGGATAACAACCAGGAGCTGATCGACTTCGCGAACACCCTCGAGGACGTCGTCATCAAGACCGTTGAGTCCGGCAAGATGACCAAGGACCTCGCGCTCCTCGTCGGCCCGGACCAGGCCTACCAGACCACCGAGGAATTCCTCGCGTCGATCACCGCGAACCTCCAGGCTCGACTGGGCTAGTCGACTGGGCAGTAGCCACACAAAACGACCCCGCCGGATCATCCGATCCGGCGGGGTCGTTTTCGTATCCCGCTAGTTCGTAGGGGTGGGCGTCGGGGTGGCCGGGCTCGGGCACACCTTCAGGAACGCGGCATCGGCGTCCTTCGCCGCCTTTTCCGCGGTGGCGAGCTTGTCGAGGTCGACCTTGCTGGGGTCGCTCTGCCCGGTCTGGAGGACATCGGCCATCGCGGCCGCGGTGGTGGTGAGCGCGAGGCCGGCCGTGCGCACCTCATCGTTGTTGATCGCGTTGAAGGCGTTTGAAAGCTCGATGTTTGTGGCGCGCAGCGTCGCGAAAGCACCGGCCGGATCGGTGGTGGGATCCGTGGTGGAGTTCGCCGGATACGCCACGTTCAGGGCCTCATTCGCCGCCGCGCAGGCCGTCTCCAGGTCTACCGGGGCACCGGTCGGCGACGTGGTGGGGGACGGGAACGGCGACGGTGCCGCCACCGCGGGTGCCGAGGAGGACGGGGCGGCCGGGGTTTCCGCGGCCGTGCAACCGGCGAGCCCGATCACCCCGGCGAGCAGGGCGGGAACGAGGATGAGGCGGCGCGGGGCAAAAGAATACATAACAGCTTTCCGATCGGGTGCTCGGCGAGCGTAGCAGACCGGGCTGTGCCCCGCGCGTGCGTGCGCGGGCAGCGCCGGGCCGCGAACACCGCCTAGCGCGAGAACACCTTGCCCGGGTTCAGGATGCTCTGCGGGTCAAACGCGAGCTTGATCCGCCGCTGCAGCTCGTGCTGGGTGTCACCCAGCTCCTCGGCCAGCCAGCGCTGCTTGAGCACGCCGATGCCGTGCTCCCCGGAGAGCGTGCCGCCGAGGGCGAGGCAGGCCTGGAATAGCGCGTGCGCGGCCTCCCAGACGCGCTCGGGCACCTCGGGACCGTCCACGATGAGGTTCGGGTGCAGGTTGCCGTCTCCGGCGTGCGCGAGGGTCGGAATCGGGATGCCGAAGCGGGCTGAGACCTCCTCGATCGCCACAAACATCTCCGCCAGGCGGGAGCGCGGCACGCTCACATCCTCGATCAGCGGATAGCCGAGGGTTTCGAGCGAGGGGTGCATCGCCCGGCGCACCACCAGGAGGTCCTCGCCCTCCTGCGCGGTGGCCGCGAGCTCGGCGATACCGCCGTGCTCGCGCAGGATGACCAGGGCGCGCTCCGCGGCCTCGCGGGCATCGGGGCCGTCGGTGCGCAGCACCAGCTGGCTCTGCCCGAGCGGCGGGGTGGGGCGGCCGAGGTGGGCGTGCACGGTCGCGAGGCAGGTTGCGTCCAGCAGCTCCATGATCGCCGGGGTGAGTCCGGCGCGGCCGATCGCCACCGAGGCCTCGGCGGCCGCGGTCACGCTCGGGAAGTAGGCGGCGATGGTGTGCAGCTCACCGGGAACGCTGCGGCGCAGACGCACCGTGGCCCCCACGATTACGCCGAGTAGCCCCTCGGAACCCACCATCAGGGCGGTGAGATCGAGGCCGGTGACGCCCTTGATGCTGCGATGCCCGAGGGAGATGAGCGAGCCATCGGCGAGCACCACGTCGAGGGCCAGCACGGCCTCGCGGGTCACACCGTACTTCGCGCACAGCAGTCCGCCGGCGTTGGTCGCGATGTTGCCGCCCACGGTGGAGATCGCGCGGGAGGCCGGGTCCGGCGCAAACCAGAGCCCGTGCTCGGCGAGAATATCGTTGAGGTCGGCGTTGATGATGCCCGGTTCGACCACCGCGAGCAGGTCGGTGTCGTTGATCTCCAGCACGCGCGTCATCCGCGCCGTGGAGAGCACGATCTCGCCCGGTCCGGCGGTCGCGGCCCCAGCGAGCCCGGTTCCCGCGCCGCGGGTGACCACGGGCACGCCGTGGGTGCTCGCCCAGCGCAGGGTGGCCTGCACGTCCGCGACCGTCTCGGCGTGCACCACGCCGAGCGGCGTGCCCGCGGACGCGTAGCCCGAGCGGTCGCTCCGTACGGATTCGAGTGTGGCGGGGGATACATCGAGGCGGTCGCCGAGTACGGCCTGCAGTTCGGGGAGCATATCGGAATCCTACCGAGTACCCCGCCCGCGGGCGTGTTTCAGCGTCGCCGCGTTACCGGTGTGGAGGGGAACCTAGCGGTTCATCGAGCGGAGGCCGTGCACGAGACCCGAGACGGTCGAGATGACCGCGAGGATAACGGCGCCGATCCAGCTTCCGAGGTGCCACAGCGCGAGCGATGCACCGAACATTACGATGATCTCGATCAGGGCGCGGCCGAAGACATCGAAGTTGACCACGGCGCGCGGCGACTGGAACAGTGCCCAGATCAGGACGACGAGCGCGGGGGCGGCGATACCGATGCCGATGTTCCAGGGGAACGGCCAGGAGGTGAACCCCCAAATCGCGACGATAACCACCGCTGCGAGCTCCAGGAAGAGTCGAAGAATATCGTTGGGAGCAAATACGGGGCGAGGGGTTACGTCTGACACCCCGATAGTCTACGTGATCTGGGCACCCGGTCCGGCATCGGTGCCCGCTAGGACAGCCCGAGCGCAAAAAACTCCACCCGCGCCCCGCGCGTACTGTTCTCCGAGGACGACTGGTTGTATGAGCCCGCCTTGAAGTACACGCTGTAGGGGTCGAAGGAGTGCGGGATCGGATAGGTCGAGGTCTGGCCGTTGATGCTCACCCGGAGGACCTGGTCGTCCACGGTGATCGAGTATGTCCAGCGCTGCCCGAGCGGCACCCGGCCGAGCGGGTGCTCGACCTGCCCGCCGTCGGGTGACTTCGCGACGCCCAGCATGATCTGCCCGTCGGCACCGTAGTAGAGCTCGGTCAGCACCTTCGTGGAGGGGCCGCCGGTGCCCAGGTGCACCTGTCCCACGCACACGCGCTTGGTGACGTTCGGAATGGCGACGGTCGCGGAGAGCGTGTGGTTCTCGGTGATCCTCCACTCGGCCAGGGAGCCGTCCGGATTCATCTGCCGCAGCTCGCTGCGCGCATAGTCCGAGTGCGGGGTGGTCACACCCTTTTCTGGCGCCCAGAAGGTCATCGCTCCGTTGTCGCCCAGCGAGAAGTACCGGGCATTCGCGTAGCCGCCGGTGCCCACGAGACGCGCGGGCGAAATCGTGGTGGGGGAGCCCGGTGACCCGGTGGGCAGCTGCAGCTCCCAGTCGGAGAGGTCGAATCGGCCGCCCGGTGCCGCGGCATTCGAAACGGGCAACGTCGACGTGGCGCGTTCCTGCGCCTGGGCGTGGTGTTTCGTGATCGGCGGCGCGATCTGCGGCAGGGCACAGGCCGCCCCCGCGATAATCACCGCCGCCCCACCCAGGGTCAACAGCGCGGTGCGCGTTCTCATCTGAACATCCCATTTCTCGAGCCCGGGCCAGACCTGCGTGCCCGGCGCCCACTCGCAAACCTAGGAAGTCGGCCTTCAAACTGGCTGATGTTTTGATGGGAAATGCCCGCCCTCCTGAAACGCCGCAGCGCGCCACCCCGAGGGGCGGCGCGCTGCGGCGAGAGGCGGGAGCCTAGCGGAAGATGATCGTGCGATCCCCGTCGAGCAGGATGCGGTCCTCGGCAAACCAGCGCACGGCCTGGGTGAGGGTGCGGCTCTCCTCGTCCTGACCGATCGAGATGAGCTGCTCGGGGGTGCGGGAGTGATCCACGCGCACCACGTTCTGCTCGATGATCGGGCCCTCGTCGAGGTCGCTGGTCACGAAGTGCGCGGTGGCACCGATGAGCTTCACGCCGCGAGCGTGTGCCTGACGGTAGGGGTTTGCCCCCTTGAAGCCGGGCAGGAACGAGTGGTGAATGTTGATGGCCTTGCCCGCGAGGGCGGCGCAGAGCTCGGGGGAGAGGATCTGCATGTAGCGCGCCAGCACCACGAGCTCAATGTTGTGCTCCTCCACGGCCTCAAGCACGCGCGCCTCAAAAGCGGCCTTGCTCTCGGGGCCGGTGACGGCGTGCGATTCAAAGGGCACGCCATAGAACTCGGCGAGGTCGCCCAGCACGTCGTGGTTCGCGAGCACCAGCGGAATCTCCACCGGAAGCTGGCCCGCGCGCTGGCGGAACAGCAGGTCGTTGACGCAGTGGCCGGCCTTGCTGGCGAGTACCAGGGTGCGCAGCGGGCGGCCGACGCGATCGAGGGTCCAGGTGGCGTCGAAGCGCTCGGCGATGGGTGCGAGGGCCGCGGCGAACTCGTCGTAGCTCGCGGTGGCCTCGACCTGGAGACGCATAAAGAAGCGGCCGGTGTCGGCGCTCGAGAACTGCTGGCTCTCGGTGATGTTGCCGCGTGCGGCCACGATGGCACCACTCACGTCGTGCACGATTCCGGGCTGGTCGGCGCACACGAGGGTGATTACCCAGTGGTTCAGTTCTGCGGGGGAGGTGTTGTTGGTCACCGCTCTAGAGTATTGCCTGAAACCCATAGATGCGTATTCCGGGCGCACACTGTATCCTGGTATATGGTTCCGGCAGTCCCCGAGAGCCCTGGGCGCGCACATCAGCGCGCAGACGAACTCGATGCCTCGAGGCACTTCCTCGGCCCGAGTGAACGCCATTCCGGAATTTTCCAGATGACCTCCTCCACCGCGGCACCCGTGCGCTCAAACGCCCTGCCGATGCTCGGACTGATCGCCCTGTCGATCTCCGTATTCCTGTCCATTACCAGCGAGATGATGCCCACCGGGCTGCTGCCCGAGATGAGCGCCGACCTCGGCGTGAGCGAGTCCCAGGTAGGCCTGCTCGTGACCATCTTCGCGTTCACCGTTGTGCTCACCAGTACGGGCATGATTCGGGTGACCATGCGCCTGCCGCGGCACACGCTGATGGTCGCGATCCTGCTGACCCTGGCGCTCTGTAACGTGCTCACCGCGCTGCTGCCCAGCTACGAGGCGATCGTCTTCGCCCGCATCCTGGGTGGCGTCGCCCACGGCATGTTCTGGTCGATGACCCCCGCCTACGCCTCGCGCCTGGTCGCACCGCACCTGATCGGTCGCGCGATCACCATCGCCCTGACCGGCGGAACCTTCGCCATGATCCTCGGCGTTCCACTGGGCACCGCCCTCGGCCACGCCGTGGGCTGGCGCACCGCGTTTGGCGCGGTGGCCATCGCCCTCGCGCTCGGTGCCGTCGCGGTCTACTTCTTCCTGCCGAAGGTGGCGCAGGACCCGATCACCCCGAAGCGTGAGCGCAGCCAGAACGGCGGCGTGAAGGAGCCGGGCTCTGCCCTGCCCGTGGCGCTGATCTGCATCATGGTGGCCCTCACCATGACCGGCTACTACGCGTTCTTCACCTACATCACCCCGTTCTTCACCGGCTGGGTGGGGGTGCCGCCCGAACTCGTGAGCGTCGCGCTGCTGGGCTTTGGCGCGTTCGGTGCGATTTCCCTGTTCTTCACCGGCGGCATTTTCTCTCGCCTTCCGTTGCCCGGCCTCACGATCGGCCTGGTGGGCTGTGCCACCGCGGTGAGTCTCATCGCGATGACCGCGGGTTCGCCCATTCTCGCGGCCGCCGCGATGGCGGTATGGGGATTCTGCTTCGGTCTGATCCCGCCCCTCGCCCAGACCCTGATGCTGCGCGCGGCGGCGCCCGAGCACCGCGATACCGCGGGTGCCTTCTACACCACCGCGTTCAACATCGGTATTGGTGGGGGCGCGCTGATCGGAGGCATTCTGCTTTCGGCATATGGTTTGGGTGCGCTGCCGATCCTGTCTGCCGTGCTGACCGGCGCAGGTCTGGTTCTCTTCCTGTTCGCCCGAGGGCGCGTCTCCGCGGCGGTTGAGCGGCACTCCCCGAGCGTGGAATCGGAGAAAATTTCGGCGTAAATGGGGAATTATCCGGTCAAATACCCCGTTCGGTTACGAAGAAGCTTCCCGGTTTTGATAGGTTAGAAGCTACAGGCCACCTACCTTACGGAGACCTCATGGCGACGATTTTGACCATCTTCCTGATTGTCTCCGTCGCGACTCCATTTCTTGCCAGGTTCCTCAAGAACCATGTTTTCACCGTTGTGGCGCTCGTGCCCGCTGGGGCATTTATTTGGACGTTGCTGCAGGGCGAACAGATCCGCACGCACGGCGAGATAACAGAGACCATCCGCTGGGTTCCCCAGCTCGACCTCGCCCTCGCCTTCCGCATGGACACCCTCGCGTGGCTCCTCGCGCTGGTCGTGACCGGCGTGGGCACCGTGGTGCTCCTCTACTGCACCCAGTACTTCACCAAGCGTGAGCCCGGGCTCGGCCGCTTTGCCGCGTTCCTGTTCGCCTTTGCGGGCACCATGTTCGGGCTCGTGACCGCGGATGACATCATCCTGATGTTCATGTTCTGGGAGATCACCAGCGTGCTCTCCTACCTGCTGATCGGGCACTACACCGGCAAGAAGGAGAGCCGCGGTGCCGCGCTCCAGGCGCTGCTGGTCACCACGTTTGGTGGCCTCGTGATGCTCGTGGGCGTGATCATGATCTCGGTGCAGGTGGGCAGCACCTCGCTCAGCGCGATCGTGGCGGCCGGCGTGACCGGGCCGATGGCCGTGACGGCGATCCTGCTCATCATCGTGGGTGCCATTTCGAAGTCCGCGATCGTGCCCTTCCACTTCTGGCTGCCGGCCGCCATGGCTGCACCGACCCCGGTTTCCGCGTATCTGCACGCCGCCGCGATGGTCAAGGCCGGTATCTACCTGATCGCACGCCTGGCCCCCGGCTACGCCGACCTTCCCGGGTGGAAGCTCGTACTGATCGGCCTCGGAGTCTGGACGATGCTGGTGGGTGCGTGGCGTTCGCTGCGTCAGTACGACCTCAAGCTGGTCCTCGCCTACGGCACCGTCAGCCAGCTCGGTTTCCTCATGGTCATCGTGGGCTTCGGTACGCCGGATGCCGCCCTCGCCGGTGCCGCCCTGCTGCTCGCCCACGCCATCTACAAGTCCACGCTGTTCCTGGTGGTGGGCATCATCGACCATGCGGCGGGCACGCGAGACTGGCGTCAGCTCTCCGGGCTCGGCCGCAAGATGCCCGTCCTTGCCGTCATTACCGGGCTCGCGATCGCCTCGATGGCGGGTATTCCGCCGCTCTTGGGGTTCGTTGCCAAGGAGTCGATCTTCGGGGCATTCCTGCAGGCTGCCGAGGCCGGCGACCCCTACGGCTGGATCGCCCTGATCGGTACCGCCATCGGTTCGGTCCTCACCGTGGCCTACTCGGCCCGCTTCTTCTGGGGGGCGTTCGCCACCCGCAACGCCGCCTGCGTCTCGACCGAGTGGCACAAGCCGCCGGCAACGATCCTGATCGGCCCGGGCATTCTCGCGGTGGCCTCGGTGCTGCTCGGCATCTTCTCGCCCGCGCTCAACACCTGGCTTGACCCCTACCCGGAGAGCTTCGACGGTCACCTCGAGGGCCACCTGGCGCTCTGGCATGGCTTCGAGCCCGCCCTGTTTATCTCGGCCGCGATCCTGATTCTCGGCGCCGGGCTGTTCTGGAAGAAGACCCACGTGGCGCGCCTGCAGGAGGCCCTGCCCCCGCTGGTCGACTCTTCCCGTGGCTACTGGAGCGTCACCCGCGCGGTAGACAAGATCTCCGCGAAGGTGACGATCTTCGGCCAGCGCGGCGGTCTGCCGCAGTACCTCTCGACGATCCTCGTGGTCTTTGTGCTGGTGCTCGGCACCCTGGCCGCCATCGGCAACGTCTGGCCCACCACCTTCCGCCTCTACGACTACCCGCAGCAGGTCGTGATCGCGCTGGTCATGGCCCTCGCGACGCTCGGTGCCGCCTGGACCAGCAAGCGCATGGCCGCGGTACTCCTCGTGGGTGTCACCGGTTTTGGTATGGTCGCGCTGTTCGCGTTCCACGGTGCCCCCGACCTCGCGCTCACCCAGGCCCTGGTCGAAACCATCACCATCGTCGCGTTTGTGCTCGTGCTGCGCCGCCTGCCGGGCAACAGCCAGAAGCTCACCAAGCGGGTGCACCGCGGTCGCCGTGCGGTGATCGCGATCGGTACCGGCGCGGTGATGGGCGCGATCGCGCTGATCGCGCTGGGTTCCCGGATCACCGAGCCGATTTCGAACCGCCTGCCGGAAATGGCGTACTACGAGGGCCACGGTAAGAACGTGGTCAACGTGGCACTGGTCGATATTCGTGCCTGGGACACCATGGGCGAGATCTCCGTGCTCGTCGTGGTCGCCACCGGTATCGCCAGCCTCCTGTTTGTCTCCGGTCGTGCGGATAAAAAGGGCCGTCGCGGCCTGCGCCGCCCCGCCACCGCGCTCGGGCGCCGCACCGTGCTCTCCGATCCGGATATCCAGCCCGCGACCCCGGGTGCACGTCAGTCCTGGCTGGTGAGTGGCGGAAAGATCGCCAGCGCCAACCGTTCGATCCTGCTCGAGGTGCTGGTGCGACTGATGTTCCACCCGGCCATCGTGGTCTCGATCTTCCTGCTCTTCGTCGGTCACAATTCGCCCGGTGGAGGCTTCGCCGGTGGGCTCCTCGCGGGTCTCGCCCTGGTGTTCCGCTACCTCGCGGGTGGCCGTTACGAGCTGCGTGAGGCCGTGCCGATCGATGCCGGAAAGCTCCTCGGCGCGGGTCTCGTACTCTCCGTCGGATCGGCGATCGGTTCGCTCTTCGTGGGTGCCGAGATCCTCTCCTCCGCCTACCTCTCCGCCGATATTCCCGTACTGGGATACATCTCAATCGGCACCACCACCATCTTCGATATCGGGGTTTACCTCGTGGTCGTGGGCCTCGTGCTCGACATTCTGCGCTCGCTCGGTGGTGAGGTCGACCGCCAGCAGGACGAGGCCGACATCGCCGAGGAGAGCACCGACGAGTTCAGCCCGCGCCAGCAGGTGCCGAACACCGACCTGTGGGCCACGCAGCGCGTGCCCATTGTGCCGGATCCGACGCCCGCCACCGATCCCCGGGAGGACGGCCGATGAGCGCATCCCTCACCCTTGTCCTGCTGATGTCGCTGATGTACGCGGTCGGCATCTACGTCATGCTCGAGCGCAGCCTGACCCGCTTCCTCATCGGCTTCCTGCTGGTGGGTAACGCCACCAATATTCTGATCTTCCTGATGAGCGGCCCCAACGGTAACGCGCCGCTGTGGACCGGCGGTCCGGAGGATGCCGACATGGTGGATCCGCTGCCGCAGATCCTGATCCTCACCGCGATCGTGATCAACTTCGGTATCACCGCCTTTGTGCTCGCCCTGATCTACCGCACCTGGTGGCTCGCGCAGCTCGGCGATGAGGGTGACACCCTGCCGGATGACCACGCCCACGACACCGAGGAGGACGCCGAGGAGGTGTTCCGCCAGGTGGATGAGGACGATGAGGCCATCCAACGGGTGCTCGACGCCTCCAACGAACACGAAGACGACCCCGAACCCGACCCGGTTCAGACAGCACGAGACACGGAGGTGGGACGATGAACGCCCTGGTTCCCCTCGTCGTCACGATCCCGCTGCTGGGTGCCGCGATCGCGCTGATCTTCGGTCAGCGCCCGCGCGTGCAGATCTTCGTCTCGCTGGTCTCGCTCACCCTGGTCACCGCGATTGCCGCGGTGCTCCTGGTGGCGGTAGACCAGACCGGCACCGTGACCGTCAACGTCGGTGGCTGGGCACCGCCCTGGGGCATCGTCCTGGTGGTGGATCGCCTGTCGGCCATCATGCTGCTGGTGTCTGCCCTGATGCTGCTCGGCGTGCTGATCTTCGCGATCGGGCAGGGCATCGTGGACGACGATAACGAGACCCCGGTCTCGATCTTCCACCCCGCCTACCTGGTGCTGTCGGCCGGTCTGTTTGACGCCTTCGTCGCTGGTGACCTCTTCAACATGTACGTCGGCTTCGAGATGCTGCTGGCCGCGAGCTACGTGCTGCTGACCCTCGGCGGCACCGGTGCCCGCATCCGCGCGGGCGTGACGTACATCGTGATCAGCCTGATGAGCTCGCTGCTGTTCGTGGGCGCGATTGCGCTGATCTATGGTGCCACCGGAACCGTGACCATGGCGCTGATTTCCGAGCGAGTGCGCGAGCTTCCGATGGGGGTTCAGGCGATCCTCTGCGCGGCGCTGCTGCTGGGCTTCGCGGTGAAGGCCGCCGTGTTCCCGCTGTCGTTCTGGCTGCCGGACTCCTACCCCACGGCGCCCGCGCCGGTCACCGCGGTGTTCGCGGGTCTGCTCACCAAGGTGGGCGTGTATGCGATCATCCGCACCGATACCCTCCTGTTTGTCGATGTGCCGCTTCGAATACCGTTGATGGTGGTGGCGTTCTTCACGCTGCTCGTGGGCATCATGGGTGCGGTGATGCAGGCCGATATCAAGCGTCTGCTCTCGTTCACCCTGGTCAGCCACATCGGATACATGATCTTTGGTATTGCGATCGGTGGCGATATCGCCCTCACCGCGACCATCTTCTACGTGGTGCACCACATCGTGGTACAAACCACGCTGTTCCTCGCGACCGGACTGGTCGAGCGGGTGGGCGGCAGTACGTCCATCTCGCGCCTCGGCGGGCTACTCAAGGCCGCACCGTTTGTGGCGGTGCTGTTCTTCCTCGGCGCGCTGAACCTCGGTGGTATTCCGCCGTTCTCCGGCTTCCTCGGCAAGATCGGTCTGTTCCAGGCCGGTGTGGAGGAGGGCAGCTGGCTCTCCTACGTGCTGATTGCCGCCGGTGCCGCAACCTCGCTGCTCACCCTGTACGCGCTGGCTCGGGTCTGGAACATGGCGTTCTGGCGCTCGCGCGGCGAGGTCGAGGGCTACCAGTCTCCGCTGCTCGAATCCCTGGCCGAGAGCCCGGAGGACTCGGGTACCGTCGCAACCAAGCAGACCTCGGGTCTGATGGTGGGTGCCACCACCGGCATGGTTGCGCTGACCCTGCTGTTGACCGTGTTCGCCGGCCCCATTTTCGGCTACGCCGAGCGTGCGGCCGCCCAGGTGGAAAACCCGGATAACTACATTTCCGCCGTGTTCCCGGAGGGATCGCCCTAATGCCACAACAGACTCGCGATAAGCATCGTCTCGCCGGCCTCAGCCAGGGCCTGCTGGCCCTCGGCCTGCTGCTGCTCTGGTGCCTGCTCTGGGGCAGCTTCACGCCGCTCACCATCATCACCGGCATCCTGGTGTCGATCGGTGTCTCGTTCACGTTCTACCTCCCCGGGGTAGAGCTCAGCGGCCGGATCAATCCCTGGCGCGTGATCGTGTTCTTCGTCGTGCTGGCCTGGGACATCCTGCGCGCCTCGATTCACATTTCCTGGCTCGCGTTTGCCCCGAACTTCAAGCCGGGGAACGCCATCGTGGGAATTCCGCTGAACACCCGATCCGACCTCATCATGTCGTGGACCTCCACGGCAATCTCGATCGTGCCGGGTTCGATCGTGGTGGATCTCGACCGCAGTGGTTCGATCCTCTACGTGCACGTGATCGACGTGCACTCTGAGGAGGATATTCAGCGCTTCATTCAGGAGGTGCTCGACACCGAGCGTCGCCTGGTGCTCGCGATCGGCTCGAAGGCCGAGGTGGTGCGCGTCAACGAACAGCACGCTCTCGCACACGGAAGGAAAGACCGATGACCGTGATTCTGGGAATCATCATCGCCATGTTTGGTGTCTCGGCGCTGTGCGCCGTCTACCGGATCGTGCGCGGCCCCTCGCTGCTTGACCGAGTGATTGCCTCCGACGTTCTGGTCGCGACCGTGATGTGCGCGATGGGTGCCGAGATGGCGATCAACCGCCACACCAATACGCTGCCCGTGATGCTGGTGCTCGCGATGTTTGCGATCGTCGGTTCGGTGAGCGTGGCTCGCTTCATGTCGAATCAGGCCGAAGCGTGACCGGCGAGTGGTGGCGCGACGCCCTGACCATCGCGCTGGTGTTTGCCGCCGCGCTGCTGTGTCTGGCGGCGGGCGTGGGTCTGCTGCGATTCTCGGATGTGCTGGCACGCCTGCACGCGGCCACGAAGCCGCAGGTGCTCGGTGTGATTCTGGTGGTGACGGACGTCATTATCTCGACGCCGACGATCGGCACGATCACGCTCGGGTTCTCGATCATCCTGTTCCAGGCCCTGACCGCGCCGATTTCGGCACACATGGTGGGCCGGGCGGCGTATCGCACGGGTAAGTTCCGCAGCGACGTCCTGATTCGCGATGAACTGCGCGGGCGTAACCACCTGCTGGGTCTCGACTATCCGGACCCCGAGGACTACGTATCGGGCAACACCGCGGCAACCCAGGTTGTGCAGGAGGCCTCGGTCGAGCATGATCCGGTGGTGCCGAATCACGAGCAGACGCCGGGGGACACGGCACGATAGGCGCGCGAAAGCGCATACAAACTGGATTACACTCGTTTGGGTGACTCTTCAGAACCATCTCGGTGAACGCGCTTATCCCGTCCGACCCCGCATCTGGCATCAGCGAAACTATCAGCAGCTGAGGAGGGAGCAGAAGCCCGTTCGCGCACAGGGACGGGCCCTGTTGACGTTCGCGATTGCCTTTGCCGTCGCCGCGTTTGTCTCGATCAAGTGGCATGATATCGCCGAGGTATTGCCCTTTACCGCGGATGGTACCTTCGCTCCCGTGCTGGCCGCGGTGCTGGCGTTTGCGCTGGTGGCGTTCGCGGTGTCTTCGCTGGATGGCTTCGGCCCCTGGCGTGACCAGCGCCGTTACCGCCGCCTGAGCGGTGCCACCGAGACGACCCCCGCGCAGCGCTCACTGCTGGCGCTGGATGCCGAGTCGGACTTCCGTTCGGGCCTGTGGAACTCGAGCCTCGAGTACTCGCCCGCGTGGTCGAAGCTGCCCGCGTCGATGCGGAAGAAGTATGCGGATGGGGCCAAGGGCTACCCGATCGTGTCGTTGCCGATGAACGATCTGCGTGACCTGCAGGCCGACCTCGATAAGCGCACCCGTATTGCCTCCGAACGCGACCTCGAACTGTATGTGGCCGATGGCCTGGCGCAGCACAGCATGAGCGCCCGCTTCCAGGCGATCCTAAACGGCCCCGACGCCGAGCGGATGCTCACCCGCATCGCCGGCCTGACCGGGCTGTCGGAGTGGGATCTGCGCGCGTTGGCCGAGCCGCAGGCCGGACGCCCGCCGCTGCTGCTCTGGGCCGGGGACGTGCAGCGGTTGATCGCGATCACCCGCACCGCGTTTGTGGCCGGTCAGGTGAGCGAACAGACCGCGTGGACGCTGATCGAGCGTCTGGGAAACATCGCCTTCGCGCTGTACACCGACTCCGCCGACTATTGGAGCGCCGTGCGCATCGCGACCGCCTTCGCCTCGGACGAGGTGGCGGCGGTCCAGGCGTTCGACGAGACGATGCGTGAGCTACGTGCGAGCCGCTGGCCCGCGGCCACGGCAACCTTCGGTACCGCCTCGCTCGACACCCTGCCCGGCCAGATCCGCACCCCCGAGGTGCTGCTGCCGCGCGAGGAAGCAAACTAGCGCAGACCTGAAACGGCGTCGCCCGGTGGGATTTCCCGCCGGGCGAAGCCGTTTCAGTGTACGAAGCGCGTGGGTTTATGCGCCGGCTGCGGGGTATTCGGTGCCGCCCGCCCAGACCCGCTGCAGGGTGAGGTCGTCGCTCCAGAGCAGGACATCGGCGGGGTAGCCGGGTTCGAGGGAACCGAGGTCACGCTCGCGGCCGAGCACCCGGGCGGGGGTTTCGGTGAGGGCGCGCACGGCCTCGGGCAGGGCGATGCCGACCACGTGCACCGCGCGGTGCAGGGCGGCATCCAGGGTGAGGGTTGAGCCGGCGATCGCGCCGCCCTCGACCAGGCGGGCGGTTCCGTCGGTCACCATGACCTCGAGCGAGCCGAGGCTGTAGAGGCCATCGGCCGCGCCGGTGGCGGCCATCGCATCGGTGACGAGGGCGATGCGGCCGGGTGCCTCGGTAAAGGCCAGGCGCACGACGCTCTCATGCACGTGCACGCCGTCGTTGATGACCTCGAGGGTCACGCCGGGGCTGTCGACCGCGGCGAGGACGGGGCCGGGGGCACGGTGATGGATCGGGTGCATCGCGTTGAACGCGTGGGTCAGCAGGGTTGCGCCGGCATCGAAGGCGGCGCGGGCAGCGGCGTAGTCGGCGTCGGTGTGGCCCACGGCGACGATCACGCCGGCGGCGGTGAGCTCCCGGATCGCCTCGGCCGCGCCGTCCAGCTCGGGCGCGATGGTGATCTGACGCAGCGTTCCCTGACCGGCTTCGATCAGGCGGTCTACCGTGCGCATGTCGGGGGTGCGCAGGGCCTCGGGGTCGTGGGCACCGCGGTGTCCGGGATCGAGGAACGGGCCCTCCAGGTGGCTGCCGAGCACACCCGGATCGGTCTCGACGAGGTCGGCGACGCCGCCGAGCCGTTCGACGAGGTCATCGATACCGCCACTCACGAACGAAACCACCGCGCGGGTGGTGCCGTGGGAGCGGTGCAGCGCGAGCGCTGTGCGAATCGCCTCGGGGCCCTGCTCGAACGCGACGGCGGCACCGCCATGGCAGTGCAGGTCGATCAGCCCGGGGGTGATGACCCGGCCGGTGCCGTCGATCACCGTGGCCTCGGGATGCTCGGCCGCGCGGGCACGCCAGGTGTCATCGGTGCCGCGGGCGATGATGCCGTCCGCGTCGAACTCGATCCAGGCGTGCTTGATGCTCTGCCCACCGGAAACCACGGTGGCCGAGTGAATGAGGTTCCGCATACGCACGAGCATAGTCCCGGGCGCAATTTTTCGGGATGCTTCTTCGGCAGGATGGCGGAACTCACACGGTGCCAAAGACGGTGCTTCAAAGGTGTCAAATGCGGTGAGAGCCGATGATAGCTTGGGCGTAGCCGAGCACCCCACCCCGTTTCGTCTCAGCAAAGCTGGATCGGGGCAAATAAAAACGTCTCAGCGGCGTAATCTGCTAGGGACCAGAGGCCGTTCTGAAACGTTCTATCAATCATAAAGCTCGAGGATGAGCAAAGCTAGGGGATCATGGTCGAATTGGCGTACTGGATTTCTCAGCGCAGATTTGACGAGTATCTTGCAGCGGCACACTATGATTCCGAAGATGCTCGTGTCCTTTATGAATGGAATGTGTCAGTTTCAGGTGCGTTCTTCGAGCTCATCTGCCACGTTGAAGTCGCGTTAAGAAATGCCGTGGATGGGATCCTCTCCCCGCTGGAGATGGCGAGTTCGGCACGTGTTGAGGAAGCCCGTGGGTGGTGGTTTGCGAGTGCAACCTTTCTCCGCGAATCTGAGCTTGTTTTCTCCAGAACTGCTTCACGACACCTTGTAGACCGCACGAAACCTGCTTCACGAGACAGGATGCTGGCTTCGATGACGTTCGGAATCTGGGACGCGATGTTCGGGCGTTCGTATGAGCTGCTCTTCCGCAAACACCTCGTTCATGCTTTTCCCTACCGAAATGCAGGGTTCACGCGTGCAGTTGTTAAGCAGAACGTGCTCGTTTTGAAGAACCTTCGTAACCGGATCGCGCATCATCAACCAATATTTGATCGGCCTCTGGACGAATACTTCACACAGGCGATGGATCTGCTTCGATGGATTTCGCCTGATCTTGCGGACTGGGTCCAGGCTCAGTCTCGTATCCCGGATCTGCTGGCTCAGCGACCCGTGGGCACGGAATCGATGGCGCGGATAGACCACGACAGTGGCTAAAAATACGGGGCACGGTGTGTCCGTGGATTGCGAAACGAGCACGCACGAGCGCGCCCCGGGATGCTAGGCTAATCGCGTCGCGACTGGCGTCGGTGGAGCGGGATCGCACCACTCAAGATGGTTACCATCGGGGAGCGACCGACACGGATTCGACCGCACGCCTGGGCCGATACGGAAAATTGATGTTTTGTCCGCCGCTGTCATCAGAGGAGCCAGTTTTGACCGACCTATTTAACGCCCCCCTTGCCGAGGTTGACCCGGAAATTGCCGCGGTCCTGGAGCAGGAGCTGGTTCGCCAGCGTGACTACCTCGAGATGATCGCCAGCGAGAACTTCGTTCCCGTGTCGGTGCTGGAATCCGTGGGTAGCGTGCTCACCAACAAGTACGCCGAGGGTTACCCGGGTCGCCGTTACTACGGCGGCTGCGAGGCCGTTGACGTCGCCGAGAACCTCGCGATCTCCCGCGTCAAGGAGCTCTTCGGTGCCCAGTACGCGAACGTTCAGCCGCACTCCGGTGCCACCGCAAACGCCGCCGTACTGGCCGCTATCGCGAAGCCGGGAGACACCATCCTCGGTCTCGAGCTGGCTCACGGTGGTCACCTGACCCACGGCATGAAGCTCAACTTCTCCGGCAAGCTCTACAACGCCGTCTCCTACGGTGTTGACCCCGAAACCTTCCTCGTGGACATGGACGTCGTGCGCGCCCAGGCCCTCGAGCACAAGCCGCAGGTCATCATCGCCGGCTGGTCGGCCTACCCGCGTCAGCTGGACTTCGCCGCGTTCCGCGCCATCGCCGACGAGGTGGGCGCACTGCTCTGGGTCGACATGGCTCACTTCGCCGGTCTGGTTGCCGCGGGCGTTCACCCCTCGCCGGTGCCCCACGCGCACGTGGTCTCCTCGACCGTGCACAAGACCATCGGTGGACCCCGCTCGGGCTTCATCCTCACCAACGATGTTGACCTCGCCAAGAAGATCAACTCGGCCGTGTTCCCGGGCCAGCAGGGTGGACCCCTGATGCACGTGATCGCCGGTAAGGCCACCGCGTTCAAGATCGCCGGTAGCCCCGAGTTCGCCGACCGTCAGCGTCGCACCCTCTCCGGTGCGAAGATCGTGGCCGAGCGCCTCACCGCCCCGGACAGCAAGGCCGCCGGTATCGACGTCCTGACCGGTGGATCCGACGTGCACCTGGTGCTCGTTGACCTCCGCAACTCCGAGCTCGACGGCAAGCAGGCCGAGGACGCGCTGCACGCGGTGGGCATCACCGTGAACCGCAACGCCGTGCCGTTCGACCCGCGCCCGCCGATGGTCACCTCGGGTCTGCGCATCGGTACCCCCGCGCTCGCAACCCGCGGATTCGGCGACGCCGAGTTCACCGAGGTTGCCGACGTGATCGCCCTTGCCCTGCGCCCCGGTGCCGACCTGCCCGCCCTGCGTGCACGCGTCGCCAAGCTCACCGAGGCGTTCCCCCTCTACCCGGGCCTGTAAGCATGACCGCACAGAAGCTTGATGGTCTCGCCGCGGCGAGTGCCATCAAGGATGAGCTGCGTACCCGGATCGACGCCCTGCGTGAGCGCGGCATCGTTCCCGGGCTCGGCACGCTGCTGGTTGGTGAAGACGGTGCCTCGCGCTCGTATGTGGCGGGTAAGCACCGCGACTGCGCCGAGGTTGGGATCGAGTCGATCCGTGTGGATCTGCCCGAAACCGCGAGCGCCGAGGAGATCCGTCAGGCCATCCGTGACCTGAACGAGAACCCCGCCGTCACCGGGTACATCGTGCAGCTGCCGCTGCCGAAGGGCATCAACGAAAACGAGATGCTCGAGCTGATCGACCCCGCCAAGGACGCCGACGGCCTGCACCCGACCAACCTCGGCAAGCTGGTGCTCGGCGTGGGCGGCGAACTGGATTCGCCGCTGCCCTGCACCCCGGCTGGCATCATCGAGCTGCTGGAGCGCAGCGGTGTCTCGATCCCCGGAAAGCACGTGGCCGTGATCGGCCGCGGCATCACCGTGGGTCGTCCCCTGGGCCTCCTGCTGACCCGCAAGGGCATCGACGCAACCGTCACCCTGACCCACTCGCGCACCCCGGACCTCGCGTCCGAGGTATCCCGGGCGGACATCGTGGTGGCCGCAGTGGGTGTGCCGCACCTGGTCAAGCCCGAGTGGATCAAGCCCGGTGCCGCGGTGCTCGACGTGGGTGTGACCCGCGTGGGCACCACCGAGTCTGGCAAGGCCAAGCTCTCCGGAGACATCGACCCGGCCGTGGCCGAGGTTGCCGGTTTCCTGTCGCCCAACCCCGGCGGCGTGGGCCCGATGACCCGTGCGCTGCTGCTGAAGAACGTGGTGGAGGCGGCCGAGCGGCTGTAACTTCTCTCACATTGACCGCCCCGCGATCGTTTGGATCGCGGGGCGGTCTGCTTTGGCGCTATTGTCGAAATGGCGGCATATGGTCGCCGTCGAGGAGGTTTAGAAACACGATGCACGCAGCCCCCAACGGTCAGAGCTTCACGCTCGCCCATGAGCAGGATGGCCTCGCCCTGCACGCCGAAATCACCGAGGTGGCCGCGGGCCTGCGGGTGCTCACCGCCAACGGCGTGGACGTGCTCGCCCCCTACGACGTCACCCAGCCCCGGCCGATGGCCTCGGGTATCGTGCTGGCCCCCTGGCCCAACCGTGTCGAGGACGCCCGCTGGGTACTCGACGGCGAGGTGCAGCAGCTGGATGTGACCGAGCCCGCGCAGTCAAACGCGATTCACGGTCTCCTGCGCTTCACCCCGTATACGGTGCTGGAACAGACCGCGAACTCGATCCGTCTGGCCGCGACGGTCTTCCCGCAGCACGGCTACCCGTTCTACCTCGATACCGAGGTGGACTACGTGCTCGACGAGCGTGGCCTCACCGTCACCCATCGCCTCACCAACCGCTCGGATACTCCCGCACCCGCCGGCGTGGGGTCGCACCCGTACCTCACCATCGGCGGCGTGCCCGCCTCGGACCTGACCCTCACCGTGGCCTGCGACACGGTCTGGGAGGTCAATCACCACCAGATTCCGCAGAACGAGGTTCCCGTGGGCGAGGGCAACGATCTGCGCCACGGCGTCGCGCTGGACTCGGTGGTGCTCGATCACGGCTTCGCAGCCCCGCTCATCGTGGACGGCGTGAGTACCCACACCCTCGCCGACCCGGCCGGCCGCACCGTTTCCATCTGGGGCGAGGAGCGCTTCGGCACCTGGCAGGTCTTCAACCCCACCCGCTACCCGGGTGAAAACGCCGTCGTGGCGATCGAGCCGATGACCGCCCCCGCCAACGCCCTGAACAGCGGCATCGGCCTCGAATGGATCGCCCCGGGAGACACCTGGAGCGTCAGCTGGGGCATTCGCGCGGAGGGCTTCACCGCGCGGTAGCGGCGGCGGGCCCGGGCCTGCGTGCCATACTAATTAAATGCCGTCCCGATCCAGCCGCGTTCCCGCACGTACAAAGCCCGTGCGGGTGTCCCTCGCGGACGGTGTCTACGACATCATCCTCTCGCGACTGATCGATGGTGAGGTCTCCGCCGGAGCCCCACTCAACATCGATGAGTTGGCGCGGGACCTCGCGGTCTCGCAAACGCCCATTCGGGAGGCCCTCGCCCGGCTGGAATCCACCGGCCTCGTGACCCGGGCCGCGCTGCGCGGATACCGGGTGGCCCCGCTCTTTACCGATCAGGAGCTCGCGGATCTGATGGATGCGCGCGCGGTGGTCGAACCGGCCACCGCCCGCTTTGCTGCCGGTCGGACAACCCCGGAGTTCCTGGCGGAGCTTGCCGCGACGATTACCGAGCTGGAAGCCTTCGCCGAGTCCGGACGCGATACCGAGGTGCACCGCTACTGGGAGTCCGATGCGCACTTCCACAACCTGATCGCGGAGCAGTCGGAGAACCGATTCCTGCAGACGGCCTATGAGTCCCTCGGTGGTCACGTGCAGCGATTCCGTCTCTTTGGCGCGCTTGGGGCGACGGATGCCGCCTTTGCCGCGCGTGAGCACCGAGACATTCTGGAGGCGCTGCAGCGGGGCGACGCTCAGGCCGCGCAGCAGCGCATGACCGAGCACATCGAGAGCGTGAAGTCTCGCGCCCACCATGACCGTGAGGCGATCGACACCCACTAGCGGGTGCGGTGCGGGCCTCCTCTGGGCCGGGAATGAGGCCCGGGAACCCGGGGTGAGGGCCAAACACGAGGTTTGACACGATTCTTCTTTATCGTCTATCCTATAGGAAATAGGCCAGGGATCCTCGGGGTACTCGCGTACCCGCTTACCCCTGGGATTCAGACACAAAGGAGTCTCGCCCCATGACGACCGCACGCCCCCGCATCGCGCTCACCCTCGGAGACCCGGCCGGAATCGGCCCCGAGCTGGCCGCCAAGGTTATCTCCCGCCCCGGCATCCTGGACGCCGTTGAGGTGTACATTCTCGCCGATCGCGCCGAGCTTGAGCGCGCCTTCGCCGACGCTCGCCTCCCACTGGTTCCGCTGAGCGATGAGCCCACCCCCGGAGCCGCCATCCTGCTGGATGACAACAGTGCTCCGGCCGAGGAGATCCCGGTGGGCCAGGTGAGCGTCGCCGCCGGTGCGCGCGCCATGCACCAGCTGGAGCGCGCGCTCGCCCTGGTTAAGGAGGGGCGCGTGGGAGCCATCGTCTTTACCCCGCTCAACAAGACCAGCCTGCACCTCGCCGGAATGCACGAGGACGACGAGCTGCGCTGGTTCGCAAAGCACCTCGAATTCGAGGGCACCACCTCCGAGCTCAACGTCTTGGACGGCCTGTGGACGGCCCGCGTCACCTCGCACATTCCGCTGAGCGGGGTTGCCGAACGCATCACCGCACCGAACGTCACGGCCGCGATCGAGCTGCTGAACACCGTGCTTGTAGACGCCGGGCTCACCCCGAAGATCGGCGTGTGCGCGCTCAACCCGCACGCCGGCGAAAACGGCAATTTCGGCCGCGAGGAGATCGACCACATCGCCCCCGGAATCGAGGCCGCCCGCGCCACCGGCATCAACGTCAGCGGACCGTTCCCCTCCGACACCATCTTCCTCGCCGCCAAGCGGGGCGACTTCAACGGCGTGGTCACGATGTACCACGACCAGGGCCAGATCGCGATGAAGCTCATCGGTTTTGACGGTGGCGTCACCATTTCCGGCGGACTGCCGGTCGCGATCACCACCCCGGCCCACGGCACCGCTTTCGAAATCGTCGGCCAGGGAATCGCGAACACTCGCTCCACCGAGCACGCCTTCGACATTGCGGTTTCGGTCGCCTCCCGTCGCCTGAACGACTAGTTTTTTCTCCCCCTTCCCCCTTCGTAGACACCCAAGACAATGAGGTCGGTTTGATGTCCCATTCGATTCCCCCAAAACAGTCCAAAATTCGGTTGAAGATCTTCGGGGTCCTCTGGATCCTGGTGCTGCTGAACTTTATTGACCGCGCGGCACTCTCCATCGCGATGCCGCTGATCAGCGAGGAGTTTGAGCTCACTCCAGCCGTGCAGGGCTGGCTGCTCGGGTCGTTCTTCTGGACCTACCTGCTGTTCCAAATCCCCGGCGGCTGGCTGCTCGACCGCTTCGGTGCCCGCAAGGTTGTGGGTTGGGCCGGCGCGGTCTGGGGCGGATTCCAGCTCCTCGGCGGTCTCGCCACCAGCGGCATTTTCCTGGGTGCAACCCGCCTTGGACTCGGTGCCACCGAGGCTCCGGTATTCCCCGCCGCGGCCAAGCTGAACTCCCGTTGGCTACCCTCCAAGGAGCGCGCCCGCGGCGCGACCTTCATCGATGCGGCGACCCCGGCCGGCTCCGCGCTCGGCGGTATCATCGTCACCGCGCTGATCGGATTCACCGGCGGTTGGCGGATGGCCTTCATCCTCACCGGTGCCCTGACGATCCTGGTCGCCGTGGCCTACTACTTCTATCTTCGCGACACCCCGGAGGAGCACCCCGGGGTCAACGAAGCCGAGCTGGCACACATTCGCAGTGACGTCGACGTGGCCGATAAGGCCCTGGGTGGAGTGCTGCCCCGCCTGGCCGATTACGCCCGCTCCTCATCGTTCTGGGGTCTGTGGCTTGGCCGTCTGGGCTGGGCGACCGTGTGGTGGGGCATCATCTCCTGGACCCCGTCCTACCTCTCCAGCGCGATGGGCTTCGACCTCGCCGGCCTGGGCTGGGGCACCTTCGCGGTGTATGGCATGGGAGTCTTTGGTCAGCTGATTGCCGGCTGGGCCACCGATAAGTTCCGTGCCCGCACCACCAACTACAACGGCGTGATGAAGACGATCCTCGCGATCTCCGGTCTGGGTACCGTGGCCTCGATCCTCACCCTGCCCTTCATCGACAACGGCTACCTGGCTCTGGTCTCCCTCGGGCTCGCGGTCTTCTTTGTGCAGTTCGGTGGCGTCTACTGGGCCTTCCCGGCCTGGCTCGCTCCCAAGCCCCAGGTGGGCAAGGTGGGCAGCGTGATGAACATCGCCTCCAGCGCGGGCGGTGGCCTGGCACCGGTCATCATGGGATACGCGATTCTCGCCGGTGGTGGCAGCTACACCGGAGCGTTTGTCTTCCTCGCTGCGGCCGCGGCCCTCTACCTGCTGGGATCGATGACCATCAACTTCAACCGTCCGCTGGCACGGATGCGCCAGACCGTGGAGGCCTAGCATGGCGCTGTATCAGGGGCCGATCGTTGATGCCCACCACCACTTCTGGGAGCCCGAGCTAGGCAGACAGCCTTGGCTGCTTCCGGAGGCTGCCATTGCGTTCCGCTACGGTTCCTATGAGTCGATCAAGCGCACCTATCTTCCGCCGCAACTGCGTGAGGACGCTGCCGGCTTGAACCTCGTGGGCACCGTGACCATGGAGACCGAGTGGGATCTGGATGACCCGATCGGCGAGATGGACTACACCGAGGACATTGCCCGCCGATATGGGCTCCCCACCGCCGCCATCGCACACGCCGTGCTTCGGGATCCGGCAATCGAGGCGGTCCTCGAAGAGCTCGGTGGTCGCCCGTTTGTGCGCGGTGTGCGGAACAAGCCCGGCCAGGCGGCGAGCCCCGCCTTGGCGGCGAGCGAACCGACGCTGATGGAGGACCCCCAGTGGCGGCGAGGATTCGCCCTGCTCGACACCTACGGCCTCGACTTCGAGCTGCAGGTGGCCTGGTGGCACATGCATGAGGCGTCCCGGCTGGCCGCGGACTTCCCGGAGACCCAGATCACGATCAATCACACCGGGCTTCCCTCTGATCGCAGCCCCGAGGGGCTGCGCGGCTGGGCTGAGGCACTGCGACTCATGGCTCGGCACGAAAACGTACTGATCAAGATCTCCGGAATCGGGCTCCCCGGTGTGCCCTGGAGCGCGGAAAATAATCGCGAGGTGGTGCAGACCACCGCCGATATCTTCGGGCCGGACCGGATTATGTTTGCCAGTAATTTCCCGGTCGACTCGCTCGTGGGCGGGTATCACGAGATATTCACCGGTTTTGCGGAGATCGCGCGCGGATGGTCCGCGGACGAACAGCGCGCTGCCTTTATCGACAACGCGATCCGTGCGTATCGGCTGCCCGCCGATCTCGGCGCATAGCACCACACGTCCGGGGTTCCGGGATGCACGCATCCCGGAACCCCGCTATTCCAGGAGGAATCATGAAGACCGTCGTACTCGACGACGACCCGACCGGCACCCAGTCCGCGACCAACGTGCGGGTGCTGCTGGAAACGAGTGTGGACCTGTTGGAGGCGGCGCTGAGTCAGTCCAACAGCGTCTACGTGCTGACAAACAGCCGCGCGATTAACGAGGAGAGCGCGGTGGCGCTGCTCGAACGGATTCGTTCCGAAGCGCGGGCCGCGGCCGCTCGCCTGGGCGAGGAGGTGCGCTTTGTCCTGCGGGGCGATTCGACCCTGCGCGGGCACGTGTTCGCCGAAACCGAGGTGTTTTGTGAGCCGGACTCGGTGGTGCTGTTTGCCCCGGCGTTCCCGGACGGTGGCCGGGTAACCCGTGAGGGGACGCATCTTGTCCGTATCGGCGGGCGTGATGTTCCGGCCCATGAGACCGAGTTTGCCAACGATCCGGTGTTTCCGTTTCGCAGCTCGGTGCTTGCCGAGTACGTGGCCGAGAAGTCTGATCGGCCGGCGATCCGTATTTCGAGCGAGCGGGTCCGTGCCGGGGAGTTGGCCGACGTGCTCCTGACCGCAGCGCCGCGCAGCGTGATCCTGCCCGATGTGGAGACAAATGAGGACATCGTGCTCATCGCCGAGGCGATCGAGGAGGCTACTCGCCGAGCGGGTGCCGCCCGGGTCGTGGTGCGTTCGGCCGCGCCGCTGGCCGCCGAACTGGCCGGGGTGCACAGCGCGGGCCTTCTCTCGACCCCGCTGCTGGCGCAGCGTGGACGGGTGCTGCTCGTGTGCGGCTCCCACACGATCGGCGCGACGGCTCAGCTGGCCGAGGTTGAGCGAGAATACGGTGTGGCCACGGTGATTCCCACCGCCACCGCGCTGGAGGATCCGAGTGCTGCCGGGCTGATTGCGGCGGATGCCGCCCGGGGAAGCCTCGTGGATCGCGGGTTTACCGCGGTGACCACCGAACGCGTGCGCTCCGCCGAACACAACACCCTCGACCATGGTGAACGCGTCATGGCCGCGCTGACGACGGCCGTGCGAGCGCTGCTACCGGAGAGCGATGTGATCGTCTCCAAGGGTGGAATCACCTCCGCCGACACCGCTCGGATCGGTATTGGTGCGACCTCGGCGCTGGTGAGTGGGCAGATCCTGCCGGGGGTTTCGGTGTGGCTGCTGGAGGGGGCGGACGGCCGCTCGCGCCCCTACGTTGTGGTGCCGGGAAACGTGGGGGATGCGGACACCCTGAAGCGGGTCTTGGATTCGCTCGCCGCGCACTAGACGTCTAGTTACAAACCGCTCGTGTGGGCCGTGGAAATCTTTGGATTTTCGCGGCCCACATGCGTTTTTGTGCGTCAAAAACCGGGGCATGTATGGTCTGACAAGACATGCCGAGTGTAATTGACTTAATCGAACACATGTTCGAATATTAACGCATGTCGCTCGCGTTCTCCTCTCGTGTGGGCGCCGGGCCCTCGGGACTCGGCGCCGATTCTGGTGCCGCCGAACGGGCTGGCACCGTGGCGGCGCTGCGTGAGCGCATCCGGGGGATGCAGCGCACCGAACTAGAGTCTCAGCCACTACCGACGCTGCCCGTTCTGGTCGATCTGCTCCCCGGCGGAGTGCTGCGCGCGGGCGGGGTGTACGCGGTGCCGGATGCGCCGGTACTGGCGATGGCGCTCGCCGCCGGACCGAGCGGGGCCGGCTCCTGGAGCGCGGTGGTGGACCTCCCCACGTTTGGAATTGAGGCCGCCGAACGGGTGGGGATCAACCTCGACCGGCTCGTGGTGGTGCCGACCCCCGGCGCGCACTGGCTCGAGGTGGTGGCGGCGCTCGCCGATGTGGTGACCGTGATCATCACCGGGCCTGCCCCGCACCTGAGTACCTCGGATCGCGCCCGGCTCACCGCCCGCCTGCATCAGCGCGCGGCGATGCTCGTGACGCTCGGAACCTGGCCCGGGAGCGACGCCGAGCTGCGCAGTACCGCGGGCAGCTGGGACGGCATCGGGGCGGGATTTGGGTATCTGGGGGCGCGCGAGCTGCGGGTGGACTCCACCGATCGTGCCGGACGCCTGCGCCGTGGATCACTGACCCTCGCCGAGAGCGGCGGCCTCACGGCGCCGACCCCGCGGATCCGCGCGGTGCCCCGGCCCGAACGCACTCTGGCCGGAGTTGGCTGATGGTGCTACTTACGGGTGAGGGGTGCGCTGATGAGTGAGCGGGTGTTGGCGCTGTGGATGCCGGACTGGGGCGTGCTCACCGCCGCCGAGGATGAGGGGATCGCCTCGGACGTGCCGGTGGTGCTCACCGCGCGCGGTGAGGTGTTCGCAGCGAACGCGGTAGCGCGGGCGCTGGGCGTGCGGCGGGGGCTCAGGATTCGAGAGGCACAGGAGCGTGCGGCGAACGCCGTGTTTGTGCCGTATCGGGAGGATGCGGATCACCGCCGATTCGAGCCGCTGATTCGCGTGTTGGAGGGGATCGTCCCGAGCATTCAGCAGGTGCGGCCGGGGCTCTGCCTGGTGCCCGGACGCGGCCCCGCCCGGTACTACGGGAGCGAGGCGGCGGCGGCCGAGGCACTGACGAGAGCACTGCGCGCTGCGGAGGTTATCCCGACCGGTTCCGCCGTGCGGATCGGCGCGGCCGACGGCGTCTTTGCCGCGCAGCAGGCCGCGTATCGGGCGGTTCCCGTGGAGATGCCGGAATCGGAATCTACGGAGCTTCTCGCCTCTGTGACGGGCACCGAAGCAGATGCCCTGCTCCTTATCCCGGCCGGGTGCTCCGCCCGCTTCCTTGCCCCGATGCCCGTGACAACGCTCGGTGAGCCCGAACTCTCCCGCGTCCTGGCTCGCCTTGGCGTGCACCGGCTCGGCGAACTGGCCGCGCTGCCCGCGGCCTCGGTGCGCGATCGGTTCGGCGCGGCCGGGGAGCAGGCGCACCGGATCGCCTCCGGGGAGGACCCACGCCGGGTGCGCCCCCGGGTGCCGCCGGCCGAGCTCGCGGTGGAGCGGGAGTTCGATCCGCCGCTGGAGCGAGCCGACCAGGCCGCCTTCGGGTTCCGTGCATCCGCCGATCGCTTCCTCGCGGGGCTCGCCGAGCACGCACTCGTGGTGAGTGCGGTGCGGATCGAGATTATCGGTGATCGCGGGGGCCGTAGCGCCCGCAGCTGGCTGCACCCGCGACACCTCGATGCGGGCGACGTCGTGGATCGCGTGCGCTGGCAGCTGCAGGGTGCCGGAGCCATCGAGGCGGCGCTGGCCGAACCGGTGGCGCTGATCCGGGTGATTCCCGAAACCCTCGCCGCGATGAGTACGCAGGAACCCGGGCTCTGGGGCGGCGGCCCGGACACCCGCGTGTATAACGGGCTTACCCGGTTACAGGGCATGGTGGGGCACGATGGCGTCCTGACGGCGCGGATCGGTGCGGGTCGCGAACCCCGCGAACGCCAGAGCCTGGTGCCCTGGGGAGAGCGCGATCCACGCACCGACCCCGCCGGCCCCTGGCCCGGGAGTCTGCCCGGAGCGCCACCCCAGACCGTGCTGCCCGAACCGATGCCGGCGCGGGTGATCGATGCGGCGGGGGAGAGCGTGGCCATTAGCGACCGCGACGTGCTCAGCGCTCCGCCGCGTCGCCTGCAGATCCCCCCGCTGCCGCGCATTGCCCCGGGCGGGGTGGACTCCGAGGTGCGCGCATGGGCGGGCCCCTGGCCGGTGATCACCGGCACCACCGCCGACCGGGTGGATCGCTTCCAACTGCTGGATGAACGCGGCCACGGCTGGCTGGTGCGTCGCGATCGGGGCGAGTGGTGGGCGGAGGCTCGCTATGACTAGACGAAACAGTAGGGAAGGAGCGCGAGATGGGATTCTCGAATCCGCCGATTCCGTGGTCGGAGTTTGAGCGTCGGCTCAGCGGCCGTCGTGCCGCCGAGACCGTGCCGTCGGAGAGCCCGGACGCACCGCGCGAGACGCACGCGGAGACCCCCGAGCAAGCGGAGGGCCCGGGATACGCCGAGCTGCACGCGCACTCAAACTTCAGCTTTCTGGACGGCGCATCCGGCCCCGACGAGCTCGTCACCGAGGCGGTGCGGCTGGGCCTGCACGGTCTCGCGCTCACCGACCACAACGGCTTCTACGGTGCGGTGCGGCTGGCCGAGGCCGCCGAGAAGCACCCCGATCTGCGCACGATGTTTGGAGCCGAACTGACCCTGGGGTTGGATGCCCCACAGAACGGGGTGCCCGATCCGGCCGGCCAGCACCTGCTGCTGCTCGCCCGGGGGATCGAGGGATACCACGCGCTCGCCGGGGCGATCACCCGTGGACAGCTCGCTCCCGAGGCCGAAAAGGGCGCGCCCCGCTACGATCCCGATGTGCTCGCAGACCGCCTGCGCGGCCGGGTGATCGCGCTCACCGGCTGCCGCAAGGGGCCGGTGCGGTCGGCCCTGGAGACCGCGGGGCTGGACGCCGCCCGGACCGAGCTGATCCTGCTGGAGGAGCGCTTCGGAGCGGAGAACGTGCTGGTGGAACTCACCGACCTGGGCGATCCGCGCGACAGCACCCGCAATGACGCCCTCGCGAGCCTCGCCCGTGAGCGCGGTCTGCCGATCGTGGCCACCACCGCGGCCCACGCGGCCGCGCCGGATCGCCGCCGCCTCGCCCGCGCACTCGCCGCGGTGCGCGCCCGCACCAGCATTGACGCCCACGCCGGCTGGCTGCCCGCCGCGGGCGGTGCGTACCTGCGCTCCCCGGCCGAGATGCACGCGCGCTTCGCCCGGTATCCGGGGGCCGCCGCACACACCGTGACGGTGGCCGAGGAGATCGGATTCCGGCTGCGCTCGGCCCGGCCCCGGCTGCCCCGGCAGGAGGTGCCCGAGGGCCACACCCCGATGAGCTGGCTGCGCGAGCTCACCTGGCGCGGAGCCGCGAAGCTGTACCCGAATATGAGCGAGAGCGACCGCGACCGCATCACCCGCGAGCTCGCGGTGATCGAACAGAAGGACTTCCCCGGCTACTTCCTCATCGTGCACGACATCGTGCGGTTTGCGCGCTCGCGCGGCATCCTCTGTCAGGGGCGCGGATCGGCCGCCAACTCGGCCGTGTGCTATCTGCTGGAGATCACCGCGGTCGACTCCATCGCCTATGGCCTGCCCTTTGAGCGCTTCCTCTCCAGCCTGCGCGCCGAGGAGCCGGACATCGACGTGGACTTCGACGCCGACCGCCGAGAGGAGGTCATCCAGTACGTGTACGAGCGCTACGGACGATTCAACGCGGCTCAGGTGGCCAACGTCATCACCTACCGGCCCAAGGCGGCAATCCGAGACATGGCCAAGGCACTGGGGTATACGCCCGGGCAGCAGGATGCCTGGTCCAAGCGGATCGAGCGCGGCAGCGCGCTCGCCGAGGATCCGGAGATCCCCGAACCGCTCCGCGAGCTGAGTACCGAGCTGCTGGGCTTTCCCCGGCACCTGGGCATCCACTCGGGTGGCATGGTGCTGACCGATCGCCCGGTGGGGGAGGTCTGCCCGATCGAACACGGCCGGATGGACGGCCGCACGGTCCTGCAGTGGGACAAGGACGACTGCGCCTGGATGGGGCTGGTCAAATTCGACCTGCTGGGCCTCGGCATGCTCGCCGCCATCCAGCACTGCTTCGACCTGGTGGAGGCGCACACCGGCGAGCACTGGGATCTCCACTCGCTCCCCAAGGAGGAGGCCGGGGTCTACGACCAGCTGTGTCGGGCCGACGCCGTGGGGGTCTTCCAGGTGGAGTCACGCGCGCAGCTCGGGATGCTCCCGCGGCTGCGTCCACGCACGTTCTATGACCTGGTGATCGAGGTGGCGCTGGTGCGTCCCGGGCCCATCCAGGGGGGCGCGGTGCACCCGTATATTCGGCGCCGGATGGGGCAGGAACCGGTGACCTACCTGCACCCGAGCCTCGAACCGGTGCTCGAACGCACCCTGGGCATCCCGCTGTTTCAGGAGCAGCTCATGCAGATGGCGATGGCCGTGGGTGGTTGCGACGCCGAGGACGCCGACCTCCTGCGCCGCGCGATGGGTTCCAAGCGCGGCCGGGAGAAGATCGCGACCCTGCGCGAAAAGCTGTACGCGGGCATGGCGGAAAACGGCATCGTCGGGGCCGAGGCCGACAACATCTACGAGCGCATCGAGGCCTTTTCAAACTTCGGTTTTGCCGAGAGCCACTCGATCAGCTTCGCGCTGATCGTCTACGCGAGCGCCTGGCTGCGCCTGCACTATCCGGGAGCGTTCCTCGCCGCGCTGCTGCGCGCGCAGCCGATGGGGTTTTACGCCCCGCACACGCTCGTGGCCGATGCGACCCGGCACGGCGTGCAGACCCTGCGTCCGGATCTCCATCGCTCGGGGGTGGACGCCGGTCTGGAACCCCTCGCCACCGTGGATACCCGGCACAGCGGCATGGATGCCTGCCTGCACACCCCGGCCGAGAGCCCGGGTCCATTCGACCCGGCCGGGCCGAACCTCGACCACGAGCATCGCCGCGATGCGGGATTCGCGGTGCGGCTGGGCCTCGCCGGAATCACCGGAATCGGGGCGGAGGCTGCCGCCCGGATCGTGGCCGAGCGCGAGCGCGGGGGCGAGTACACCGGCATGGACGATCTCGGCCGTCGCACCGGGCTGTCCTCCGCGCAGCTCGAAGCGCTCGCCACCTCGGGGGCCTGCGATGGCCTGGGAACCTCGCGTCGGCAGGCGCTCTGGCAGGCGGGCCCGGCCTCGCGGGAGAGCCCGAATCAGCTGGCCGGATCCGCGGTCACGGTACAGCCGCCCCTGTTTGCGATGCTGGATGCGCAGGAGACCCTCGCCGCCGACCTCTGGGCCACCGGAATCTCGACCGATGATCACCCGCTCGCCGGGCTACGCGGTGCGCTGAGCGCGCGGGATATCCTCGGATCTGCGGCCCTGCGTGATGCCGAGTCTGGACGCCGGGTGCGCGTGGCCGGGGTCGTGGTGCACCGCCAACGGCCGGCCACGGCCTCCGGCATCACGTTTGTGAATCTCGAGGATGAGGACGGCATGATCAACGTGATCTGTAGCGTGGGCCTGTGGAATCGCTACCGGCGGGTGCTGCGGGAGTCGCCCGCGCTGGTGATTCGCGGCATTCTGGAGCGCAGCCCGGAGGGCATTATCAACGTGGTTGCGGATGGCGCGGAGCCACTGGATCTCGCGGTTCGCACCCGATCGAGAGACTTCCAATAGCAGGGTGATTGGCCTCGAATCGAGATTCTGGGCGCTCCCTCGGTAGACTGTCAGCATGATCTTTGTAATTGCACTGGTTCTTTTCCTTGGTGGAATCTACCTGTTCGGTCTGGCTTTCCAGGTTGAGGACTTCCACGCGCTCGTCTTCTTCTCCGGAATTCTCGCGATTTCGCTGAGCATCGCGATCCCCTTCCACATGCTGCGGAGGCGCTAGCGGGAGAACGGTGACCGTTCTCAAGTTCGGGCGTTCCGAGGCGGTTGCCGGGGACGCCACGGTGCTGTCACGCGTGTGCTCGGTGGCGGGGATCCTGGGGTTTGTGACCGCGATCACCCTCATCGTTTTTGCCGCGTATCGGCTCGACGCCGGTGGTGCGTTCTGGGGGCTGGGCGTTCTTGCCCTGGCCATCCTGGTGCACGCGGTGGGCGTGGTGTTAAGGCTGCGACACGGATTCACCCTGGGTTCGGCCCGGGCATAACCTCAAATGACGATCATTCCCTCGGGAACGGTCGTCATTTTTGTTTATCCATTGGTTTTTCAGGTGGAATCGGTAAGACTGATAACGCAGGTTATTCACTAGCTCGAGGAGGAATTATGGGATTCATCGAAGACGCCAAGGAAACCATCGAAGCCGGTGCCGAAAAGGTATCGCGTGCCGCACACGACCTGGTAGACCAGGCAAAGGACAAGGTCGACGAGGTCAAGGCCGATGCCGAGGTCAAGAAGGCCGAAGCCGAGGCCGAGTCGGTCAGGGCCCGCAACGAGGCCAAGGAAAAGCTGCGCGACTAGTCGCACACGGATATTTCTTCGTGGCGGGGGCACCGAGTGCTCCCGCCACGAGTGCGTTAACGGTGCCTAGCGGCGTGCGCGGCGCATCATGACGAGCAGTGCGAGCGCACGCCAGCCGATCAGGAACAGGGCGAGCACCCCGGCGGTCACGAGCACAAATGATAGCGGTGCCTCGCCGCCCGCGAGCACCCGCAGCGGCAGGCCGAGTACCACGGTGGAGAGCCAAATCAGCGGGCCGGTCCAGCGCAGGGCCACGGGGTTTCGCCAGGCCAGGGTGACCAGCCAGCCGATCGCGGCACCCGCGAGGAACGGCCAGGCGGTGCCGAGGATCCCCAGCAGATCGTTGCCCTCCGCGTGGCTGCGTCGGCCGAGCATTACAAAGACGATGATCAGCAGGGCATCGAGGGCCGCGGCCGAGACAATCGAACGGGCGGGGGAGGATCCAAAGCGCATGATCCCAGTCTAGAGCCGCGCCGAGGGCCCATCGCGGTGGAGCTGGCGCTAGCTGCGACGCAGGGCGATGAACATCACTACGAAGCCGGCGATGCCGACCGCCATCGCGCCGAGCATGAGGCCGAGCTCGAGGCTCGTGGCGGGGCAGGCCGCGGCGACGGTGTCGTCGGCGCACGTACGCCAGGGCTGCAGGAGGCCAAGAATCAGCCCAATAACACCCGCTGCCATGAGTCCCATACCGATGAGACCGAGGGGGGTTGCGCGACGTCGGGGAGTGGCCATGTAACCATCGTAGGGGACACCGAGCCGTACGCAACTACCTGTTTTGTCCACGCCGTGGAAAAGCGAGTGCTTAGGCGGTGTTAGCCCCGCGCGAGAGCTAGTACTCGTCGATAACGGGTGTTATCTCGGGGCTGCTCAGGTGCTCGTAAACGATCGAGGTGCGCACGTCCGCAACCTCGGGTTTTTCGGTTAGACGATCGATCACAAAGGCGTACAGGTGTGCGTTATCGGGTACGGCCACGTGGAGGAGAAAATCCTCGGTGCCGCTGGTGACAAACACCCCGATGACCTCGGGAAGGGCGGCGGCCCACTCCCGAAACCCCTCGATATTGGCGCGCGTGGGCGGGCGCACGCGCACGGCCACCATGGCCTGAACGGGGCGGCCGATCTGCTCGAGGTCGAGTTCGAGGCGCGCGCCGCGAATGATCCCGCGGTCGCGAAGTGCGCGGGTGCGATCGAGCGCGGTGGTGGGCGCGATGCCCACCGCGGCGGCGACGTCACGATTTGTGCGTCGTGCATCGCGCTGCAATTCCCGCAGAATCGCCGTATCTAATTCGTCCAAACGCGCCATATCCACATCTTATCCGCAGAAAATACGAGTTTTCCACAGACTTATGCACATGTGTCTAAACTTCGTCGATATGAACGAGTTAAATACGACCAAACCTGGGGATAACCGAGTTAGTGGAGCGCGCATTGGTTTTTTGCCGGAGGAGATTCGTCCGGGCGAGCCGACGCGCAGTGCGCGGCTGAAGTGGGTCATCGTGGTCTCCGCGGATCTCCCCGCGGGGCGTATCGCAAACGCCGTGGCTTGCGTAGCGGCGGTCGCCGGTGACGACGTTTTCGGGATGCTTGGAGAGCCGGCTGTGGATGCCTCGGGGTCGCCGCACGCGGGATTGCCCTGGGCTGGATGCAGTATCGTGGTGGCCCCGGCGGACAGGCTGGCATCGATCCGAGCCCGGGCGGCAGCTCGGGATGACGTTCACGTGGCGGATATGCCCACGCTCGCGCAGGAGACCCGGGTGTACGCCGAGTATCTCGAGGGGCTTTCGGGGCTGGAGCCCCCGGCGGTGACGTATGCGGCGGTCGGCCTGGTGGGCGAGCGCAAGCGGATTGACCGCCTGGTGGGTGGGCTAGCGCTGTTGGGGTAGGCGATGGCGGGGTTGCTTTTGTACATACTAGTAGTTACAGTTAACGCATGACGACCCGCGAAAAGCTCACCGCCGCCATGTCCGATCTGCTCTGGGAGCGCGGATATGCGGCCACGAGCCCGCGAGACATTCTGGAGCGTGCCGGGGTTGGGCAGGGCAGCATGTACCACCACTTCAGCGGAAAGCACGAGCTGGCGGTCGAGACGCTGCGTGAAACAGTCCCCGGTGTCACCGAGCGTTCGCTGCTGCTCGCCGGCGAGGGCAGCCCGATGGAGCGCATCCGCGCGTACCTGACGCTTCCGCGGCCGGGTACGCGCGGCTGCCGGATCGGGCGGATGACCCAGGACCCTCAGGTGGTGCAGGATGCCGAGATGATCGCGATTGTGGCCGGCGGTTTTGACCTCATCATCGAGCGTTGGCAAGGCGCGCTCTCTGCGGCAATCGAGGCTGGGGAGCTGCCCGTGGGCATCGATCCCGCCGACCTCGCGCACACGCTGGTGGCCGTTATCCAGGGCGGATACGTGCTTGCCCGGGCACACGATGATCAGGCGTCAATGGACGCCGCGATCCGTGGTGCCCTCGCGCTGCTGGAGGCAGCTGGCGCTCCGCGCCCCGAGATTTAGCCCGTAATAACAGAAGGAGAACCCCATGTCCGTTCGCATTGGAATCAACGGTTTCGGCCGAATCGGTCGCAGCTACCTGCGTGCCGCTCTCGCGAGTGGTGCCGACGTCGAGGTGGTCGCAATCAACGACATCACGAGCGCACAGACCCTCGCCAACCTGCTGGAATGGGACTCCGTCTCGGGCCGTCTGGCCGGGGTCTCGGTTGACGGTGACTTCATCGTGGTGGGGGAGCGCCGGATCCGGGTGTTCTCCGAGCGCGAGCCCGACCGGATTCCCTGGGGGTCGGTCGGGGTAGACGTGGTGGTGGAATCCACCGGGTTCTTCACGAGCGAGGAGAGCGCACGGCGCCACCTCGTGGGTGGTGCCCGAAAGGTCATCATCTCGGCTCCGGCTTCGGGGGACATACCCTCGGTGGTGCTCGGCGTGAATGACGAGGTGATCGAGGCGTCGACCACGGTGATCTCCAACGGCTCCTGCACCACAAACTCGCTCGCCCCGCTGGCGAAGGTGCTGAACGATGCGTTTGGGATCGAGCACGGCCTGATGACCACGGTGCACGCCTACACGAGCGATCAGCGCCTGCAGGATGCCCCGCACAGCGACCCGCGTCGTGCCCGCGCCGCCGCACTGTCGACGATCCCGACCTCCTCGGGCGCGGCCAAGACGATCGGCAAGATCATTCCCGAGCTGGACGGTAAGCTCACCGGCCTCGCGCTGCGCGTGCCGGTGCCGGTGGGGTCGATCACCGACCTCACGGTGAAGCTCACCCGTCCGGCCACCGTGGAACAGGTGAACGCGGCGTTTGCGGCGGCCGCCGCGTCGGGCTCGCTGGCACACGTCCTGGAGTACTCGGAGGCTCCGATCGTCTCCGCCGATATCGTGGGCAACCCGCACTCGACGATCTTCGACGCGCCGCTCACCCAGGTCGTGGGCGACCAGGTAAAGGTCTTCGGCTGGTACGACAACGAGTGGGGCTTCACCAACCGCCTGGTGGAGCTCTCCGAGCGTCTCGGAGCGTAGCTGCTCGCGCGCGGCCCGGTAGCCCTTCGGGGCTGCCGGGCCGCAGGCGTTTGGCGGGCGGAACACCGGCTGAGAGGTTACCGTTTTCAAGCGAGTCCGTCGTGGCGTCGCGATAAACTGCGGGGCAGAACCTCCCGTGCGCTCCACCACCCAAAGGACCCAAATATGACCCGCTGGACCGCCGAAGACCTCCCCTCCCTGACCGGTAAGACGATCGTCGTGACCGGTGCGAGTAGTGGCCTCGGCGAGGTGACCGCCCGCGAGCTTGCCCGGGTGGGGGCGCGCGTCATTCTCGCGGTGCGCAACGTGGAAAAGGGCGCGGTGGTGGCCGAAAACATCGACGGGGATACCGAGGTGCGCGAGCTTGATGTGAGTAGCCTCGCCTCCGTACGTGCGTTTGTCGCGGCGCTGGAGGGCCCGGTGGACACCCTGATCAACAACGCCGGCATTATGCAGGTGCCTGAGCAGGTTTCGGCGGATGGTTTTGAGCTGCAGCTGGCCACCAACTTTCTGGGGCCGTTCCTGCTGACCAACCTGCTCCTGCCGCGCATCACCGACCGCGTCGTTACGCTGTCCTCCGTGATGCACCGGATGTCGCGGATGGACGGCACCGACCTCGGCTGGACGCGACGCACCTACCGCGATATGGGCGCGTACAGCGACTCAAAGCTTGCGGACGTCTACCTGGGGAAGGAACTGCAGCGACGCCTCGACGCCGAGGGAAGCCCGGTGCGCTCGATGCTCGCGCACCCCGGTATCGCCCTCACCAACCTCGCGGTGGGCACCAGCTCGAGCGTGATCTACCGATTCCCCCGGTTCCTCAATGACGCCGCCCACGGTGCGCTCCCCACCCTGTACGCGGCCACCCAGGACATCCCCGGTGGCTCCTTCGTCGGCCCCGACGGCGCCTTCGGAGTGCGCGGCTACCCGAAGATCATCGAGGTCAACCGCCGCGGCCGCGACCCCGAGCTCGCTCGCAGGATCTGGGCCGAGGCGGAGCGGATGACGGGGCTGGCGTAGATTCACGCTCCCCAGCCCAGGCCCGTTAAAGCGTTATAGCCCGCTTTCACGGGCCATAACCAATTCAAAATCCGCTTGTCGCCTAACCTTTTCAGGACAGAGGACCGAGTTCGCCAGCGGACGATGTATCCAGCGTATTCTGGATGCACAGTAGAGAGCAAGCGATTTTGCCCGGCCTGACGTGCCCCACGCACGTCCCATGAGACCAGTGCAACGTGAACCCGTCGCGCGAAAAAAGCGTCCTGATCGGGTACTGAAGGGTGGGCCCGGTGGGGCTCGAACCCACGACCCGCGGATTAAAAGTCCGATGCTCTGCCAACTGAGCTACAGGCCCGACCCCGTGCGGCATCGCAGAGCGAGTGTTCACGAGGGGAGATCGCCCGCGCAGACGCGGGGCGAACGACATCAGTCTATCGGATCAAACCGAGTGTTCGCCGCCACCACTCGCGCGCGGTGGCGAGTACTCTGGAAGCCGTCCTGCGTGTCCGTCACGCCAGAAAGGAGACGACCGTTAACGACTTCCGTAAACCCACGCTGTTTCCTGGGCACATGTTCAGCATCTTCGCCGGGGGCAGCGATCCCGCCGAGACCAGCCGGATCTCGCACGAGACCGCGCACGCGCTCCTCTCCCGGGTGCGCGCAAACCCCGACGCCGATATCCTCGACCGCCTGATCGCCTACACCGACGAGCACGGCATCGAAACCATCGCCGAGCTGTGGTCCTCCGCGCCCGCGCGGAGCCTGCCCGGTGCGCTCTGGCGCATCTACCTGCTGCGGGTGCTCATCCGGCAGGATCCGCAGTCCGCGAGCCTGATTTTCCGTCGCGGCAGCGAGGTGATCCCCACCATCGACCCGGTGATCGCCGGTGCCGCCGTGCCCACCAACGTCGAGGAGATCACCGCGCTGGCCGATGAGATCCTGCGCGGGATCTTTGCCGGAGACTTCGGCATCGCGCTCGACCGAGCCGCCGCCTACTGCCGTATTAACGCCGCCGGTTGTGTCTCGTTTGCGAACGAGGAGGAACTGATCCACCCCGAACGTGCCGCCGAACTCACTCGGCGCGGTCTGCGCTACAGCACCCTGGGCGCGGAGCTCACCTCCTGCGCCAAGCTGTGGCGCGCCCAGTCGCTCGACTAGCCCGTAGCGCCAAACCGTAGCGCGCCCAGTCGCTCGACTCGTCCGTGTCGCCGCACGTCGGCACCGAGTTTGGTACACTTATCTAGCCGGGCCGCAAAACCCCGGGCTCCAGTTTTTGCCGCTGCGAGCGGCCTTCCGCCGAGAGGCGTTTCTGCGGCCTGGCACCTACTTTTAACGAGAAGCGCCTTCCCCCACCTGTGAGACAGGCCGAAGGAAGGCGCTTTTCGATGTTGCCCTACTCGGCGTTAGCGCTTCTCGCAGGCAACGCCGTCCTTATCGCGGTCGAGCTTGGTGTTGGCGTTGTAGACGGCGGTGTTGCGGGTAAAGTTCGTGACCGGCTTCGACTTGCCCGAAACCCTGTCCACGGCACCGGAGCGGCCCACACCGTGCGGGTACACCTTATTGAGCGCGGCACAGTTTGCGTAGGTCTTCGCCTTCGCCGCGGGCTTCTTCGCGGCGGGCTTCTTTACCGCAGGCTTCGGCGCGGGCTTCTTCGCGGCGACGACGTGCGACACCGAGGCCGGCGTCGCGGCCTGTGCGGGGGCCGCACTCAGGAGCGCCGAACCGCCGATCGCGGCCGGTGCGAACAGCGCGGCGACGATGAGCGCGCGCAGCGGCGATACCCGGCGGGAAGAACGAGTCGAGGACATACAAAACTCCTTGTACCGGATGGCCCGGCAGAAAATGAGGGGGACTTCCCGATACTACCGATCGGAGAGCCCGCCGAGTAGCCCCACGTTCGCGCTACAAATTGCCTCCTCACACACGCATATGCGCCGCCTCCCGAAGGAGACGGCGCATGTGCGTGCGATGCGCTGTTTCTCGGCGGAGCCTAGAGCCCGTCTACCGAAGCGCGGCGGCGCTTCAGCCCGAGCAGGCCCACGCCGGCGGCGAGCACCAGAACGGCGATGCCGGGCACGACCGAGGACAGATCCGAACCGGTATCGGCCAGACCGCCGACGGCCGGGTCGAGTTTGACCGTCAGGGTCTGCGGAGCGGAGAGCACCCAGAACTCACCCATGCTCTGCGAGGTTGCGTTGACGGTAAAGATGGCCGAACCACGGGCGATATCCGCGGCCCCAACGATGTGGGTTCCGGTCAGGGTGCGGCTTTCGCCGGGGGCAACTCCCCGCACGGTTTCGTAATCGATCGGGTAGGCGCGCTCTGCTCCACCGGTGGTGTTGGCGGGCGAGGCGAGTGCGGGCTCGGCCAGGGTCGCGTTGCCGGAGTTCGTGACAACAACCGAGTAGTTGATGACGTCGCCCACGAGGCGAGGGGTCTCGGTGGAGGTGACCGTCGCAACGGAGGTTACCGCGGGCTTGACCACGGGAAGCGGGAAGTCGTGAACCTGAATCGAGCTGTAAACGCCCTTGTCATTGGCGCTGATCCCGCGCACAACATACGACTCGGTGGTTTCGTTCTCGGCGCCCGAAACGGTCCCGGTCTGGGTGGGGACACGGAAATCGAAGGCGATCTGGGAGTACACCCACGTCTCGGTCAGGGTGACGGTTTCACCGGCCGCCACGCTCGGGCCCGGGGTGTCCCAGGGGTAGGCGGGGTGGATCTGGTTGACGGTGAGGTTGGTGAGATCCAGGTCGGTGAGGTTCTTGACCTCAAAGCTGTATCCGAAACGCTCGCCGACATCCAGCAGGCCGTTGCCGTTGGTGTCTTCGATGATCCAGGTCGGGGTTACCTCGAGACCGTAGTCGCCCCAGGGGCCCTCCTCGGTCTCCTGCCCGGGGGCGTTGCCCTCTTCGGGCTCGGCCTCGGTGTCGGTCTCCTCGGGGACGTCCGCGGCCCTGGTCGGCTCGATCGAAACCTCGGGGGTGGGCACCGGGCTGGACGGCTCGTCGGCCTCGGTGGTCTCCGACGGGCTCGCGCTCGGCACCACCGAAGGATCGGTGGATTCCGAACCGGTTTCGGTCGTGTCATCCTCTGCGACGACACTTGCCGACGGTACCGGCATCGGCGCGGCCGATGCCGGAAGAGTGGTGGTCACGCCGAGCAGTACGCCAAGAGACAGGACGGAGGCCGCGGTAGCCCAGCGACCCGAGATTTTTGCCATTATTCCCCCATGGAATTGAAGTGGTTGAGTGACTTCAAAGATACGTGCAACCGGGGACAATTCGGGACGAAAACAGTGGAGTTTTCATAACGTTTGAACCACGAGCGGACGTTATGTTTTATGGGTCGAAATTATCGCCCGAAACACCCGGTAGTTGGTGCTTTTTGAACCTCGGTGGAGGGGCGTCTAGACGACAAAATGCGCCAATCTCCCTGACGGAAATCGGCGCATTCTGCCCGTGCCTGTTATCGGCGGCTGTTTATCCGAATCGACCGGAGACGTAGTCCTCGGTGGCCTGAACGTTGGGCTGGGTGAAGATGGTGTTGGTGTCGTCGTACTCGATCAGCTTTCCGGGCTGACCGGTGCCGGCGATGTTGAAGAACGCGGTCTTGTCCGAGACGCGAGAGGCCTGCTGCATGTTGTGGGTCACGATCACGATCGTGTACTCCTTCTTCAGCTCCTCCATGAGGTCCTCGATCGCCAGGGTGGAGATCGGGTCCAGGGCGGAACAGGGCTCATCCATCAGCAGGATGTCCGGGGAGACCGCGATGGCGCGGGCGATGCAGAGACGCTGCTGCTGTCCACCCGACAGTCCCGAACCGGGACGGTCGAGACGATCCTTGACCTCGTTCCAGAGGTTGGCGCCGCGCAGCGACTTCTCCACCAGGTCGTCGGCGTCCGACTTCGAGATGCGACGGTTGTTGAGCTTCACACCGGCGAGCACGTTCTCCTTGATCGACATCGTCGGGAACGGGTTCGGGCGCTGGAACACCATGCCCACCTGGCGGCGTACGAGCACCGGGTCAACGCCGGGGCCGTAGAGGTCGTCGCCGTCGATCAGCACCTCACCCTCGACGCGAGCGCCGGGGATAACCTCGTGCATGCGGTTCAGGGTGCGCAGGAAGGTGGACTTGCCACAACCCGACGGGCCGATGAACGCGGTGATGCTGCGCGGTTCAATGGTCAGGGAGACACCCTCCACGGCACGGAACTTGGAGTAGTAGACGTTGAGGTCGCGGACCTCGATGCGCTTAGACACGGACTATTCCTTCGGGTTTCTATCGGGAGAGCTTCGGGGAGAAGATGCGGGCGATCAGGCGACCGAGGAGGTTCAGGGCCATCACGATCAGGATCAGGGTGAGCGCGCCGGTCCAGGCACGGTCGAGGAACTGCTGCGGGTCGGCACCCTGCTGGGCGTACGAGGAGTACACGAACAGCGGGAGGGACATCATCCGGTCGCTGAACAGGTCGTAGTTCATCGACTGGGTGAAGCCGGCGACGATGAGCAGCGGGGCGGTCTCACCGATCACGCGGGCCACGGCGAGCAGCGAACCGGTCACGATTCCGGCCAGCGAGGTGGGCAGAACCACCTTGAGGATGGTGAGGTACTTCGGCACGCCGAGGGCCAGCGAGGCCTCACGCAGCTCGTTCGGGACGAGCTTCAGCATCTCCTCGGTGGAGCGAACCACCACGGGGATCATCAGCAGCGACAGGGCGACCGCACCGGCGATGCCGAGGCGGATGCCGGGTCCGAAGATCAGCGAGAACAGGGCGTAGGCGAACAGACCGGCCACGATCGACGGGATACCGATCATGATGTCGACCATGAAGGTGATCCAGCGGGCGAGGGAGCCGCGGCCGTACTCCACCAGGTAGATCGCGGTGAGGATACCGATCGGGATCGAGATGATCGCGGTGGCCAGGGTGATCAGCACGGTACCCACGATGGCGTGCAGTGCTCCACCGCCGGCGTCGGTGACGTTGCGCATCGAGGTGGTGAAGAACTCGATGTCGAAGCGGGCGAGGCCGAGGCCGATGGTGGTCGCGGCCACCGAGATCAGCGGCACCAGGGCCAGCAGGAACGCGAGGGTGACCAGCGAGGTCATCAGGCGGTCCTTGGCCTTACGCGAGCCCTCCACGACGAGTGAGAGCAGGTACACCAGCACGACGAACAGGATCGCGGAGACCACGACGATGCCGGCGATGGAGGGGTTTCCCATCAGCAGGGCCACACCGGTGACGATGACGGCGGAGCCGAGGAGGATCCACAGCGGGGTGTTGCGCGGGAGCTTTCCCGCGGTGAGCGCGTTGGCGATCGGGGCGACGGTGGACATTAGTTGGCTCCCGAGAATTCTTTACGACGCGCGACGATGGCCCGAGCAATGAAGTTCACCGCGAAGGTGATCACAAACAGGATCAGGCCGGTGGCGATCAGCACGTTGACGCCGGTGCCGTGGGCCTCGGGGAAGTTCAGTGCGATGTTCGAGGCGATCGTGTTGGGGTTCTCCGACTGCAGCAGCACGAAGGAGATGACGGTGCTGGGGGAGAGCACCATGGCCACGGCCATGGTTTCACCGAGTGCGCGTCCGAGGCCGAGGATGGAGGCCGAAACCAGGCCGGAACGACCGAAGGGGATAACGGCCATGCGGACCATTTCCCAGCGGGTCGCGCCGAGGGCCAGGGCGGCTTCCTCGTGCAGCTTCGGAGTCTGCAGGAACACCTCGCGGGCCATGGCGGTGATGATCGGGAGGATCATCACGGCGAGGACGATGGCGACGGTGAGGATGGTGCGGCCGGTACCGGAGACCGGGCCGGCGAAGAGGGGGAACCAGCCGAGGTTGTCGGTGAGCCAGGCGTAGACCGGCTGGACCGCGGGGGCGAGGACCTTGATGCCCCAGAGACCAAACACAACCGAGGGGACGGCGGCGAGGAGGTCAATCACGTAGGCGAGGCCCTGCGCGAGGCGGCGGGGAGCGTAGTGGGAGATGAAGAGTGCGATTCCGGTGGCCAGCGGTACGGCGATCAGCAGGGCGAGGAACGCGGCCCAGACGGTACCGAAGGCGAGCGGGCCGACGTAGGTCCAGAAGCTGGACGGCGAGCCCTTGAGCTCCTTGGGGTCGGCGCCGAGGGCGGGTATTGCTTCAACGATGAGGAAGATGGCCACCGCGGCCAGGGCCACGAGGATGAGGCTTCCGGCAATCAGGGTGCTCCGGGCGAAAACGCGGTCACCCAGGCGGATGACGGGTTTAGGCCGTGCGGTTTGAGTGGTCATGTTCGGCGGTGCCCTCGGCTCCTTGTCTCGCCGTCATGGCCCGACCAAAGGCCGGGCCATGACGAGGGTGAATGGGATGCTACTTGATGCTTGCGACTGCGGTGGCGACCTTCTTGGAGAGGTCAGCCGACAGGGGCGCGTTTCCAGCCTTTTCCGCGGCGGCCTTCTGGCCGGCGTCGGAGGTGATGTAGTCGAGGTAGGCCTTGACCAGGGTGCCCTGTGCCGGGTCCTTGTAGGTCTCGCAGGCGATGGCGTAGGAGACGAGGACGATCGGGTAGTGCGAGGCGTCGGTGGTCTTGCGGTCCAGCTTGATCGCGAGGTCGTTGGCGCCACGGCCGTCTACCAGGGGCGACTCGGCAACAACGGCGGCTGCGGCCTCAGCCGAGTAACCGACGAACTTGTCGCCAACCTTGACCTTGACAACACCGAGCTTGCCGGCGCGCGAGGCGTCTGCGTAGCCGATCATGTTGGTGCCGTTGGTGACGGCGTCAACCACACCGGAGGTACCCTGGGCACCCTCGCCACCCTGGAACGGGAAGTCGTCAGCGGGCTTCTCGGTCCAGACATCGGGAGCGTTCTGGTTCAGGTAGTCAGCGAAGTTCTTGGTGGTACCCGAGGCGTCCGAGCGGTGCACGGCGTTGATCTTTGCGTCGGGCAGCTTGGCGTCAGGGTTGAGCGCGGTGATCGCGGCGTCGTTCCACTGGGTGATCTTGCCCGAGAAGATGCCGGCGAGGGTCGCGGCGTCGAGGTTCAGGTCCTTGACTCCGTCAACGTTGAAGATGACGGCGATCGGGGAGATGTAGACGGGGATGTCGATGGCCTTGGTGTCTGCGGCGCAGGTACCGAAGGTGCCCGCGAGCTCCTCGTCGGAGAGGGCCGAGTCGCTACCGGCGAATGCGGCGCCACCGGCGATGAAGGCCTTACGGCCGGCACCCGAACCGGAGGGGTCGTAGTTTACGGTGACCTTCTCGTTGGCGGTCTGGAAACCAGCAGCCCAGGTGGTCTGCGCGGTGCCCTGGCTCGATGCACCAACACCGACGAGCTCACCCGAGAGGGAGCTGGCGGGAGCGCCGGAAGCCGACTCGGAGGAGGAGGGCGAACCCTCGTTGGCTGCACACGAGGTGAGGGCGAGGGCGGTGATCGCGGCGACTACCGAGACACGCGCTACCGAAGAAAACTTCACGGGTACTTCCATTCATAGTGGATTCGGGGGCGAGCCTGCTGTCGGCTCACCGCCAAGCTATGCGTCGTTAGTGACAAGCATCCCGCGTGCGGGTAAACGGAAGGTTAACGTGGGTGAACGGTTGGTGTCGTAGCCCGTGATTCCGCGGGAGTAAATCGGCGCGGTTTCCTGCCGTTTGCTCAACGGACAGAAAGTGATTGCCTCGAACACCGGGGTGTCGAGGCAATCGGAGGGTTTCGAGATGTTCGAACCCGAGGTGAACGGGGCGGGACGCCCCACTACACCGGGTTTGAGTGCGTCTCGATCGAGATGATGCCGGAGCTCGGGTTGGTGGCCGAGAGGTGTACCACGGAGAAGTCGCCCGGGGCGAGATCTGCGGCAGAGTGAATGTAGGAGCCGGTGATGCTGCCGGTGGCGAGGGCGATCTCGCGCAGCAGCTCGGGAACCAGGGGCAGGTGCGAGCAGATCACGGCGTTCTTGCCGGCGCTGACCCGCTTGCCCACGATGGCACGCGGTTCGGCGTGACCGTCCTCGAAGGCGTCCTGACTGATCTTTGCGCTGCGCTTGGGCGTGATCCCGGTGGCCGCCGCGAGCGGGGCCACGGTGGTGACGCAGCGCACCGCATCACTCGTGACGATCTTGCGTGGGCCAAACGCGGCAATGGTCGGAACCAGCGCCTGCGCCTGCTCCAGACCGCGCGAGGTCAGCGGACGACCCGCATCGGTGCCGTCCCCGGCCGAGGGCGAACCGGCCTTCGCGTGGCGCAGCACGGTGATCGAGAACGTGTGCGTCACACCCTCGTTCACCAGCTTCTCAAAAACGTCCACAATCTCGACGTCGTGACCGTAGGTCAGGTAGCCGCGCGCCTTCTTCAGGGTGACCCACTCGATCGCGGCCACCTCACGGTTCGGCCGGAAATTCGAGGTCCGGATCGCCTCATCGGTGACGTGCGCGGCCCAGTAGTGCACCACCTTCGTCTTCCCCGAGGGAAGCGGATACCGGCTCATGCCGAGCGGCACACCGAGGGTCACCGAAAGACCGGTCTCCTCGGCAATCTCACGTACGGCGGTCTGCGGCAGCGTTTCGCCGGGATCCACCTTGCCCTTGGGGATGGTGACATCCCCATAGGCAGTGCGATGAATGACGAGAACGTGCGGCTTCCCATCAATGAGGCGCCAGCACAGAGCGCCGGCTGCGTATACGGCTTTGTTCACCTACGGTTCCTCGGGCGTCGACGATGGGTAATCTGCTGCAACAGCTTATCCTGCAGATCATCCAACGGCGCACCCGCGTCGTCTGTGGAGTGGCGTACCCACTCACCATCGGCCTGGAGATCCCAGGCACCGGTCTGGTCATCCATCGCCATATCGAACAGATCGGTGAGTTCGGCAATGTGCGTCGGGTCGATCAGGCGCACCAGGGCCTCAACCCGGCGGTCGAGGTTGCGGTGCATCATGTCGGCGCTACCGATGAAGACGTGCTGGTCGCCGTCGTTCACAAACGAGAAGATACGCGAGTGCTCCAGGTAGCGGCCCAGGATGGAACGCACCCGAATGTTTTCACTCAGCCCCGGCACACCGGGCATCAGGCCACAGATACCGCGCACCCACACCTCAACCGGCACACCGGCCTGGCTCGCGCGGTACAGGGCATCGATGATGGCCTCATCAACCATCGAGTTGACCTTGATACGGATACCGCTCGGCCTGCCCGCGAGGGCATTCTGACGCTCGGTATCGATGTGCTTCAGCAGCCCCTTGCGCAGGTGCAGCGGAGCCACCAGCAGACGCTTGAACTTCTTCTCGATGGCGTAGCCGGAGAGCTCGTTGAACAGGCGGGTGAGGTCGCGCCCCACCTGAGGGTCGGCGGTCAGCAGGCCGAAGTCCTCATATATACGGGAGGTCTTCGGGTTGTAGTTTCCGGTGCCGATGTGGCTGTAGGAAACCAGCGCACCCTTCTCCTCGCGGATCACGTGGGCGAGCTTGCAGTGGGTTTTGAGCCCCACCAGGCCGTACACCACGTGCACGCCGGCCTTCTCCAGCTTGCGCGCCCAGGTGATGTTCGCCTGCTCGTCAAAACGTGCCTTGACCTCGACCAGCGCGAGCACCTGCTTGCCGGCCTCGGCCGCGCGAATCAGGGCCTCAACGATGGGGGAGTCACCCGAAGTGCGGTACAGGGTCTGCTTGATGGCGAGCACGTGCGGATCCGCCGCGGCCTGCTCCAGGAACGCCTGCACGCTCGTCGCGAAGGACTCATACGGGTGGTGCAGCAGCACATCACCGCGCGAGATCACCTCAAAGAAGTCGACCGGGCCGTTGGAATCAGACGGGGTGAGCGCCGCGGCCGTGGTGGGCAGACGCTTGGGGTAGTGGAGATCCGGGCGGTCGATCCCGGCGAGGCTAAACAGCCCGCCGAGGTCAAGCGGTGCCGGAAGACGGTAGATTTCCTGGTCGGTGATGTCGAGCTCGCGCACGAGCAGACCCAGGGTGACCTGGTCCATATCGGCGCTGACCTCGAGCCGGATCGGCGGACCAAACCGGCGACGCAGCAGCTCGCGCTCGAGAGCCTGAATGAGGTTCTCGGACTCGTCCTCCTCGATCACGACGTCCTCATTGCGGGTCACGCGGAACTCGTGGTGCTCCAGAATCTCCATGCCCGGGAAGAGATCACCCAGGTGGCTGGCGATGACGTCTTCCAGCGAGATGAAGCGCACCGAACGCAGGGTCTCGGACGGATCCACCCGCACGAAGCGCGGCAGCATCTGCGGCACCTTCAGGCGCGCAAACTCCTGACGGCCCGTCTTGGTGTTGCGGATGCGCACCGCGAGGTTGATCGAGAGCCCCGAAATGTAGGGGAACGGGTGGGCAGGGTCTACCGCGAGCGGCATCAGGATCGGGAACAGCTGATCGGCGAAGTAGGTGTTCAGCCGCTCGCGGTCGGCCTCATCGAGGTCGGCCCAGGTCACGACGCTCACACCGGCGCGCGCGAGCGCCGGGGAAACCTGCTCCTGCCAGACACGCGCGTGACGCTCCTGCAGTTCGTGAGCGGTCACCGAAATGTCGTTCAGGACGTCTACCGGCGCGCGACCCACATTGGTCGGTACGGCAAGCCCGGTGAGGATGCGGCGTTTGAGGCCCGCGACGCGCACCATAAAGAACTCATCGAGGTTGGAGGCAAAAATCGCCAGGAAGTTGGCGCGCTCCAGCTCGGGCAGGGTGGGGTCTTCGGCGAGCTCCAGGACGCGCTGGTTGAACGCGAGCCAGCTCAGCTCGCGATCGAGATAGCGCTCTTCGGGGAGCGAGGGATCGGACTCATCACGTACCGCGTCGAAGTCATCATCGTCGCCGCCAAGCCCGGTGTCCAGAGCCACAATTTCATCAGCCATTTTCCCATCTTGGCAGGTTCTCCCCGCCGCCGCGCGGGAATTTCGTGAACGTTGTGAAAACTTAGGAGCGCACCCCGGGCTGTGGACGACGGTACTGCACGTCAACCGTGTCCGTCTCAAATCCGAGTGAACGATAGAGGGCGACGGCACCCGCGTTTGAGTCATCCACGTAGAGGCTCGCGGTGCTCAGCCCGAGCTCGACGAAACGGGCCAGCCCGGCATTCATCAGGTGGCGACCAAGGCCCCGCCCGGCGGCCTCCTCGGCGACACCGATCACGTAGATTTCGCCGTCTTCGCTCCCGGGCTCAATCTTCAGCCAGTTATAGGCGATCAGGGCGTGTGTGGCCGCGTCGCGCACCAGGAGGAAGCTTCGCGGATCGAACCAGTCTTCTGCGATGCGGGCATCGAGATCCGCGCGCAAAATCGCACCCTGCTCGGGATGGGTTGCGAAGACCCGAGCGTTCAGTGCGACCCAGTCATCGGCGTCCCGATCCGCGTCAAACGTGGTGATCGCCAGAGAAGGCGGAGTATCGCGTGCGTCGGACGGGGTACCAGCGTCGAGGGCTCGTGCCAACCGATACAGCACGCGCTTCCGCGAAAATGCGTGACGGCGAGCCAGCGCCGCGGCACCGGGATGGTCGCCGTGCGCCCAGGCCGAGGTAATTTCGGCCCCACCCGGGGTATCAAGGAGCGCGGCGATCAGCGCGCCGCCGTGCCCGAGACCGCGCGCGGAGGGGTCGATGACGGCCTCGAAACCAGCGCCATCACGAACCGCGACACCGAGCAGGGTGCCCGCTTCGTTTTCCGCCGTGATGATCTGAGCCGAGCCCGTAGCGAGCGCAATACGCGTCTGGTCGTTGAACGGCGGCTGGTTATCGGTGGCGTGGGCGCGCGAGATGAGGTCGGAGAGCGCCGCGTCGAGCCCCTGGACGGTGCGGTCGGTGCGAATCTGACGGCTCACGCGGATTCCCCGGTGGTCTCATCGGCGAGGTTGAAGCGGTAGCCCACGTTTCGGATGGTCACGATCAGCTGCTCCATATCGCCGAGCTTTGCGCGCAGGCGACGGATGTGGACGTCCACGGTACGGGTTCCCCCAAAGTAGTCGTAGCCCCATACCTCGCTCAACAGCTGCTCGCGCGTGAAAACTCGCCCAGGGTTGGCAACAAAAAACCGCAGGAGCTCAAATTCTTTATAGGTGAGATCCAGCGGTTTTCCCTGCACGCGGGCCGAATACGACGACTCGTCGATCGTGACCCCGGAGGTCTGAATGGGCGCGGCGGTGGCGGGTGCGGGCACGCGACCGATACACAGTCGAAGGCGAGCATCCAGCTCGGCGGGGCCCACCCCGTCTACCAGGAGGTCATCGACGCCCCAGTCCGGTGCCACGACGGACAGGCCGCCCTCGGTCAGCACCAGCAGCAGCGGAATCTCGGCGAATCCGGCGTGCAGAATCTTGCACAGTGCCCGGGCTGAGGCCAGGTCGCGGCGGCCATCAACAATCAGGGCGTCGGCCTCGATTCCGGCCATGACCTGGTCGGCGCGAGCGGGGACCTGACGAACACGATGCTGCAGGAGCCCGAGCGCGGGTAACACCTCGCTGTCGGTTTGACCGGTAAGAATCAAGAGTCGTGCCACGGGTTCCTCCGCAAAGATGTAGGCCCATCCTACTGTTTCTTCCTGTGCGGCCACCTCCTCGGCGCACTGGGCGTTCGTGCATTTACCGCGCCGAATGGTGTGGCGGCGGGGGATCGGGCACAATGGCAGGGTGAGTCAATTTGAGAGTGTCGCCCTTCCGCGCCGCCGCGACATCGTGCTGGTGTGGGTGGTTGCGCTGGTCGCTGCGATCCTGATCTGGATCTTCGCACCCGGTGTTGCCGCGTTCTCCTGGCTCGCCGTGGCCCTCGCCGTGGTCACCATGCTCACCTTTGTGATGCAGCTGCGCGGCGGCCGAAAGACCGGTTTTATCGATCGGGTAGCCATCAGCATCGCCGGATCCGTGGTCATCCTCGGCGTCATGAGCGCGCTGATGGGAATTGGTAAGTTGCTCCCGGCATAGCGCGGGATAGACTGGGTGCATGCTCGCACTTGAACTGTTTTTCATCGGTCTGCTCTGCCTGGCAACGCTGGCGATTGTCTACACAGCCGGCGTCGTCGTTTATAACCTGTACCGCGGCCAGCGCTAGCGGGTTCTCAGATGATTGAGATCCCCACCGGTCTGCCGGCCGAGGTTGTTCCCCTGTCCTGGCTGCTCGGCGTCTGGGAGGGCACCGGTGTGCTGTCCTACCTCGTCGGCGAGGAGCGCATTCAGCACGAGTTCCGTCAGCGGGTGAGTTTCAGCCACGACGGTCAGTCGTACCTGAACTACAGCTCGCAGGCCTGGCTGCTGGATGAGTCCGCCGACTCTGAAGAGGATGCCGCGACGACGCTGCTCGCCTCCGAAACCGGTTACTGGCGCCTGCACCGCGCCCTGACCCCGGGTGATGCCGGGCCCGCGATGCTGCCGGCCCGCGCCGAGGCTCCGTTTACCGATGCCGAGGGCGTCGAAACCCTACGCAACGCCGCGGGCGGCTTCGACATTCAGGCCTCGATCATTCACCCGGATGGTGTGAGTGAGCTCTACCTCGGCCAGATCACCGGGCCGCGCATCGATCTCAGCACCGACGCCGTCCTGCGTGCCGCCGGGAGCAAGGACTACACCGCGGCCACCCGCATGTACGGTCTGGTAGATGGCCACCTGCTGTGGGCCTGGGATATCGCGGCTCTCGGCCAGGAGCTCGCCTCCCACGCGTCCGCTCGTCTGGCCAAGGTCGACTAGGTGACCGCGCTCCCGCAGACCCCGTTTGCCGCGCTGCCCGGCGCGATCGTGCCCGAGGAATCGGCCGATCCCGGCGTGCCCGCGCACTACGGCAATCCGCTGCGGGAGCAGCGTGCGCTCGATGCGGGGAAGGCGCTGGTGGATCTCTCCACCCGCACCGTGCTCGAGCTGCGCGGCGAGGACCGCCTCACCTGGCTGAACTCGATCACGTCGGGGCTTATCACCGCGCTCGCGGTGGGCGACTCGGGCGAGACGCTCGTGCTGAGCCCGCAGGGCCGGATCGAGCATGCCGCCGGCCTGATCGATGACGGTGTTTCGCTGTGGCTGCTGCCGGAGTCTTCCTCCGCCGAGGCGCTGGTGGCGTGGCTGTTGAAGATGCGTTTCCGTGCCCGTGTCGAGATTCTGGACCGCACGGAGGACTTCGCGATCGTGGGCCTGCTGGAACGTGACGGCGGCATCGCGCTGGACGCTCTGCCCGCGGCCGCCCCGAACGACGTGCCGCTGATTTGGCGTGACCCGTGGACGCACGTGGTGGATGGCGGCTGGCAGTATTCGCGCCCGGACACCCACCCCGGTGTGGACTACACCTGGCGTGAGGTGCTGGTGCCGCGCACGGCCCTCGCCGAGGTGGCGGCCGCGCATCCCGCGGCTGGGGCGCTGGCTGCCGAAGCCCTGCGGATTGCGGCCTGGCGTCCTCGGGAGATCACCGAGGTTGACGATCACGCCATTCCGCATGAGACCGACTGGCTGCGCTCGGCCGTGCACCTGAACAAGGGCTGCTACCGCGGCCAGGAAACCATCGCGAAGGTGCACAACCTGGGGCACCCGCCGCGTCGATTTGTGCAGCTACACCTCGACGGCTCGGAGGGGTTCCTGCCCGAGCCCGGGGCCGAGATTCGTGCGTTCAAGGCGGGCGAACCCCGCATCGTGGGTAAGGTCACCTCGGTGGCAAACCACTACGAGTTTGGCCCGATTGCGCTCGGCGTTATTCGCCGCGCCGTTGACCCGACGATCGGTCTCGATGTGGCGCGCCCCGCTGGCGAAAACGAGGAACCCGGCTGGCTTGCGGCCGCCCAGGAGATCATCGTGCCGAGCGACGCCGGCTCCGTGGCCGACATTCCGCGACTGCCGCGCATTGGCGGACGTCGGGCGTAGGGTGCCGTGTGCACCGGGTGCGACATGCTCGGTGAGCCGTTGAGTATTACTCTTCCCACTCCTCAACGGAGATAAACGCCGCTAGGTCTGCGGAGTTGCGGTGTCTGTCGTACGCGCGTAGTAGCTGGATATATTGTTCTCGGTTTACCTGCCACTCGTAGCGTTCAACGTAACGTCCGTTTTGAGCCGCACCAAAAACGATATCGGCGAGCACTCGGCTTGAACGCCCATTCCCATCGAAAAACGGGTGAATACGCGCCACCTCTGCATGTACCGCAATTCCAAGCTGCGCGGCCGTCCAATCTGTGGTGTGCCGCCATCTGTAGCGAATTGTGTCCAGGGAATGCTGCAGCTCTGTCTGGATGTACGCGGGGTCAACTCCGATATTGGTGGTCCGGCGGCGATAGGTCCCGGCCCATGTCCACAGTTGTCCGTACATCTCATGGTGGAGCAGAGAGATGAAATGACGCGTGAGAATAAGGTCGAGGCCGATGCTGCCGACAACCGCACGGTCGGTGAGGCTGTCTCCTATGCGTTCTTCAAACGACTGTTCGATGTCGTAGATGGCAGCTTTCGTTCGAAGACTTACCGGAGCATAGCGAACCGCTGGAGTGAGGGCTTCTAGCTCATCAAAATCAAGTGCGGTGGCACCATACGGTGGCCGGAGAGACACTTAGCCGAGACGGTCGTGGGCGGCAAGAAACTTCGTGACCCATTCTGGTCTTACGTAGTCTTCGGGGATGACACGGCCCTCAAGTGCGGCCGATGCTCGCGTAGATTTACGTACGGCCTCGCGCAGGCGCTCGCGGCTGATGCTGCGTAGGCCGTCTGGGCTGCGGATGATGTCGGTGAGCGTCATGATGGCCTCCTTTGGGATGTGTGCTGGGTATTCTCCAGCCTATGGAGGTGGGGTGGCTAGGGGAACCAAACGTGGGTGGGAAAGGACTGTGAGCCCAGGGCCTATGCGCTGCATAGAATCGGCGCTGTCACCCTCATACGGGTATCCGTGCACGACAAATTATTCCCGTGTCGGAGGGCGTCTCGATAGACTGGAGGCATGACTGAGCCCTATACCCTCATCCTGCTGCGTCACGGTAACAGTGACTGGAACCAGAAGAACCTGTTCACCGGTTGGGTCGATGTTCGCCTGAGCGATCAGGGTGTGGCCGAGGCCGCCCGCGCCGGCGAGCTGCTGACCGAGTCCGGTCTGCGCCCCGACGTTCTGTTCACCTCCGTCCTGACCCGCGCCATCCAGACCGCGAACATCGCGCTGGACAAGGCCGACCTCGCCTGGATCCCGGTCACCCGCTCCTGGCGTCTGAACGAGCGTCACTACGGTGCGCTCCAGGGTAAGGACAAGGCCCAGACCCTCGCCGAGTACGGCCCCGAGCAGTTCCAGACCTGGCGTCGCTCCTTCGACGTACCGCCGCCCGCGCTGGCCGCCGACGCCGAGTACTCGCAGGCTCACGACCCGCGCTACGCCGGCATCGATGGCGAGATCCCCGAGACCGAGTGCCTCAAGGACGTCATCGAGCGCATGCTTCCCTACTGGGAGGGCACCATTGCCCCCGAGCTCGTCGCCGGCAAGACCGTCCTGGTCACCGCGCACGGCAACTCGCTGCGCGCCCTGGTGAAGCACCTCGACGGTATCTCGGATGACGAGATCGCCGAGCTGAACATCCCGACCGGCATCCCGCTGGTCTACCGCCTGGACGCCGACCTCAAGCCGATCGGTGCCGCCGAGTACCTCGACCCCGAGGCCGCCGCTGCCGGTGCCGCCGCCGTGGCCGCCCAGGGTGAGAAGAAGTAACCCTTCCGCTGCGCTACAGAGCCCCCGAGACCGTGAGGTCTCGGGGGCTCTATGCATCCCCGTGGAGAAGTTCTGTGGCGGTCTGGAACCCCAGACACACCGCCCGAGACGGGCATTGTTCCGCGGGTAGAGGCGCGCTTGGATAGTGGCAGACAGACAACGAAAGGTCTTCACTATGGCACTCCCAGGGGCACGTCCGGTTCGCGCAGCGCGAGGCACCGAGATCACCGCGAAAAGCTGGCAGACCGAGGCGGTGCTGCGCATGCTGCACAACAACCTCGACCCCGAGGTGGCCGAGCGTCCCGACGACCTCGTCGTGTACGGCGGCACGGGCCGTGCGGCACGAGACTGGGCAAGCTTTGACGCGATCACCCGCGAGCTCACCCACCTCGATGACGACGAGACGCTGCTGGTGCAGTCCGGCAAGCCGGTCGGGGTGTTCCGTACAAACGTGTGGGCGCCGCGCGTGCTGATCGCCAACTCCAACCTCGTGGGCGACTGGGCAACGTGGCCCGAGTTTCGCCGGCTCGAGGCCGAGGGGCTCACCATGTACGGCCAGATGACCGCCGGATCCTGGATCTACATCGGCACCCAGGGCATCCTCCAGGGCACCTATGAAACCTTCGCCGCCATCGCCGAGAAGCGCTTCGGCGGGACCCTCGCCGGCACCCTCACCCTCACCGGCGGCTGCGGTGGAATGGGCGGCGCGCAGCCGCTCTCGGTCACCCTGAACGGCGGTGCCGTGCTGATCGTCGACGTCGACATCGATCGCCTCAACCGTCGCGCCGGCAAGCGATACCTTGACCGCGTCGAGACCGATATCGATCGCGCCCTCGAACTCGTGCTCGAGGCCAAGGCGAACCGCACCGCGCTGTCGGTCGGGCTCGTGGGCAACGCCGCCGAGGTGTTCCCCGAGCTGCTGCGCCGCGGCGTCCCGATCGACATCGTGACCGACCAGACCTCCGCCCACGACCCACTGTCCTACCTCCCGGTGGGCTACACCGTCGCCGAGTGGGCCGAACGCGCCGCCGCCGACCCCGAAACCTTCACCCTCGACGCTCGCGCCTCGATGGCCGCACACGTGAGGGCGATGGTCGAGTTCCAGGACGCCGGTGCCGAGGTGTTCGACTACGGCAACTCCATCCGTGACGAGGCCCGCCACGGCGGTTACGATCGCGCATTCGAGTTCCCCGGCTTCGTCCCGGCCTACATTCGCCCGCTGTTCTGCGAGGGCCTTGGGCCGTTCCGCTGGGTCGCGCTTTCCGGAGACCCCGAAGACATCCGGGTCACCGACGAGGCCATTCTCGAGCTCTTCCCCGAAAACGAACACCTGCACCGCTGGATCCGCGCCGCCCAGGAACACGTCGAATACGAGGGTCTGCCCGCCCGCATCTGCTGGCTCGGCTACGGCGACCGCGCGAAGGCAGCGGTGCGCTTCAACGAGCTGGTCGCCGAGGGCAAGGTCAGCGCGCCCATCGTGATCGGCCGCGACCACCTCGACTCCGGATCGGTCGCCTCGCCCTACCGCGAAACCGAATCCATGGCCGACGGCTCGGACGCCATCGCCGACTGGCCCCTGCTCAACGCACTTACCGCCGCATCCTCGGGTGCCACCTGGGTGTCCATTCACCACGGCGGCGGCGTGGGCATCGGACGTTCGATCCACTCGGGCCAGGTGTCCGTGGCCGACGGCACCCCGCTCGCCGCCGAACGCCTCTCGCGCCTGCTGACAAACGACCCCGGCATGGGCGTCATCCGGCACGTGGATGCGGGCTACCAGCGTGCGGCAGATGTCGCCGCCGAACGCGGCGTACACATTCCGATGGAACCCACCATTCGCAACACCGGCAACTAGCCTGGGACCGAGCGCGGGCACACCCGTGCCCGCGCTCAACTCCGGCCCCACGGCCAGCGCGCTACACCCGTGCGAAACACCAGCGTGAAACACCCTCGGGAGGACCCCAGATGAGCACCCTGATCACCGGCATCGGCGAGCTGACCACCCACGATCCCGAACACTCAGGCGGGCGCCTGCGTGACGCCGCGGTGGTGATGGATGACGGTCTGATCGCCTGGGTCGGGCCCGCGGCGAACGCCCCCGCCGCCGATGAACGATACGACGCCGAGGGGCGCGCCGCGCTGCCCGGCTGGGTTGACTCCCACACCCACCTGGTCTTCGCGGGGGACCGCACGGCGGAGTTCGAGGCGCGTATGGCCGGCGAAGCGTATGCGGCCGGTGGCATCAACGTGACCGTCGAGGCCACCCGTGCCGCGACCGACGCACAACTCGAACGCGGCCTGATCCGCCACCTCGAGGAGGCCTACGGGGGCGGCACCACCACCCTGGAAACCAAGACGGGATACGGCCTGACCGTGGCCGATGAGCGGCGATCGGCGCAGATCGCGGCCCGCCACGTCGACGAGGTCACCTTCCTCGGGGCGCACGTTGTCCCCGCCGGAGCGGACCGGGCAGCCTATCTCGACCTCGTCACCGGCGAGATGCTGGACGCGGTGGCGGACACCGTCTCCGCCGTCGACGTCTTCTGCGAAACCGGCGCATTCGACGAGGCGGAAACCCGACGCATTCTCGCGGCCGCCACCGCGCGCGGCCTCGACACCCACGTCCACGGAAACCAGCTGGGGCACGGCCCCGGAGTGCGCCTCGCGGTGGAGCACGAATCGCTCAGCGTGGATCACCTCGGGTTCCTCACCGAAGGCGATATCGCGCTGCTCGCGGCCTCCGACACCGTCGCCACCGTGCTGCCTGCCTGTGACCTCTCGACGCGCATGCCGCTGGCCCCGGCCCGTGCGCTCCTCGACGCCGGCGCACACCTCGCTATTGCCAGCAACGCGAATCCCGGCACCTCGTACACCTCGTCGATGGGATTCGCCGTGGCCACCGCGGTGCTCCAGATGCGCCTCACCGTGGCCGAGGCCGTGCGTGCCGCGACCCACGGTGGTGCCCGCGCCCTCGGCCGGCACCTCGACCGGCCGGGCAAACCTCGCGTGGGCGAGCTCACCGTGGGTGCCCGCGCCGACCTTCAGATACTCGATGCGCCCTCGGTCACCCACCTGGCGTATCGCCCCGGCATGCCGCTGACCCACGCGGTCTGGCGTGCCGGAAATCGCGTCCGCGGATAGGGGAACGGGGAATCCGCCGACGAGGAGGGCCGGCCGGGAGCTGCACCCGGCTGGCCCTCGCCCCGTTGAGCCGTTCTCCCGCGGAGCGCTTCGAAGCCAAGGGGCGGAAAAACCCGAGCTACGCCGTACGTCCGTAGATGCGCTGGGTCAGGGTATCCGCGGTCTGCTGCACCTGCTCAACAAGGCCCGCAATAGCTCCTGGGTCGACGGCCTCCGCGGCGAAGGTGACGGCAATACCGGCCACCGGCCAGCCGCGGTGATCATGGACAGCGCAGGCCACCGAGGAGAGGCCCGGGCTCACCGAGCCCTCCTCGGTCGCGTAGCCACGTCGCTGTACCTGGGTCAGGACCTCGCGCAGGCGTGCATAGCGGGTGATCTCATCCGGGCTTTCGCCGCGGGTCACAAACGACCCCTTATCCGGGAACAGCGCGCGCACCTGGGCCGTGGGCATCCCGGCCAGGATGGCCCGGCCGGTGGCGGTGAGCGGGGCAGGCAGACGCACGTCCACGTCGGTGATCAGCGAGGGGGCATTTCGTGCGCGCTCCTCGACGATGTAGAGCACATCGCGGCCGTGCAGCACCGCGAGGTGCGCGCTCGCACCCACGCGGTCCACGAGGCCCGCGAGCAGCGGCCGCCCCAGCCGGGAGAGCGGCTCCTGCCGCGCATACGCCGAGCTGAGCGCGGCCGCCGAGATGCCGAGCCCGTAGCGCTTCTCCTCGGCGAGGTGCAGCACAAAACCGTTGCGCACCAGCACGTTGAGGAGGTGATAGACGCTCGAGCGCGGCAGCCCGAGCTGCGCGGCGATCATCGAGGCCGGAAGCGGCCCCCGCTGGGTGGAGAGCAGCGTGAGGATCTGCAGCGTCTGTTCGGCCGCGGGAACCCGTGATGCGACTCCTGCCATGAAATCCTCCCCTGCTCCACGCTCAGCGGTGAGCGCGGGTTACCTCCAGCCTAGTCAAGAGTGCCGATGGCTTTCTCCACGGCATCCAGTACGGCACCGCTTTCGACCAGATCGTAGGCCGCGGTGATGGTGGGGGAGAGGAACTGATCGGTGCTCGGCGCATCGATGCGCGTGCGGAACAGTGCGTGCACCGCGGAGGTGGCGGCACCGGGTACCTGCTCGGGAGCCTCGGTCAGGCGGAAATCGAGGGCGCGGGTGGAGGCCAGCAGCTCGATCGAGAGCACCCGGCCGAGACCGTCGATGCCGCGACGCAGCTTGCGGGCCGCGGCCCAGCCCATCGACACGTGGTCCTCCTGCATGGCCGAGGAGGGGATCGAATCCACCGAGGCGGGAACGGCCAGGCGCTTGAGCTCGGAAACGATGCCGGCCGCGGTGTACTGGGCGATCATCAGGCCCGAGTCGAGCCCGGGATCTGCCGCGAGGAACGGCGGCAGCCCGTGGTTGCGGGAGGTGTCGAGGAAGCGATCGGTGCGGCGCTCGGAGATGCTCGCGAGATCAGCCACGGCGATCGCCAGGAAGTCGAGAACGTAGCCCACGGGGGCACCGTGGAAGTTTCCGTTGGACTCCACCCGTCCGTCGCTCGTCACGACCGGGTTGTCCACGGCCGAGCCCAGCTCGATCGCGGCGACGCTCTCGGCGTGCGCCATCGTGGCACGTACCGCGCCGTGCACCTGGGGTGAGCAGCGCAGCGAGTAGGCATCCTGCACGCGGGTGAACTGACCCTCGACCGGCCGCTGGATGAGACCAGAATCGGCGAGTACTCGCCGCAGGTTGGCCGCGCTGTCCCGCTGTCCCGGATGCGGACGCAGCTCGTGAAGGTCGGCGGCGAAGACGGCGTCGGTGCCGCGCAGGCCCTCGATGCTCGCCGCGGCCGCGATGTCCGCCACTCGGACCAGCGCGGCAAGATCGGTGAGGGCAAGGGCGAGCATGCCGAGCATCCCGTCGGTGCCGTTGATCAGTGCCAGACCCTCCTTTTCGGCAAGCACAACCGGGGTGATGCCGGCGGCGGCGAGGGCGTCAGCTGCGGGCTGCAGCGTGCCATCCGGGCCGCGCACCTCGCCCTCGCCCATGACCGCGAGCGCGCAGTGCGCGAGCGGCGAGAGATCACCCGAGCAGCCGAGCGAACCGTACTCGTGCACGACCGGAGTAATGCCCGCGTTGAGGATGTCTCGGTAGGCCTCGGCCGTTTCCAGCCGCACACCGGTGTGCCCGGAAACGAGGGTGTTGAGGCGCAGCAGCATCAGCGCGCGCACCACCTCACGCTCGACCTCGGCACCGGTACCTGCCGCGTGCGAGCGCACCAGGCTGCGCTGCAGCTGGGCGCGCTTCTCGGCGGGAATCTGCACGTTGGCGAGGGCGCCGAAGCCGGTCGAGACGCCGTAGTGCGGGCGGGTGTCGTTCGCCAGCTCCTCGATCACCGCGCGGCTCGCGCGGATGCGGACCGCGGCCTCGGGCGCGATCTCGATGCGCGCATTTTCGCGGGCAACCCGGACGACGTCGTTGATGGTCAGGGTGTTCGCGCCGAGCGCGATGGTCTGTGCGTTGCTCATGATCCGATTCGAGCGCACCCGGCCCAAAAGACCAACCCGGCTACCGACGATGATGTCTGGTATCTGAGACTGTGGGGTGCCGCGCTCGTCTGAATTCCCAGACACACGTGTCGTGCGGCCCATACACCGCGGCGGTTTGAACCCTGTACGGTCAGGGCATGAGTACCCCATCACTGCATGATGATCCGCTCTGGCCACGCACTGGCGCCTGGCCCTCCCGCGGATCACAGCCGGGCGGCAACGTCGCCGACCTGGCCATCGTCGGTGTGCCCACCTGGCGCACCTCGCTCTCGCCCACCGGCGCGCAGCACACTCCCGACGCCATCCGGGCGGCCCTGCGGCGCTACTCCGGCCACAGCGTCAGCCTCGACGGCCTGACCGACACCGTGCTCGAGGAGGTCTTGACCCTCGTCGACGACGGCAATATCGCCGACCCGGACACCCCGGAAGGCGAGGCCGCGGCCATTCGCACACTGCGCGAATTGGCCTCCACCACCGAACTGCTCATAAGCTTGGGCGGAGACAACGCGGCCACCGTTCCGGCCGCACTCGGGGGATTTGGCGACAATCTCGCCACCGCCGGGCTCATCACGATCGACGCACACCATGACCTGCGCGACGGCGTGAGCAACGGATCACCGGTACGCCGCCTCATCCAGGCGGGCCTCGACGGCACCCGGGTGGTCCAGATCGGCATCGCCGACTTCGCGAACTCCCGCCAGTACCGTGAGCGGGCCCGCGATCTCGGCATCACCGTGATCCATCGCGATGCGCTGCACGATCGCACCCCGCAGGACATCGCCGCCGAGGCGCTGGCCATCGCGGGGGCTGCGGGAGGGCCCGTGCACGTCGACGTGGACGTGGACGTGTGCGATCGCAGCGTGGCACCGGCCTGCCCGGCATCGGTGCCGGGCGGACTTCAGGCGCATGAGCTGCGCCGCCTGACCCGGGCTCTCGCCCGGGATGCGCGGGTGCGCTCGCTCGACCTCACCGAGATCGACGCCACCGCCGACACCGCGGACGGCCGGACCATCCGGCTCGCCGCACTCCTCATTCTTGAGGCCGCCACCGGCCTTGCCCAACGAAAGGCTGCCCAATGAGCGCCGAAACCAACACCCCACCCGCATCGTCGCGCCTGGGTAAGGTAACCTCCGAAGGCCTGCGCCGCGGGCTCACCGCACGTCATATCCGTTTCATGGCGCTGGGTTCGGCCATCGGCACCGGGCTGTTCTACGGCTCCTCCGCCGCGATCAAGACCGCCGGGCCCGCGGTGCTGCTGGCCTACATGATCGGTGGCGCCGCCGTCTTCATGGTGATGCGAGCGCTCGGTGAAATGGCCGTGCGCCACCCCGTCTCCGGGTCGTTTGGGCAGTATGCCTCGCGCTACATCGGCCCGTTCGCCGGGTTCCTCACCGGCTGGACGTACACGTTCGAAATGTTCGTGGTGGCGCTCGCCGACGTTACGGCGTTCGCCGTCTACATGGGCTTCTGGTTCCCCGATGTCGATCGCTGGATCTGGATCCTCGCCCTCATCTTCTTCATCGCGGCGGTCAACCTCATCTCGGTCAAGGTCTTCGGCGAGCTCGAGTTCTGGTTCGCGCTGATCAAGATCGTGGCCATCATCGGCATGATCGCCGGTGGTATCGCCATCATCATCTTCGGCCTGGGCAACCAGAGTGAAAATGCCGCGGGCCTCGCCAACCTCTTCGAACACGGTGGATTCTTCCCCGGTGGCATCCTGGGCTTCCTCGCGGCCTTCACCATCGTGATGTTCGCGTTCGGTGGCATCGAGGTCATCGGTATCACCGCCGGTGAGGCACAGAACCCCAAGGTTGTGATCCCGAAGGCGATCAACTCGGTGCCCGTGCGCATCCTGCTGTTCTACGTTCTGACCCTCGGCGTGATCATGATGATCCAGCCCTGGAACACCATCGACGGCTCCAAGAGCCCGTTCGTGTCGATCTTCGACAGCCTCGGGCTGACCGGTGCCGCGCACATCCTAAACGCGGTCGTGATCACCGCGGCTGTCTCCGCGATCAACGCCGATATCTTCGGTGCCGGGCGCATGCTGCACGGCCTCGCCGAGCAGGGGCACGCGCCCAAGGCCTTCACGAGCCTCACCCGTACCGGTGTGCCGTGGCTCACCGTGATCGCCATGTCGGGGGCGCTCCTCGTGGGCGTGGTGCTGAACATCCTGTTCCCGGATCAGATCTTCTTCCTGATCGCCGCGCTCGCCACGTTCGCCACGGTCGTGGTGTGGCTGATGATCCTGATTTCGCACATCAGGATGAAGCGCGAAATCGCGCGAGACAACCTCCTGCCGAGCGAGTTCCCCGTGCCGCTGTGGCCGGTGGCCTCGTGGATTACCGTCGGGTTCATCGTGTTTGTGATCGTGATGATCGGCGTCATCCCGGGTACCCGAGACGCCCTCTGGGTCGGGCTGATCTGGATCGCGATTCTTGCGCTCGGCTACCGCTTCCTGGTGCGCCCGAACGGCAAGAAGCCGCGCGAGCTGGAAGACACCACCGCGCCCATCCGGGTGATCCCGCCGCAGGATCGCTAGCGCGCACGGTCAGTACTCTCCGGCCGCGCCGCCAGCGCACCGTCCAGCGCCGCCCGGCATCCTCGTGGATGCCGGGCGGCGCTGTGCTAACGTGACGAACATGTCCGCCGTGATCCCCAACAGCCTCAGCGAGCGGGTGTTTGAGAGCATCCGTGATCGGATCATCGACGGCACCCTCGCTCCCGGTGAGCGCCTGCGTGAGCGAGAGCTGGCGGCTGAGCTGGAGGTTTCCCGGGTACCCGTGCGTGAGGCCCTGCCCAGGCTCCTGGACGCCGGATACATCGCGGCGGGGCCCGGCCGAGGTATCGTCGTGCGCGATTTTGATCGAGCCGAGGTGATCGAGCTCTTCGACGTGCGCGCCCACCTGGATGTTTTGGCCGCGGAATCGGCCGCTCGCAACGTGGCTGCCGGCGCGGATGCGACCGCGTTGGCCGCCGCTCTCGAGGCCGTCACCTCGCGGTCGGAGAAGCCCGGTGCCGCCACGGCCGCGGCGGCGACCCTGCACGCGGAGATCGTCGCCCTCGCGAATAATTCGCTGCTGACGCGGCTTCTGCGCCCGGTGCTGGACCTCGACCGCCGCCTCGCCGCCCACGCCTACCGTGAGGATCACGCCGAGGCGCTCGAGGAACATCGCGGCCTCGCCGGGGCGATTCTGCGCGGGCGTCCCGAAGCCGCTGCCGGATTCGCGCGTGCTCATGTGGCCGAGGCGCGTCAGCGCGTGCTCGATACGCTGGATGCGACCGAATAACAAAAATTGGTATACCGAAATAGCGGGCACTGACGTTCCTGGCACTGATTTTACAATCCGGAAACACAATCGCCGCGCTGTAGACTTTCGCGAAGCCTAGTTTGGGTATACCGAAGCGGTGATCGAGTGACACCGCATCAGCGGAGGGATCACGGGTGACCACAGCACTGCAGCACCGAATCGGCGGGGTTCCCCACGTCGCCCTGATGCTCGCCCTGACGTTTTCCACCGGGGTGATCGATGCGGTGGGCTACGTCGGGCTCGACCGTGTGTTTACCGGAAACATGACCGGCAACGTGGTGCTGCTCGGGATGGCGCTCGTGGGGGCCGATCACCTGCCCATTCTGGGGCCGGTGATTGCCCTGGTCTGCTTCATGGCCGGTGCCGCAGCGAGCGGCCGCCTTGCTCGGGGATCCGAGCCCGGATGGACGAGGCGTAACACCGCCCAGCTCGGAATCGTCGCCGGTATTCTCGTTGCCTGCGCCGTCCTGGTGCTCGTCGCGCCGGTCGTCGAGATCACGGCACTCGCGCTCACGGTAACCGGCCTGCTCGGTGCCGCGATGGGCCTTCAGGCCGGTGCCGCCCGCCACCTCGCGGTGGCCGATGTGACCACCGTGGTGGTGACCTCAACCCTCGTCGGGCTGGCCTATGACTCCGTACTCGGACGTCACGCAACCCACCCGTGGCTGCGCCGCGCTCTCGCGGTCATTCTCATCGGGATGGGGGCCGCCGCGGGGGCCTGGTTACACCGGTTCGGACTGGCACCGGGCATCATTCTCTCGGCACTGATCACCCTCGTGGTTGCCTTCCTCGGGCACCTCGGTGCGCGCCGAATCGAGGCCTGACCATGGAACAGCGGGAGATCAAGACGGCGCAGAACGGCGCCTCCGAGATCGGGATCGGCCCGGTCCTACAGCGCGGAACCGGCCCGATCCGCTCCGCCCACTACGTTCATGCCGGAGCCGATACGGTGCTCTGGGGTCGGCTGCCCGCGGCGGGGGATGCTCCGCTCCTGACGGTGGACGACGGTACCGAGGTCACGATCGACACCGTGAGCCACGAGGGGCTTCTCGAGGACCAGGGGTCCGATCCGGCGGTGTTCTTCGGGTCTCACGGCGTCCCGATCGATCGCGTTCTTGAGGATGCGATCGAGATTGCCCGGAAGGCCCCGCGGGAGGCCGAAACCGATGGCCCGCACGTGGTCTCACGGCCCATTGCGGTGCGCGGTGCGAAGCCCGGGGATGTGCTCGGGATCACGCTGGTCGAGGCGCTGCGCCGAGTGCCCTACGGGGTGATCTCGAACCGCCACGGGCGGGGAGCCCTTCCCGACCGCTTCCCCGAGGGGCCGGAGAACGTGAGCGTGTTCAGCCCGGTGGTACCCGCCGAACCCGGCAATCTGGCCGCCGATGCTCCGGCATGGGGCAGCGTGCCGCTGCGGTCCGGCGAGGCCGGGCGCGCGCGATTCAAACTGCACCCCTTCCTCGGGATCATGGGCGTTGCGGTGGCCGAGACGGAGCGACCGCACTCGGTTCCGCCGGGCATCCACGGTGGCAATATCGATGTTTCACTGCTCACCCCGGGCAGCACGATCTTTCTGCCGGTTCAGGTGCCCGGAGCCCTCGCCTATGTGGGCGATCCGCACTTTGCGCAGGGCGATGGTGAGGTGTCGCTGACCGCGCTGGAGGCATCGCTGCGCGTCACGGTGCGGTTCGACCTGGTACCCGCCGCGGAGGCGGTGGCCCGCTGGGGAACCCTGACGGCCCCGCTGATTGAGACCCCCGATTTTGTGGTGCCCTGCGGCCTGGGGAGCACCCTGGATGAGGCGATGCGTGCCTGCGTGGAGGCGAGCGTATCTCTGCTGGGGGCCCGCTACAGCATGGAGGCGCACCTTGCCTACGCGTATCTCAGTGCCGCCACCGACTTCCGCATCTCGCAGGTGGTTGACCGGGTGGTGGGGGTACACGCGACGATTCGGCGCTCCGACTTCACCGCGGGCCACGGCTCGGCAGCGCTCGTAGCCGCGAGCGAAGCCTATGAGCGGGCACTCACCGGAAACGACGTGGAAGCGCTCGCCGCCGCGTTTGTCAGCGGACCGGGCGCGCTGCGCGCCGATGCCCACGGCGTACTGCGCGGGTCGGCGGACATCTTCGGGTTCCGTTCTCGCCGCGGTGGCACCGCGAGCCGCACGGTCGTGAACCGGGACATTCGCTGGATCGACGCGCACAACGCGCTGATGATGGTCGAGACCCGCACCGCTGCGGGTGGTCGCGGGCTCAACACCCAGCACTGGACCCTGGGCGCGGAGGGCTGGAAGATCGCGCTGGCCCACGTTTCGGCGCCGGCACCGGCGATCGATCCGGCCGTGTGGCGGATCGTAGGCACCCCGCTCGTGCCGGCCGCGGCGTCGGGTGCGCTCTCGGGGGAGCGGATCGCCGTCAAGGATCTGTTTGCCGTTGCCGGCCAGCGCATTGGTGCCGGGGTACCCGCATATCTTGCCGAAGATGCCGTGGAACCCGAGCATGCGCCCGCACTCGCGGCCCTGCTCAGTGCGGGTGCCGAGGTTACCGGGATCGCCCAGACCGACGAGTTTGCCTACGGGCTCTCGGGCACCAGCGGCCCGCATTCCCCCGCCGCGAATCCCGCGGCCCCGGGTCGCCTCCCCGGCGGATCGACCAGCGGCCCCGCCGTAGCGGTCGCCTCCGGGCAGGCGAGTATCGCGCTCGGCACCGACACCGCGGGCTCGATCCGGGTGCCCGCCGCCTATCAGGGGCTGTGGGGGCTGCGCACGACCCACGGACTCGTTTCGCGCACGGGCGTCCTCCCGCTGGCCCCGAGCTTCGACAGCGTCGGCTGGCTCACCCGGGAACCGGGGTTGCTCCGGCGGGTACTCGCCGCGAGCGTGCCGGGGCCCGACACCCCTAGCGCTCGCGTTACGGAAGTTATTACGGTTCCGAGTCTCCTGCGCGGCGTGGAGTGCTCGGTCGCGACGGCCCTCTTTGCGGCGTTTGCGACGCTGGGCGAGCTCGGATACTCCACGACCAGCACCGAGCTCGACCGCCTCGACGAGGTACCCGAGGTCTTCCGGCTCGTGCAGGCGGGTGAGGCTCACGCCGCCCACGGTGAGTGGGTTGCCGCACATCCGGGCGCGCTTCAACCGGCGGTTGCCGCGAGGTTCCGGGCGGCGGCCGAGCTGGATCCCGAGGTAATCGCGGGGGCGCGTGTGCACCAAACAGAGCTGCGCGGGCTGCTCAACGAGGCCCTCGGAGACCGCCTCCTCCTGATTCCCACAACGCCGGGGCCCGCCCCGCGCGTGGATATCCCGCCAGCGGAGCTCGATGCCGTGCGCGTCGCAACCCTGCGCCTCACCACGATCGCCTCGCTGACTGGCCGGCCGGCACTCGCGTTCCCCGTTCCTGGCACACCAGCCTCTCCGCCGATCGGTCTCAGCCTGATCGGACCACCCGGCAGCGAGCACACCCTGCTCGACCTCGCCGATTCCCTCACCCGACAGCTCACCACCTCGTTCGACCGGGAGACCGTATGACCATCCACACCAGCGCACCCGCCTTCGCCTCCGAGCCCATCGCCCCGCCGCAGCGGCTCCTCATGGGCCCCGGGCCGATCAACGCCGATCCGCGAGTATTGCGCGCGATGTCGGCGGGTCTGATCGGCCAGTTTGATCCGGCGATGACCACGTATATGAGCCAGACTCAGGAGCTCTATCGCCGGGTATTCCAGACCCGGAATGAGCACACGCTGCTGATCGATGGCACCGCCCGCGCGGGCATCGAGGCCGCACTGTTCTCGCTCATCACGCCGGGGGATCGAGTACTCGTACCGATCTTTGGCCGGTTCGGCGGCCTGCTGCGCGAGATCTGCGAGCGGGCCGGTGCCGAGGTGCACGTCCGTGAGATTCCGTGGGGTACGGTGTTCCGCCCCGAGCAGATCGCCGAGGCAATCGCGCAGACCCGGCCCGCGCTGGTTGCTCTCGTCCACGGTGATACCTCGACCACGATGATGCAGCCGCTCGACGGGCTGCGGGAGATCTGCGATCGCTACGGCGCGCTGCTCTACACCGATGTCACGGCCTCGCTGGGCGGAAACCCCTTTGATCAGGATGCCCTCGGGGTGGATGCCGCGACCGCGGGCCTGCAGAAGTGTCTGGGCGGTCCCTCGGGGAGTGCCCCGGCCGCATTCTCGCCCGCGGCGGTCGAACGCATTGAGCGCCGGCACAGCGTGGAGGCGGGGCTGAGAGATCCGGGGCAGTACGCCTCCGAGCACCGCATTCGCTCGAACTACTTTGATCTGGGCATGATCTTTGACTACTGGGGGGCAACCCGCCTGAACCACCACACCGAGGCGACGAGCATGCTCTATGCGGCCCACGAGTGTGCCCGCATCATTGTGACCGAGGGGCTCGCGGAGACGATCGAGCGCCACCGGGTGCACGGTGCCGCGATGCACGCCGGCGTGCTGGGCCTCGGGCTGCGCGACTTCGGTGAGGCGCAGCACCGGATGAACAACGTGGTGGCCGTGCACATCCCCGAGGGCGTGAACGGGGATGCCGTGCGTGCCGACATGCTGAATGACTTCGCGATTGAAATCGGCACCTCGTTTGGGCCGCTGCACGGGAAAGTGTGGCGCATCGGCACGATGGGATACAACGCCCGCCGGGACACCGTGCTCTCCACGCTCGCCGCGCTCGAATCGGTGCTGGTGCGCCACGGGGTCTCGGTTCCGCGCTCGGGCGGGGTGGAGGCCGCGCTCGACAGCTACCGTGCCGCGGGGAACCCCGCGTGAGTGCCGAGGGTGAGCTGATCGCCGAGAGGATTGCCGCGCTGGCCGCGGTGTCCGCCCGGCCGGATGCCCTCGAACGCGTCCACCTGAGCCCCGAGCACGCGGCCGTCAACGCGCTCGTGGCACCCTGGTTTACCGAGGCGGGGCTCGCCGTGCGGGTGGATGCGGCCGGAAACCTCTGCGGCCGGATCGAGGGGCGAACGCCTGGCCTCCCCGCCCTGCTGCTCGGCTCGCACTTCGATACTGTGCCCGATGCCGGCCGTTATGACGGCATGCTCGGCGTGCTGCTCGCGCTCGCCGCGATCCGCCGGCTGGCACCCGAGGCACGGCGCCTGCCCTTTGCCCTGGAGATCGTCGCACTGAGCGATGAGGAGGGCACCCGCTTCGGCACGGCCCTCTCGGGGAGCCGCGCGCTCGCCGGCACCTTTGACCCCGCGTGGTGGGATGTCCGCGATGCGGAGGGCGTGAGCTACCGCGAGGCCGCGGTGTCGTTTGGCCTTGATCCCGCGCGCATCGCCGAGGCTGGGCGGGCACCGCACGAGCTCGTGGGCTACCTCGAAACCCACATCGAGCAGGGCCCGGAGCTCCTGGATCAGGATCGCCCGCTCGGGGTCGTGTCCTCGATCGGGGCCGCGACCCGGCACACGGTCGTGGTGACGGGGAAGGCCGGGCACGCTGGTGGCACCCCCTGGGCTCGTCGCCGCGATGCGCTGGTGAGCGCGAGCGAGATGATTCTGGCGGGCGAGGCCATCGCGCGGGAGGCCGGGGCGCTCGCCACGGTCGGGACGATCCGCGCGTTCCCCGGCGGGGTCAATGTCATCCCCGGCCGGGTGGAGTTCAGCCTGGATCTCCGCGCGGAATCCACCGCGCTGCGTGAGTCGACCCTCGCCCGCATCGCCTCGGCCGCGCGGGCCGTGGGAGAGCGCCGTCGCGTGAGCGTCGAGTGGCGAGAAAACTATCGTGCCGACGCCGTGGTGTGTGCGCCCGCGCTGCGTGCGGCAGTGGAGAACGGTATCGCTGGCGCTACCGGTGCCGCTGTTCCCGCCCCGATCTGGAGCCGAGCCGGACACGATGGCCTGGCGATTGCCGCGATCACCGACGTCGCGATGCTGTTTGTGCGCTGCGGTAACGACGGCATTAGCCATCACCCCGATGAGAGCGTGCTCGCCGCGGATATCGACACCGCCCTGGACGCCCTGACCCGCACGATCGAAACCCTCGCCGAGCACCACCGCGCCCCCTAGTTTGCACCACCACATCCCCTTGCCTTCCTCCCACTTTCCCCCATCCGGATGGAGCACACCCGATGTCCTCGACCCCTCACAACGCTGATCTCATCATTCACGCCGAGCGCGCCCTCATTGACGGCGCATTCCGCCCGGCGAGTGTGCACGTGCACGGTGGCCGCATTTCGGCGATCACCGCGCTGGATGCGGCCCCGCCGGGCATCGTCCTCCCCGCGGGCCAGGTGCTGCTGCCGGGTCTCGTGGACACCCACGTACACGTGAATGAGCCCGGCCGCACCGAGTGGGAGGGCTTCGATTCGGCCACCCGCGCGGCCGCCCGTGGCGGGGTCACGACCCTGCTGGACATGCCGCTGAACTCGATCCCGGTCACGACCACCGTTGCCGCGCTCGAGGCCAAGCTGGCCGCGGCTATCCCGCAGCTGCGGGTGGACGTCGGGTTCTGGGGTGGCGCGGTACCCGAGAACGGTGGGGATCTGCGCCCGCTTCACGAGGCCGGGGTTTTCGGTTTCAAGGCGTTTCTTGCGCCCTCGGGGATCGACGAGTTTGGACACCTGGATGAGTCCGAGCTGAACATCGTGCTCGCGGCGCTCGCCGAGGTGGATGCCCTGCTGATCGTGCACGCGGAGTCCCCAGCGGTGCTGGACGCCCAGCCCGAGGCGGTGGATGGCGGCTATCCGGAGTTTCTGCGCTCGCGGCCCGAATCGGCCGAGCGCGATGCCATCCGCATGGTGATCCAGGGCCTGGAGCGTACCGGCGGCCGCGCGCACATCCTGCACCTGTCGGCGGCCAGCGCGCTCGATCAGATCCGGGCGGCCAAGGCCGCGGGGCTGCGCCTCACCGTGGAGACCTGCCCGCACTACCTGGGGCTGAGCGCCGAGGACGTGCCCGCCGGTGGCACCGAGTTTAAGTGCTGCCCGCCCATCCGTGACGCGGGAAACCGGGCGGCGCTCTGGGCAGCCCTCGCCGATGGCACGATTGACACCATCGCCTCGGATCACTCACCCAGCACCATCGAACAGAAGCGCCGCGGCGACGGCGACTTCCGCGTGGCCTGGGGCGGCGTCTCCGGCCTCGAGGTGGAGCTGCCGGTGGTCTGGACCGCCGCGCGCGAGTTCGGGATGCCGCTTGAGCGCGTGATCGCGCTTCTCTCCGCCGCCCCGGCCCGTCTCGTGGGCCTCACCGACGTGGGCAGCATCGCGGTGGGCAATCGCGCTCACCTCGTGGCCTTCGATCCGGACGCCGCATTCACCGTCCATGCCGAACACCTCGCGCATCGCAATAAGATCTCCGCCTTCGACGGCCGCCGCCTGCACGGCGTGGTCGAGCGCGTGTGGCTGCACGGTGCCGAGATCACCGAGGATTCGTCTCCCGCGGGGCAGGTGCGTCGGCGACCCTAAACCAATGACGAAGCGCCGCGACCCGTGAGGATCGCGGCGCTCTCGTTCGTGTCGGTTAGCTTCCTGGCCGGCTGATTTTTGCCGGGAGGGGGAGGGTACGTTCGGTCCAGACCTTCGCGCGCGGTGGGGCGTAGGGGCCGTGCTTGCTCGTGGTGAGGCCCGCGGCGAGGAGGGTTTCGGCGAGGCGCACGGCCTGGCCCACGCCGTCGACCACGGGGATGCCGCCGAGGCGTTCGGACAGCCGCGCATCGAGCCCGCCGAATGCCGCACAGCCGAGCACGATGACGTCGGCACCGGCATCAAGCAGCAGCCGCGACTCACGTTCCAACGCATCGAGCCCCGGATCCGCACCGTCGGAGGTGGCCACCCCCGCGTGCGACACCGGAATTCCCGACGCGCGCACCCCGGCCGAGCGGCCCGAGAGGCCGATCAGCTCGATGGTGTCCGCGATGCCCGCGAGCGTGGACGCGAGCGTGGTCACGACGCCGAACCGGTGCCCGAGGAGGCAGGCGGTGAGCACGGCGGCCTCGGTGATGTCCACCACCGGAACGTTTGCGAGCTGGCGTACTCCCTCGCGGCCGTGCTCCCCGAAACCGGCGAGCACCACCGCGTCATAGGATCGCTCCTGAGCGACCCGCTCGATCACCGCGGCCGCACTGAGGTAGCTCTCCAGGTAGCCCTCGGCGGAGGTCGGCCCCCAGGTGGGCTGCACCGCCCGCACCACGCAGGTGCGGGCGGCCGCCTGGGCGGTGCGGGCGATCCCCGCGGTGACCTGCGCATCGGTATTGCAGTTCACCACGAGGATCGTCGGCGGGAGATCGCTCAGCACAGCTCTCCGTCTTGCGCGACCACGCGGCCCGCGTGAATGACCACGCGGCCCAGCTGCGGGCGATCCATCACCGAGGAGGTCGGAGTCTCGCCGGGGATGAGCACGAGCTCGGCCGGGTCGCCCACGGCCACGCCGGGCCGTCCGGAACCGGCGGCGGTGAGCGTGCGGTCGATCACGCGCGCACCGCCCCAGGTTGCGAGTTCGAGGGCGTCCTCGATCTTCTGATCACGACTGTAGTTCTGCACGAAGGCGAGCTGCCAGGTGCGATCCAGCATGTCCGCGTTGCCGTAGGGCGACCAGTAGTCGCGCTGGCCGTCCATGCCGAGGCCCACCCGGATCCCCGCACTCGCCATCCGCTCCAGCGGGAGCACCCAGCCGGGGCCGGCCGGCGCGATATGGGTGATCGCGATATCCAGTTCGGCGACCTGCTCGAGCGCCCGCTCGACCTGCGGCAGGCCGCTGCCAAGGGCCGGGGCATGCGAGATCGACACCTGCCCCTGCATGTTCAGCGCGCGAACCCGCTCGAAAATGAGGTCCATCGAGAACAGGCCCAGCAGACCCGCCTCGTGCAGGTGAATGTCCGCCCCCGCGCCATGGCGCTCGGCAAGCTCAAACACCGTGTTGAGGTGGCGCACCGGATCGCGATCGATCTCGCAGGGATCGATCCCGCCCACCAGGTTGCCGCCCGAGCGCAGCGCCTCGGACATCAGCTCGGGAACGCCGGGCTCGCGGTGGATACCCACCTGCGGGAACACCACGATCTCCACTTCGGCGCGATCGGCGTAGGCCTCGCGGGCGGCGAGCACCCCGGCGAACTTTTCCAGGCCCGAGTCGGCATCTACCTGCGCGTGCGAGCGCACCCGGGTCGCGCCGTGCGTGATCATCCGCTCGAGCGTAAACGTTGCCCGCTCGGCCACCGATTTCTCGGCCGAACGCCAGTTCGCGCGGTCGTTGTAGATGCGACCATCCCGGCCGGATTCCCCCGAGTAGGGGCGGAAGGGCAGGCCGAGTCTGGTGGAGTCCAGGTGCACGTGCGTGTCGGAGAACGACGGCAGAAGGAGACGATCCGCGCCGTCCAACACGTCGGCCGTGGGGGCATCGGGGTGGGGGGCCACCTCGGCACCGACCGCCACGATAACCCCGCCCGAGAGCAGAACATCGGTGGTATCGGCACCCCAGGGGCGCACATTGGTGATCAGCAGGGAGGGGGTCATGTCACTCACTTCGCATAGGTGATGTCGGCGATCACATACTCGCCATCGGCGCGGGGCTTCCAGGTGATGCCGTCGCGGACCGCGTAGTCGGTGTTCGGGGTGTACAGGCCGATGATGTGGGCCTGCTCCACGTTCAGCTTATGCAGCGCGGCAAAGGCCGCGATGCGCTCGTCTCCGGAGACTGTGCGCTGCTTCAGCACGAGTTCCTTCGCGGCCGGGTCCTTCGCATAGTCGTTCTGGCCGCCGGCGAAGAGGTTCGTAACCGGCATGTCACCATCGAGGGTCGAGGGTGCCCAGGTGTTGAGGTAGAGCCCCGCGGCATTCACGGTCGAGTAGATGATCGAGGAGAGGGTGGCCTGATCGGTACCCGCCAGCTCGATGTTCAGCCCCACGGCCTTGAGATAGCCCTGGATGGCCTGCGCAACGTTGGAGCTCAGCGGAATGCGGCCACTCGTGGCGTACTGGAAGGTGATCTTCTCGCCGTTGTAACCGGCCTCTGCGAGCAGCGACTTGGCCTTCGCCGGGTCGAACTCGTGGGTCGCGGCGTCCTTCACATAGCCCGCCACCGAGGGGGCAATGACCTGGTCGTTTGCGGTACCGCTGCCCGAGAGCACCTTCGACACCAGCGACTTCTCGTCGATGGCGAGCGAGATCGCCTGGCGCACCTTCGCATTGGCGAGCACACCCGCGGTCGAGTTGATGCCGAGGAACACCGATCCGTTGCCGGTACGGCTCTTCACCGAGGCACCCGGGGAGTTGAACCCGGTGGCCTGGTTGGGGGAGATCAGCGCGATGTCGAGGCTGCCGGAGATCACGCCGTTGAGGCGGGCATCCTCATCGCCCACGGTCTGGAATACGACCTTCTTGGTTTCGGGTGCCTTGCCCCAGTAGTCGGGGTTTGCGACCATCGTGTAGTTCACGCCGCGGGTGTAGCTCTCAAACGTGAAGGGGCCGCTGCCCACGGGGGCCTTCGCGAAGCCGTCAGATCCGAGCTTCTCGTAGACCTTCTCCGGCACGATCGAGATCGCGGTGGTGATCGAGGGCCACGGGGAGAACGGGGCGTTCAGATCAAACTCGACGGTGTCCTTCGCGGTCGCGCGCACCGACTTCAGTGTCTCCATGTAGCCGAGGTTGTCGGAGTCCGGGGAGGCGAGGATCTTGTTGTAGGTGTAGGCCACGTCCTCGGCGGTTACCGGGTCGCCGTTGCTGAACTTTGCATCGGTTCGGATGGTGAACGACCACGTGGTGAAGTCGGCGTTCGGGGTCCACTTGGTGGCCAGGCGCGGGGTCAGCTCGCCATCCGCGCTGAGCTGGGTCAGCTGATCGAACTCGTTGTAGTAGTAGTTGTAGCCGGCGAGGGAGCCGTCCATGATGGGATCCGGCGACTTCTCCGGTTCGGCTACCTGGCCGATGGTGAGGGTGCGGTCACCGGAGGTTCCGGTGGCGCCGGCCGAACATCCCGCGAGCAGCAGGGTCGCGGCGACCGAGATCGCCAGGGTGGCAGTGAGGGAACGTCTCATCGCGATACTCATTTCAGGGATCGGTGGTGCGGGTGGGTGGGGAGGCTAGGCGGCTGCGGACACGGGGCCGGCGGCGGCCCCCGGGTGTTGCAGCGGGTGGGGGATCGCTCCGGTCAGGGCACCGCGGCGATGCGGATCCGGGATCGGGATGGCCGCGAGCAGTTCGCGGGTGTAGGCATCCTCCGGCTGGTGGAACACCCGCTCGGCGGGGCCGGTCTCGACGATCTGGCCGGCACGCATCACCGCGATCCGATCGGAGAGGTGTCGCACCACCGAGAGGTCGTGGGCGATAAACAGGTACGAGAGACCGTGCTGCTCCTGCAGACGGATCAGCAGGTTGATGACCTGCGCCTGCACCGAGACGTCGAGGGCGGAAACCGGCTCATCGAGCACCAGGATCTCGGGGTTCAGCGCGAGAGCGCGGGCAATACCGATGCGCTGGCGCTGCCCGCCGGAGAACTGTGCCGGACGTCGGCCGAGGACGTCCTCGCCGAGCCCCACATCCGCGAGCAGCTGGACCACGCGGTCGCGATCGTAGCGGCCCATCAGGCGCAGCGGTTCGGCCACGATGTCGTGGGTGGTGAGCCGCGGGTTGAGGGAGGAGTAGGGGTCCTGAAAGACCATCTGCATGCGGTTACGGAGCCGGCGAAGATCCCGACCGCTCAGGGCGTTCGGATCCTGATCCAGAATGCGAATGCTGCCGCGCGTGGGGGCGTTCAATCCAAACAGGGTGCGTACGAGCGTGGACTTTCCCGAGCCAGACTCGCCCACGAGGCCCAGCGTCTCACCTCGGCGCAGGCTGAGGCTCACGCCGTCCACCGCGCGCACCGGTTCTCGGCGGCGGCCCGAACCGCGGAAGGTGACCGCGAGGTCATCCACCGCGAGCACCACGGGGGCATCGGCCGCGACGGGGGTGCGGGTCAGGTGTTCGATCGGGCCGGTGCTGGTGTCACTCATGCGGAGACTCCCTCGGTATCGGTGGCCGGTACGCCGAGAATCGAGCTCAGCAGCATCCGGGTATAGGGGTGTTCGGGGTGATCGAAGATGTCCCACACCGTGCCCTCCTCGACAATCTCGCCGGAGCGCATGATGCAGATTCGATCGGCCACCTGGGCAACGAGACCCAGGTCGTGGGTGATCATCACCAGGGCGGCCCCGGTGTCCCGTCGAGCCTCGGCGAGTACCCGCATGATCTGCGCTTGCACGGTCACATCCAGCGCGGTCGTGGGCTCATCGGCGATCAGCAGGCCGGGGTTGTTGGCGATCGCCATCGCGATCACCGCGCGCTGGCGCATCCCGCCGGACCACTGGTGCGGGTAGGCGCGGGCGCGCTCGGCCGCATCACGGACGCCCACCTGCTCGAGCAGTTCGGCCGCGCGGGCCCGGGAAGCGGTCACCGAGAGTTCGGGCTGATGCACCTTCACGGCTCGGGCCACCTGATTGCCCACCCGCTTGACCGGGTTGAGCGCGGTCATCGGATCCTGGAACACCATGCCGACCCGGCCGCCGCGCAGCACGCGCAGCTCGGCCTCATCGAGACCTGCGACGTCAACGCCGTCCACCAGGATCTGACCCCCGGTGACCTCCACGCCCGGCGGCAGGAGACCCAGCACCGCGAGCATCGAGAGGCTCTTGCCCGAACCTGACTCACCCACGAGGCACAGCACCTCGCCGGGGTTGACGGTGAGGTTCACGCCGTGGACGAGCTCGCGGACGGAGCCGTCCGGGGCGGTGGTGGCGATGCGCAGATCGCGCACCTGCAGAAGCGGGGCGGGGGTGCTCATGCGCGCTTTCCCTTCTTGGCGATGCGGAACAGCGCCGAACCCTCGGCGGTGAATCGCTGGCTGATGAGGTTGGTGCCGATGATCACGAGGAAGATCGCGATACCGGGAACGAGGGCCAGGTGCGGTGCCTGACGAATGTACTTCTGGCCCTCGGAGATCATCAGGCCCCAGCTCGGGGTCGGTGCCTGGACGCCCAGGCCGAGGAAGTCGAACGAGGAGGTGAGGAGCATTACGCCACCGATATCGGTCGAGGCGAGGATCAGGATCTGCACGGCGACGTTGGGCATGATGTGCTTGCGGGCGGTCCACCACCGGCTCGCCCCCTGAATGCGCGGGGCGATCACGAAATCTCGCTCGCGCAGGCTCAGCGCGGTACCGCGGGCGACCCGGGCGTAGCCCACCCAGTAGGTCGCGGCCAGCACGATGATCATGAGCCAGACGCTCGGGCCCAGCGCCGCGGAGAGCGCGATCAGGACGAGGATCACCGGGAGGGCGAGCTGGACGTCCGCCCACCCCATCAGTACGGTGTCGACCTTGCCGCCGAGGTACCCGGCGGAGGTGCCGACCACGAGACCGATCAGGGCGTTGACCGCGACGATCGCCACCACGATACCCAGGGTGATCCGGCCGGCCAGGGCCAGGCGGCTCGCCTCATCCCGGCCGAGGGCATCGGTGCCGAGTGGATGCGACGGATCGACGAACGGTCCGAGCAGCATCTTGTCGAGATTCTGCGTGTAGGCGTCGTAGCCGGGAAGGAGCGGGTACGCGATGCAGAACAGCACCACGAGGCCCACGAGCACGGTACCCACGAGGGGGCCGGTGACCCGGAACCGGCGAACGCGTGCTGCCGGGACGGTGGCGGGGGAAGTGGTTGTGGTCATCAGAACCTCACTCGGGGACGGGGGAAATCAGGAGAGTCGGACACGGGGGTCAACCAGGCCGTAGATCAGGTCAACCAGCAGGTTGGCGACCACAAAGATCACCGCGATGATGATCAGGGCCGACTGCACCACGGGGAAGTCCCGGGAGTACACGGCCCCGAGCATCAGCTGCCCGAGGCCCGGCCAGGCGAACACGTTCTCGACGATGACGAGGCCGCCGAGGAAGGTACCGAGGTTGATGCCGGCCACGGTGAGCACGGGAAGCAGCGCGTTGGGGAGCGTTTCGGTGAGGACCACCGTGCTGTGGCGCTCGCCGCGGGCGTAAGCGGTGCGGGTGTAGTCGGAAACGCTCTGCTCGCTGAGCGCGTTGTCCATGAGCCGCGTGTAGACCACAAACTGTCCGGTCGCGATGGTCAGTACCGGCATGATCATGGCCCGCCAGTCGGCGTTGCCCAGGGAGGGCAGTGCGCCCAGCCAGACGGAGAACACGAGCACCAGCAGGAGGCCAAAGAAGAAGTCGGGGATGGCCTGACGCAGCGATCCGAATCCGAGGAACACGGTGCGCAGCGAACGACGCCCGGTGAGGTGGATACTGACCGCGGCGATCAGCGCCAGTAGCAGGCCCACCGCCAGGCCGGCGAACCCGAGCTGGAAGGAGGCGGGAATCCGCTCGAACACCAGCTGCATCGAGGGGACGCCCGGCTGGCGGTAGGAGTCGCCGAAGTCGCCGTGCAGGACCCCGCCCATGTAGTTGAGGTACTGCTGCCAGATCGGCAGATCGAATCCGAGGCGGTGGTTGAGCGCATCGATCTGCGACTGCGGGGCGTTCTCGGTGAGGAGGATCGCCGCGGGGCTTCCGCTCAGGCGGCCAAACACGAACGTGAGGCTCACCACGATGGCGAGGGTCACGACGGCCTGGATCAGGCGGCGGAGGACGTATCGAGCCATGAGAGCCTTTCGAACGGAGGTGTTGTATACATAGTGCTGTCGGATTGTTTCGAGCACGTCACGTCCTGTTACGGGCCGGTAACAAGATTCTGGGTGGCGGCTTCTGGCGAAAACACCGCACAAATGCGCGGCTTGAGGCGTATTGCAAATCTGATTTGCAGCGCGCATACTGGTGACCAACCCCGCGGATGCCCCCGCATCTTGCTCCGATTCTGTATACAAGGATTGATATGACCACGGTTCTCCTCACCGGTGATGACTGCGCTCGGATCGCCGAATGGCCCGGCCTGATGCGTGCGATGCGCGAGGTGCATCTCGAACACGCCCGTGGAGACGCGGTGCAACCCGTTCCGCGCTCGATCCGCAACCCCGCAGACACCGACGCGGCCCCCGCCCAGATCATCCCGATGACCGGCTACCGTGCCGCCACCGGGAGCTACGTGCTGAAGGCGCTCGCGGATGCCCCGCACAACCGCGAGCGTGGTATTCCGGCGCAGCGCTCGACGGTGGCCCTGTTCTCCGCCGAAACGGGGGAGTGCCGTGCCCTGATTGACGGTGCGGTACTGACCAGGACCCGCACGGCTGCCGTGACGGCGGCCGCCACCGTGGCCCTCGCGCCAGCGGGTGCCTCCATCGTGACCATTGTGGGCGCGGGGGCGCTCGCCCTGGAGCATGCACGAGCCCTGGTGTCTGCGCTGCCGCTGAGTGAGATCAGGTTTTGGTCACGCACTCCGGCTGGGTCGGATGCCGCGGTCGCGACACTGGCCGGCGAGCCCGAGTTTGCGCGGATCGCCCTGAACGCGACCACCGATCTGCGCGCGGCCCTCAACGGTGCGGAGATCGTGTGCACGCTCACACCGGCCCGTGACCCGCTGATCTCTGCGCACATGCTGGGCGAGAACGTGCACGTCAACGCGGTGGGTTCCCCGCCCCGGCCGCTGTTTCGCGAGCTGACCCCGGACGTCTTTGGGCGCGCGGCACTCACCGTGGTGGATGCCCTGCCCATCGCCCTGGCGGAGTCCGGCAATATTCGGGACGCCGTCGCGGCGGGAACCCTTGCCGCGGATGAGCCGCTCGAACTCGGTCACGTCTTGGTCGAGAGTTTTGCGCGACCGCGCGGGCTCACGGTGTTCAACAGCGTTGGGATCGGGCTCCAGGATCTTGCCGCGGCCGAGTACTTCCTCGAGCGTTCCGAGGTGCACGAGGATGGCCTGCAGGTGCAGCTGCGCCCCGTCCGCACTCCCGTATCATGAGCATGACGGCATCGGAGAAGGGGTGGCGATGACACGGGTATCGACCGAGGACTCCCTGGTGGGGGTGCTCTACGCTACCCTGCGGGAGCGCATCATTCTGGGCGAGTATCCGCAGGGAGCGAAGCTTCCCGAGACCACCCTCGCGGCCGATCTCAACGTCTCGCGCGTACCCATTCGTGAGGTGCTGCCGCTGCTTGAGCGCGACGGCCTGATCCGCACCAACCCGAGGCGAAGCGCCGTGGTGCACAGCTGGGATCACGCCTCGGTCACCGACCTGTTCGAGGTGCGTCTCGCACTCGAACCGCTGGCAGCCGAGTATGCGGCTCGGCGCGTAGCGAAGGGGACGGACCCGGCCCCGCTGCACCGGGCGTTTGCCGATGCGGTTGCGGCGATCGAGGCGGGGGAGCCCGGTGCCATTGCGGCCACCAACGCCGACCTTCACCGCGTCATTCTTGACCTCGCCGATAACGAGCTCCTGCGTCAGATGATGCGTCCGGTGCTGGTGCGCATGAACTGGATCTTCTACCTCACCTCGGACCGCGACACCGACGTGCAGTGCTCCGAGCACCGCCACCTCGTCGAGGCCATTGCGGCCGGCGAGGGTGCACTCGCGCGCTTCCTCGCCAGCGCCCACGTTGAGGGCGGTCGCGTCCCCACCTTCGCCGCGCTCGCGGGCACCCTCGGCGAAAACACCGAATAGCCGCGCTTTTGCCTCTGCTTCTGTCTTGCTAGCTCGCGAGACGCGTGGAGATGAGACGGTTGAGCGAAACCTGCTGTTCGGCGGCCTCGATCGCGAGGTTGCGGTGGAGTTCTGGCGCGATGCGCACGAGAAGCTTTCCGGAGTAAGCGCGATCTGAGAGTGGGCTGGGGATGATTTCGCCGGTGAGCTCCATGTCCGTGAGTATCTCCGCGACGAGATGATTGATTCCGGAGAAGGCGTCCCGCGAGGTCTCGGCGAACCAGGAAAGTGAGGGGAACTCGGCCACGGTTCCCAGGAAGCCGTCATCCTCTCTGGACCAACGGACCCGATACGTGTAGTGATCTGCGTGAATCATGCTGATTCCCCCGTCATTTTTGCAATCGCGGCAAGTACCTGCTTCACCTGGTAGGCCTTTGCTCTGCCTCTGATGTTTTGGATGTTTACTCGAGGGTCACCTTGCCAGGGCATCTGATAGACCCGATGCGAGGTGCCGTTCTGTCGAGGTTCGCCAAAATAGTGATCGCAGACCCGTACGAGCTCAGCAAACCTCACGTCTCCCGGGTTCTGCGATATGCGAATGAGGACCTTCTTCATATTGGCCATCATTTATAGTATCGATAGTGATACTAGCACGAGAAGTTCGGTTGTGATGTTTGGGCGTAGCAAAACCCCGCGGAACCGAGGTTCCGCGGGGTTTTCAGTCAGAAGTTGTACTTGTCTAGCGGGCTGCAAGCTCAGGAGAGCCCTACTGAAAAAAGCGTCGCATAGCTGGCGACGCCGTCGATGAAATTCTTCATAAACACCACCACCTTCCGAAATTCGTCTTCGTGAACAAGAGTCATCACCTCGATAAGGATCGAAACTGTTATTGCGCAGATGAACAAAACAACGCTTGCAGTAGAACTTCCGGGAGTAACCCCCCTCAACCTGCAGATCGTATTGAATTATATCGATTAGACGTCAGGGAGTCGTGCTGAATTTATGTCCACACCCCGCTTTCCCGCCATTTGAATTCACAATTCGTTGTCCGCTGAGCTGCTCCTAGCGAGTGATCCGAAATGTTGCTATTTAGGAATTTGTTCTCGGAGTGAGGCGGCAGATTTTCTAGTGTTGCTGGGTTGCCTAACTGAGTATTCAATCGATCATGCTCATTCCGCTCGAGATGGTCGAGTCTTGAGACTCGGCATACAGTGGTCAGAGATATCAGGGACCTCGTCAGATGCAGAAACTACGCGCGCAGGAACAACCGTGCCTGGTAGGCCAATCAAGAATGCGCAACCGAATATTGTTGAGGGCGCAACGCCATTAGTTTGCCGGCTTACGTCTCGTAGCCATGATTCGAGAATACGGTTCGAGGCCTGCCCTATTGCTCCGAGCGCGCATTCTCGAAGATGAATGGTGGATTCGAGGCTAGAACCGTTTTTTGCAGAATCTCGTTCTGGACCGCGTTCTGCCATGCAGTTGAGTTTGAGCCTTCAGTTCCGACCGTTTTTCTGTACGATTCCCTGGACTCTTCAAAAACGATCGTCGGAAAGGCAGGGTTGTCCCGATCGTGAACCCAGCTGTTTCATTTGTATCGCCATGATGCAATCGAAAGATCTGTATATATCACGTTCTTGGAGCACCGAATAGGCCAGAATCTTCGCCCGAAGCCAGCACGAGAAGTTCGGTTGTGATGTTTGGGCGCAGCAAAAACCCCGCGGAACCGAGGTTCCGCGGGGTTTGTTGGTGATCGTAAAGGCTAGAGCGCGTTGTCGTCTGCCTCGGGGGCCCAGTCGCCGGTGGCAAGGTACTGGACCTTCTTGGCGATCGAGACCGCGTGGTCGGCGAAGCGCTCGTGGTAGCGGGAGGCCAGGGTGGCGTCCACCGTTGCGGTGGCCTCACCCTTCCAGGAGTCTCCCAGAACCTTCTCGAACACGGCGACGTGCAGGTCGTCGACGCGGTCGTCATCGGTAAGGATCTCCTCGGCGATGTCGACGTCCTGGTTGCGCAGCATCTCGGTGAGCTTGCGCGAGATCTCGACGTCCAGTCGGCCCATCTCGGCGAAGGTCGAGCGCAGGCCCTTGGGTACCGCGCGCTCCGGGAAGCGGTAGCGGGCGAGCTGAGCGATGTGCTCGGCCATGTCTCCCATGCGCTCGAGCGAGGCGGAGATGCGCAGGGCCGAGACGACGGTGCGCAGGTCGCGGGCGACCGGCTGCTGGCGGGCAAGAATGTTGATGGCCAGTTCGTCCAGGGCGCGAGTCAGCACGTCGATTCGGGTGTCGTTCTCGATCACGCCCTCGGCGATGGCAACATCCGACTCGTTGAAGGCGCGCACGGCGTTTTCAATCGAGATCGTCACGAGCTCGGAGATGGCGATCAGGCGATCCTGAACCTCTCGTAGCTCCTGCTGGAATACCTGACGCATGCTTCTCCTCGTGTGAACGGGTGTGTGGTGCGGGCCACAGGTTTGGGCAGCACCGCATTAGAATGCCTGGTCAAGGTTAACAGTTGGTGCCGATTCCGTAAACGCGACACTAAAACCCCTGGTTGGGATGGTTGACGTTGGGTGACCAGGGGTCTCGCACCCTAGTCTATGTGTATGCCCTCAACCCTGTTGGTGACTTCCGCTCTTGTCCTCGGCCTCGTCCTTGGCGCAGGGTTTACGCTTCTATTCTTCGTAGCCGCGCAGCGGGGCCGCCGCGTCGCTGCCGTCGCGGCACCGCGGGTTCCCGAGGGCGTGTCGCAGGTTCTCGACGCGATCGAGAACGCGGGCGTTGTGGTCGATCCCTCCGGCAACGTGGTCAAGGCCTCGAATGCGGCGTTCACCCTGGGGCTCGTTCGTGACGGGCAGGTTACCCATGAGGAACTGAACGCCCTCGCCAGCGTTGTGCGCGATACCGGGCTGCCCACCACCCGTGAGTTTGCCCTGCGGCCGGAACAGTTTGGCGAGTTGGACCGCCACGTCCTCGCCCGCGGTGCCCGGCTCGGCACCCGCTACGTGCTGATCCTGGTGGAGGACCAGACCGAGCGCATGCGCCTCGACGAGGTGCGCCGCGACTTCATCGCGAACATCAGCCACGAACTGAAGACCCCGATCGGCGCGATCGCGCTGCTCGCTGACGCCCTCGATCCCGCCGCCGATGATCCCGCCCGCGTGCGCTCCTTCGCCGCGCGTCTGGACGTCGAGGCCGAACGCCTCACCAAGATCACCGCGGACATCATCAACCTCTCGCGGCTGCAGTCGGCCGAGGCGATCGGTAAGCCGGCGCTGGTCAACATGGCCGAGGTCGTGCGCGATGCCGTGGAGCAGAACCGCGTCGTGGCCGAATCCCACGGCGTGGAGGTTGTCTCACGGACGGTGCCGGACGCGATCGTGATCGGCGACAAGGCGCTGCTCGTGGTGGCTGTCCACAACCTCGTCAATAACGCGATCGCGTACTCCCCGGATGCCACCCGCGTGGGTGTGGGGCTCGTGGCGCGCGACGGAATCATCGAGGTCTCCGTGACCGACCAGGGCCCCGGCATCGCCGAGGAGGAGCGCGAGCGCGTGTTCGAGCGCTTCTTCCGGGTGGATCAGGCGCGTTCGCGCACCACCGGCGGCTCGGGCCTCGGGCTCTCCATCGTGAAGCACACTGCCCAGAATCACGGCGGCGAGGTGCGCGTATGGTCGCGCGTGGGCCACGGATCCACATTCACCATCAGACTTCCCGAGGCCGCACCGGACGCTCGGGCACAGATCGAAACCACATCCCTGGAGGAAAAGTAATGGCTCGCATCCTGGTTGTTGAGGACGAAGCATCGCTCAGCGAACCGCTCGTGTATCTGCTCGAGCGTGAGGGGCACACCGTGTCTCTCGCCGAGAATGGAACGGACGCCCTGGCGAAGTTCCACACCGATAACCCCGAGGCAATCCTGCTCGACCTCATGCTACCGGGAATCTCCGGCACCGAGGTGTGCCGCCAGATTCGCCAGCTATCCACGGTGCCGATCATCATGGTGACCGCCAAGGACGACGAGGTTGACGTGGTGGTGGGTCTCGAGCTCGGCGCCGACGACTACGTCACCAAGCCCTATAAGAGCCGTGAGCTGCTCGCGCGCATCCGTGCGGTGCTGCGCCGCCGCGGTGAGGAGGAGGGCGATGATCTCGACGACACCGTGCTGCGCGCCGGCAACGTCGTGATGGATCTCAACCGCCACACTGTCGAGGTAGACGGCAGTGCCGTGGCCATGCCGCTCAAGGAGTTTGAGCTGCTCGAAATGCTGATGCGCAACACTGGCCGGGTCCTCACCCGCGGTCAGCTCATCGACCGCGTGTGGGGCAGCGACTACTTCGGCGACACCAAGACCCTCGACGTGCACATCAAGCGCATCCGCTCGCGCATCGAGGCCGTACCCTCCGAGCCCAAGATGCTGCTGACCGTGCGCGGTCTCGGCTACCGCCTCGAGGGCTAGCAGAGCCCGCTCTTCCCATCGCCCGGCGGCCTCGTGCCTCCGGGCGATGCTGTGTTTAGCGCGGGTCTTCGGGCGCGGGGCGTCGCAGCCAGATCAGGCCGGCACGGGCGTCCCGGCTCGGAATCGTCTCAAATCCGAGGGTGCGATAGAGCGCGAGCGCCCCCTCCCGCCACTCCCACACCGAGAGCACGGCGGGGTCGGTGACCTCGGCGAGTGCCCGCTCGAGAAGTGCGCGACCGGTGCCGCCGCGAAACCGCGGGTCGACCCAGAGGCGCTTGATTTCGGTCTCCGTGCTCGCGTCCCCTGCCCCACGCTGGTGCAGGATCACGATCCCCACCGCGGCACCCGCCCTCTGTGCCAGCAGAATGCGGGCGTTCGCGAACGCGGCAGCGGGATCGGTGACTTCCGGAAGATATTTTTGTGGCAGCCCGGTATCCGATCGGTGTTCGCGCGCGTCACCGATGCCGTGGGCGTGCTTTTCCCGCTCCGTCTGCTCCAGATAGGCGCGGAGAAGCGCGCCAATCGCCGATGTATCGCTGCCGTTTTCGGCGGCGAAGCGGATACTGATCGATTCGTTCAGGGGATCATGACTCCTTCGATAATGCAAAAACCGGACCCCACCGGGCGAGAGCCGCGGTGTGATCCGGTTGAGCGTGTAACCGCCGGTTAGTTTCCGGTGGAGGGGGACACCGACGGAATCGGGGTCGGGGTCAGGGTCTTGTACTCCTGGAAGGCGAAGTCATCGGCGGAGTCGAGCACGGGCACGCGAGCCTCGGCACCGGTCTCGGTGCCGTACTGGAAGACCGTGGCGGCGTCGGCACCGGCCGGGGTCGTGAAGCCGGGCAGGGTGATTCCGGGGTTGCCGTTAGCGCCGAAGGCGGTGGGGCCCGAGGCGGCGACCTCGACGGAAACGCGGCCGCCGGGGTACTCAACGGTGAGGGTCTGTGCGGAGTCGCCGGTGTTAACGACGGTCATTGCGAGGACGCCCTCCTTGCCCGGGAAGGAGATGACGAGGGCGTTGCGAACCTCGAGGGTGCCCACATTGGCCGATACGCCATCGCTGGCGTCATAGTGCTTCAGGGTGGCCTGCGGTGCGATGAGGTTGCAGCCGGCGGTGCCGACAAGAACGGTTGCCGCGAGTACGACAGAGCTGATGAGACGCGCCTTCACTGGTCCTCCAAGAACACGATGGGCGGTAAACACGCGGAATTGCGCGGTTACACGGATTGGACCGTACAAGTCTAGCGTGTGGCACAGGGTGTGTTGAACGCGCAGATAATAACGCATCTTCACTGTGCTAAACTGAAAAACGCTGAAGGGACACCATTTCATGATTTTTGAGGTTGGCGAGACCGTCGTTTACCCCCACCACGGGGCTGCTCTTATTACCGAGGTTAAGACTCGGATGATCAAGGGCGTCGAAAAAACCTATCTGAAGCTCCGGGTCACCCAGGGCGACCTCGTAATCGAGGTGCCGGCAGACAATGTCGACCTCGTTGGGGTACGAGATGTTATTGGCAAGGAGGGCCTCGAGCGCGTGTTCGAGGTGCTGCGTGCACCGTTTACCGAGGAGCCCACCAACTGGTCCCGTCGGTACAAGGCAAACCTTGAGAAGCTCGCCTCGGGCGACGTCATTAAGGTGAGCGAGGTTGTTCGCGACCTCTGGCGTCGTGACCAGGACCGCGGCCTCTCCGCCGGTGAGAAGCGCATGCTGGCGAAGGCTCGCCAGATCCTGATCTCCGAGCTGGCCCTGGCCGAGAAGACCGACGAGGACAAGGCCTCGCTGGTTCTCGACGAGGTACTGGCTTCCTAGAGGTATTGGCTTCTTAGGGTCTAGTTACCGAAGCCGCGGGGTACCCCCGGGTTTTACACTTCATAACGGGCGGATGCTGATGCATCCGCCCGTTTTGTGTTTGTCTGGCGGCGCGACCTGTACGCTCGATACATGAGTGTGAACCCCGCCGTAGCCGTGATCGTTGTTGCCGCCGGAAGCGGCACCCGCCTGGGCGGGGACATCCCCAAGGCCTTCCGAGAACTCGCCGGTGCGCCGATTCTTGAGCACGCGCTGCGCGGCGTGTTTGGCATGCGTCGTGAGGCTCAGGTCGTGGTGGTGGCTCCCGAGGCCTTCCGCGGGGATGCCGAGCTGATCCTCGGTCACGTGGCCGGTGCCGCGAGCGAATACGCGTCCGTCGTCGTGGGCGGGGCGACGCGGCAGGCCTCCGTGGCCGCCGGAATCGCGACCCTCGCCGAGTCGGTCCGAATCGTCTTGGTGCACGACGCGGCCCGCGCGCTGACCCCCTCGCGTCAGTTTGATGACGTGGTCGACTCGGTTGCGGCCGGCGGCCGGGGCATCGTGCCCGGCCTCGCGGTGGCGGACACCATCAAGCGCGTGGATGGCGACGAGCGCATCGTCGAGACCGTGGATCGCGATGAACTGCGCGCGATGCAGACCCCGCAGGGTTTCCCGCGGCACGCCCTCGCCCAGGGCTATGCGGATGCCGAGGAGGAGTACACCGACGATGCCGCGCTGTTTGCGGCTACCGGCGGTTCCGTCGCGGTGATTCCGGGCGATGCCCGCGCGTTCAAGATCACCACCCCCTGGGATCTCAACCGTGCCGAGCAGCTGCTGCGCCCCGAGGGTGGGGAGCGCATCCGGGTGGGCGTCGGGGTGGACGTACACGCCTATGACGATCACGCCGAGCTGTGGCTCGCGGGCCTGCACTGGCCGGGTGAGGCTGGGCTCGCCGGGCACTCGGATGGCGACGCCGTGGCCCACGCCATCACTGACGCCCTGCTCGGTGCCGCCGGGCTCGGCGACATCGGCACGATGTTTGGCACCGACGACCCCCGCTTCGCCCAGGCCCGCGGCGAGGTATTCCTCATTGCCACCCGGGAACGCCTGATTCAGGCGGGATTCGCGATCGAGAACGTCTCGGTGCAGATCATCGGCAACACCCCGCGCTTCACCCCGCGCCGCACCGAGGCCGAGGCCACGCTGAGCGGCCTGCTGGGTGCCCCGGTGAGCCTCTCAGCCACCACGACCGACCGCCTGGGCTTCGCCGGCCGCGGTGAGGGGCTGACCGCGATCGCGACCGCCGCGCTGCGTCAGCGTCACTAGACCCCTCGAATAACAAAAATGCCGGGCCCCGTGGGGCCCGGCACTTTTGTGGGTAAAACCTAACCCATCGTGTTGACGATGAGGCCGATGTGGGTGAAGAAGTTCATCGCGCCGAAGAGCACAAACGCGATACCGGCGAGACCCCAGACGATGCCCACGATCTTCTCAACGACGCTCGGCACGGTCGTGGTGGAGAAGGTCTTGAGGGCGAACGGGAAGAGCACGGCGCCGAGGCCGACCAGGGCGAACAGGCCGGACATGAAGATGGCCTCGACCATGGGGTACTCGGCGAAGGCGCCGGAGATGGGCTCCTCCGGCGGTGCGGCGAACAGCTGGAAGATCACGCCGGCAAACGCGATGCCGAACAGAGCGAGGCCGAGACCCACGATGAAGATGCCGAGCGGGCGCGACACCTTGGCCACGTAGGCGGCGGGGTCCGCGGCGTCGCGGATCGCGGTGCCGCGCTTCCAGAGGAACAGCGAGGCGGCGAGCAGCAGTACGCCGAGGCCGAGGCTCGTCTCGCCGAAGATGATGTTGTCGAAGGGGAAGTACTTCGCAAACGGCCAGGTGAGGGTCATGTGCATGCCGGTGGCGGTGAGGATGAAGCCGAGCACGCCGGCGGAGAGCGCCCAGCCCTCGGCGACGAACGCCTCGTTCTTCTTGCGCAGCTCGCGGGCGAGCAGCACGAGCAGCAGGAGCCCGGCACCGGCGGCGATCGACATGATCGTGTTGTAGGTGGGCATCTGGGTCCAGTCAATGACCAGGCCCTGGGTTTTGAGGAGGGGCATGATTGCCTTTCTATGCATGTGTATATGCTGTGTATACGGAAGTATAGACCCGGTAATCCGGGATGCCTATACCCACGAAGCGGGTAGCCTGAGAGGATGACAACCCCGACCACGCAGGAGCGTCGCGAGCAGATGATTGCAGCGGCCGCGACGCTGCTGATCGCCGAGGGGCCGCGGGCGATCACGCACCGCAGGGTGGCCGAGACCGCGGGGATTCCGGCCGGGTCCGCCAACTACCTGTTCCCTACTCGGCGTGAGCTGTACGCCGCGGCGGTTACCTCCGCCGAGGGCGTGCGCACCGCGGCCGCGACGGCCGTGGCGCAGGCCCTGCCCCGCGTCGATCGGGGGCCCGAGGACACCGCGCTCCTGCTACTTGAAACCTGGTATGCCCCGCACACCGATCCGGATCTCGTGCGCATCCGGCTCCAGCCGATGCTGGAGGCCGGCGCCGATCCCGAGCTGCGCGAGATCATGACCGCCTCGCGGCCGAGCCTGCTCGCCGCCCTCGACACCGTGCTGGATCGCTCGGGCTTCGGCGGTGCCGGCGAAACCGAGCTGATCGCGCAGATGCTCGATGCGAGCCTGCTGTACGCGGTGGGCACCGGGGCCGCGGATCCCCGCGCGCAGGCGGCGGCCCAGGTTGCGCGCCTCCTCGTTCTCCTGCGCCGTGCCTCCCGCGATGCCGGGAGCGCGACCGAAAACATCCGGTAAACGCGGTTTTTGGCAAAAAATAGGGGCTAACGAGCCGATTTCTCGTGTCACACACCGGGCGCGGCGCGCCGTGAGGGCCCGTCCCGAGTATTCTTAGAGGCGTGGCCCTGCACCTGTATGACTCCAAAACCCAAGACCTGCGCGAATTTACCCCGATTATTCCGGGCCAGGTAGGACTCTACGTTTGTGGACCCACCGTGCAGTCCTCCCCGCATATCGGGCACCTGCGCTCGGCCCTGGTCTACGATCAGCTGCGCCGCTGGCTCGACCACTCGGGCTACCGCGTCACCCTCGTACGCAACGTCACGGACATCGATGACAAGGTGCTGCTGAACGCCACCGAGGAGGAGCCCTGGTGGGCGCTCGCCTACCGGATGGAGCTCGAATTCACCGAGGGTTACCGCGCACTCGGCGTGCTGGCCCCGACCTATGAGCCCCGCGCCACCGCGAGCATCCAGCAGATGCAGCAGATCATCGCCACGCTGATTGAGCGCGGTCACGCCTACCCGGCGACCGATGGTTCGGGCGACGTCTACTTCGACGTGCGCAGCTGGCCCCGCTACGGCGAGCTCACCCGTCAGAGCATCGACGCGATGGAGGACGCCACCGACGCCGACCCCCGCGGTAAGAACGATCCGCGCGACTTCGCCCTCTGGAAGGGCCGCAAGGAGGGCGAGCCCTCCTCCGCCGTGTGGGACAGCCCCTGGGGTGCCGGTCGCCCCGGCTGGCACATCGAGTGCTCGGCCATGTCGAGCCGCTACCTGGGCGAGAACTTCGACATCCACGGCGGCGGGCTCGACCTGCGCTTCCCGCACCACGAAAACGAGGTGGCGCAGTCCACCGCGGCCGGTCACGGCTTCGCGAACTACTGGGTGCACAACGGCCTGGTGAACGTGGGCGGCCAGAAGATGTCAAAGTCGCTCGGCAACTCGCTGTTTGCCGCCGACCTCCTGGCCCAGGCGCGCCCGCTCGTGCTGCGCTACTTCCTCGGCCAGGCCCACTACCGTTCCACGATCGATTTCCACGATGGTGCCCTCGCCGAGGCTGAGGCCGCACTGGACCGGATCGAAAGCTTCCTCGAACGCACCGAGCGTCGCCTCGCTGACACCCGGTATGCCGGCACCCAGGCCGAGGAGCTTCCCGCCGAGTTTGTCGCCGCGATGGACGATGATCTCGCGATCCCGCAGGCCCTCGCGGTCCTGCACGACACGATTCGTGGCGGCAACGCCGCGATCGACGGAGACGACCTTGCGGCCGCAGCCGCCGCCTTCGGACAGGTCATCGCGATGACCAACGTCCTCGGCATCAACCCACTTTCGGCAACCTGGCAGCAGGCCGGCGACGGGGCGGCACAGTCCGCACTCGCGCCGCTTGTCGACCGGCTGCTGGGGCATCGCGAACAGGCCCGGGCCAGCCGGGACTTCGCCACCGCAGACCAAATTCGTGATGACCTCCAGGCTGCGGGTATCACGATTGACGACACCCCCACCGGGGCACATTGGAGTATTGATGGCTAACAACAACAGCAACGGGCGCCCCGGCGCCATTCGCAAAGCCAAGAAGGGCCCGAGCAAGGGCACCGGTGGCCTCGGCCGCAAGTCCCTCGAGGGCAAGGGTCCGACCCCCAAGGCCGAGGACCGCACCTACCACGTCGCCGGTAAGCGCAAGATCGCTCGCGAGCGCCTTGACGCGGCCCGTGGCGGCCGTGGACCGGCTCAGTCGCGTGGCGGAGACCAGCCGTCTTCCGCACCGCAGCAGCGTCGCCCGAAGCAGCGCACCGCGGATGAGGCCGAGGTTGTCACCGGTCGTAACGCCGTCCTTGAGGCGCTGCGCGCGAAGATCCCCGCGACCACCCTGTACATCGCCTCGCGCATCGAGTACGACGAGCGCGTCAAGGAGATCGTGACCATCGCCACCACCCGTGGCATCCCGATCCTCGAGGTCATGCGTCCGGAGCTCGACCGCATGGTGAGCTTCGACTCGGTGCACCAGGGCCTCGCGCTCAAGGTGCCGCCGTACCGCTACGAGCACCCCGAAGACCTGCTGCAGAAGACCATCTCGCGCGCCCAGGTGCCGCTGATCGTCGCGCTCGACGGCATCACCGACCCGCGTAACCTCGGTGCGATCCTGCGCTCGACCGCCGCCTTTGGTGGTCACGGGGTGATCGTTCCGCAGCGTCGCTCGGTGGGCATGACCGCCTCGGCCTGGCGTACCTCCGCCGGTGCCGCGGCCCGCACCCCCGTGGCGATGGCCGCAAACCTCACCCAGACCATCAAGGCCTATAAGGCCGCCGGTGTCTTCGTGATCGGTCTCGACGGTGGCGGCGACACCATGCTGCCGGGTCTCGAACTGGCCGACCGTCCGCTGCTGATCGTGGTGGGGAGCGAGGGCAAGGGCCTGTCGCGCCTCGTCACCGAGGCCTGCGACGCGATCGTCTCGATCCCGATCTCGGCCGCTACCGAGTCGCTCAACGCGGGTATCGCCGCCTCGGTGACCCTGTACGAGATCTCGCGCCTGCGTGCCGAGGGCAAGTCCGCCAAGTAACGTTCACCCTCGAATCACAAGAACCCCGCTCGGGCAACCGGGCGGGGTTCTTGTTTTGCGCGTTCCTAGTGGAAATGGCGTAATTGATAATGGACGGGTGAATCAAATAGATAATGTATGTTGCCTATGCGTGGCTCATCACGACTCACCATTCATACGCCAAGATGATTTCTAGCGATTTCAAAAAACTAGACGTTATGTAAATTCAAAAGGCGATCAAAATGTCTGTAAAACCTGTAGGCGCGTTTGCGCTGGTCTCACTCCGAAAGATTTGGGATGAACGAACACGATCTGGTGTTGATCTCACTTCGAAATTCTTGCGGCTTGGATCAGTTGACGACAAAACGTTAACGGAAGTTCAGCATCTTCAGTTGCTAGGCCGTTCGCTCAGACTTGAGATTAAGCGACTGCAAAAGAACCAGCAGCCATACATTCACTTGCGGCAGCAGGAGCGAAGAAACAAGGAGGAGCTCTCAAAAGCAATTGATCATTACCTCGTTGCTGTTCAGACTCGGCTAAACCAAGGAATCGACCCTCTACGAGTTGAAAAAGGCCCAATGGTTGGTTCCCCAACGGCAAAGCAGTCCTTCGTCTTGATGGCGGAGACTTACGACCTATCTGTCTTTATTGCGCGCATTGTGAACGCAGAGTTGAGATCGGCGTTTTCGCTCTATTCTCGAAGCCGACACGAGATCACATCCGCGCTCGTACAGACATTGCGAGGTAATTGGAATATGCGCATTGTACGGACTGACATTCAGTCATTCTACGAATCTGTAGAGCACAAAGGGCTCTTCGCTAAGTTGGATGGCAACCGCAAGCTTTCCCCGGTGACCCGCAATTGGATCCGCCAGATGTTTGATTCATATTCAACTATTCCAGGGGTTGCTGCTGGCAGGGGACTTCCTCGTGGAATTGGAATGAGCGCAGCCCTATCCGAGATCTATATGAAAGCGTTTGACCAAACGATCGCGTCAGACACTGATTGCGTCTTTTATGGTCGGTATGTGGACGATATTGTGGTGGTCTATTCAACGAGCACTGCCTCGCGCCCCAAAGAAAACTATCGATTGAACTACCTTAAGTCTGCTCTTGAAAGTCTCCGTCTCACTCAGACGACGGACACAACTAAGAACGATGAGGGACCCAAGGATTCCAACAGCTTTAGGTTTAATTACCTCGGATATGAGTTCAAACTCGTGAGTTCAAAAGAACCGCAGGTGATACCTGGGGTTTCTGTAGACCTTTCGCCTGAGAGGTTCAGAAAAATTCGAAAACGGTTGGATCTGTCATTTGACCTGTATCGATCTGGCATTCCGATCAGTGCAATTCAACTTGAACGTCGTATTCGTTTGCTCACGCGAAATCAAAAGTTACATGGAGCGAAGTCTCGCGTGTATTCAGGATTGAAATCTGCGAACCCTCTTCTCACTACAAATAAACAAATTCGATCGCTCGATAATCATTTGATCAAAAAAATTAGAGGAATCGCCGTGAATGACCCTGATCTTGCCACCCGGCTCGAAAAGCTTACATTTGAGAGCGGATACCAACGCTCTCTGACCACGCATTTCTCGACTCGCGAGTTGGCTGAGTTGACTAGTGCCTGGAGGAATCAGGGTGCATAAGAAGAAAATACAAGTTTCAAAAGCCGCACACAGAGTGCTGCTGACGGAACTCTTGCCGTTTGAGCTCGCTCCAAATATCGATAGCCGCGGTTTCTTTGAGCTCATCAGTCGAACTGGAGCGAAAGTCACTAAGGAAAACACTTCTTGGACAAGACGTCAGTCCGATTCGCCCAGTACTGCTGACGACCTGCTAGTTCAGATAATTGTCGGAACGCACGAGCACGACATAAAGCTCGAAGGGAAGACATTCGAAATCCTGCCCACTTCCTCTTCCACTTCTTCTTCCAAAACAGTTCACGGAAGCTGGAGACATCCACTCACATTTCTCGTCGATCGACCTGACGGGCAATATCGAGCTCTAACAATTCCACATCCTAAAGACCAGTTAGCAAGTGTCGAGTTTCTAGAGAATTACTCGGACGCAATTGTTCACCAAGCCAGGAAATCTAAGTTTTCGTTGCGTGCGCCCGTAGCTAAATCGCAGTTCGTCTACGTCGATGATAAGACATTCACTCGTTCTCAAACGGATCGTACCCATGGGATAGAACTCAGCCACGAAGGTTACATTTCGTTTGTCTCATTCTTCCGATACAGTAGCTTTTCAAATATCAACAAATTCTTCGCATCCGCTGACCTGCATTCCTTAGAGACTAAATATCGTCACCAAAGACGACTCGACATCACTCGATGCTTCGAGAGTATCTATACCCACTCAGTCGACTGGGCGTTTCGAGGCCGGGCTGCAAGCAAGAACTTCATGAGTGACGCCACGTTGGGGAACGATTTCGATTCTCTTCTGCGGAATGCAAATAACGGTCAAACCAACGGAATTCTGATTGGTTCGGAACTGAGTCGCGTTTTTGCAGAGTTGATACTTCAACGAGTGGACCGAACTGTAGAAAAGAACCTTGAAAATCGAGGGTTGAAGTTTTCAGAAGGCTACGTGGTTGCACGCTATGTTGATGACTACTTCATTTTCTCGCATAGTTTAGAAGTCCAAGATGAGATTCAGCATGTTTTGGAAATTGAACTGGGACAGTACAACTTGCGGTTCAATAAGGCGAAGCAGCAGGATCTTGTTTCAATGTCACGGTCAATGATCCACTATGCGAAACTTCAGATTGCTAAAGATTTAACCAAATATTTGAAGAAGGCTCGATCCTTTGTCGAGGGTGAGAATGGAAACGGTTCGACACCGAAAGTCAAGCGGGCGATTACTTCTTTCAAGCGTGCCATCAGCGTTTACGGAGTTGACGCCGCTCGAACTACCGGATACGCGCTTTCAATCATTGAGCGAAAATCCGCTTCTATAATAAAACGGATTGATCTAAGAGATCGGGCAGGCCAGGAGCGGGCGGCTGCTGCACTGTCTGACATATGCACACTAGCGCATGCTATCTACGCAAGCTCCCCGTCGGTCTCTGCAGCAGTGCGTTTGTCGAGAGTGATGATTAGAGCAGTTGAGTCTGCACAGAAAATGCCTATCGATGTGCAAAATGTCGTCCTGGCGAATATTGATCGAGTATGTCGGCAAGTCATTGGAGCGGCTACCGCTGTCGGAAAACATCGACGGAGTGTAGAAACTCAGTATCTGCTTTTGGTTCATGCACGACTTGGATCGGCGTATATCTTCACGAGCGATGAGCTATCTTCGATTCTGAGGTTAGATCCAGAAGTCGGTGGCGATGATCCAGACTATTTCGACATAATCGCGTCGTTGACGTATATGCAACGTCGAAAGCGATTTGAGGAACTGAGAATTGAAGTTTGCAAAATAGTAACTGGACGTATTGCGGAGCTGGAACTTCGCGCCGCAGAACGTGCAATGCTCCTGGCTGATGTGATCGCTTGCCGACACATACCTTCAGAACAAAGAGCACAATGGTTAGCGCAAGAATTTCAAGACTTGAATGCAAGCCAAATCTCGACTGCCATTGCGCAATGGCCCAAGAGAGTCTTCACTTCGTGGGCCGGATTCGACCTTGATCGGGCGTTACATCGAAAGCAAGCACTAGAGGTATACTGATAGCACGTTATGCGGAAGTAATATACACACCTGCGTAGAATCGGCGGATTCTTACTGTCGATGTGGTGAGGAAGTGCCGCTAATTCCTCTCGAAGCTGCGAACACATGAGCTGTTGTGTGAACAACAACTTCATACAAAAGAAATGCGCTCCTATTTGATGAAGCCAGTTTCTTAGCAGACAAAACACCCGCCGGGCAACCGGGCGGGTGTTTTGCTTTTTACCTCAGTACGTGCCTAGACCAGGTCGCGCCAGTCGGTGGTGGTGTCTTCGTCACCGTCATCCACCGCGTCGAGCGGCAGGTCGAGGGCCTCGGTGGGCGGGGCGATGACGGTGGCCTCGTCGCGGCGGTGACGCAGCACGTCGTTGATGTACGAGCTGAGTGCCTCGGCCAGCGGCACGTCGGCGTCGCGGGCCTCGGAGAGCCGGTAGCGGTGCTCGAGCAGCTGGTGGAAGACCTCCGCGGGCTCGAGCTTTCCCTTGAGCTCACGCGGGATGGCCTTCACGACCGGCTCGAAGACGCGAATCAGCCACTCGTGGGCCACGACCTCCTCGTCGATGTCCTGCTTGCCATTGGCGGCGATGTAGGAGTCGAGGTCGTTGAGCAGGCGGCGGGCCTGGTTCTCGCCGGTGTCGAGGCCGGTGAGGCGCAGCAGGCGGCGCTGGTGGTGCCCGGCATCCACCACCTTGGGCTGGATGCGCACGGTCGTGCCGCCCTCGGCGGTTTTGATCGCGAGCTCCTCGATGTCGAAGCCGAGGTCGTTGAGGCGCTCCACGCGGGAGCGGATCCGCCAGCGCTCGTGCGAGGAGAACGATTCCGAGCCGGTCAGCTCGGTCCAGAGCTGACGGTAGGCGGCGACGATTCCGTTGGAGAGCTCCACCGGATCGAGATCCTCATCGGCACGGCCGCCGGCGGCGAGGTCCATGAGCTCGCCGGCGATGTTGACGCGGGCGATCTCGAGGTCGTTTTCGCGCTGGCCGCGGGAGAGCCCGCCCGGGTAGAGCTTGCCGGTCTCGGCATCCACCAGGTAGGCGGCAAAGGCTCCGGCGTCGCGACGGAACAGGGTGTTGGAGAGCGAGACGTCTCCCCAGAAGAAGCCGACGATGTGCAGGCGCACCAGGAGTACCGCGAGGGCATCCACGAGACGCGTGGCGGTGTCCGGGCGCAGCTGCTGCGAGAACAGCGCGCGGTAGGGCAGCGAGAAGCGCAGGTGCCGGGTCACGAGTACCGAGGGCAGCTCGTCGCCGCTCTCGGTGCCGCGGCCGGTGATCACCGCGAGGGGATCCACGCAGGGGATGTCCAGACGCTGCAGGGTGCGCAGCATGTCGTACTCGCCGCGCGCCATCTCGGCGGTGGTTTCCTTCACGGCCACCACGTAGCCGGAGAGGTTGGCGAAGCGCACCAGGTGGCGCGAAATACCCTTGGGCAGCGAGGCAATGCTCTCGCTCGGCCAGTCTGCTAGGGGGAGTTCCCAGGGCAGATCCAGCAGTGCCGGATCCGCGGTGGCCGAGGTGATGTTTAGCGAGCCGCTCATGCGTTCCCTCTCTTTTCCGGTTACCCGGGATAACACTTCGGCCCACACCGAGGGTGTGGGCCGAAGCTAAACAAACTCTTTACCGAGAGTACCTGGGTTACAGGGAAACCGGCTTCGACAGGCGCAGACCCGACTCGACGTCGAAGACGTGCAGGTGGTTCGGCAGAACCTCCAGGCGCACGGTCTCGCCGGCGTAGGGGTGGATGCGGCCGTCAACGCGGGCCACCAGGTCGGTGCGGACGCCGTTGATGTCTGCGTGACCGTAGAGGTAACCGTCTGCACCGAGCTCCTCAACGAGGTCAACGGTCACGGCCAGGCCGGCGTTGGGGTCCTCGGTGACGCGGATGTCCTCGGGGCGCACACCGATGGTGGCGGTAGCGGCGGAGGTCTGGGCGATGGTCTCGCGCTCAACCGGAACGATGGACTGACCGAACTGCACGCCGCCATCTGCCAGGCCGACCTGGAGCAGGTTCATGGCGGGGGAGCCGATGAAGCCGGCGACGAAGACGTTCTCGGGACGCTCGTACAGGTCGCGCGGGGTTCCGACCTGCTGGAGCAGGCCGTCCTTCAGCACGGCGATACGGTCACCCATGGTGAGCGCCTCGGTCTGGTCGTGGGTCACGTAGACGGTGGTGACGCCCAGGCGACGCTGCAGCGACGCGATCTGGGTACGGGTCTGGACGCGGAGCTTGGCGTCGAGGTTCGACAGCGGCTCATCCATGAGGAATACCTGGGGCTGACGCACGATGGCGCGACCCATGGCCACACGCTGACGCTGACCACCCGAGAGGGCCTTGGGCTTGCGGGTCAGGTAGTCCTCGAGGTCGAGCAGCTTGGCGGCCTCGAGCACGCGGGCGGCGCGCTCATCCTTGCTGACACCGGCGATCTTCAGGGCGAAGCCCATGTTCTCGGCCACGGTCATGTGCGGGTACAGCGCGTAGTTCTGGAAGACCATGGCGATGTCACGGTCCTTCGGCGGGATGTCGGTGACATCGCGGTCGCCGATGAGGATGCGGCCGTCGTTGACCTCTTCGAGGCCGGCGAGCATGCGCAGGGAGGTGGACTTTCCACAACCGGACGGGCCAACCAGAACGAGGAATTCGCCGTCAGCGACCTCGAGGTTCAGCTTGTCAACGGCGGCGCGGGTGCCTCCGGGGTACATACGAGTTGCGTTATCAAAAGTGACCGAAGCCATTTTCTCTTCTCCTTCACCGGCAGGTACGTGCCGGACGATCCGTTGTGATGGAACTCCGCCATTTTCATTGCGGAGTGTGACGACGATGTCACGATTGCCAGTATGGCACGCCCGGGACGCGTTTCGAAACGCTTTCACGGAGAAAGAGAAAATGTGCCTCGAACTGGCGGTGTTTGGGGTATTTTCAGGACCACTGGGTAGACTCGGGGTTTGCGTGCCGCGGCACCCGAAGCGTATTTGCACGAAGCGAGGATGAATGACAACCGAGGCTGACCCGCAGTCACCCCAGAACCGATCGGTCCGACAGGCCGCGCGAGAGCGCGCCACCGAGCTGCGTAGCGCGCAGCGACGAAAGGACTTCCTCGGCCGTGCGCTCCTCATCGGTGCCGGTGTGATCGTTGTCGCCGCCATCGTGGTGGGCGTGGTGATGTCCTTCCGGACCACCGAGCCCTCGGCCACCACCACCCCGGAAAACATGATCAGCGGCGGCATCGTCGTGGGCAAGGACTTCGTGGCCGTGCGCTCGGAGTCCACCCCGATTTCCGACCCGGCGGTACCCACCGCGATCGACCCGGCCGTGCCGAACATTCGCATCTACGCCGACTACATCGGTGCCGATATGGGCACCTTCCAGAAGGCCAACGGCGAACTACTGAGCACCCTGGTGAAGGACGGCGCGATCACCGTGGAGTACCACCCGATCGCCCCGCTCGCCGCGAAGTCTGCCGGTAGCCAGTACTCGGTGCGGGCCGCAAACGCCGCCGCCTGTGTCGCAAACTACTCGCCCGACACCTTCTTCGCCTTCAACGAGGCACTGTACAAGGATCAGCCCACCGAGGGCACCACCGGTCGCAGCGATGACGACCTGGTCGCGCTGGCGAAGTCGGTCAAGGTTGCCGAGGCCCCCGCGGTTGAGGAGTGCATCACCAAGCAGACCTATAAGAGCTGGGTGAACACCGTGACCGATCGTGCAATGAACGAGAAGGTGCCGAACTCCAAGCTCGACAAGATCGTGACCATGCCCACCGTGCTGGTCAACGACAAGGTGTACACCGGCGAGCTCACCAGCACCAAGGAGTTCCGCGCGTTCGTGCTGTCGGTCGCGAGTGAGGCCCAGAACAAGGCCAGCGCAAGCCCGTCGCCGTCGACCTCGCCGGACGCCCCCGCGGGCGATGCTCCCGAGGGCGAGGCCCCGGCCGGTGACGCACCCACCGGTGACGCCCCCGCTCAGTAACCCACGCCACGTCGCGTTGCTGTTCCCGCTGCGGGATCGCGTGCTCTACACTGGTTGAGTGCGTGATCCGCACCCGCCGTTTTAGCTCAGTTGGCAGAGCGCCGCACTTGTAATGCGAAGGTCGCGAGTTCGATTCTCGCAAACGGCTCCATCAAAAGCCCGGTCGGGGCGCATGAGATGCGAACCTGGCCGGGTTTTTGCTTGTGTGGGCCGCTGTGCGCTGCGGCCTGCGTGCCGCGTCCTGGGGCTAGCGCCTCAGCCGTGCGCGTAGGCGGTGATACCAGCGCCAGGGTGGGAGCGGTCTGCCCTCCAGGGCAAGTGCAAAGATCCATGCGGGAATCTCATAGCCGAGTTCCCGTCCCGTAATCACGTAGATCTGGGCCATGAGGACGCGCTCGTCGTGAGTGGGCGGTACGTGGTTTATCGCGAAAAACTGGTCAGCGGTCATGGGTTTCTTCCTCCTTGCTTCCATGCTCCTGGACGGGATGAGGCATCACAATGTTCTTGTCCTCGTCGTGTCCGCGATTGACGGGCGTGCGGAGAATGGAGCCCATTGTGGCGTTGAGTAAATCTCGACCGTGTTTTCCGCCCAGCGGAGATGAGCTGAGCATGATGAGCATGTTCAACGCGGCCGTTCCTTCCGCCGCATTCAGTCGGCCAAAATAGTGGGTGAGGGCCCATTCGGTGCGCCGCCACCAGATATCTTCGCGCTGCTTTTTCCGAGTGATGAATACTGTGATCATCGCGGCGGCGCTGGCGGCAACCCCGGCGAATCCCGTACTGGGAGCCCACTGCGTCAGCCCATCCCACAGCTCGACAAACGGGGCCGCGGTGTGTGGATGGAGTTCACTCATACGGGGACAATATCCTCGCGCGAGCAGCATTGGTTCATGTCGATCGCAACTGTGTAAGGCGCGATCACGGAGTGCGGCTCTGGAAAACCGAGCGGGCTCAACGCAGGCGAAAGCGGCACCCCGAGTTTGTCGTTCCAAAAAACTTTTGCGGGGCTATGGACACGGGCCGCAAATGGGGTATGTTGATGACGTGAACATACCTCCGGATGGCCGGGGGCACCCACGCTCACGATGGGGAAACCGCGATCGTGATACCGCCAATGAGGGCGGTAATTGGTGTGCCCGGGGATGAATGATCGCACCCGCATCACGTTTCGTCATTGACCTGCAAAGGAGCAACGCCCATGAAAAAACGTTCCCTCTCCCTCATCGCCGCAGCGGCGATGGTCGCCCTGCTCGCCGGATGCTCCGGTGGCGCGAAGGCGGAAGAAGACAAGGGACTCGGCACCGCCGACAAGCCGGTAACCATCAAGTTCTGGCACCCCACGCAGTACGCGCCGCAGATTGTGGAGGCGTTTGAGAAGTCCCACCCCAACATCAAGGTCAAGCTGACCGTCGTTCCGAGTAACCAGCCGGACATTGCGGCCAAGCTGATCGCCGCCGTTCAGGCCGGAGACGCCCCCGACGTCATCAAGGCCGAGTACCAGATGCTGCCCTACCTGGTCTCCCAGGGGGCCGTGGCACCGCTGGAAAACCTGAAGATCGATGAGGGCAAGTACCGCGAATCCGTGCGCGGTCTCGTGCACTTCGGCGACAAGGACTATGGCGCACCCGAGGACTTCACCCCGATGATGTTCTTCTACCGTGCCGACCTGTTTGACCAGCTGGGGCTCACCGTCCCGACCACCTGGGACGAGTATGAGGCCCTCGCCCGCAAGGTCAAGGAGGTCGCTCCGGACAAGGTACTCGGCAACTACAACTACGACTCCAACGACCTCGCCGGCTGGTCGGCCCAGGCCGGCGCAAACTGGTGGAAGGCCGATGGCGAGAAGTGGACCGTGGGCATTGACGACCCGGCCACCCTCAAGGCCGCGAACTTCCGCTCCAAGCTCATCAAGGAGGGCCTGATCTCCACCGAGACCGGCCCCGGCGTCAACAACATGATCGCCGACGGCACCATCCTCTCCTGGAACGCCGGTGCCTGGGCCCCCGGAACCATCATGAACGCGAACCCCGCCCTCGACGGCAAGTGGCGTGCGGCTCCGATGCCGGTGTGGAACTCGGGCGACACCGAGACCGCGGTATCCGGTGGATCGGCGATCATCCTGGTGAAGAACACCAAGGTGCGCCAGGCCGCCGAGACCTTCATCGAGTGGTTCACCGACTCGGAGGAGGGCATCCTCACCCGCTGGAAGTACAGCAACAACCTCTCCGGCAGTGACCGTCTCGACGAGTCCAAGGAGATCCTCGAGATGCGTCCGAGCCCGATCGACCCGACCCAGGACTACCTGAAGATGGTCGCCAGCCAGAAGGCCAAGACCTTCGACAACTGGGGTCCCAACGCGCTGCTGATGCAGAGCACCTGGAAGGACATCGCGCCCAAGGCCATCGCCGGCGAGCTCTCGATGGATGATGCGATCAAGAAGCTTCAGTCCACCGTGGTGGACGACATGAAGCGCACCGGCTTCACGGTGACGGACTAGCCCCATGGCCCAGTCCGTTCTCGAACAGGCCGGCCCCGTCCGGGCGCGACGCACAGTCGCGCCCGGGCGGGCCCCGGCCGGGCCTGGCCGCCCGCGCACGGGCCGCCACCGCCTCGCCCCGTACTTCTTCATCGCCCCGGGAATCACGCTCTTCACGCTGTTCCTCCTGATCCCGATCGGCTACTCGGTCTACCTGAGCTTCTTCTCCAATAAGGTGTCCTCGGGCATCATCGGAGCGGCCGAGCGCACCTCAATCTTTGTTGGATTCGACAACTTCGCCGCGATCCTCGAGGGCTCGGTATTCTGGTCGGGGCTCGCCCGCGCCGGCTACTACGGCCTCCTGGTCATCCCGATCACCCTGGGTCTCGCCCTGGTCTTTGCCCTCGCGCTGGACGTGGGTGTCTCGAAGCTGCGCACGGTCTCGAAGACCATCATCTTCATCCCCTATGCCGTGCCCGGCGTGATTGCCACGCTCATGTGGGGCTACATGTACCACGAGCGCACCAGCCCGTTTGGTGACATCTTCACCTTCTTCGGGTTCCCCACCCCCGACTTCCTCGGCGACTCCCTCGTGTTCTACTCGATCGTGAACATCGCCGTCTGGGGCGGCATCGGCTTCAACATGATCATCCTGCACACCGCCCTCAGCGGTATCCCACGCGAGATCTATGAGGCCGCCCGGATCGACGGTGCCAGCGAGCTGCGTATCGCCCTCCAGGTGAAGCTGCCGCTCGTGGTGCCCTCGATGATCTTCACGCTGCTGTTTGGTGTGATCGGTGCGGTGCAGGTGTACGCCGAACCGCAGACGATGAAGACGATGTCGCCCTCCATCACCTCCGGCTGGGTGCCGCTGATGGAGATTCAGCGCCTCGCGTTTGAGCAGGGCGAAACCAACATGGCCGCGGCCGGGGCGATCATCATCGCGCTGATCGCTTTTGGACTCTCACTGCTGGTGTTCCGACTGGCCGGCAAGAAGGGATCGGGAGACTGATGACCACGATCGATAAGACCCCGGTTCCCGTCGCCGCCGCGCTGCCCGCGAGCGAGCTGCCGCCGAAGGAGATCAAGCGAGAGCGTGCACGGGCAAAGCGCAGGGCGCTCGGCGCGATCCCCTCGGCGATCCTGATCATCGGCTCGCTGTACTGCTTCATCCCGCTGTTCTGGCTGGTGAGTGCCTCGACCAAGGGCCGCGAAACCCTCTTCACCACCAACACGTTTATCCCCGATGGAATCGACGGTTTTTTCCGCAACGTCGCCCAGCTGGGTAACTACCAGGACGGTGCGTTCTGGACCTGGATGGGCAACTCGGTCATCTATGCCGGCGGCGGTGCGCTGCTCTCGGTGCTGGTTTCGGCCGCGTTCGGCTACGGCCTGGCAATGTACGAGTTCCGTGGCAAGCAGGTGGCGTTCGGCCTGGTGCTGATGGGCATGTTGCTTCCCGGCGTGGTCGTGGCAATCCCGCAGTACCTGCTGATGGCGCAGCTCGAGCTGACCAACACCTACTTTGCGATTCTCTTCCCGGTCATGGTGAGCCCGTTCGGCATGTGGCTGTGCCGCGTGTTTGCGGCCTCATCGGTGCCGCGTGAGCTGCTCGACGCCGGCCGCGTGGACGGTGCAAACGAGTTCCGTATCTTCGCCTCGATTGGCCTGCGTTTGATGGCACCCGGCCTGCTCACCGTGTTCCTGCTGCAGTTCGTGGGAATCTGGAATAACTTCCTGCTGCCGTTCATCATGCTGAGCGACAACACCAAGTACCCCCTCTCGCTCGGTCTCTACAGCATGATGCGCGGTAGCGACACCGAGGAGGCCATCATCCCGACCCTGGTGATCTCCGGATCGCTCGTGGCCACCATCCCGCTGATCATCATCTTTATTTGGCTGCAGAAGTACATGCGAATCAACTTCGGCGGCGGACTGAAAGGCTAATCATGACAACCACCTCTCCCACACCGGCCAAGCGGGTTACCTTCCCGCAGGCTCGCGGCCTGGCTCTCGGCGCCACCTCGCTGATCCACCACGCCGACCCGCAGGCAAACAGCGACGACCTCGTGGACGCCGCCTGGGATGCCGGGATCCGCTACTTCGATACCGCTCCCATGTACGGCGGCGGGGCTTCGGAGAAGCTGTTTGGCCCCTCGCTCACCCGCTACCCGCGGGAGGAGTACGTGCTGTCTTCCAAGGTGGGTCGGCTGGTCCGCGATGGCGAGCCCGTGCTCGAGTTCGAGGACCCGCTGTGGCGCTACGACTTCTCGGCAGACGGTATCCGTCGCTCGGTCGACGCCTCGCTCGCCCGTCTGGGTGTCGACCGCCTCGACATCGCCTACATCCACGACCCCGACCGCTTCTATGATCAGGCGTCAACCGAGTCGTATGCGGCGCTGCAGGAGCTGCGCGCCGAGGGAGTGATCGGTGCGATCGGCGTGGGCATCACTCAGGCCCCGATGCTGGCGCGCTTCCTGCGCGAGATCGACCTGGATGCCGCGCTGCTCGCCGGCCGCTTCTCGCTCGTTGACTCCGAGGCGCTCGACGAGGTCATCCCGCTGGTGCGTGAGCAGGGCGTGACCCTGAGCATCGCCTCGACCCTGCACGCGGGCCTGGTGGACGGCAAGGACTCCGGTCACTTCCACTACCAGCCCACCCCGCCGGCGATCGTGGAGCGGGTCGCGGCGATCCACGCGCTGAGCGAGCGATACGGCGTGCCCATCGGTGCGGTGGCGATTCAGTACGTGCTCGGCTACCCGGAGGTCGACACGATCCTCACCGGTGTGGCCGATCGCGGCCAGCTTGAGCAGAACCTCTCCTGGGCCGGGTGGGAGATCCCCACCGAGCTGTGGGCCGAGCTGGATGCCTCTGGCCTGGTCTCCGCCCCGATTCCGAACACCCTGCTGCACCCCTAACCCCACCCGAGAAAGGGAACCATCATGGCAAAAATTACAATTCTCACCGGCTCCGGTCAGTACCAGGACCGCTGGCACGACTTCACCGCCACCGGATACCGTGTGGCACAGGTGCTTCAGGAGGCCGGGCACGAGGTGGTGCTGCGGGCGCTGAAGCCCCAGGGCATCCTCGAGGAGCTTGAGGACACCGACCTGCTCGTGGTGAACTCCGGTTTCGGCGAGTACACCGAGGTATCGGATGGCCCGCGCGAGGAGTGGGATGAGGCCTTCGCCGCACTGCGTGCCTACCGCGCGCGTAAGGCACCGATCCTCGCGCTGCACGCCGCCTCGAACAGCCTCGACGGCCTGGAGGAGTGGCACCAGTGGATTGGCGGCGAGTGGGTGCGGGGTACCTCGATGCACCCGCCGATTGGCGTCTCGCACGTACAGGTTTCGGATGCCGATCACCCCATCACCGAGGGCTTCGCGGACTTCCACCCGTATGACGAGATGTACAGCTACCTGGAGGCCTACCCCGGCAGCCGGGTGCTGCTGACCCACGACTACGCCGACCTCACCCACGCACTGGTGTGGACTACCGAGCAGGACGGTGCCCGCACCGTCTACGACGCCCTCGGCCACGGCGTACAGGCGTTTGACACCCCGGAGCGGCACGACCTGCTGCGCCGCGAGGTGGATTGGCTGCTGGCGCGGTGACCGATCGACACGACACGGTGGATTCCCTGGAATCGCCGGACACGGGGGCGCTGCCGATGGTAGCGCCCCCGCGCATGAGCGGACCGGTCAGCGAGCCCGCCACCAAACCCCCGCCTGCCGCGGGTGAAATACGGCGCGGCCCGCTGGCGCTGATGTCGATTACCCACGTGGTGAACGACTTCTACTCGGGTGCGGTGCCCGCGCTGATTCCGTTCATGGTGATGGAGCGCAATTACACCTACGCCGCCGCGAGCGCGATCATGCTCGCGGCCAACCTCCTCGGGAGCATCCTCCAGCCGGCGTTTGGTCTCCTGGTGGATCGCTGGCGGATGCCGTGGCTCGCGGTGGTGGGGTTCCTCCTCGCCGGTGTGGGTGTGGGGGTCTCGGGTCTGACCCAGGACCTCGTCTTCACCTGCCTCGCGGTGGCCGGTACCGGTCTCGGCGTGGCTGCGTACCACCCGGCGGCGACGCGACTGGCGAAGGCGGCCTCCGGGCCGCACACGAGTGGGCTCGCGATCTTCTCGGTGGGTGGCAACATCGGAATGGCGCTGGCACCGCTCGCGGTATCCCTCGTGATCGGTTCGCTGGGTCTCGCCGCGACGCCGCTGCTCGCGCTGCCCGCGGTGGTCCTCGCGCTCGCCGTGGCGCTCTGGCGCGGCATCGAGCGGGCGAGACGCTCCCGTGCCGGAGCACCCGCGGTGGTGCCCTCTCGGCCCGCGCCCGTGGGGAAGGACGACTGGGCCGGTTTTGGCGGGTTCTCGGCGATGGTAATCGTGGCTTCGGCCGGGTCTGCCGGTATTCAAGCCTTCCTCGCGCTCTTCCTGATCAACGAGTTTGGCGTCAGCACCGAGTTTGGTGCGGGTAGCCTGACCCTGTTCACCGGTATGGGAGTGGCGGGAACGCTCGCGGGTGGCTGGATGGCCGACCGGATCGGGCACATCCGTACGCTGCGCCTCGGCTATCTGATCGGACCGCTCGCGCTGGCCGTGATGCTGCTCGCTCCGGGTACCGTGGTGGCGCTGATCGCGATCGGCGTGCTGGGTTTCGCTGCGTTCATCCCGTTCTCGGTGCAGGTGGCGCTCGGCATGAAGTATCTGCCGAACCGCATCGGTACTTCGAGCGGTCTGACGCTCGGTCTGGGGGCGACCGTGGGCGGCCTGTTTGCCCCGGTGTACGGTTTCCTTGCCGACGGCCACGGGCTGCGCTTTGCGCTGATCGTGGGGCTCGCGGTGAAAACACTCGCCCTCGTGATGACGTTCTTCCTGAAGAAGCCCGGGGGCCCGGGGCGCGCATAGCGCGAGGATACACAGACGTCGGCGGCCGCTCCCTTGGGAGCGGCCGCCGACGTCTGTGCCGTGCGCCGGGTTGCCGGGTTTGCCTAGGCGGCGACGATGCTGAGCGGGTCGGCGAGGAGCTGACGAAAACCGAGATCGGCCGCGCCAAAGAGGAGGAGATCGGGCCCGAGCTCGGGGGTGCCCAGCTCAACCTGCTGGCGCATGGTGTCGAAGCTGCTGATCACGCAGTATTCGGCGAGGGTGTCGGCCCCGTAGGCGAGCAGGTGGCTGAAGAAGCCGCCGAACAGGATCAGCTCGGGATCATAGGCGATGACCGCCGATCGGAGGGCGGCACCGGTGAGGGCGAGCTGGCTGGCGATGCGCTCGTGGGGGGAAAACGGCGGTGCGGGGAGCACCGGGTCATCGTCGTGCGGGGGCGCGTAGACGGTGCGCGGCGAGCGATCCTCGGCGGCTTCGGGCGGCAGTTCGGGGAGCGCGCCGATCTCGCCGAGCGCGCGCAGGGTGTCGTACTGGGTCACCTCCACCTGGAAGCAACCCCGCGCGCCGCACCAGCAGCGCCCGCCACCGGGGTTTACGGTGGCGTGGGCAAAGGATGCGGCCACACCGGTGTTTCCGCGGAGGAGCCGGCCGCCCACCATCACCGCGGTACCGATGCCCCCGGGGCCGCCGTAGAAGTAGACCACGTTGCTGCGCCCGCGGCCGGCACCCCAGATGCTTTCGGCGACGACGCCGAGATGCCCGTCATAGCGGGTTTCCGCGGGAATGCCCGTGGCCTCGGTGAGGTACTGGGCGAAGGGTTCGGAATCCCATCCGAGCGATGATGCGCTGACGAACTCGTGGTTGTCACCGGTCACAAACCCGGGGGTGGCGACGCCGATGCCCACCAGCACCGCGCCGGTCGGAAGCTCGTCGCGAGATTCGGCGATGGTGCGGGCTACGATTTCGGCGGTGTCTCGGGCCGAGACATCGCGGGGGAGCGGGACGACGCGGCGCAGGACGATGCGCGCGCCGAGGCTGGTGAACGCGACGGTGATTCCGCTGGCATCGCGGATGACGGCGACGCTCAGGACGTTCGGATTCGGTTGCACCATGGGGGAGGGGCGGCCGGAACGGTTGTTTGCCAGCGGCTCGCTCTCGAAGCACAGTCCGAGGCTCGCGAGCTCGTCCACGAGCCCCTTGACCGCGGAGCGGCTGAGTCCGGAGGCCCGCGTAATCTCGGTGCGTGAGAGGGTGCGCCGGTGGTGGATGATCTCCAGGACCGCGGCGAGGTTTTGACGGCGCATGCTGTCGGCGTTGGCGGCGGTGCGGGGAGGCGTCATGGGGAGTGTTCCCTTCGGGTTGGATCCATCGTGCCAGACGTCCGAAGCGTTCGCGCGCACTTTGCCCGCGTGCCCCGCCGTTGTCAACCAAAGTGGCGAAAATTGATGGCGAATGACCCCAATAATGGGTACATATTGCGTATTTTGTAGCAAACACACTTCGGGTGTTTTCCCAGACCTGGCGTTATTGATTACAGTTGAGTCTGGGTGCGTCGAATTTTCCGGTGCACCCGTGCGTTTTCCCCCGGCGCGGCGATTTTTATGTCCCGCACACTTCCCCCCCCCCAAGGATCTGAATACATGCCCGCATGGTCTACTCGTTCACCCGCCCGTCGGTGGGAGCAGGTATATCGTCGTCGTCTCATGGTTTCTGACACCCTCAGTGTTTTTGCGGCGGTCTTTGGGAGCCAGTGGCTTCGCTTCGGCACCGAGTCTGAGCATCTGTCGATCGATACTGATCCCCAGTTTGTGGGATTCAGCGTCTCGTACACCGCGTTTTCGGCGGTCCTGGTGGTGGGCTGGCTCTATGCACTCTCGCTGTTTGCGACGCGGCGCGCGTCGATTATTGGCACCGGAACCCTGGAATACAAGCAGGTCGTGGATGCGACGCTGCGGGTCTTTGGGCTGCTGGCCATTATTTGCTATCTGGGCAAGGTCGAGCTCGGCCGGGGATACTTCCTCCTGGCGCTGCCGGTGGGCCTGATCTTCTTGCTGGGCACCCGCTGGATCTGGCGCGTGTGGGTGGGGCATAAGCGCAAGAGCGGCTGGTACTTCAACCGCACCCTGCTCATCGGTGAGCGGGTGCAGACCGCGCACGTGGGCAACGAGATACTGCGCACCCCGAGCTCGGGGCTGCTCCCGGTTGCCGCGATCACCTCGGACAGCGTGCTCGTTGATGATTTGCTGCCGGGCGTGCCGGTGCGGGGCGGACTGTCGAATATTTCGCAGGTACTGGATGAGGAGGCGATCGAGACCGTGGTGTACACGGGCTCGGATCGGATGACTCCGGAGGGGCTCCGTCAGCTCGGATGGGACCTCGAACACCGCGGGATTCACCTGGTGGTGGCCCCCGCGCTGACCGATATCGCGGGCCCGCGGATCCGCGCTCGTCCGGTTGCCGGGTTGCCACTGATCAACGTCGATATTCCGGAGTTCGAGGGTCGTAAGTACTCCTCAAAGCGTGCCCTGGATATCCTCGGGTCGGGTTTCGGCCTGATTCTGCTCTCTCCGCTCTTCCTGGTGCTTGCGTTCCTCATTAAGCGCGACTCGGCGGGGCCGGTGTTCTTCCGGCAGAAGCGGGTCGGCCTGAACGGCAAGGACTTCTACATGGTGAAGTTCCGGTCGATGGTCGTGGATGCCGAAGACCGCCTGGATGCCCTGCAAAAGAGTTCGGAGGGCAACGGTGTGCTCTTCAAGATGAAGAGCGACCCGCGCATTACCAGGCTCGGGGCGTTCCTGCGCCGGTTCAGCATCGATGAGCTGCCGCAGCTGATCAATGTGTTCCGCGGAGATATGTCGCTCGTGGGGCCGAGGCCTCCGCTGCGCAGCGAGGTTGACCAGTACGAGGATGCCGCGCACCGCCGCTTCCTGGTGAAACCGGGTATGACCGGCCTCTGGCAGGTCAGCGGGCGTAGCGATCTTTCCTGGGAAGACAGCCTGCGACTTGACCTCTACTACGTGGAGAACTGGTCGATGACGGGTGACTTCATCATTCTGTGGCGTACCGCGCGGGCGGTCGTGGGCAGTAGCGGTGCGTACTAGTACCGCAAATCGTTTGACAATCTATGCAGAATCGAAGTGAATCAGTGACCTCCTCGCCAAAGTCAGTTGTCATTATTGGCACGCGCGGGTACCCGAGCTACTATGGCGGTTTTGAAACCGCGGTGCGGCGTATCGCTCCCCATCTCGTTGACGAGGGTTGGGATGTGACCGTTTATGGACGCGACGGGGCAACGCGTGATGATGATCCGGGCCGGGATCCGCGCGTCCACACGGTGGTTACCGGTGGAATCGAGAAGAAGTCTCTGAGCACGCTCACCTATGGGCTGACGGCCTGCTGGCATGCTGCGCGGCATAAGCCGGACGTGGCACTGGTCATGAACGTGGCGAATGGTTTCTGGCTGCCCCTGCTGAAGATGCGCGGCATCAAGACGCTGGTGAACGTGGACGGAATTGAGTGGGACCGCCAGAAGTGGGGGCGGTTGGCGAAGTTCACGTTCCGCGTTGGCGCGAAGCTCACTGCTCGCTGGGGTAACCGCATGGTGTACGACGCGGAGGCGATCGCCGCGCGTTGGCAGCGTGATTTTGGCGTAGATGGGGTGTTCATTCCCTATGGAGGCGATGAGCCGACGGAGATCCTTCCAGTGCCCGAGGGGCTTACCCGCCGCGGATACGTCCTCGTGGTGGCCCGCTTCGTACCGGAAAACACCGTGGGTGAGTTCTTTGACGCCGTGGAAACCCTGGGGCAGACACACGATGTCGTGATCGTGGGCTCCAGCGGATATGGAGGCGAGCTTGACGACCGAGCCGCGGACCTCGCCGCTCGCCTTCCTCGTGTGCAGTGGCTCGGGCACGTGAGTGATGATCGCAAGCTGCACGCCCTGTGGCAGCACGCGGGTGTGTACTTCCACGGCCACAGCGTGGGCGGTACGAACCCCGCCCTCGTGCAGGCCATGGCGTGCGGTGCACCCACCGTGGCTCGCGATACGGTGTACAACCGCGAGGTGCTGGGCGAGGGGGCCATCCTGACGGAACCAAATCCGCGGGCCATCGTCGACGCCTGCGAGAGTCTGCTCGCAGACTCAGCCCTTCAGACAGAGCACGCAATGCGTGCACTCCAAAGAAGTCGTGAGGTATATACCTGGCAGAAGGTGTGCATCGCATATGAAGAAAATCTAACGGAGCTAGCACAGCTCGTGTGAACGGCTTTCACCGTGTTTAGCCAGAGACCCAAACTAATCTGATCACCCGAAGGAGACATGAACGATGACTGAGGTTGTGCACGATCGGCCGAATCCTCTTACTACGAGTGAATCTTCGAAGATGAAACGCAAGCCGCCGCGACCTGCTCGATTCCGGCAGGAGACGTACCTTGACGAGTTTGATTTCACAACAGTTGCTTACGATGTGTTCCAAGCCGAAGGAAACCTTGAGCTTGTGGGCCCGCCCCTTTTGAACATGCGGCGTCGATTCCTGACCCAGGTCAAATCCAAGGGCAGTAAGTATATCGATCGTAGAAAAGCGTACTCTCTAAGGATTCCGGATAGCGATGAGATTCGTGATCGTCTTGTAAATGGTGAGCCCGATCTTGCCGGTCCTTTCGAGAGCTCCCTTACCGAGATGTTTAGAGGCCGTAATGTTATCGCGACGATGCAAAAGAATAACGATCTTGAGTGGATCAAGTATTGGGCTAAGTACTATGTAAACGCTCATGAGGTGACAGGGATCGTTATTTACAACAACAACACGACTGCATACTCGGCCGCGGAACTAGCAGAAGCTGCGAGTGTCCCCGGACTTGAGCTGCTTGTTGTTGTCGAATGGCCGTTTAAGCGAGGTCCTGGTGGCGGCCCTCATGCAAAATGGGATTCAGACTTTCAGCAGTTCGCGAGCTTCGAACATGCCCGGAGAAAGTACTTTCGCCATGCCAGGAGCGTGATTAACGCCGATATTGATGAGCTCGTTATTGTGAGCTCTGGCCTGTCAATGGGAGATCACCTCGAACGTTCAGGGAAAGCAGCAGCGGTATACGGAGGGCGCTGGATGAGTGCTGTTGAGTCTGATGGCAGTGCCGAAAATCCGTACCGGAAGTACCTCTTCGTTGAGTCGGGATCAAAACCCTGTGCGACTAAGTGGAGCTATCGTCCCTCAGCCCTGCCCGAGGACGCTGTGTTGGAAGTTCACAGTATTCGCGACATTGAACTCGATGAAGATATCTCTTATCGGCATTTCCGCGGGATAAATACCGGCTGGAAATACGACCGCACACGGCCACCAGCTGGCGACGTGACGCTGGCGCATGACGATGTGTTGGACGCAGCTCTTGAACGAGCACAGCTCTAAGGAAGCCGTAGGGTAAGGACCAGCCGTCGAAGCGATTAGTCGATAGCTTCAGAGGCATCATGATCCGAACAGGCTAAGATAGCAAGGTTCGGATTTCACGGTTGTTTTGCTGCTGAAAACCGGTGGCATCGACATTGGATAGCGGAGGACCGAGAGGTTTAATCGCGGGGGTGTTTAGTCCCTCAGATGGGGTTTCAAGGGACCAATGGATACAACTAAGCTTTTGATTGCCGCGGTGGTGGGCCTATGTCTCATTCTCTGGCAGGGAATCAACCGCACTACTATTGCCGCAATTTTGGTAAGTCTTTTGTTTTCAAGTTTCACAATTACCCTGATTAAAGGTGCTAGCCAGAGCCACATTGGAATTGCGCACTCAGGAGTGGAGCTCACTGCAGCTTCGCTCCTGATCATTGTCGCCTTACTTGCCTATTCGCTTGTATTTAGAAGATTTCCAGTGCCCTGGATGGCACTTCCGTTCGTGGTGTATTCGTTGTTTGCGGTGATGTTCATTTGGGGCGGCACAACGGCACAGTGGTCCGGAGTGTTTCTCGTCATTGTCGCAATCGCTGCATTTGCGCTCGGAATAGTTGGCGGCAAATCGATCAGTTTCGAATCTCGAACTGCCGGGTTCTTACTATTTCTTGTTGCTGCGGTGGTTGCCATTGAAGTGATTGTTGTCCTGTTGCAGTTTGCGGGAGTTTCGATCTTTCCAATGGACGGACGAATTGCTAAGTTAATGGGCACTCGTACAAACGGCACCTTCGAGCACCCAGCCAACTTGGGAAAAGCACTTGTGTTTTTGTCAGTGCTCGTCTTGCCCTTCCTGCGAAGCGCTTCCCGCGTTCGAACCGGTGTCGCTTCGGTAACGTTAGCCGCAACCCTCATTCCACTTGTACTTTCGGGTGGCCGCGCCAATCTCATTGCCTATGTGGGCATGCTCGCGGTGTGGTTCTGGTTTAATCGCCCGCGCTTGAGTGGTCGTATAAGGATCTTCGCGATAGTTGCTGCAGTAATCGCAGGCGCTGCGGTGACAACCTCAGTAATTGTGAGAATGCTTGAGCAAGGCTCACTTGGCGAACGCGATCACTTCATCGAAGTTGCGCTTGCTCAGATCGGACGCACTCCATGGTTTGGCGTGGGTTTGAACAATTATTTGGACGCGGTTGGACCGTATGACAAACTAACCAGCCAAGGATGGCCGGTGCATAATATTTTCCTTCATATGGCGGTAGAAACCGGGATCATAGGAGCGATCTTATTCTTTGGGCCTCTCATTTGGAGTTTCATTATTGCGTTCAGAATGCGCCGTGTCGGTGGTAATCAGGAAACCATGGCACGTGCATACCTCGCGCTACTTCCCGTTGTACTTTCAATTGGCTTTACTGGATGGGCTCTCCTTTCCAACTCAGAACTCTATTTGTGGTTCCTTATCTCTGGCTTCTTCATCGGTCAGCTCAGCCGAGATAGATGGGAGCGCAAGGTATCCAAACGTTTTGACGGACTCTTAAATGGCGTGAACATTCCCCAGTTGAGGCTGGGACTTGGTAGGGATGCAAAATGATCCGTCCCACCATCCAGATTCTGCAGTCGGTTTATCCGGACCAGAGCGAATCCAACCCATATGTATCTTTACTCTGGCAGAACACGTCCGAGAGCGTAAACTTGCAGCCCTTTTCGTGGCGTAGAGCGTTGACAGGTCCCGTTGACGCGCTGCACATTCATTGGCCCGAAGAGCTGCTCCGCCAACCGGGGTGTGTTCGTCGGGCATTAACGCCGATCCTGTTCTCAATGATGCTGGTGAGGTTGAAACTCCAAAAAATTCCTGTCGTGAGAACTCGACACAATGTGGAACCTCACGAGGCTGGAAATCCACTCGAGCGGTTTCTATTACGCCGGTTAGATCGGCAAACTGTCGTTTGGGTTGAAATCAACCCCGTGGTTTCCGAATATCAGGACACAACCCATGTCCAGATTCTCCACGGACACTATCGTGATTGGTTTCGGAATTTGCGAGTACCGCGCGCCGCAGAGCGACTTGGGGTTGTCTCTTATTTCGGCTTTATTCGTGAATACAAAAATGTCCCATCCCTAATTCGCGAATTCAACAAGATTAACAACGGCGATCTAGAGTTACGAATTCTCGGTAAGCCTTCATCTACCGACCTTGCGAGCGAGATCGAACGAGCACGTGCAGGTAACGATCGAGTCCACACAGAACTGACCTATGTCGACGATGCCAGACTCGTTGAAGAGCTTGCGCAAACTGGCCTCGTGGTGCTTCCGTACTCGGAAATGTTCAACTCCGGTGCTGCCCTGTTGAGCCTGTCACTAGACGTGCCCATTCTTGTCCCTAATACCCCCGCGAATCAGGCGCTATCCGACGAAGTCGGTCCGGGCTGGGTATTTATGTACGATGGCGAACTGTCAAGCATTGACATTCTGAATACCTTGACAAACCTTCGCGATTTCCCGACCGTTGTCTCTCAGCCAGATCTTTCACGGCGTGATTGGGAACAGGCGGGCGATGCACACGAGGCGGTCTATCGTCAGGCAATCGCGCTGACCCGAGGTAAACAAGATGCCTAAAGAAAAGACTCTTGGCTATACAGCGCTCCGTGGTGCCTCGGTCACGATGCTTGGACAGATCGCGCGAGTTATCGTGCAATTTGCTGGCATCATCATCATGGCCAGGCTGCTCCCGCCCTCGGATTTTGGGCTGCTTGCGATGGTCGCCGTGATTCTAGGGTTTGGCGAGGTGTTTCGAGACCTCGGGCTTTCTGGGGCCACCATCCAGGCCAAAATTATCAGCGATGCACAGCGGGACAAATTGTTCTGGATCAATACGATGATGGGAGCCGTGCTTACCCTCGTAATGTTCGGTGCCTCGTGGCTGATTGCTGATCTTTATCATGAGCCACAGCTTGTCCCAATCACGCAAGTCCTCAGCTTATCGTTCCTGCTCAACGGCCTTGCCACTCAATTCAGTGCGAATCTCGCGCGCGCTTTCAAGTTCACGCAGCTTGCGATTGTTGCCGTAGCCTCGATCAGTCTTGGGTTGATTGCGGGAATTGGCTTCGCAATTGCGGGTGCTGGCGTATGGGCTCTTGTCGCGCAGCAGATGACACAAACAATTGTCTATCTCATTCTCAGCGTTGCATTCTCTGGTTGGTTACCTCGCGGATGGAAGCGCGACGCCTCAGTGCGGAGCCTAGTGAGCTTTGGCGGGTACCTCTTTGCGACTCAACTTCTTAATTTCGCCAGCCGAAGCGTAGATTCGCTTCTTGTCGGGCGTAGATACGGCGCTGAACAACTCGGCATCTATGATCGAGCCTTCCAGCTTTTGATGCTGCCGTTGGAACAACTGAATACTCCTGCAACCCGGGTCGCGCTCCCCATACTTTCTCGCTTGAAGGATGATCGCGAAAAGTTTGGACGATTCCTGGTTCAGGGGCAGTTCCTTCTGGTAACAACGGTCTCGACAGTACTGATTTATGTAGCTACATTCGCCGATGTGCTCGTTCCATTCGCTCTTGGCCCACAATGGGGCAAAGTCGTCCCGCTTTTTCAAATCTTGGCAGTGGCGGGTGTATTTCAGGCCGCGCATTTTGCGACCTACTGGGTGTTCTTCTCCCAGGGCAAGTCAAAGCAGAATATGTACTTTGCGCTCGTAACGAGACCGCTGGTAATCATTGGTATCGTCATCGGGCTAATCTGGGGAATCCAAGGCGTGGCCGTTGCCTACGTTGTCTCGAGTTGCGTCCTGTGGCTCATGGGGCTCGTTTGGATTAGCCGGATTACGTTTGCGCCCGTTCGAGCAATGCTGGGTAACGGCCTTATGGTAGTTGCGACTATGGCTGTTACAGGTGGAGCGTCCTGGTACTTCCGAGAGATTGTAGGCAATGGCGGTGTTTGGAACTTTATATTGAGCTCGGTAGTGTTTTTTGCCATTCTTGCAACAGCGTTGTTGGCCAACCCCATTTCGCGCCGGCGGTTGTTCCAGGTTCGAGAAATACTTGCCGAACGCAAAGCACCCAACAGCTAGTTATGGCAACCGCCACGTCCAATAATGCGACGCCACTTTTTAGATCGAAAGCGAAAAACACACGTGGATAGAAGCTCTTACGAGGGTGTAGAACTCGTGCATTGGAACCCGAGACGGAGACGGATTGAGATCCCTGGCCTACGGCGAGTTCCGGTGGCTGCAAGAATCAATAATTTCGGGGACCTACTCGGCCCTCTCATATCGCGGGCGCTCGCTCCTGCAGGCAGATCGGCGTCGGTAGGACGGCGTCTGGTCAGCGTTGGCTCAATCATGCATTTCGCCCGCACTGGGGATACCATCTGGGGTACAGGTATTAACGACAAGATCGATGCGGCACATTTAGCGTTCGAAGACCTTGATGTGAGGGCAGTACGCGGCCCTCGCACGCGAGAAAGGCTCCAAGAACGCGGGATTTTCGTACCTGAGGTTTATGGCGACCCTGCTCTGTTACTACCGGAGCTTATGCCTCAGTTACGGGAGTGGGCAAATAAGAAACAGTTCCCTGAAACAATCATTCCGAATCTGAATGACTTTCCGGCTTACAAGGGAGAAAGCAATGTATTTTCGCCGGTTGCGCCGCTCAAGGATGTACTGAAACGAATCGCACAGAGCGAGTTTGTGACCGGTTCATCACTGCACGGGATTGTTATTGCAGAGTCACTGGGCATTCCCGCTCGCCTCATTTCTTCGGCGCACGAACCCGAGTTCAAGTACCAAGACTATTTTCTCGGGTCAGGGCGTGAATCACAGGATTTCGCGGCCTCCATTGACGAAGCGCGCGCGATGGGAGGGCATCCGTCGTTGGCGTGGGACCCGGCACCGCTCCGTGATGCTTTTCCTTCGGATCTTTGGAACTGAGAAACGAAGTTTAGGTCTCGAAGACCTTGTAATGTCGTATTAGGTGTGGATATACCTGGCTCAAATAAGTAGTTGTCACCGGGCGCACACCGCCAATTTACTTCCCCGCTAACCAATGGAGTGCGGGTTGACAAGGAGATTTTTGCTGTGATGAAACCCACACTTCTGATGGTGCATCCATCGAATGAGCTTTATGGTTCGGACCGAGTGTTGTTGGAAAGCATCCGGGCGCTGATGAATGACTGGAAGATCGAAGTCTGGTTGCCGACGGACGTGGCATATCCGGATCGGTTGCTCTCGAAGGAGCTGGACGCACTCGGTATTACGAACTTCGACATCAATCTGCCAGTTTTTCGTCGTGCACTCATGACGCCTCGCGCATTCCCAACCCTCGTCCGTCGATACCTCACGACATTCCGGCGCTTGCGCCAACGAAAGCCCGACGCGGTATATGTGAATACGTCGGCTCTCGCATCTGTAATTCACATGTGCAGAATCCAGCGCGTGCCTGCGGTAATGCATTTGCATGAGTATGTTGACGGAACTGCGCGTCGAGTAATACAACCACTTATTGGGGGCCCGTCAGAGATTATCGCAGTGAGCAAGGCGATCACCCGTCCACTGAGCAAGGCTCTGCAGAACAAAACTCATATCGTGTACAACGGTTTCAACATCGACGTGTTGCCCGAGAACAACGTTCAAACTCCCCTGGTGGTCGCAGTAGCGAGCCGCTGGACCCCTGGCAAAGGATATGGTGAGCTGTTTGATGCGTGGGATCTAGTAGAGCGCCGGGATGTTGAGCTTCACGTGCTTGGCGGACCTCCACCAAGCGGCGAGGTGTACGACGTACATGAACGCATCAGACGACTGCGTAGGCCTGATTCCGTAAAGGTAATCGGCGAGGTCTCTGATATCCGAGAGGCATTGACACAGGCACACGCGATAATCGTTCCTAGCCGCAACCCGGATCCGCTGCCCACGATTGCAATTGAAGCTAACGCCTTTGGGCGCGCCGCGCTTGCAAGTATCAATAAGGGCGGCCTTTCTGAAATTATCGAAGATGGCGTGACCGGTGCGTTCTTCAACCTTGATAGCCCGCAGGAATTGGCAACCATTCTGGAGACACTAGATGTTGAGACACTCCAGCGTATGGGTGTTGAGGGGCGCGAACGGTATAAGCGACTCTTCGACCCGCAGCGGTTTGCAAATGACATTCATCGAATTGTTTCTCCCCTTGCGCCAGCTCCCGGAAGTAAGAAGAGATAATGCCGATTTCATCCTCCGTCAGCATCGCCATTCCGCTATATAACGTTGCGAACCTGGTTGAAGAGACCCTGGACTCCGTGCTACAGCAAACGGCCTGGGGGATGGCTGAGATTAGCCTGCTCTTGATCGATGATTGCTCACCAGACGGATCTGTAGCCGTTGCAGAGAATTATCTACAGAGAGCTCCTTCACGACCTGCTTACCGCCTCGTTCGGCATCAAGAAAACCGTGGGCTGGCAGCTGTAAGGAACACCGCAATCGCCGAATCCAGTACAGATTTCATCTGGTTTGTCGATTCTGACGACACAGTGGATCCAACGATGCTAGAGAAGATGCTGCAGCGTATGACCATCGACGTCGATATCGTGGCTACTAACGTCGTCCGATCTCGTCCGGATGGCTCTGCATCACAAGTGCGCATGAGAGATTACGACGCTGACCAATCTTGGAGCGGGAGCGAAGCCCTTGGCGAGATGATTGCTGGACGCTTTGACGCGTTTACTGTGAATAAACTCGTTCGCAGTAGCCTTTACGAGGGAATAGTCTTCCCCGTCGGAAGCACCTATGAGGATGTCGCGGTAATGGGTGCTCTCCTGGTGAAAGCACGCCGGGTGGAGTTCATCAATGAGGCGCTTTATCGCTACCTTTTTCGAGAGGAAGCAATTACCTCCTCAGTTTCTCCGCGGATCGGCGACCTGTTGGATAACACGCTTCTCTGCCTACAGGGCATAGATAGCCATGCCAGTTCGGCGCTCAGCGTTTCCGAGCAAACTCGTTTTCTTTATCGAAACGCTCTGATCCCGATCGCAAACTTAACGAGCTCAGTCATTAACGAACCTGCTTTTTCTCAGGTTAAAGCGAAGGCTCGAGACGCTCAGGACCAGAGCGCTCCAGGCTATTTTTGGAGCGCTAAAGAGAGAAAACTTGCTTTTCTCGCCTATTTGCTAAACCACGCACCAGCCGCCTACCGAATTCTTTACCGAGTGTCGAAGCGAGCTCGGGTCTAGACTGGGTGGTTCAGTAGACTTCGGAATCACCACGTAGTCGTCGTTCAATCACGACGAGGATGTCTTTCGGGGAAGAATAAAATAGTTGCAATGCGAAATGTCCCATTGCTCGCGTGCGAGATTGGCCCGGGTACCTGCTCGCAAGATGATAGCGACGTAAAAGCGGTCGACGCTGTATGAAGTTTGCCTTTCCTCGGTGCTTTGAAAGATAGCGCTTGATACCTTCAGCATGGCGTCTGCTTCGCGAAGTAAGGTGTTCCTGACCATCACCGACTCCGATGAGAACGAGGGACTCCTGGACTACACCGTAGACGTTTTTCGAGCCGAGATATCTAGTTATGAAATCAAGATCGTTTGCGACCCAAAGCGATCCGTCAAAACCTCCTAGTTCGCGAAAAGTGCTGGCACGTATCAAGAAGTTACTTCCCGTAAAGCCAGGGTTTTTAGCTACAACATCACGTTGCGTGTGACCTTCAGCCATGCGTGAAGCAGGTACAAGACGACCATTTTCGTAGCTCAAATCTGACCAGGAGACGAGAAGGCTGATTGCGGGGCGTCGCTCAGCAGCTTTGAAGAGCTCTTCGAGAAAGGTTGGTGCCCACTCGTCGTCGTCATCGAGGAAAGCTATCCATTTGGTAGATAGATTCCGTGCACCCAGATTTCTTGATGAACCTGCGGACTTCTCGTCAATCTGGCTGCCATCGATATAAACTACTGCGGCATAGCTTTCCACAAGGGCACGAGTTGAATCAGCGCCTAAATCGTCGACGACGACGATGCGTTTTGGCTGTTGTGTCTGCCCTAATACGGATTCAACGGCTCGTTTCAAGGAGACGTCACGATCATGAGTTGGGATTACGCACGTAACGTCGGCCACGTTGGGCATTGGGGCAGGCGGGGTCAATCGATCACACTTCTAGTTTGATGTGTTGCGTGGCCAAAGCCACGCATGGGCGGTCAGGAAAGTGGGGCTCAGGAATAATCATGCCAGACGGAATCGCCGAATCGACGCCCGGAATGATTCTTTCGCGGACAAGGATTATTGGGTCTGCGGCAGCTCACACTAGAATCTAAAGCTATATGCCATAAAGGGGAATGCGAGAACGCACAATCGGTACCGGTGGGCTGTCCGATGGACAGACACGCGTGTGAGTGCAATTTATGGCAACCTATTGCGGGCGATCCCAAACGAACTTGGCACGAACCGAACGAGCAAGGAAAACGAGATGCAGATTTCAGTAATTGGCTGTGGATATCTGGGCGCGGTGCACGCTGCTGCACTTGCGGTCATGGGACATGAAGTGGTCGGCATCGACGTCGACGAGCGGAAAATTGCTGATCTCAGCCAGTCCCGAGCACCCTTCTTCGAACCTGGTTTGCCCGAAGCCCTGACCGAAGGATTTGCGGCTGGCCGCCTCGCGTTTAGTAGTGAGATCTCCGAAGCAAAGAATGCCACCGTCCACTTTATCGCCGTCGGAACGCCCCAGAAAGCCGGCTCAAACGCAGCTGATCTAACCTATGTCTTCGCTGCAGTCGAAGCGCTGATGCCTCACCTCAAGCCCGGCGACCTTGTGGTTGGAAAATCAACCGTTCCAGTGGGAACCGCGCGTCGGATTGCGGAGCTTATCGCGCCAACCGACGCGCGTTTGGCCTGGAACCCCGAGTTCCTTCGCGAAGGCTTTGCAGTGAATGACAGCATGCATCCTGACCGAATCGTCTACGGGCTTGCCGATGACGGTAACCGCGATGAACTAAAGCAAGTTCTTGACGCGGTCTACGCTACTCCCATCGCTGAGGGCGCACCGGTGCTTGTTACTGAACTAGAGACTGCTGAGTTGGTCAAGGTTTCCGCGAATGCCTTTCTTGCAACCAAGATCTCTTTCATCAACTCGATGGCTGAAATCGCGGAGGCGACGGGAGCCGACGTAACTGAACTGGCCGATGCGATCGGACTAGATGCACGAATTGGGCGCCGTTTCCTCAACGCTGGAGTTGGTTTCGGCGGTGGCTGTCTGCCCAAGGACATTCGTGCACTTATGGCGCACGCGGATGAAATTGGAGTGGGGGACTCGGTCGCGTTCCTCAAAGAAGTTGATGAAGTAAATCTCCGGAGAAGGGCGCACGTGGTATCCCTGGCAGCAGAGATGCTGGGTGGCAGCGTTGCGGGAAAGCGTATTTCGCTTCTCGGTCTCTCCTTCAAGCCCGAGAGTGACGATATCCGGGATTCTCCTGCGTTGTCTATCGCCCGTCTGCTTTCAGAAGATGGGGCATCGGTCGTCGCTACCGACCCTGAGGCGATTGAAAACGCTCGACGGGTACTCACTACGGTGGAGTATGCCGATTCTGTTGAATCAACGGTAGCGAACGCTGATCTCGTCATTCTCCTCACAGAGTGGAAGTCCTTTGTGCAGATTGATCCTAGCGCGCTGTCCCCGCTAGTTTCTGCAGCGAAAATAATCGACGGTCGCAATGTTCTTGACGCCCAGCGCTGGTTAGCTGCGGGATGGGACTATCGCGGGATGGGCCGCTACCGTCACGAAGCGACTGGTCACTAGCTAGGGACGATCGGCACCGCGAAACGCGAAAATGGGCGGCTCACTCAGTAAATGAGGGAGTCGCCCATTGTGCTTTTGGCGTTCAAGGTTCGTTTTGAATGTACACGTGCTCGAACGTAATAAGGTCTCCGACAATCGGTTTTGCGCGAACTAGAGCGATATCTCGGGCATCCGAAAGCGGCGCGTATCTGCAGGAAGACCGCACAGTGATAGCACAGTGTTATTCGGGAGGGTCGCCAGCCAATCGGGTCGGGGTAAGACGTTAGGGCCTGCATATACGTACTGCACTCCGTGAAACTGTCGTGGAGCGTTGGAAAGGCCGCGCCGCCGCGGAATATGCCACCCGCCGTGAGGGCTAAATCAGGAAGGCCCTAAGCCTGCACGGCTACGCGATCGATGATTGCTCTCGAGCGGGCACCGGTACGGCGACACTCTTCGCCGGCGGGAATTTCGGCAGACGGAAGAGATACTTCAACGGTGTACGCGAGAGCAATGCATACGCCCCCAGCGAGACGGCGGCGAGGAAAATCATCCCCGTGACCGGCCAAATCCAGCGAATCACATCGGCCATGAGGATCGTCTGTAGCACAGGAATCGTCATCACGAGCCACGCGACCGGCTGATGGAGGATAAACATCTGCAGGGTACGCTGTCCGAGCCAACCAAAGACCCGCGCGAACAAACTCCAGCGGCAGGCAATGGATACCAGTGCGATGGTCGCCATCGCGGCGAGGAAGTGCTGAAGGGTCCAGGTGTAAAACGAGAGAACCGGAATGCTCTCGGTCGCGACGGCGAGGAACCCTGCGGCCACCGCGAACACCGGGAGAAGAACGGCCTTGAGCCCGACACGGTCGGTGAAGAACGCCAGGAACCAGTCCTTAAAATAGACGCCGGCGGCGAAGAATGTCCCATAAATGATGATTCGGTTGGGCAGGCCGATACCCGCTTCTAAGAGCAGCGGCAGTGCCACGGCAAAGACCGAAAAACCGACCCAGCGGGGCGCACGCCGAAGAAGAATGACCAGGAAGTTCCACGCCCCGAGAACGTATACAAACCACAGTACCGAGTTGGGGGTGTAGAGGTTCCTGATGTACTGCGAGACATCAACCGCCGCCCCGGGAAGGGGCTGCCCGATGAGGAGCCGGATAACGAAATACAGCGTTGTCCAGACGATCACGAGATACACCGAGCTCACGACGCGGTGCATGCCCACACGCAGCGGACGCTTTCACAGTGCCGAAGACGCGAGAATCCCCGATTCCAGAAAGAGCAACGGCATCCGGATGGGCTCCATGAAGCTACTCAAGGCCGCCCAGGCCTGCGTGACCATGCCGGGGTCGGTGTCATACGGTTCAATAATCCACATCTGAAAGTGGAGCATCAGAACCGCGAGCACGGCTACAGCGCGAGAAGCGTCAACCCACACTAAGGGGGGGGGAATTGCGGTCCTTTACAATTACTTATATTTGTAAAACTGAAGCTCAATAGGTGTGTCGCGTATGGCACGAACCTTCGTCGGGACGCAAACGCCTCGCGCGATGCATGAAAACACGAGTGCCGCCCCGGAAAACCGGGGCGGCACTCGTGTTGAGGGAGCGGACGCTACTTCTTGTTAGCCGCGAAGAAGTCGGCCAGCTTGTCCGTCTGGAAGGCGGTGGCCAGCTGTCCCATCTTGACCTCGTCGAGGCGCACGATCGACTGTCCGTCCGGCGAGGTGCCGGTACCGCTGGTCGGGGCGGTGATGAACTGCACGTCCTCACCGCGCACGCCCGCGAGGCTCGGTGCGAGGCCGGCCACGTAGGCTGCGTTCATGCCGCTGTCGGCCTTGAGGAACGGCGAGATGGCGTCGATCGACTCGATCACGCGGCCCGGGTTCGTCAGGGTGTCCTTGCTCAGCAGCTTGTTCATGACGCCCTTCATATACAGCTGCTGGTTGCGTGCACGCTGGTAGTCGCCGTCCTTAAAGGAGTAGCGCTCACGCACGAACGACAGGGCGTCCTTACCGCTCAGGGTGATCTCACCCTGCTTGAAGTGCTGTTTGCCATGGGTAGCCGTGAACGCGATGGGGTTGTTGATCGTCACGCCGCCCAGTGCGTCGGTCAGGCCCTCAAAGCCATCGAAGTCGATCACGGCAACGTGGTCGATACGGGCGTTAATCAGGGTCTCCACCGTCTGCACGGCGAGCTTCGGGCCACCGTACGCCATCGCGGCGTTGATCTTGGCCGAGCCGCGGCCCGGAATCGGTACCCAGCTGTCACGCATGATCGAGGTGACAAAGATGCCCTCGCGGTTGCCCGGAATGTGCACGATCATCATCGAGTCGGAACGGTCGCCCTTGATATTGTCGAGTTCCTTATCGCCAATCTCGCCGCGGGTATCCGAACCCAGCAGCAGAATGTTCTGCGAGCCCGTGTCGCTCTTCGCGGGGCGGCCAGCCTCATCGGGGAATGGATCGTCGATCTTCTCGTAGGCGTCAAACTTGTTTGCGAGGGTCAACGCGAAGATACCGCCACCCACGGCGATAGCGAGAATCACCACCACGATAGACAGCACAACTGTCAGGCTGATGCGTTTTTTCTTCGTAAGCGCCATAGGGGAGGTATGTCCTTGCCGGTTTGAGGGATGTGCCAAACAGCGGGCACAGGGCAGTCTCCAATAATAACCGGTGTGGATTGAAGGGCGATGATTTCCGAGCCGATTCTCAATATCGATGTCGTATTCCCGAGGACTCGGCCGGTGATTCCGGCATCCCGGTACGTCCCGCAGGTAACGGTTACGAGAGTAAGCTGGCACGCGGCGTGCCCACCTTTAGGGGCGCCACCTCCCGAAAGGCCCCACAATGTCGCAGCGTTCTGCCAGACTCCTCCCGCGCTGGTTCGCGCTCATCCTCGCCGTCATCATCGGATCGGCCATGTCGGTTCAGGTGCGGGTCAACGGCCACCTCGGTGAGGCCCTCGGCGACGGCCTCGCCGCCGCGGCGGTGTCGTTCGGCACGGGACTCGTGGTGCTGAGCGTCGGCATGCTCATCTCGCGTCACGGCCGCCGCGGTGTGGCCGCCGTGTTCCGCGGGGTATGGAACCGCACCCTGCCCTGGTGGATCCTGCTCGCCGGTTTCTGCGGTGCCTTCCTCGTGTTCAGCCAGAGCCGCGTGGGCATCATCGTGGGAATCGCCATGTTCAGCGTCGCCGTGGTCGCCGGGCAGACCGTTTCCGGGCTCATCATCGACGGCGTCGGGTTCGGCCCGCTGGGCCGGGTACGCCCGAGCGCCAACCGCATGATCGGTGCCGCCCTCGTGCTCGTCGCCACCGGATGGTCCGTCTCCGGCAAAATCTCCACCGACATTCCGCTCTGGGCGCTCGCCCTGCCCTTCATCGCGGGCATCCTGCTCGGCTGGCAGCAGGCCGTCAACGGCCGCGTGCGTGCCGCCGCACAGAGCGTGCTCTCCGCGACGTTCCTCAACTTTCTGTTCGGCACGTTTGCGCTCCTCGTTGCCGTATTCGTGAGCGGTGGCCCGCACTTCACCGAGTTCACCTGGCCGACCGATCCCACCCTCTACCTCGGCGGCATCATCGGCTGCGTCTGCATCGGGCTCTCCGCCTGGATTGTCTCCTCCACCGGGGTGCTCCTCATGGGAATGGGAATGATCGCCGGGCAGCTCGTCACCGCCGTGATCCTCGACCTCATCGATTTCGGTGCCGACCAGATGTCCATCGCCACCGTCGGCGGAGCGCTCCTCGCGCTCGTTGCCGCGATCCTCGCCGGGCTACCCCGGTGGGGACGGCACCGCCCCGCGCACGCGGTACCCGAGCCGGCCGACGAGACCACGGCCGGGTAGAGGCCCCGGAAATGACGAAGCCCGCATCCTCGAATGGATGCGGGCTTCGTCGTACCGGATACGCCTAGGCGTCCAGTACCGAGAGGAACTTCTCGGCCGTGATGGTGCGCGGACGCTCGGACTTCTCCCGAGGGATCTTGCCCCCCACATACAGCCAGCCCAGCAGCTTTTCGTTCGGGGCCAGGGCGTGCATTTCGTGCACGGGCTCGGATCGGGTCAGGCCGCCGGTGCGCCAGAGAACGCCCCAGCCGGCCTCATCCAGGAGAAGGCTCAGGACGTGCGCCACCCCCGAGGCCACCGCCTCCTGCTCCCACTCGGGCACCTTGTGGCTCTTCCTCGGAGAAAACACCACGGCGATGAGGAGCTCGGCACGCAGGGGCTTTGAGGAGGGGGAATCCTTACCCTCGGCCGCCGAAAGCGCGGCACCCAAGCGGATACGCGCATCACCGCGCAACTCAATGAGCCGCCACGGCTCCAGCCCGCTGTGATCGGCCACGCGGCCGGCCGCACCCACCAGGCGCAGAAGCTCCGCATGATCCGGGGTCTCCGCGGAAACCTTCGACCGTGATCGCCGCGCCAGCGCGGCCTCATACGCCCCCGCGCTCACGCTACTCGGAGTCCGCGGCGGTGAAGTTGAGCGCGATCGAGTTCATGCAGTAGCGGTCGCCCGTGGGGGTGCCGAAACCATCATCGAACACGTGGCCCAGGTGGGAATCGCAGGTCGCGCAGCGCACCTCGGTGCGCACCATGCCCAGCGAGGAGTCCTCGATGAGCTTCACGGCCTCGGGACGGACCGATTCATAGAAGCTCGGCCAGCCGCAGCCGGAATCAAACTTGGTACCGCTCTTGAACAGTTCCGCACCACAGGCGGCACAGGTGTACAGGCCGGCGCGCTCCTCATCGAGAAGCTCACCCGTCCACGGGCGCTCCGTCGCAGCCTCACGCAGCACCTGGTACTGCTCGGGGGAAAGTTCTTCACGCCATTCGGCGTCGCTCTTGTTCACGGGGGTGGTCATTGCGTCTCCTTCGGGTGGTGGTCCACTCCTAATCTAACGCTCCGCGGCACGCTTTGTTCCCGTGTCCGCCACGCACGCTTACCCGCATACTCCCGGCCGGTCCACCGAAGCGTTCAGAGATTCGGGTTAGGATTACCCAACACGGACCTCTCGGGGTAAGCACAACTGGCGGGGAGATGACAATGAGTTCCGATTCCACGGCATCAACGCCGGAACCCGTTCGCGCCGGTGCGCTGACGGACCGCGAGCGTGCCATCCTCGAGTTTGAAAACCGCTGGTGGCAGCATCCAGGGCTGAAGGAGGAGGCGATCCGCGCCGAACTCTCGCTCTCCCCGGCCCGCTACTATCAAATTCTCTCCGCCCTGATCGATCGCCCGGCGGCCCTCATCTTTGATCCGATGCTGATCAAGCGTCTCCAGCGGCTGCGCCAGGCGCGGCAGGCCGCACGTGAGCGCCGCGTCACCGGCCAACACTAGCCCCCTGGCTGTCTCCGGCCTGAGCGCCGGCACCCGCTCGTCCCACTCTTTCCCGCCGAGAAGATCCCCTCCTCTCGATTGATCCGCCCACAAGGAACCGACCAGATGCGCGAACGCTATCCCCACGACCGCTTTGATAACGCACCCAAGAACTCCAAGCGGGTGGGTGCCCACCGGGCAGCCGGCGCACTGCCGCCGCGGCGCTTGGGTTGGCTGGTCGCCATCATCGCCGTGGTTGCTCTCGTGCTCGCGGGCATCATCTACATCGCCGTGCAGAACGGCCGGATCGACTTCACCCCGCCGGCAAACACCTCGAGTGCGCAGCCCTCCACCGATCCCGACGGGAATGCCACCGAGGAACCCGGTACCGACGAGGGCGCGACACCGGGCAATGGCGAGAGCGAAGCCCCCTCGAATGAGCCCTCCACCCCGCCGACTGGCGACCTCAAGGCCGACCCGACGGCCGTGGTGTACGTCCTCAACGGAACCACCACGACCGGGCTGTCTGCCGGCGCTGCCGCCAACCTGAAGAAGGATGGCTGGACTCAGCAGATCAACGTGGGTAACGCCTCCTCCCGAACCGTGCGTGAGAGTGCCGTTTACTACCACGCCGCGGCCGGCGAACAGGCCGCGCGAGCACTGGCCTCGAACCTCGGCATCTCGAAGGTGCTCAAGTCCAACGAGTTCGCGACCGTCAAGGGCGGCGGTGCCGCACCGGTCAACCAGGTCGTGGCCGTTCTCGGCGCCGACTACTCGGCCAGCAACTAGTACTGAGCGGGGCCGCGAGCGGCTCCCCGGGGATGCGAACAGGATTCGACCCGTTTGCATCCCCAAAAATCGACGGATTTCGCCTAGGGTGGCCGCATGGTCGGAACTCATTCTCCCGGTGGTGTCTCCCGGGTCGCACGCGCACTCGCCCTCCTGCTGGCGGGTGGTGTGCTGCTGAGTGCCTGCGCCACCCATCCGAAACCCGGGGCGTCCGAAGCCGGCTCGGTAGCGCCGAGTGCCCCTCCGGAGACCTCGCCCCTGACGGGGATGCCGGTGACCTCGGCCACCGAGACCAGCCCCGCGCTCTCCGCGAAAATCGGAAACGACGCGGAGGCGCGTCCGCAGCGGGGGCTCGACCAGGCGGATATCGTCTTCGAGGAGCTCGTTGAGGGCGGACTCACGCGGTACGTGGGCGTGTGGCAGTCGCGCATCCCGAAGGAAATCGGGCCGCTGAGATCCATTCGACCGATGGACCCGGATATCGTCTCGCCGTTTGGCGGCCTCGTTGCGTACTCCGGCGGGCAGCAGATCTTCGTGGACATGATGCGCGCGGCCCCGGTGAAAAACTACGTGCACGGTGACGCAAACGCAGACCCCTTCATGTATCGCTCGAAAGACAAACCGGCCCCTCACAACGTCATTCTGCGTGCGCAGGACCTCCTGAAAAAGGAGGCCGCACTGGCCCCTCCTCGCCCGCAGTTTGACCATTCGGACGGCCCGGAATCGGCCACCGCGGCACTCTCGGGTGTGCCCGTGGCCTCGATTCACACCACATTCTCGGCGTTCCGGAAACAGTCCTGGGACTGGGCCGAGGCCGGCGGCTCGTTTGTGCGATCGCAGCAGGGGCACCCCGATCTCGCGGCCGATGGGAAGCCTCTGTCCGCGATTAACGTCGTTTCGCTCCGGGTCGAGATTTCCCATCAGTATCCGGATGTCCCGAAGACCGAACTAATCGGTTCGGGTGTGGGCCAGGTGGCCACCGCGGGAAAGACCATCGCCGTGAGCTGGGCCAAGGCGTCGGCTACCGAACCGATCCGGCTCACCGCCGAGGACGGGAGCGCGGTTCTACTGGCCCCGGGCAACACCTGGGTTGAGCTGGTGCCGCTGGTTCCCGGGGCCGACATCACCGTTCAGTAGCGCCGAACGGCACGGTGTTAGTGTGCCGTAATCTGAGCCCTTCGGCTTGCACTCATAGGTGGAGAGTGCCAGAATCGAATTAGCACTCACATTCCCCGAGTGCTAACCCTGTTTTCGACGTCCGGGAGGGACGAAAAACCACATGGCAAAGATCATTGCTTTTGACGAAGAGGCCCGCCGCGGTCTTGAGCGCGGACTGAACACGCTCGCCGACGCCGTCAAGGTCACCCTTGGCCCGCGCGGTCGGAACGTAGTACTTGAGAAGAAGTGGGGCGCCCCCACGATCACCAACGATGGTGTGTCCATCGCCAAGGAGATCGAGCTCGACGACCCGTACGAGAAGATCGGTGCGGAGCTCGTCAAGGAGGTCGCCAAGAAGACCGATGACGTCGCCGGCGACGGTACCACCACCTCGGTGGTTCTGGCCCAGGCTCTGGTCCGCGAGGGTCTGCGCAACGTCGCAGCCGGCGCCGACCCCATCAGCCTGAAGAAGGGCATTGAGAAGGCCGTTGCCGCGGTCATCGCCGAGCTGACCGAGGCCTCCAAGGAGATCGAGACCAAGGACCAGATCGCCGCTACCGCGTCGATCTCGGCTGCCGACACCGGCATTGGTGAGATCATCGCCGAGGCCATCGACAAGGTTGGTAAGGAGGGTGTGGTCACCGTTGAGGAGTCCAGCACCTTCGGCACCGAGCTCGAGCTGACCGAGGGTATGCGCTTCGACAAGGGTTACCTGTCGGCCTACTTCGTGACCGACCCCGACCGCCAGGAGACCGTCTTCGAGGATGCCTACATCCTCATCGCAGACTCCAAGATCTCCTCGGTCAAGGACCTCTCCCCGGTAGCCGACCTGGTCATGCAGACCGGCAAGCCCCTCGTCATCATCGCCGAGGATGTGGACGGCGAAGCGCTGACCACCCTCGTCGTGAACAAGATCCGTGGCATCTTCAAGTCCGCCGCCGTCAAGGCTCCGGGCTTCGGTGAGCGCCGCAAGGCTCAGCTCAAGGACATCGCCGTACTGGCCGGTGGAGAGGTTATCTCCGCCGAGCTCGGCCTGACCTTCGAGCAGATCAAGCTGACCGACCTGGGCCGTGCCCGCAAGGTGGTCATCACCAAGGACGAGACCACCATCGTTGAGGGTGCCGGCGACGCCGACGCAATCGCCGGTCGCGTGGCTCAGATCCGTCGCGAGATCGAGGCAACCGACTCGGACTACGACCGTGAGAAGCTGCAGGAGCGTCTGGCCAAGCTGGCCGGCGGTGTTGCGGTCATCAAGGCCGGTGCCGCAACCGAGGTCGAGCTCAAGGAGCGCAAGCACCGCATCGAGGACGCCGTGCGTAACGCAAAGGCTGCCGTCGAAGAGGGCATCATCGCCGGTGGTGGCGTTGCCCTGATCCAGGCCGGCAAGCTGGCCTTCGAGAAGCTGGAGCTCGTCGGCGACGAGGCAACCGGTGCAAACATCGTTCGCGTGGCCATCGAGGCCCCGCTGAAGCAGATCGCACTGAACGCCGGCCAGGAGCCCGGTGTTGTGGCCGCCAAGGTCCGCGACCTGCCCGTCGGCCACGGCTTCAACGCCGCATCCGGCGAGTACGGTGACATGATCGCCCAGGGCATCATCGACCCGGCTAAGGTCACCCGCTCGGCACTGCAGAACGCCGCATCGATCGCCGGTCTGTTCCTGACCACCGAGGTCGTCGTGGCTGACAAGCCCGAGAAGGCTGCTCCGGTAGCCGGTGGCGACGGCGGCGGTATGGACTTCTAAGTCCCCCTCGCTTCACACGGGACGGGCGCTCTCCTTCGGGAGGGCGCCCGTTTTGCTGTACACAAAGCCGACGAGTCCAGATAACAAGTGCAGAGGGCACGGCCCTGAGGATGGAGGCGATCGTCAGCTCAGACAGGCAGGCTGAGCCCTCAACCAACAGGGGGAAATCATGGCGCAGCAAGTATCACCCGAGAACTTCATCCATATCTCATATACCGAACCGGGGTGGAAGGCAGATCCGCAGAAACTCTTGGATGCTGCTCGGCGGTGGAGATCTCCGGATTCCATGATGCTCCCTCGATTCGACGTCGACACCTTTCAGCGGACGCACGGGCTTACTTCCACTGTCGAAAATGCTATCGAGGAGGCCACCCCGCAACAGGTTCTGACGAGGATGACAGCGCCGGAGTTCCTCAACGGCCCGATCGAACACCCGTGGGCAGAGGACGGCACGATACTGTCGAAGATCCGGGATGCAATGGAGCACGGTCGTCCGCTTGAACTGGTACTTCCTTCGTTTGCAGGCCGGCCCCATAACCCAGCTGCCCATCGGCGGGTAGCCCCCGACCTCGGCGAATTGTATGCACTTCAGCTTCTGAAAAATATCTCCGATGCCGTGACCCGACTGCATGCTCCAGGACTTGTTATCACTCTGCTACTGGATGGTCGTGCCCATCGTGACTTTTACGGATATAGCGATCATGAAGGCATGCCGTATGCGTCAAACTTATGGCGACAAATTGATCTTCTGGGGGCGCGCGGGCAAATCCAGATTGTTGAATTGCATGATTTGATGTCAGCCCGAGCTTCGGAGCTTTCGGACATCGACGAACGGGTTCGTAGCTCCATCTCAGAAAAATGGACGGACAAAAGCTTCCCCCAACGGGCACACCTGATTCGCGCCCTGCGTCAGGGGACCGAAACGACCGCAATCTCTTCTGCGCTCATAGAGATGTACAAATCCGGCGACTCGTTTCCGATATCGGTTCAAGATTTCGCGGATCAAGCCGAATTAATTGTGCAGGAACGTGCGGAACATACCGCTTTTGAGTATGCGGTGCTCATGACAAAGCTTCGTGAACTTGATGTTATTGGGCGTGCTTTTCCACAGGCCATACGTGGAACCGTGCATCCTAAACCAGGACAGTATGCTCCGATCTTGAAAAATGTGAGAACAATTATTTCACCCTGGCACGGCGTCGCGATTCTCACCGCTTCCGGCGAGATCGTAACGGAATACGAGAGCATGATTTTTCAAGAGTTCGAACGTTTCCGTGCGGTGTACATCTACGGTGACGAGGCCCCGTTTTACTATGAGGAGCTCACCGAGTGAGCGTGATGCGTGCCTAGACGGCGGCCGCGGCTTGCCATCCGAGCCAGACTGACCGCACTGGGGCTTGCGCAGGTATTCGCGTCCACCGCGGCAGGCGTTGCGCTCACCGTGGTGACGCCAACGGCATTCCGTCTCTCCGGTTCGGGACAGATATCGGGGCTTGCCCAGACCTCAATGATTGTTGGCGCAAGCGTCCTGACCTTTCCCATCGCGAGGCTCGCTCAAAAAAGTGGGCGAGGAACCGCACTCGCGGTGGCGTTCGCCCTCGCCGCAGGTGGTGCCGGGGGCACGATCGGGGCGGTGAGTATCGAATCTTGGCCCCTCTTTCTCGTCGCGCTTTTCCTGGTTGGGGGTGGTACCGTCGGAGGCCTGGCCACAAGATTTGCCGCGGCGGATATCGTCGAGAAACCAGCGAGTGTTCCCCTCGCCATCAGCCTGATTCTCTGGGCGGGCACGATTGGTGCCCTGCTCGGACCCAACCTCGTGGGCCAGATGAGCGCGGCCTCGCACCTGGGGCCATATCAGCTCTTGCTCATCCTCTACATGCTCGCCATCGCCGCATCATTTGCGGGTGCGAACGGGAAGCGCCCCCACATCGCGTTTGCAGCCAAGCGTCGTGTGCGGCTCAGTGAGATCCCGATGCTCTTGCGAAAGCATCGGTCCGCAACCCAGGGGCTGATCATCACGCTCGTTTCGCACGCCGCGATGATCGCGCTGATGGGAATGGCCCCGGTGCACCTGAGCCATCTCCAGACCTCGGCCGGGGTGGTTGGGCTCATCATGAGTGCTCACCTGGTAGCCATGTATGTTTTGAGCCCGGTTTTTGGGATGCTCGCCCGGTGGCGAGGTGCAGGGGTAGTCGGCGTGGCAGGCCTCATACTGTCCGGGGTATCCGCCGTGATTCTTGCCCTGGCGTCTACGAATACGCCGTGGCTATTCCCGGTTGGTCTGACCCTCCTCGGATTTGCCTGGTCGATGGGGATCGTTGCGGGGTCTGCGCTTGTGTCTGGCAAAATTCCTGAGCCGGAGCGAGGCGTCTTTCAGGGGCTTACCGACCTCGGTATGAATGTCTCCGGGGGCGTTTTCAGTGTTCTCGCGGGCCTCGTGATGGCAGCCCTCTCCTATGAGGCGCTTGCCTGGACCATCGCCGCAATTGTGCTCGTTGTGCTGGGCGGTTTCCTCAGGCCACCCAGGACAAGAGGTTTCTGACCGACCTCGTAGGCTACCGTCCTCTGGCCATTGGTGGCGGCGGTGTGGACCGCTCAAACCACGCCTCGCTTCACACAGACGATCGATCTCCTTCCGGAGGGCACCCGTTTTGGCGTGCCGGCTAGGCTCGCGGGGGCCAGGGGACCAGGCGTGAGGTACGGGCGCGATAGGCCGCGTAGGCGGGGTATTTCGCGCCGGAGAGGGACTCGGCCATGACCGTCGATCCGAAGGACTGCGCGGTCAGCAGAACCGTGCCGATGATGGTCCAGGACAGTAGCGGACCGACGGCCGCGGCTCCGATCGCGTAGAACACCCACCACATGAGGATTTCGCAGAACAGGTTGGGATGCCGCGAATAGCGGAACAGGCCGGTGCTGATGAATCCCTCGGTGAGCGGCTTCCCGGCCGTCGCGGCCGCATGCTTGCGCTGCTGGAAGCGCCACTGCTGGCCGTCCGCCGTGCCCTCTCCCACGAGCAGAAGCATAAAGATGGCGGCGAGGATCCAGTCGAGAACCCCCAGCGGCGTACGGTGCTCGTAGGCGGTCCATGCGGGCAGAATCAGCAGGAGCAGGAGCGCCTGCTGATAGACGCTGATGAAGAGCGCGTGAAAGACCACCCACTGTGCCGGAGTGAGTTTCTGACGCACGGTGCCCCAGCGGTAGTCCTCGGCACCGCGGCGAAAGCCACCCTTGCGGGCATAGTTGAACGTCAGCCGCACGCCCCAGGCGGTGGCCAGCACTGCGAGGAGGTTCAGCCGTGCATCGCCGAGACCCGCAGCACCGGCAAACACCCACGCGTAGACGATGGGCAGAATCGACCACAGCCGATCGAGCCACGCCGATGAGCCGCGCCTCGCCGTCACCGCCCAGGTCAGCACGGCCACCACCGCAAAAATCACAACGCACACGAGTAGCGGATTGATCGCGGACATACCCAACGCTGGTCTCCTTGCCACCGGAACACCCCGTCCCCGGTGCGCCCCATTCTTGCAACGTGCGCGGGGGAGGGCAAGCATCCGGGGAAAATCCGGGCAGTCTGGGGACAAAAACCGGTCGCCGTCGACGCGTGTGAATGTTTCCCCAGGCCAGTGAAGCCAGGAAGTTTCTCACGGACCTCGTGGATTGCCGCCGTGACGGGGTGCTTCGCGGTGAACTGGGCAAAGAAAAACCCCGGCAGCATAACGAATCATGTTCGACAGAGGCATGTGCCGGGGACTTCGAGGCCAGCGTAACACGTCAACAGGGGAGCAGCCAATGGTTATCTTTTCCGAGCGGTATTTTTGCGCACTCGAGCGGGCGATATCCCTGAGGAGGATGCGCGTGTATGTGGCTGCCGCAAGGGGAGACCGAGAGGCCGCACTCGAGCTCTACCTCTGGGATCGCCGGCTGGCGATCGGTTTTCTCGCGGATATTGCCCTACTGGAACCCGCGCTTCGAAACGCGATGAATGCCCAGATTGTGAGGAGATGGGGTCCGGAGTGGTACGCAGACCCATCCGTACTCCTCGACGAACGGACCAGGCATCAGTTGAGCGCGGCGTGGGTGAGGGCTTCAGAATCGAAAATGCCGGACGACGTCATCGCGCACTGCATGTTTGGATTCTGGCGAGGCCTGCTTGACCGGGGCGACCACGTGGGGCGAGCCCCGCGTCGGGTCCGCTGCAACTACGACAGCTTGTGGCGCGGGGTGCTCGACCGGGCATTCCCCGGCGGCCGGGAGCAGGCGGAAATCGATGGGCAACGCTGGCAGCGAGGATATGCGCTCTCCATCGTGAGCCGCATCAACGCGCTGCGAAACCGGGTGGCGCATCATGAACCGTTTATCAACGGCATCCAGCTTCCGGGACAGGAACTCGTGGTGAGCGTTGAGACTGCTCACCAGGATTGCCTCAGGCTTGCCTCCATGATCGATCGGGATCTCCGCACCCTTCTCCTCGCAACGTCGGAAGTAGCGGCGATCATCGCGCAGAACCCGCTCCCCATCGCCGCTCAGGGAGGGCCCGCGGCGGCCCCTGATACGACGGCAAAGCCCCCGGAACCGTAGCCGGTTCCGGGGGCCGTGTAGTGCCCTGGGGAGGGTGGTTAGATCGCTGCCTCAGACCAGGCGTCGTGGTTACCGAAGCGGTGTGCGGTAATCGAGACGGCCTGCTCGTGCAGGAACGGCAGCAGCTCAATGCGGCCGGCCTCGGTGATCGGGTCGCGGTAGAACGCCAGCTCGGGGCGTCCACCGGCGGCGGCGTACTCGTCGGCGCTGCTGGTGCCCACCACGCGAATGCGCGCGAGGTCGGTCTTCGGCAGCGTGGCGAGCCAGGCGGCGTCCGACTCTGCGGTGAGGCGCAGACCCGCGGTGCGGGCGGCTGCCTCGAGCGCGCCGGGGAGCGCCAGACCGGTGCTCACCGGAACCGAACCGCCGGCGCGAACGGCGGCGATCAGGACGCGCACGGCGTCGGTCAGGGCCGCGTTCTCCGCGATCCGCACGCCGGTGTGGGCGGGCAGGTAGCGGAAGATGTTGCGCTCCAGCACGAGGGCGGACACATCGGTGATCGCACCGAACTCGGCATCCCAGGCGGCCTGGTCGAGGGCGGCGGCGCGCAGCAGCGCGGCGGTGTCGGCACCCGAGGCGTCGATGATGGCGCGCACGCGAGCGTCGATCGAAACCTGCGGTACGCTCGCCGCGGCGGCGGGAGCAAACGAACCGAGACCAAACAGGTAGTTCGGTCCGCCGGCCTTCGCGCCGGCACCGATGGCCGAGCGCTTCCAGCCACCGAAGGGCTGACGGCGCACGATCGCACCGGTGATACCGCGGTTGACGTACAGGTTTCCTGCCTGCACACCGTCAAGCCAGATCTTCAGCTCGGCGGCATCCAGCGAGTGGAGACCCGCGGTCAGACCATACGCGGTGCCGTTCTGCACTCGGATGGCGTCCTCCAGGGTCGGGACGGCCATCACGCCGAGCACCGGACCGAAGAACTCGGTGGTGTGGAAGCGGCTACCCTCGGCCACGCCCACGCGCACGCCGGGGGAGTACAGCTGCCCCTCGGCGTCGAGCCTCTTCGGCTCCACGGCCCAGGTTTCACCCGGGGCCAGCTCGGTCAGGGCCCAGGCGAGCTTGCCGGCGGCGGGCTCGATGATCGGGCCGACCTGCGCGGCGAGGTTGGTCGGCAGGTCAACGCGCAGGCTGGTTGCGGCGTCAACGAGCTGGTTGATGAAGCGCTCCGAACGGCCCATCTCACCCACCAGGATGACGAGGCTCGCAGCCGAGCACTTCTGACCGGCGTGGCCGAAGGCCGAGTACACGACGTCCGCCACGGCGAGGTCGATGTCGGCGCTCGGGGTCACGATGATCGAGTTCTTCCCCGAGGTCTCGGCGAGCAGCGGGAGGTCCGAACGCCAGGAGCGGAACAGCTCGGCGGTCTCAAACGCACCGGTGAGGATCACGCGGTCCACGCTCGGGTGCGAGATTAGCTGCTTGCCCAGCTCACCCTCGGCCACATCCGCGAGGATCAGCACCTCGCGCGGCACACCGGCAGCCCAGAGCAGCTCGGCAATGACGGCGGCGCAGCGGCGTGCCTGCGGGGCGGGCTTCAGGATCACGGCGGATCCCGCGGCCAGCGCTGCGAGGGTCGAACCGGTGGGGATCGCGATGGGGAAGTTCCAGGGCGGGGCCACCACGGTCAGTGCCGCGGGGGTGAACTCGGCTCCCTGCAGGGCCTCCAGCTCCTCGGCACGCTCGGCGTAGTAGGCGGCGAAGTCGATGGCCTCGGAGATCTCCGGGTCGGCCTGGTCGAGGCTCTTGCCGGTTTCAACCGCGGCAACCTCGATCAGCTCACCGCGGTGCGCGGCCAGCTCGCGGGCCACCTCACGCAGCACGCGGGCACGCTCGGCGGCACCGGCGGCCTGCCACGCGGGCTGGCTGGCACGGGCACCGGCGACGAGCGTCTCCACCTCATCGGCGGAGTGCACGGCGGCCGCGGCGATTCCGGCGAGACCCAGCTCGGAGGAGGGGATACGCGCGGCGATGTCGTGAGCCCAGCGGATGTTGGCGGGCAGCGAGGAGTCGGTGTCCGGGGTGTTGTCGAAACCACCAACCGGGGCGACCGGCGTCTCGTTCAGACGGGTCTGGGTGCGGTTTGCACCCGGCACGGTGGCATCCACCGCGGCCAGGGAGTCCAGGAAGCGGTTCTTCTCGCGCTCGAACAGCGCGGGCTCCTTGGTGAGCTCAAACACCGCGGACATGAAGTTCTGCGGGCTGGCGTTCTCCTCCAGGCGGCGCACCAGGTACGAGATCGCGGCGTCGAAGTTTTCCGGGGCAACCACCGGGGTGTAGAGCAGCAGCGAGCCCACGTCCTTCGAGATCGCGGCGGCCTGGCCCTCGGCCATGCCGAGCAGCATCTCGAACTCGACCCGGTCGGACACACCGCGTGCGGTGGCCAGCAGGTGCGCGTGAGCGATGTCGAAGAGGTTGTGGCCGGCGATACCGAGGCGCACGGCGTCGGTGTTCTCGGGGCGCAGCGCCCAGTCGAGCACGCGCTTGTAGTTGGTATCCGAGTCCTGCTTGGTGCCGTAGGTGGCGAGTTCCCAGCCGTGCACGGTGGCCGAGACGGTCTCCATCGCGAGGTTTGCGCCCTTCACGACGCGCACCTTGATACCGGCACCGCCGCGGGCGCGACGAGCCTGCGACCAGACGGTGAGATCCTGCAGCGCGCCGAGAGCATCGGGCAGGTAGGCCTGCAGCACGATTCCGGCCTCGAGGGTCAGGAACTCCGGGCGGTCCAGGATCTTCTTCAGCACGTCGATGGTCAGGTGGAGGTCGTGGTACTCCTCCATGTCCAGGTTGATGAACTTCGGGGTCGCGGAGGACGCGGCCAGCTCATACAGCGGCACCAGGCGGTCAACGACCTTGGTGACGGTGTTGTCGTAGTCCCACAGGCTCAGCTCGTTGACAACCGAGGACACCTTGATCGAGACGTAGTCGACGTCCGGACGCGCGAGCAGATCGCGGGTACCGGCCAGGCGGCGGTTGGCCTCGGCATCACCCAGCACGGCCTCGCCGAGCAGGTTGATGTTGAGGCGGTGACCGGCGGCCGAGAGGTGGCTGATGCCGCGGCCGAGCTGTGCCGGGCGCGCATCGAGGATCAGGTGGCTCACCATTCCGCGCAGCACGCGGCGGGCGATCGGCACCACGATGCCCGGCAGGATCGGGGCGAAAGCGCCACCGAGGCGCACCGCACCGCGCATGTATGCGGGCAGGAACTGCGGGGTGTGGGCGGCGAGGGCACGGAGGTTGCGGGCGGCGACGCCGAGGTCCTCGGGGCGAATCACGCGGTCAACAAAGCCCAGGGTGAAGTCGAGGCCGGCCGGGTCGCGCAGCGTCTCGGCGAGCAGGCTCGCGGAGCGGCTGGGTGCGTGATCCTTGCTCTCGGCAAGCCAGCGGCGAACGAGGGCGACGGCGTCCTCGCCGGGGACGGCGATGGGTTCGGTGGTCATGGTGTTCCTGACGACAAAGATTCCGATGTCAGCCGGATGCGGCTGATCCTGCCAATCTACGCCGAGACACCGGGAAAACTATTGGCCAGGAATAAGAGAAGATAGTCTGTTCATAGTTCAATTGCACAAATAAAGGCGGCGAGTATGGCCCTGACCGAGGATGTCGAGCTCCGCACCCTCCTCAGCACGATCGGATCCCCCCTCGCGCGGCTGCTCACCGCCGGCGGAGGCTCGGTACCGGTGCGCACCAGCGCGGTGATCGAGGCCGAGGAACTGCGCTCGCGCAGCCTGCCCGAGGCCGACGTCCTGCTGCTCATCGGCGTGCGAATCGAGGGGCTGGTGGAGCTCCTCGCGCTGGTCCCGGCGGGAAGCGTGCTGTTCGTGAAGCTCGCGAGCGAAAACCTCGACGCGATCGCCACCGCCCAGCAGCGGCGCGTGCACCTCGTGCGGGTGCACCCCGATGCCGGCTGGGATCAGCTCGCGGGCATCGTTCAGCGTGTGCTGGCACGCACGGCGCCGCTCGACACCGGGCGTGGCGATGATGCCGAAGACCTCTTCACCCTCGCCGAATCCGTGGCCGCGCAGGTGCGCGGGCTCGTGAGTATCGAGGGGCCGGGTGGGGAGGTGTTGGCCTACTCCCGCGCGGTGGCGGGCGCGGACGAGCTGCGCATCTCCTCGATCCTCGGGCGCCGCGGTCCGGCCGCACAGATGCGCCGACTGAGCGACGAGGGCGTGCTGACCGCGCTCGCCCGCGAAGACACCGTGCTCTACGTCCCGGCCACGGCCGATGGTCTGCGGCAGGAGCGTCTGGCGGTGGGGATCCATGACGCGGGCGAGTTCCTCGGCACGCTCTGGGTGCAGCGCGGGCCCACCGATTTTGCGCCGGATGCTCGCGAACTGCTGCCGGGCGCCGCCCGAATTGCGGTACGCGGTCTGCGCGGCCGGCCGGGTGGCCCTGGCCAGGAAGAACGGCTCGTGCGCGGTGGCCTCGGCCTCGGTGCCCACGGGGTCGAGCCCTCGGTCACCGACCGCTACGCCCTGGCCAGCATGCTCGACCCGCACCCGGGGGAGTTCCTCGCGGTCATCGGGTTCGCGGCTGAGTCTGCCGGAGGGCTCGGCGATCAGGACGCCGCCGCCCTCACCGGTTACCTTCGTCTGTCGGCATCGAGCCATCGTCGTCGGATCGTGGTGGGCACCCACCGCGGCCGCCTCTACGCGGTGGTGACCGGAACCGATCCCGATCGCCTCACCGAGTGGACCGAGAACGCCGTCTCGAGCCTGCGCGCGCGCCTCACGGCCGAACTTCGTGCCGGAATCGCCGAGGCCGAGGGCGGCCTACCCACCCTCGCCGAGGCGCGGCTGAGCGTGGACCACCTGCTGGACACCGTGGCCCGAGACCCGGCCCGGTTCCCCACGGTGGTGACCCGCTCCGGCCTGCGATCGGACGTGCTGCTGGGCGAGGTGACCGGCTGGCTGGCCGCCCGCCCGGACCTCCGCGATCCGCGGCTCACCGCGCTGCGCGCCCACGATGCCGAACACGACGGCTCGCTCGTGCCGAGCGTGCGGGTGTACCTCGATGCGTTTTCCGATGTGCGTCACGCCGCCGAACGGCTCGGCATCCATCCGAATACCCTGCGGTATCGACTGACCCGGGCACAGCAGATCAGCGGGCTCGACCTCGCCGATGCCGCAACCCGGCTGATGCTCGCGCTGCTGCTGCGGTTGCCGGAACCAACGGGATCTGGCGCGACTGAGTAGCGCGAGCCTGCCCGGCGTCGGCTAGAGCGAGGGTACCGAGTTCTGCGGCGGGGCGTCCGGTGCCTCGGTAAGCAGGGGTAACTCGACCCGGAACGTGGCGCCACCGCCGGGGGTCTCGGAAACGGTGACCGTGCCGTGGTGCGCGCCGATGATCGAGGCCACGATCGCGAGCCCCAGGCCGCTGCCGCCGGTTTCCCGGGTGCGCGAAGTATCCGCACGCCAGAAGCGCTGGAAGATCTTCTCGCGAATCTGCTCGGGGATGCCCTCGCCGTGATCGATGATCGCGATCGAGGCACGACGGGTCTCGCTGTTCGCCGAGACCCCGATCTCGATGGGGGACTCGGTGTCGGTGAAGCGCATCGCGTTTCCCATCAGGTTCGTGATGACCTGACGGATCTTGTTTTCCTCGGCCAGCACGATCGCGGGAATCTCGAGTGTCGGCACGGCGCTGGGCGCGGCCGAGTGGGTCTCGACCAGCTCGATCGGAGCCGAGGGGGTGCCGCGACGCGGGCGTCGCGCCCGCAGCCGGCTCACCAGTGAGGTGGGGGAGGTGAAGGGGCCCGTGCCCTCGGCGCGCGGACGGGTGGTGAAGGGACCGGTGCCCTCGCCGCGCACGCGGGACAGCGGTCCGGTCCCGGTACGCACGCGACCGGTGGTCGGTGCCTCCGGGGCGGGGGGCACGGCGGCGTCGGTCTCGGGGAGACGAATGACGCGCGTTGGGTCGAGCTGCTGCACCGCGTCATCCTCGAGGGTGGGGCGGGTGAGCGGCGGCGTCGCCTCGGCACCGGAGGTGACCGGCAGCGGCGGTCGCGGCGGTGCCCCCGCCGGAAGCGCGAGGGACTCCGGGGCGGGAGTCTCGGGAACGTAGTGATCCACCACGAGGGTGACGGCGCGGCCCGGGTCGGCGGCGCGGGCATCCATTACGGCATCGCGGGCCAGTGCCGAGAGGTCGAGGCGGCCGAGATTTAGCGGCTTGGTTTCGTCCAGGCGGGCGAGCTCCAGAAGGTCCTCGACGAGGGCCCCCATCCGGATGGCCTCCTTTTCGATGCGCTCCATCGCCTGGCTCACATCCTCGGGGCTCTGCAGCGCGCCCATCCGATACAGCTCGGCATAGCCGCGGACGGTCACCAGCGGGGTGCGTAGCTCATGGCTTGCATCGCCCACGAAGCGGCGCATCTGGCCGATGGTCTTGGCGCGGTCGGAGAATGCCTGATCGATACGATCGAGCATCGTGTTGAGGGAGCGGCTGAGCCTGCCCACCTCGGTATTGGGGGTCGTTACCGCCAATCGCTGGCTGAAATCTCCGTCGGCGATGGCCGCGGCCGTGTGCTCAACCTCGCGCAGCGGGGTGAACGTGCTGGTCACGAGGAGGCGGGTGAGCGCGGCCCCGAAGAGAATCACGGCGAGGCCCAGACCGAAGAAGATGGTCAGGTAGGTCGCGATGATGTTTTCGGCCTCGCGGGTGCTCGTGGCGACGAGCATCACGCCCTGCTGTTCGGGGCCGTCCTTGTACCAGACGGGAATCAGTACGGCGCGGAAGTGGGTCGAGCCGTTCGCACTGTCCAGCGCGAAGGGTGCGCGGCCACGCGAGAGGGCGTCCTGCAGCCGAATGTTTGTGGGCACGTTGGGAACCACGGCCGGGGCCTTTTCGCTCCAGTTGGTCTGTACCAGGTTGCCATCATCGGGCCAGTAGAACGCGAAGTAGAAGTCGTTGCCCGTGGTCGACAGGCCGCCGGAGGAGGTGGATGACTGATCGATCTTGCCGTAGGTGGCCATCGATTCGGCCGCGGCCTTCAGCCGCTCATCCACCTGCCCCTGCAGAGCCGGGCGGAGCATCGCCATGGTTCCGATTCCCGCAACGAGAATGCCAAAGGCCAGCACCAGTACGGTGACGCCGGTGATCTTTGTGCGCAGCGAGATCGAGTGCCACCACTCGCTGAGGGAATCGTGCATGGAGATGGGGAACTACACCTTCGAGGTCTTGAGCATGTATCCGAAACCGCGCTTGGTCTGGATCAGGGGCTCCGCAGAGAACTGATCGAGCTTGCGTCGCAGGTAGGAAATGTAGCTCTCCACAATGCCGGCGTCGCCGTTAAAATCGTACTCCCAAACGTGGTCCAGAATCTGTGCCTTGCTGAGAACCCGGTTGGGGTTCAGCATGAGGTAGCGCAGCAGCTTGAACTCGGTGGGGCTGAGCTCGATCGGGGTGTCCCCAACGAGGACCTCGTGGGTGTCCTGATCCATGGTCAGCTCGCCGGTGCGGATGATCGCATCCTCGTCGGCCTGCATGGTGCGGCGCAGGATCGCCTTGATGCGGGCAACGATCTCGTCGAGGCTGAACGGCTTGGTGACGTAGTCGTCGCCGCCCACGGTCAGGCCGGTGATCTTGTCCTCGGTGTCATCCTTCGCGGTGAGGAAGAGGATGGGGGCGGTGTAGCCCGCGGCACGCAGCCGCTTGGTTACGCCGAAGCCGTTCATATCGGGGAGCATAACGTCCAGGATCATGAGATCCGGCTCCTCCTCGAGTACGGCCGAGATTGCCTGAGCACCGTTTCCTACGGCGCGAACGGCAAAACCTGCAAAACGCAGGCTGGTGGTCAGCAGGTCGCGAATGTTTGGTTCGTCGTCAACGATGAGAATTCTGGGTCCGGTCATGAGCCCAGTATCTGCACAATTCCTGAAAGAAGTCTGAACGTTATCGGGAAGGATTGGGGTTCACGTCCGATACCCGGCTGGTTCAGGGCAAAACAAAACCCCGGTTTGCATGCGAAAGCGCGGGGCACACCGGGGTCGAGGCACGGCTACACCCAGGCGGGGACGTCGCTGAGCTCGGGGGAATCCGAATCCAGAATCGTGTACGAATAGCCCTGCTCGGCGAGGAAGCGCTGACGGTTCAGCGCGAAGTCCTGATCGAGGGTGTCACGCGCAACCAGCGTGTAGAAGTGGGCGGTCTTCTTGACCGACTTCGGGCGCAGCAGCCGGCCGAGACGCTGCGCCTCCTCCTGTCGGGAACCAAAGGCCCCCGACACCTGAATCGCGACCGAGGCCTCCGGGAGGTCCACCGAGAAGTTGGCAACCTTCGAGACCACGAGCACGTCGGAAATGCCGTCCCGGAACTCCTGGAACAGACGCTCGCGCTCCTCGATCGGGGTCGAGCCGGTGAGCTGGGGCACCCCGAGACTCGTGGCGATGTGATCGATCTGATCGAGGTACTGCCCGATGATCAGGATGCGCTCGCCCCGGTGCTTCTCGAGGATGCGGTTCACGATCGGCAGCTTGGCCTCGGCGGTCGCTGCCAGACGGTAGCGCTCCTCATCCGCGGCCGCGGCATACGCCATGCGATCCTCATAGGGGAGGTCTACCCGCACCTCGAAGCACGCGGCGGGGGAGATGAACCCCTGGGCCTCGATCTCCTTCCACGGGGCGTCGAACCGCTTGGGGCCGATCAGGCTGAAGACGTCGCCCTCCCGGCCATCCTCGCGCACGAGCGTGGCGGTGAGGCCGAGGCGGCGGCGCGCCTGCAGCTCGGCGGTCAGCTTGAACACCGGTGCCGGCAGGAGGTGTACCTCGTCGTAGACCACGAGACCCCAGTCGAGCGCATCGAGCAGCGCGAGGTGGGCGTACTCGCCCTTTCGGCGGGCGGTGAGGATCTGATAGGTCGCGATGGTGACCGGCTTGACCTCCTTGACCGAGCCCGAGTACTCGCCGATCTCGTCCGGGGTGAGGGTGGTGCGACGCAGCAGCTCATCGCGCCACTGCCGGGCGGATACCGTATTGGTCACGAGGATCAGGGTGTTGGTCTTCGCGGTGGCCATGGCTCCCGCGCCCACCAGGGTCTTGCCGGCCCCACAGGGGAGCACAACGACGCCCGAGCCGCCGTCAAAGAAGTTATCGATGGCCTTCTGCTGGTAGCCGCGTAGCTCCCAGCCGTCGGTTTCGAGATCGATCGGGTGCGGGGTGCCCGGGGTGTACCCGGCGAGGTCTTCTGCCGGCCACCCGAGCTTCACGAGATCCTGCTTCAGCTGCCCGCGAGCCCAGGGCTCGACGAGGAATACCCCGGGGGCGGGGTGGCCGATCAGCAGCGGAGCGATCTTCTTCGCGTGCGCGACCTCGCGCAGTACGGCGTCATCACTCGAGCGCAGAATCAGCTCGCCCTCCTCATTGCGATCAATGATGAGGCGGCCATAGCGGCCCACGGTCTCGGCGATATCCATTGTGACGCTCGGCGGAATCGCGAACTTCGAATACCGTTCGAGGGTTGCGATCATGTCCTCGCCGGTGTGCCCGGCCGCACGGGCGTTCCAGAGGCCCAGACGCGTAATGCGATAGGTGTGGATGTGTTCGGGGGCGCGCTCGAGCTCGGCAAAAACAGCGAGTTCGTGGCGTGCATTTTCGGCGTGCGGGTGCGCAACCTCGAGGAGGACTGTGCGATCGCTCTGGACGATGAGGGGGCCGTCTGACATAAGGGTCAAGTTTACCCGTATTTATTGGACGGCGGCCCTCGCCGCAACAATCCGACCGAATACTCGCTCAGGGCGAACGGTGAGATTTCCCCCGCGGGGTGGTCGGTGCGGCCCGCTCAGAGTTCCGCCACCGCGGTGATGCTCGAGATGGGGAAGGTGCGCTCGGTATCCGCCGCCTTGTCGAGCCCGCGCAGGCGCCCGCCGGAGATTCCAGTGGGTTCCAGCGTGAAGGTGAAGTCGCCGCGGCCCGGCACCGTCACGGTGACCTGCAGCGACTCCTTTGCCCGCAGTGCGGAGGAGAGCCGGCGGGTCATCCAGGCGGCATCGGTGTCGGTGGGTGCCTCGCGCGCCGAGGAGGTCAGCACCTCGATGAGCGGGTGGTAGTCCACCTCGGCCGGCACCGGAACCGGCGCGACCCGGCGACGCGGGCGGCGCACTTCCCCGGAGATGGTGTGGGCCACCACCGGGTAGCGCGCGTCGGTGAGGGCCCAAAACACGACGTCCGGATCAAACCGGGAGTGCGCCGTCTGAATGTCGTCGCGTCGCAGGGCGAGGGCCGAGAGGTTCCGATCCACCAGCATCTGATCCAGCAGGGGAGGCTCGGTGACCCGCAGGATGGTCTGCCCGTCGTGCGGTCGAATCACGAGCGAGCCGAAGCGTTCGCTGCCGCGCGATACCAGGTAGCGCACGGGTTGCGGAATTCCTGTGAGCGAGATGTCGGTGAGGAAGCTCAGGATTTCCTCGCCGGTGGTGCCGGCGGAGAGCCCGCGAATAATGCTGGCATCGCTCAGGCGATACGTCGATGCCTCGGCGCGGGCCTCAAGATCGGCAAAGCCGCGCAGGGTGCGCTCGATATGTGGGGCGAGGGTGCCGGGAAGAATGATGCTCAGATCGTGCTGCAGATACACCCCGGTGATGGGGGCGGGGAAGGCCGCGGTAACGCTTTCTTCCAGCAGATCGGGATCGGTGAGCAGGAGTCGTGCGGGATCGGTGAGGTAGTCACCGTCGAGTAGACCGAGCAGCTCACCGCTCACGCGTCGCTCGGTGAAAGCCTCACTGAGGGCATCGGTGGCGGCGGGATAGCCGGCGGCGAGCTGATCACCCAGGGGGGCCTCGGCCGTGATGATTCTTTCTAGCCCGGGCGGGAAACCATCGGCCCAGGCGGTAGCGAGTCGTACCCAGCGCGTCGCGGTACCGAGGCCAAGCCAGTGTTCGCCGTGGTCGGTGGGTACCCACCCCTCAATGGTGCGGGCGATCAGGCCGGCATCGCGGGCAAGGGTGACAATTGCGGGGACCGCCTCGGGCTCGAGGCCGAGCTCGGTGCCGAGCCTGCGCAGCTCAGGCTGAGCCAGCCCGCCGCGGATGAGCTCCCGGGCGGGGGTATCGCCGAGACCGATGAGGAGCTCGGAGAGAGCGCGCTCGCCGCGGGCGAGGCGACCCATCGGTGCGGGATGCCCGCCGGGGGCCGGACCGGTGGCCGGGGAGGGCGCCAGCGCGCTGATCTCGCGCGCCAGGGTTGTGACGCTCTCGAGGTGGGTAACCCGGCCGTCGACTTCGACGAGGAGCGCGCGCCGGGCAAGTTCCGCGCTGAACTCGGTGGGATCCGAGACCGTCGGATCGGTCAGGGCTGAGATTCGGGTGCGGTCGAGCGGGGCGAGGGCGGTACGCAGGGAGTCTTCGGAGAGCAGCAGCTCGGCGAGGTCAAAGAAGTCGATGAGACGCGCGGTCGGCGACACCTGGCGTGCACGAAGCAGGGCGTCCAGCTCCGAGTGGGAGAGGACGGAAAGGGCGTCGGCGAGGACGCGGAGATCGGCGACGCGAGGCTGCACGGGGCGGGTCAGCTCCCGCTGCCGGTCTGTCGGGCAAGACGGTTCGCGGCGGAACGGCCCCGACCCCCGATGATGACCAGGGCGAACAGCATGACAAACGCCAGCGGGAGACCAACCCAGGGCACAAAGGCGACAACGCGCCACACCGGCGTGTCAAAGCTTTCCTGGCTCATGCCGCTGGCGGAACCGATCATGATCGCGAAAAACGCGATGATCGCGGCCGCCACAAACACAATCAAAAGGTAGGCAAGCACGCGCTCGGCGCGGGACACACTGCGGGTCTGTTCGTCGGTCACTCCCTCAGGATAACCCGCCACGCCCCACCCGGGTAAACGATGACGCGTCACGAAAGCAAGAATAACGGGGGGATGACGGGTAAGCTGGGCGCGTGAACACCGCGTTCACGGCGGCGTCCGATGGCGCCCCTTTATTCCCTGGATCGCCCCGGCGCTCCCCGACTCTCAGCGAGGTTTTCCCCATGCCCACCGGCAAGGTCAAGTTCTACGACGATGACAAGGGTTTCGGCTTCATCGCCAGCGATGACGGCCAGGAGGTGTTTCTGCATGCGTCCGCACTGCCGGCCGGAGTGGGCTCGGTAAAGCCCGGTACCCGGCTTGAGTTTGGAATCGCGGACGGAAAGCGTGGGGCGCAGGCTCTGTCGGTACGACTGCTGGAGGCCCCGCCGAGCCTCGCTCGGATGAAGCGTAAGAATGCGGACGACATGGCCATCATCATCGAGGACGTCGTCAAGGTTCTCGACGGCGTGGGCAGCAACCTGCGTGCCGGCCGCTACCCCGAGGGGCAGCAGGCAAAAATGGTCGCCCAGGCGCTGCGCCGCGTGGCCGACGAGCTCGACGCCTAGTTTCGCGGCTCGGCCCGCGTCGAGCCCGGTACAACCGATTTTCCCGCCTCACCGCGGATACCAACAGCAAGGACATCCAGTGACCACAGATTTCGAGAACCTCGAACCGGGCGACGTCGTCCCCGCCGAGGAAGTTGCTCTGCCGGCTGCGGATGCCGAGCTCGCGCAGACCCTTGCCTCCGTCACGGCGACCGAGGGCGATTCGGTGACCGCACCGGATGCACCTGAGCCTGCTGAGACCTCGGAGCCGTCGGAAGCCCCGGTGGTCTTCGAATCGGATCCGGTGCTCGCGATCGCCGTGGACGTTGCCCGCGATGCGCTGCTCGAGGTGATTCCCGCCGAACAGGTGGGGCGTCACGTCGGGCACCGGGTCGAGGGCGAGCGCGTTCTCTCAATGCTGTTTGAGAACCGCCTTCCCGGCTACCCGGGCTGGTTCTGGAACGTCACGATCGCGCGGGTGGACGCGGATGCGGAGCCCAACGTGCTCGAGATCTCGCTGATCCCCGCCGACGGCGCGCTGCTCTCGCCCGAGTGGGTGCCGTGGTCGGACCGTCTGGCCGACTACCGTGCCAGCCAGGCGGCCGCGGCCGCCGCGGAGGCAGAGCTCGCCGCACTCCACGCGGATGACGACGATCACGACGATGACGATGACGACGACGATGAGGAGTTCGACGAGAACGGTCGTCGCGTTCACGGCGGAGACATCGACGGCGTCGACGTTGATCAGGTGCAGGACGAAGACGACGACTCGGATGATGACGACGACGAGCACGACGAAGACGACGACGAAGAAGAAGAAGACGACGACGACGGTGACGACGATGACGACGATGACGAGGATGACAACGATGACGAGGAAGACGAAGCGGACGACGAATCCGACGAGCACGACCTCCCCCTCGCCGCATCCTCCCCGGGCGCACGCCGTGCCCGCCACGCGACCGGCGATGACGACATCTACGGCGACCTCGTAGACGACGATGACGATGAGGGCCCCGCGTCCTTCCGCTAGGCGGCGCTAGCCCTCACCGAAAGACCCCCGATGCTCGGCATCGGGGGTCTTTTGCGCGTCACGGAAGCCCGTCGAGCGTATCCATACGGGCCAAATGCACGCGGCCCCCGCTTCACGAGGAAGCGGGGGCCGCGTGCCGAGCGGGAAGCCTAGAGGGCACCCACCACGTAGTCGATGCTCGCGGTCAGGGCGCGCACGTCTTCGGGGTCGATCGCGGTGAAGGTTGCGACGCGCAGCTGGTTGCGGCCGAGCTTGCGGTAGGGCTCGGTGTCGACGATGCCGTTGGCACGCAGTACCTTGGCCACGGCGGCGGCGTCGATGCTGTCATCGAAGTCGATGGTGGCCACGACCTGCGAGCGGTGCTCGGGGTTTTCGACGAACGGGGTGGTGAAGGAGTTCTTCTCGGCCCACGCGTAGAGGTGGCCGGAAGACTCCGCCGTGCGGGCATCCGCCCAGGCGAGCCCGCCGTTGGCGTTCATCCACTGCACCTGGCTGTCCATCAGCACGAGCGTGCTGAGGGCCGGGGTGTTCAGGGTCTGGTTGAGGCGGGAGTTCGACACGGCGTTGGCCAGCGACAGGAACTCGGGGATGTAGCGGCCCGATGCGGCGATGCGCTCGATGCGCTCGATCGCGGCGGGGGAAACCACGGCGAACCAGAGGCCTCCGTCGGAGGCGAAGTTCTTCTGCGGGGCGAAGTAGTAGACGTCGGCCTGAGCGGTGTCGAAGTTGATACCACCGGCGGCGCTGGTGGCGTCGATCACGGTCAGGGCACCGGCATCGCCGTGCACGCGGGTGACCGGCGCGGACACACCGGTGGAGGTCTCGTTGTGCGGCCAGGCGTAGACGTCGACGCCCTCCACGGCCTCGAAGTCGCTGCGCGAGCCGCCCGGAGCGGTGCGGACATCCGGAGCCTGCAGCCAGGGTGCGGCCGCGGCGGCGGCGAACTTCGATCCGAACTCACCGAAGCTCAGCAGCTGGGCGCGGGTTTCGATCAGACCGAACGAGGCGGCGTCCCAGAACGCGGTCGAGCCACCGTTGCCCAGGATGATCTCGTAGCCCTCGGGCAGCGAGAAGAGGTCGGCCAGACCGTCGCGGACGCGGCCCACGAGGTTCTTGACCGGCGCCTGGCGGTGGCTGGTACCCAGCAGTTCGGAACCGGCGGCCAGCAGTGCGGCATTCTGCTCGGGACGAATCTTGGACGGGCCACAACCAAAGCGACCGTCGGCGGGCAGAAGGTTGGAGGGGATCGTAATCTCAGGCATACCCAGATTCTACGGCCGCGTGGGGACGCGCGGAGCGAGGATGTTGTCGTATGTCAAAGATATGGTTAGAAGTGCACGGATCAACCGTTGCACGGCGAGGCGCTCTGGTGGGTTCACAGCAAGGACAAGCTAAGCTTGGTGCGACCCCCGAGGGCTAGTAGGGAGACCCAATGACCGATCTCATTGATACCACCGAAATGTATCTGCGAACCATCCTCGATCTCGAAGAAGAGAACATCGTGCCGCTGCGCGCGCGTATTTCCGAGCGACTAGGACACTCCGGCCCGACCGTTTCACAGACGGTGGGTCGAATGGAGCGCGACGGGCTCGTGGTTGTGTCGGGAGACCGCCACCTCGAGCTGACGACCGAAGGGCGTCGAAAGGCCGTCCAGGTGATGCGCAAGCACCGCCTCGCCGAGCGCCTGCTGAGCGACGTTATCGGCCTTGAGTGGGAACTCGTGCACGATGAGGCCTGCCGCTGGGAGCACGTGATGAGCGAGCAGGTGGAGCGCAAGCTTCTCGAGGTGCTGGGCCACCCCACCGAGTCGCCCTATGGCAACCCCATCCCCGGTCTGTCCGACCTCGGCGGCCCCGAGGCCGTTTCGTTCACCGAGGGCGTCTCGAGCCTGGTGCAGCTGGTTGCAGACTCCGCCGAGCCCGTGAGCGCCCGGATTCGCCGCCTGAGCGAGCCGGTTCAGTTTGAGCCCGAGCTCCTCCTGCAGCTCAAGCAGGCGGGCGTGATGCCCGGCCAGGTCGGTACCTTCACCTCGGCCGGTTCGTATGTCGTGGTGCGAGTTGACGGTTTCGGTGACGGATTGGAACTTCCCACCGAGGTTGCCGCACACATCTACGCCGAAGCCCTGTAGGTTTCCGCAAGAACCGCGTAATTACGCGGAAAACTCAGTACCCCGTCACGAAGGTGGCGGGGTATTTTGTTAGTAGGGTTTTCATAAAGATCACTGTGGACGTTACCAATTTGTTAGAAATATCCCTCTGAGAGATGACAACGGCCTCGAACTCGCGTACTCTCGGTTGAGTCCGATGGTTCAACCCAGACCGCAGGACCCGTCATGAGGCGCCTACCCGTTCGTCTCCTCATGAACGAGACTCCAAGTATTCTTGAAGTGGACGAACGGCGGATCCGTACCCGCTACGGACCCCGTGTGGAGGCGCCGGAGGAAGTCATTTTGACTGAAGAAGGAACCAACGAGTCGAACGCCGACTCCTTGACAGCGGCTCGCACTCAGGCCCTGGCTCGCACTCAGCCGACCAGCCGCCGCGAAAACCGACTCGCTCGCGAATCGGCATTCGTCAACCCGCAGCCCGCTCGCACCATCTCTGCCGCACCCGCGGCACCGCGTCGCCGCTGGGGCTCGACCGTGGCCGTCGCCCTGGCCGTACCGGCACTGTTCGGAACCGTTGCCCTCCCCGCATACGCCGCGGGCCTGCCCGGTCAGAAGGGCTCCACCGCCTCGACCACCGACAGCGCGCAGAGCTTCGCCGTTGACTCGGCCGTGGCCGAAACCGCCGCCCTGCAGCGTGACGGATTCGACGCCACCTCTGACGCCGAAATCTCCGCCGCCAACGCCGCCCAGATCCAGGCTCAGCGCACCGCGGACGCCGTCGCTAGCCGCGCCGCATTTGCTGCCAGCCAGACCTCGTACAAGGGCGCAACCGTCGTAGACGCTAACGCTCCCGTACCCTCCTACAGCCTCGCGGCAGTATTCAGCGAGGGCCTGAAGTACCAGGGTGTGCCCTACGTGCTCGGTGGCGCTACCCCCGCCGGCTTCGACTGCTCCGGTTTCGTGAAGTACGTCTTCGCGAAGTTCGGTATCAACCTGCCGCACAACGCGGACACCCAGGGCCGCATGGGCACCAAGATCAACGTCGCCGATGCCGTCCCCGGTGACCTGGTTGTCAGCGCCGGCCACATCGGCTTCTACGCCGGTAACGGAATGATGCTGCACGCATCGCGTCCGGGCGTTCCGCTGCGAATCGGTCCCATCTACGCAAAGAGCTGGTCGATCGTTCGGATCGCGGGCTAATCTTCGATTTGTATTCACCGAGAAATGGCGCAAAATCTTCGGATTTTGCGCCATTTCTGCATTAGTGTGAGATCGTTACCCGTTGTAAGGAGCGGAAGCACATGATCCGAATACCCGGTGTCCGACCCATGGACCATCGTGGTGTGCGTGAGAGTTTGTTTGTGTTCCGGAACGAGCTGGATTTCCAGCCTGAGTTGTGGCGCTGTCGTAAAGACAGCGCCATTTTTGTTTTCCGGAATGACCGCGAGCGTGACGGGGCAGCAGCCGAATTACCTAGAAGCCGTCCAGGCCATTCGCGAGGGAGAACCACTCATGCGCACACTCATTCTTAACGCGGGATACGAACCACTCGGTATCGTCTCGTTCAGGCGAGCACTCGTGCTCGTGATGAATAACAAGGCGACCGTGCTCGAGGTCGATACCGATCATCCGGTCTGGACCTCCGAGTCCGAGTTCGCGAGGCCGCTCGTGATCGTCCTCGGAACCTATGTGCGTCTTCCGCGCGTGCGCCGGGTTCCGGTGAGCCGCCGGGGCGTGCTGCGCCGTGACGACTTCCGCTGCGCCTACTGCGGGGCCAACGCGAACACCATCGATCACGTGATTCCCCGCTCGCGCGGGGGAGCGGGGAGCTGGGAAAATCTGGTGGCGTGCTGCATGCGCTGCAACAACATCAAGGCCGACCGCACCCCGCGCGAGATGGGCTGGTCGCTCAACCGGGCGCCGCGCCCGCCGCGCGGCCCGTCCTGGTCGGTGCGTGGTGCCGATCGCGGCGTCCCCTCCTGGGAGCCCTACCTGGAGCAGGCCGCCTAGGCGGCACCTCGAGATCAACGACGGCACCCCGTCGCCCGTTTGGGCGACGGGGTGCCGTCGTTCTGCGACACGCTGCTTGCGCAGTTACTTACAGTTCAGTAACCTAGGGTGAAACGCACTCGCGCAGAGACGCACGGAAGGCGATGCAAAGATGCCCACTACCCCGCGGCCCCTCCCGACCCATCGGGACGGCACCACACTAGACCAGCTGGTCGCGCGTATCCCGCTCGAACAGCGCGTCACCCTGCTCACCGGGATGACCTCCTGGCGACTGACCCCCATCCCCGAAATCGGGCTCGAATCCGTTGTCCTGTCGGACGGCCCCGTCGGGGTGCGCGGTACCGGCGAGACCCCGGGGGAGACCTCGATTCTGCTGCCGTCGCCGAGTGCGCTCAGCGCCCTGTGGGATCCGCAGCGCGCCCGCGAGGTGGGTAATCTCTTCGCCCGCGAGGCTCGCCGCCACGGCGTGGACGTCGTGCTCGCACCGCAGGTCAACATTCAGCGCACCCCGGTGGGCGGCCGTCACTTCGAGTGCCTCGCCGAGGACCCGCTGCTGACCGCTGAGATCGGCTCGGCGATCGTGGGTGGCCTCCAGGAGTGCGGCGTCGCCGCCTGCCTCAAGCACTATGTGGCCAACGACTCCGAAACCCGCCGCACCGAGTATGTCTCCGAGGTTGATGAGCGCACCCTGCGCGAGGTCTACCTTGCCCCCTTCGAGCACGCGGTGCGCGAGGTGGGCGTGTGGTCGATCATGGCGGCGTACAACGGCGTCGATGACGGTGTGGAATCCGCGCCGATGACCGAGCACTCGCACCTGCTGCGCGACGTTTTGAAGGACGAGCTCGGCTTTGACGGCACGGTCGTGAGCGACTGGATGGCCACCAACACCACCGTCGAATCCGCCAATGGTGGCCTCGACATCGTGATGCCCGGCCCCGGTGGACCCTGGGCGGAGAATCTGCTCGCCGCCGTGCGGGCGGGCGAGGTGTCCGAGGACGTCATCAACGACAAGGTACGCCGCATCCTGCTGATGGCTGCCCGCGTGGGTAAGCTCGCCGGCTTCGAGGCTCCCGCGGACCCCGCGGGGCTCGCCGATGTCGAGGCCGATGCCCGCATCGCCCGCGAGCTGGCCGCCGCCGGCACCGTGGTGCTCGCGCGCCCCGAGGCGGGGATCCCCGAGATTCGCGATGGCGAGTCCATCGCGCTGATCGGCCCGAATGCTGCCCGCACCCACGTGCTGGGCGGCGGCAGCTCCACCGTACATCCCGCCCGGGTACAGGAGATCCACGACGGCCTCACCGAGGTGTTCCCGGCGAGTACCGTGACCCTGAGCCGCGGTGGCGATAGCCGACGCTACGCCCCCACCATTCCGGTGTTGGCCGGCCTGACCGGTTTCGTGGATGCCTCCGGCAACCCGACCGTGCCCGGCGCCGGTATCGTCACCGTCACCCACCTTGACGCCGAGGGCGGCGAGCTCAGCCGTCGCGAGATGGTCGAGTGGGAGGGCTGGGAGCGCATTACCGATCCGCGCATCGAGCGGGTCATCGTCGAGACCCGCATCCTGCTGGATGAACCCGGATACCACTCGCTCGAGGTGGGAACCGTCGGTGCGCATCGCGTCCTGGTCGACGGCGAACTGATCGGCGAGAACACCAGGCCGGCCGGTGCCGAGGTTGTGCTGGATTCGAGCGTCAACAACCCGCCGAGCATCGTGGCAAAGGGCCTCGTGGAGGAGCCCCGGGTGGCCGTGCTGCGCGCCGAACTCGGCGTGATCCACGCCGGCGGCTACGGCGATTTTGTGCGTGCCGAGTTCCGGCACCGCACCCCGAGCGAGGATGCCGATCTCGAGATTTCGGCCGCGGTGGACGCCGCCCGGGTCGCCGATCGCACCGTCATCGTGGTGGGTACCAACGAGGAGGTGGAGTCCGAGGGGTGGGATCGCACCACCCTGGCTCTGCCCGGCCGCCAGGACGAACTCGTGCGCCGCGTGCTTGCGGTCGCCCCCGAGGCCATCATCGTGGTCAACGCGGGTGCCCCGGTGCTGCTGCCCTGGCTGAACGACGCTCACGCGGTTCTGTGGGCCTGGTTCCCCGGGCAGGAGGCGGGCGGCGCGCTCGCGGATATTCTGGCCGGCCGCGCCGAGCCGCAGGGCCGCCTGCCCTGGACGCTGCCCGGCGATGAGGCGAGCGTCCCCGTGCCGCACGCGGTTCCCGAAGCCGATGACCGCATCCGCTACACCGATGGTGTGCACGTGGGCTATCGCGGTTGGCTGCGTGCCGGGAACACCCCGGCTCTGCCCTTTGGCCACGGCCTCGGCTGGACGAACTGGCGCTACGCCGCGCTCGGTGAGCCGCGCTGGGAAGACTCCGGTGCGGTTGAGGTCGACGTACAGATCGAAAACACCGGTGCTCGCACCGGCCGTGAGGTGGTCCAGGTGTATCTGGAGCCGCCCGTGCAGACCCCCGAGGGCGAGCGTCCCGTACGCTGGCTCGCCGGGTTCGGCGCCGGCACCGTGGCCGCGGGGGATCGCGCCACGGTGACCGTGCGCATTCCTGCCCGCGCCCTCGAGGTGTGGAGCGTGGCCGATGCCGGCTGGATTCGCCCCGGTGGGACGTACCGACTCGCGGTCGGTCCCAACGTCACCGAGGTGGCGCTGGCGGCCCCGCTGGAGGTGTCGGAGCGGCGTTAGCCGCACCGATCCGATGCTCCGGAGGTGGGTTGAGGGGAGCGCCTCACCCGCAGCCGTGAAGCGCACGCGAACGACCGTCGCGTGCGCGCCCAAACCCCGTCGGGCACCCGCCGGGCGGGGTTTTGGGATCCGTGGGTGGGCGGACTCCCGATTCCGAGTGCATTCTTTCGGATAGGTTCGTTATCCTGAGTGGAGTCGGCACGGCCGGCCCGTTCCCCCAATCGGAAGGTTTCGCCATGACCGGCCCCTCACACCACTCGGATTCGCAGCCCGAAAACGGCGACGCTCGGGCGCAGGATCCGATGCACCACGGTGCAAACGAGTACGGTGCGCCGGTCTATCCGGTGCCCCCGGTGCCGCCGGTCGATGCGTATGGGCAGCCGATCGCCCCGAACCCGGGCGGCTGGCCAGGCCAGTACCCGGGCACGTCACAGGGGCAGTACACCGGCGGCCAGTACGCCGCTGGCCAGTACCCGGAGGGCGGCTATCCGTACCCCGGCGCTCCGGCCGGGCAGGTGCCGTTCGGGTACGCACCCGCTCAGCCTGCGGCCGAGCGTCCCGAGCCCGGTGGGCTCGGCGTGACCGCGTTCATTCTTTCGTTCATCGCCCCCACGGTGGGGCTGATCCTCGGTATCGTGCAGACGATCCGGCAGCGCGCGCAGTATGGCCGTGCATCCGCTCTCGCGGTGGCTTCGATCTGGGTGGGGGCTGGGCTGACGGTTCTGCTCACCGTCGGCGGGTTTATCCTGCTGTTCCTGACCCTCGCGCTCGTGCCCGCCCTGAGCACGCTGCCCTACTCTCTCGGAGATCTCGAGTCGGGTCCGGATCGCTCGGCGGTCAGCATCGAGGAGTTCTGCGACACCTATCAGGACATCACACCGATGTTTGAACCGCTGGCGAGTCTCGATGCCGCGGGGTACGCGGCAAACGTGGGTCGGGGCGGCAGCTATCAGGTGGAATCCGATTTCATGGCGCAGCTGTCGATCGGCGCGGATACCCTGTGGGCGGTCTCTCCGACCGAAATCGAGCCGGATGTCTCTGATCTCGCCGAGTCCACCTGGGCGGCATCGCTCGGCTTCTCGGGTTCGGATGAGTTCCGTGCCAGCGATGTCTCGGATGCCCAGAGCAGCGCCGAAAACGTTCAGGCCTTCGCCGCCGAAACCTGCACACAGCCGTAACCGTGAGCCGTCGCCGATGACCATCGAGGGGTATGACCCTCACGAGGCCGCGCTTCGAGACGAGGCGGGGGAGATTCAGCGCGAGCTGGGTCTGGGCCCACGACTGGCGCGTATCGGGCGGGCCACCGTGGTGGGGAGCGTTGCCCTGCGCGTGGTGGTCGCTCGCGATCTGGATCTCACCGTTGCGGTGGATCGACTCGATGGCACCACGCGGCGACGCATCGCCGAACTCGCGGCCGAACTCCTCCAGCATGAGCGGGTGCGCGAGGTTCTGATGCGTGACGATACGGGCACCTGGAATACCGACCCGAGCTACCCCGACGGTATCTACCTGCGTCTCGTGGCCCGTGCGGCTACCGGCCACGACTGGTCCCTCGACATCTGGTTTGTCGATGAGCCCGGTCGCCAGCCGGATCTTGCGCACCTGGCAACGATCGGACCCCGAATCGACGTCGAGGCTCAGGCCGCGATCCTGACGATCAAGCGTTATTTGGCCGAGCACCCGCACCCGCACCCGGAGCGTATTCCGAGCTTTGACGTCTATCGGGCGGTACTCAACGATGGCGTGCGCGAGCCGGCCGCGTTCCTCGCGGGCCGGGTACGCGGCCGCCACGGGTAGTTTTACCGCGCTGCGGCTCAGGAGGGGACGCGCCTTCCGGTAACATGGAGTCGCTGGCCATCACGCGAATGCGCGTGTGGGCCGCTCCGCCTCTGTAGCTCAATGGAAGAGCACGTCCGTCCTAAGGATTAGGTTGGGGGTTCGAGTCCCTCCAGGGGCACCGTTTTTCGGTCCGTCTCTCATCATCCCTGTACAAAACGTTCGTAATTCGCGATATTTTGTAAGTTTTATTACCCCCGCATGGGCGACACGCCCGGAGTGAGTGAACGTATTTTCACACTCAACGGGCATTTTACTGACGGGTTAGTAACCCTCCCCTAAGCTTTCTCGGAGCCCGTGGAGTCCAACACACCCGAATTGTTTTGGACCGCTTGTCCTGGGCCCCCACCCCCAAGAAAGCACATACCCCAATATGAGTCATGCCCTCGCGGAGTCGAGGGGCCTTTTCCGTGCCCCCAAAATGCGTAAGCGGACCGCGGCAATCGTCGCCGCAGTCGTGTCTGTTCTTCTCGTTCTGACCGGAATGAGTATGCCCGCCTTCGCGGCCGGCAACACCACGGTCACGATCAAGCCCATGCCCGCGGGCAGTGAGGCCAACCACGACGGGAAGCCCGTCTATGAGCCGGGAAAGCCCTACTCGATCGAGTTCGGCTACGCGAACATCACCCCCTCCGCGGTGGTTCGGGTAAAGCTGCCCACGGGCGTCACGATCCCCGAGGGTGTGCTGAAGGCCGGCTCGGATAACGAGGCCGTCGAGAGCTTTACCCTCGACGGAGACGACCTGATCGTAACCTTCAAGGACATTATCCCCGAGGAGCTGATCCAGGGTAACTTCGGTGTGGGTTTCCAGGTCGACCAGGTTGATAAGTCGACCGTGGTTCAGGACAAGTGGGTGGTTGGGGACGTGAGCACCCCGGTCAGCTTCATCATCAAGAAGCCCGGTGACTCCCTCGCTACCGTCAAGGACGGTCTGGCAAAGACCGCCAGCCAGAATATGACGTGGCCGGAGATTGGGATCGACAAAAAGCAGGGCCGCGTCGTCATGGGCCCGGAGTTCCTCGACGTGAACATTCCGTTCACCGTGGTGCTCGACAGCAAGGACATTCGCAACCCGTTTGTTCTCACCGACAGCATTCCCAATGGCCTGAAGTTTGCCGGCGTCCAGAGCGCGTCCGTTGTGAGCTGGGATGCGAACGGGCTGAACAAGACCGACGCCGCACCCATTTCGGTGGGTGCCAACGTTTCTGGTAACACCGTCACGCTGACCGGTTCTACCTCCACGGTAAACACCAAGGTCACCATCACATACAACCTGCAGATTGCCAACGCGGCCGCTCTGGAGAGCATTCGTTTGGGCTTCCAGAAGACCTACGACGAGCGCAACGCCGCAAACGCGACGGACCTGTCCACCACGTTTACCAACTCGGTGAAGCTGGAAAGCAGCAACCTGGGCACGAAGACCGCGTCCGTCACGCTTGGGACGAATGTGGCCGGCATCGGTGCCTTCGGCAAGCGGGCAAACCTTGCCCCGGACACCATCATCACCTTCTCCGACGAAGAGAAGAAGATCCTGGCACAGCCCGTGCCCCTCACCTACGACCTCACCGTGAACCTCGCCGAGTTCTCGAACTACGAGGGCGGCAAGTACGCGCTGGACCGCAACGTCGTGATCAGCGACAAGCTGCCCAAGCAGATGAGCTGGCGCGACGGGGACACCGACTTCCTCACGGGATACAAGCTGGATCGCGCTGAAGGCTTCGATGGAGACGCTACAGACTTCGCTCGAAATGAGTTCGTCGGCCAGTACGCTGTCGTGAAGGGTACCCTCTTCATCAACCTGGGTAATAAATACACCACCGACGCGAAGATCACCGTCAAGGCCCAGGTGAACTCCCTCGAGGGCATCCGGACGGATCACCACCCCGACGACCAGCGCACCGTTGAAGACCGCTACTGGGGCCCGGAGAACGTGGCGTCCTTCACCTACTCCACGCGTTCGGACGTGGAGTCGATCACGAAGGCCGCTGGCGTCACCCTGGTTACCGAGCGTGACCGCGCGATCCCGCTGGACGATGACCGAACCTTCACGAAGAGAAACCTCACCCCGGAGCTGCAGGCAAAGCCCGGCACCCCGATGAGCGCGAAGTATCGCTTCGAGGTCAAGGCCAACGTGGGCGATGCCCGTCTCTCGAAGATCGTGGACGAAATTGACCACGACGTCTTCAACGTGACCGAGGAAACCCTGGCCAAGATTCAGGCCAGCATCAAGGTCGGCGGCCGCGGTGGTAATGGCGACAGCACCATCGTTGCCGTACTCGCCGACAACGGGAACCTCGAGTTCGTTGCCTCCCCGGCGTTCAAGGCCGGCAATGACTTCGTGAACGCCGCCTTCTCGGTGGAGGTTGACCTGCCGATCAAGACGCTGTTCACCAAGGAAGATGTCGTCCTGAAGAACGCCGCATCCTACGAGGGCGCGAGCAACAACTTCGTCTACACCTCGGAGTTCACCTCCTCGGCCACCTCCTTCGGAAACGAGCTTGAGGTACAGAAGAGCGTCCTCAACCCGACCAGCAAGGAGTTCGGCAAGGCGCTGCGTGCCGAGGTGGACGCGAACGGCAAGCTGGTAAACGACACCTACATTTACCGCGTCAGCCTGGTCCCGCACGGTACCTTCAAGGAACTCAACGACGCCGTGACCGACGTCCTCCCGAAGGGCGTGGAGTTCCAGGGCTTCGTCGCCGAGAACCAGGTCAAGGCCGATAAGCCCACCTACTCGACCGACAAGTTCATCATCCCGGGCAGCCAGATCGAGGCGAGCTTTGACTCGGCCAAGAACACGGTTGTTCTCGCACAGGGAAAGCTTCCGGATAAGAAGGCCGTGACCATGTACTTCATGGTGAAGATCACGGATTACAACGAGGGTGTCGCGATCACCAACAAGATCGGTCGCGTTGCCGCGAGCATCGTGCCGACCAACGCCTTCCCGGTAAACATCAACAAGATCAGCAGCGCCGACCCGGAGATCGAGATCTCCGATGCGAACGCCAAGTTCGAGGTTCGGAACGAGGCCGGTGACGTCGTCGTGGACAACGTGTTTGTTGCCGACGGCCGCCTGGTTGTCAAAAAGAACGACGCCACCGTCGCGCTGACCGTTCCCACCTTCGGTAAGTACACCGTGGTGGAGACGCGCGCCCCCAAGGGATACCTGCCCTCCACCGCGTCCTACGCTTTCGAGCTGGACAAGGACGGTGTGCAGACCCCGGCCGAGGTCAACTTCGTCAACGACCCCACCGCGCCGAGCGTTTCCGTGGGTAACTTCGTCTGGGTTGACACCAACCGCGACGGTATTCAGGATGAGGGCGAGCCCGGTATCCCCGGTGTGAAGCTCTCGATCACCGATGCCAACGGCAACGCCGTGACCGACGTGTTTGGTAACCCGGTGGGTACCCAGACCACGGACGCCGATGGCAAGTACCTGTTTGAAAACCTGCCCGCGGGCAAGGCCTACACGGTGACGATCGTTCAGAATGACGAGGGTACCAAGGAGGCGCTGAAGCCCTACGTCCCGACCCTCACCGGTCAGGGCAACCGCGACAACGACTCGTCCACCGAACATGCAACCTCCAACGTTCTGCCGAACGGTGGCGACGAGGACCTCAGCCTCGACTTCGGTTTTGTCTCCAAGACCTACGCCATCGGTGACTACGTCTGGATCGACCTCAACCGTAACGGCATCCAGGACGCCACCGAGTCCCCGCTTGCCGGTGTCACGGTGACGCTGACCGATGCCGACGGCAAGGAACTGGGCAGCACCACGACCGATGCCGCCGGTAAGTACCTCTTCGACAACCTGGCCGCCGGTACCTACAGGGTTCAGTTCGTGCTGACCGAGGAGCAGGCGAAGCTCTACGTCTTCACCAAGACCGGAGCCGAGAACTCCACGGGTGCCAACGATTCCAACGCGGGCGAGCAGGGTTGGACCTCGGTCATCACCCTGAACGACGAGAACGCGTCGCTGACGAAGACCTACCCGGGCGTCGAAATTGGCGCCACCGAGGGTATTGACCCGACCTGGGACGCCGGCGTGGTACGCAAGAGCGTATCCGTGGGTGACCTCGTCTGGGCCGACACCAACCGTGACGGACTGCAGGATGACAACGAGCCCGGCATCCCCGGTGTTGTGCTCTCGATCACCGGCCCCGACGGTGCCGTGACCAACGTCTTCGGCGAGCCGGTGGGTAACGCAACCACCGACGAGAACGGCAACTACTCGTTCGATGACCTGCCCGCCCTGCCGGCCGGTCAGCACTACACCGTCTCGATCGTGTACACCGACCCGTCCACGAAGACGGCGCTTGAGCACTACACTCCGACCACCCCGGGTGACGGAAAGAACGGTGCCAAGGACTCCTCCACCGACACCGCCACCTCGGGTGACCTGGTGAACGATGGTGACCGCGATGACACCCTGGACTTCGGTTTCGTTCGCAAGAGCGTTTCCGTGGGTGACTTCGTCTGGGTCGACACCAACCGCGACGGCATCCAGCAGCCTGGCGAGCCCGGCATCCCCGGCGTAAAGCTTGAGCTGGTGGGCCCGAACGGCTCGGTGACCAACGTCAACGGTGAGCCCGTAGAGCCGACCGTGACCGACGAAAACGGCTGGTACACCTTCGATGGTCTGCCCGCCCTGCCGGCCGGTCAGCACTACACGGTGAAGATCATGCAGGACGACGAGGGTACCAAGAAGGCCCTCGAGCCCTACATCCCCACCAAGGAGAACATCGGCGATTCCAAGACCGACTCCTCCACCTGGGAAGCCGAGTCCGGCGACCTGGTGAACGACGGTGAGCACGACGAAACCCTCGACTTCGGTTTCGTGCGCAAGAGCGTTTCCGTGGGTGACTTCGTCTGGGTTGACTTCAACCGCGACGGTCTGCAGACCCCGGGTGAGCCCGGTATCCCCGGCGTGAAGCTGGAGCTGGTGGGCCCGAACGGCCCGGTAACCGATGTCTTCGGTAAGCCCGTCGAGCCGACCGTGACCAACGAGGATGGATTCTACGAGTTCATCGACCTGCCCGCACTGCAGCCCGGCGAGAAGTACACGGTGAAGATCGTGCGCGACGACGAGGGAACCAAGAAGGCGCTCGAGATCTACACCCCGACCGATGCCGGAAAGGGCACCGACACCGCAAAGGACTCCTCCACCTGGACCGCCGATTCCGGCGACCTGGTGAAGGATGGCGACCGCGATGACACCCTGGACTTCGGATTCATCCGCAAGGCAGTGTCCGTGGGTGACTTCGTCTGGGTTGACACCAACCGTGATGGAATCCAGCAGCCTGGCGAGCCCGGTATCCCCGGTGTGAAGCTCGAGCTGGTGGGCCCGAACGGCCCCGTGACCGACATCTTCGGCAAGCCCGTCGAGCCCACCGTCACCGGTGCCAACGGCGAGTACTCGTTTGATAACCTGCCGGCACTCGGCAAGGGTGAGCACTACACCGTCAAGATTGTTCGGGATGATGCCGGAACGATCGAAGCGCTGAAGCCCTACACCCCGACCAAGCCCGGTCAGGGCAAGGACCGCGAGAAGGACTCCTCCAGCTGGGAGGCCGTATCCGGCCCGCTCGTCAACAACGGTGACCGCGACTCCTCGCTCGACTTCGGTTTTGTGACCAAGTCGTACGCCATCGGTGACTACGTGTGGATCGACACCAACAAGAACGGTGTCCAGGACGCGAACGAGAAGCCGCTGCCGGGTGTGGGCGTCATCCTGACCGATGCCGCGGGTAAGGAAATTGCCCGGACGACCACCGACAAGGCCGGACGCTACGTCTTCGATAACCTGGCCGCAGGCACCTACAAGGTTCGTTTCGAACTGACCGAGGAGCAGGCAAAGCTGTACGAGTTCACCACCCTGAACGCCGATGGCGAGCAGAGCGGCCGTGACTCGGACGCCGACCACGTGACCGGTTGGACCCGCGAGATCGTGCTGGGTGATGACAACGCCAGCCTGACTCACGACTACACCGCGTTCCGCATCGACGCCACCGAGGGTATTGACCCGACCTGGGATGCCGGTGTGGTGCTGAAGCCGACCGGCGGGGTGACCACCCCGTCGCCGGATCCGTCGACCGACCCGAGCAACCCGCCGACCGACCCGTCGACCGAGCCGGGAAACCCCACCGACCCGGGCACCTCCGTGCCCCCGACGGTTCCGGGTAAGCCGGACGGACTGTCCTCGACCGGTGCGGATGCCGCGCTGCTCTGGGGCGGTGGCGCCGCAGCCCTGCTGCTGCTCGCCGGGGGAGCGCTGCTCCTCGGACGTTCGCGTCGCGAACAGCAGGGCTAGTCCTCAGGGATAACCACCTGCTGGGCGGGCCCCGGATCTTCAACCTCGCGTTGTTGCTCCGGGGCCCGTTCTCGTTTATCCCCGGGCCGTTCTCGATTGGCCTGGCCCGCGGCGGTCCCGTAAAATCGATACTCACGCACTCGCGTGCCCCTACCCAATCCAGAGGTTTTTTGATGACGTCGACCCCCGCACCCGACCCCCACCCCGCGGCACCCGTGCCCGGTGGCCGCGCGCCGGTGGTGCCGAACCCCGAGGGTGTGCCGGCGGAGTATCGCCCCTACCCGGTCTCGTTTGTGCGCCGGTCTGCACGTCTCACGGCGGGGCAGGACTCCGCGCTGAACCGCGTCGGGTCCGACTACCTGATCGATGTGCCGCGGGCACACGCGTCCACGTCGATTTCACCGGAGGTCACCCTTGACCTGCCCACCGAGTTCGGCCGCACCGCGCGCACCGTCGTGGAGATTGGTTCGGGCATGGGCGAGTGTGTTTCGGCGGCCGCGCTGGCGAACCCGGAAACCAACTTTCTGGCGGTCGAGGTGTATCTCGCGGGGATTGCCCAGGCCATCTCGCTCGCCGATCGCGCCGGGGGTGCCCCGAACCTGCGCCTGATCGAGGCGAATGCGCCCGAGGTGCTGGATGCGCTGCCGGCCGCGAGCCTTGACGAGATCTGGGTGTTCTTCCCGGATCCCTGGCACAAGGCTCGCCATCACAAGCGCCGCCTGGTGCAGCCGGACTTCGCGACCCAGCTGGCGCGCGTGCTGCGCCCCGGTGGCATCTGGCGTCTTGCCACCGACTGGGAACCCTATGCGGATCACATGCGTGAGGTACTGCGCGATCGCGCCGACCTGGTGCCGCTGATCCCGGGGAGCGACGGCGTGACCGAGCGCTTCGAGGGGCGCGTGCTCACGACCTTCGAGGAGAAGGGGCGTCGCGCCGGCCGCGGGGCTACCGACCTCGCCTACGTGCGCGTGTAGTCCGCACTCACAACAAAAATGCGCCGCCCGGAAAACGATCCGTTTCCCGGGCGGCGCACTCGTGTGTGGCTAGGCAGCGACTTCGGCAGCCTCGGCGGCCGCCGCGCGGTTGCGCCGCGAACGCCAGAACACGAGCGCCCCCACGATCACGAGCATGGCCACGGCCACCAGTACAAACGTCACGTTGGGCACCTGGCCCGCGGTTTCGGCCGCCCAGGACTCGGCCCGGTACTGTGTGCCCACGGTGAAGATTCCGCCGAGGGACGCGGTGCCCTCGGTCACGAGGAGCAGCACACCGATGCCGATCGAGAGCACGCCCGAAACGATCATCCAGATCGAGTTCTCCCAGCGACCAATCCGTACCCGGCGTGGGCGCAGCCAGCCGCGCTCACCCACCCGGAAGCGGGTCCAGACCAGGGCGAGCAGGCCGAGCGGCAGGGCCATCCCCAGCGCGAAGATCGCGAGCATGATGCCGCCGTACACGGGGTTCGCACCCGTGGCGGCAACGGTGAGTACCGAGCCGAGGATCGGCCCGGCACACACCCCCGCGACGCCATATACCGCTCCGAGTATGAACACCGAAATGGCCGAGGTGCCCTCGCCCACTGCCCCGCGATTGAGACCTGGAATGTTGACGCCGATGAGCTGGAGGAGACCGATCAGGATCACGATTCCCGCGGCCACGCTCACCAGGACGCCGCGGTTCTGCGTGAGCAGGGAACCCAGCGCGCCGGCCAGCAGGCCGAGCGGCACGAGGGTCATCAGCAGGCCGAGATAGAAGATTCCCGTGCGCTGCAGAAGCTTCGTGGGGCTCGCGAACGCGTAGGCGAAAAACGCCGGCAGCAGCATGACCGAGCAGGGACTAAAGAGCGTCAGAACGCCGCCGAGGAGTGCCCCGGCGTAACCGATATCCATGCCTAGCGGCCGGCCTTCGCGAGCTCCTGACGGATGACCTCCTGGAAGACCGACAGCGGCTGAGCGCCCACGATCGGGGTAGCGTTGACCGCAAACACCGGGGTCGAGTTCACGCCGAGCGAGGTGCCCTCACCGAGGTCGCGGATGACTGCCTGGGTGAGTTCGGGCCTATCGAGGTCGGCGGTGAACTTCGCGATGTCGGGAATCTTCACCTGGGCGGCGAACTCGAGCAGGCGCTCGCGCGGGTAGTCGGGGTGGCCGCGCTCGGGGGCGGCCTCGAAGATCGCGTCGTGGTACTCCCAGAACATGCCCTGCTCTCCGGCGGCTCGGGCGGCGACGGCGGCGGCCACCGAGTCCTCCCCGAAGACCGGAAGGTCGCGCCACTCGACGCGCAGCTGGCCGGAATCGACAAACTCGGAGATGATCTGCGGCATGCTGTCACGCGAGAACACCCCGCAGAACGGGCAGCGGTAGTCGGCAAACTCGACGAGGGTTACCGGGGCATCCACGGGGCCGAGGGCCAGCGGGTCGCCCTCGATGCGGCGGGCGAGATCCAGCACGGGCTGCTCCTCGCCGGCGGTGTTCGCGCCGGGGGCGGAACTCTCGGCGATGGGTGAGGTGGGGGCGGTGTCACCGGAACCGGTGGACCCGGCCCAGATCATGACGCCGATCGCGGCGGCCGCGAGCACGGAGCCGGAAACGATAAGGGTGGTGCGACGTTGAGTCATTAAATTGTCCTTGATGAGGAGACCGCTTCCCCAGCGGGGTCGGGGCGCTCAAGAGTATGCGGGGGCTGCCGCCTCGGGCCACGGAGGTGGAGGGCGGTGCCGGGGTGCGCGAACGCGGGTGAGGGTACGGGGTCGGATTCCCGTGAGCTCCTAGGTGCGCGATATCCCGAGATCCTGCGGCAGCGGTGCCGCGGGGGAGTGCGAGCAGGTGGGGGAGACGGCAAACACGATCGGTTCGAGACCGAGCGCGATGGTGGTGACGTACTCCCCGGAGAAGGCGGTGTGCTGATCGATGGTGCGGGCGCCGTGCACGGATTCGGTGTTCGGGCCGGTGGGCGCGCAGAACGGGGTACTCTCAGCGGAGGGGGCCTCGGTGTGGGCTCCCGCGGGCTGGGCGTCCGTGGCCACTACCGCGACGGTCGCCGGTTCCTGGGCGGTGGGCAGCGCCACGGCCGCTACCGGGGCGCGCAAAACCTGCGCGGCACTCGTGCAGCGCGGTGCCATCAGGGCCACGGTGATGAGCGCCAGCAGCATGCCAAAAACGAGCAGGGTGCGCGGGGAGAGCGCGGCGCGCGCGGTGATTCGGCCGTTCATGCTCCCCCTTTCGTCCGTGATCAAACCCCTCCACTATAGCGGGGGAGCCTGAATCGGGCGCGGAGCTATTCGGCGGAGGTCTCCAGGGCGGGCTCGCGCAGCGGGGAGGGCTGCGGGTTGACCACGGCCGAGACGATGGCCTCGATAGCGAATTCGCTCGCCTCGCCGAGCAGCAGGTTTTCGGGATCGAGCAGCCACTGAATCTGCAGGCCGTCCATCACGGCGAGGATCGCCGCCGCCGCGTGGGCCACGGTGTCCGGGGCCTCCACCTCGCGCTGGGCACACAGCAATTCAAACGATTCGATTGCCTCCTGGCGAAGGTTACGGTAGCGATCGACGAAGTAGTCGCGTGCCGCGTGATCGTCAGTCACGGACTCGGCGGACAGCACGGCGTACAGCTGCACCAGTCCGGCGCGCTGCGCGTTGGAGAAGGCGGTGCGCACCAGGTGGCGGAAGAACTCGATTCCCGTGGGGATGTGCTTTTCCTCGAGGTGGTCCACGTCGGACTCGTCACGGTAGGTGAGCACCTCCATGAGCAGGAGATCCTTCGACCCAAAGTGGTGCAGGATGCCGGCGTGGGTCATTCCCACCTGATCGGCGATATCGGTCAGGGTGCCGTTCACCGAGCCCTTGGAGCCGAAGATATCCGTTGCGGCACGCAGGATCTCGCGTCGCCGGGCAATCGTCTCCGGACGCGAACGTGTCTGTTTCTTTGCGGTGGCCACGGACGGGCACCCCCTCTAATCTGCATGCGCGTCGTTGCGGCGGCAATGTTGCTCAACCGTAATGAAGTCTGCTCTGACGCGGAATCACCTGAATATATTCTGACGTGCACGGCACGTGTCGCGTCTGTATTTAGGAGGATAGCGCAGTCTTGATCGCGGCGCACTTGAAAACTTACTGACAAGCCGGTAACCTTTCAGAAGATTACCGGTCTCAATGACGAGGAGTACTCGATGAACGCATCCGCGTGCATTCCCGCCCCACGGGAAATGGCACACGGTCGGGTGCGTGAAAACGGGTTCACTCCGTCGCTGGGATTGAGGGATAACGACACTATGTCTACCCGCAATGAGGCGCTTCCCGGCTCCTTTGCGCGAGCCGGATATTTTTTTGTCCTCCCGGCAGTCAGGGTCTCACAGGGTTGCGAGCAGGTGGCGATCAGGCAAGACCGGTAGCCGCAAAACCGATGGCGCATCACCATCGGGGAACGGGCTGGAGACACAGCCCGCGGCTGGACACGCCCATCCGGGTGTCCGCATTCACAGTGAATAACCGTTTTGGAGCAGGACGCTCCAAAACGCCCATCCTATGTAGGAGAGAGAAATGACGAAGAAGTCCTCTTTGGTCGCCCTGGGGCTGGCAGCAGCTCTGGCGCTCACCGGTTGTGCCGCAGGCAACAACGGTGAAAAGCCTGCTGAAGGCAAGGCCGGCGCCGCGCTGACCATCGCCAAGCCGGACGGTGCGATCGCAACCCAGTCCAACAACCCGTGGGTCGGCGACTCCTCGGCACTCAAGCTCGGTTACATCAACTCGATCCTTGAGCCCCTCGGTCTCGTAAACCTCGCAGACCCGAGCGAGCCGGTTCGTCCGTGGCTCGCAAAGACCATCGAGTGGTCCCCCGACTTCAAGTCGGTCACCCTGACCCCCGAAGACAAGGCCACCTGGAACGACGGCAAGAAGTTCACCGCCGACGACATCGCCTTCACCTTCCAGCTCTTCCTGGACCACCCGGCACTCGACATCGACGCCATCGGCCTCACCAAGATCACCAACGCCGACGGCAAGGTGACCCTGGACTTCGAGAACTCGATGTTCGTGAAGCAGGAGAAGGTGCTGCACAAGCGCATCGTCCCCAAGCACATCTACGAGGGCGTCAAGGACCCGGCTACCTACGAGTTCAAGGAAGCCGTCGGAACCGGTCCGTACAAGCTGACCAAGTTCGACACCCAGTCCGTTGAGCTCACCGCTCGCGACGACTACTGGGGTGGCAAGCTCGCCGTCCCGAAGCTGTACTACGTGTCCTACAACGACAACACCGCTCTGACCACCGCCCTCGCCTCCGGCGACGCCGACTGGGCTCAGGCCTTCATTCCGAACGTGCAGTCCGCGTTCCTGGACAAGGACAAGGAGCACAACCGTCAGTGGGCTGCCGCAGGTCTGGGCATCGACGCACTGTACGTCAACACCACCAAGGCTCCGTTCGACAACAAGGCTTTCCGCCAGGCGATCAACGACGTGATCGACCGTCACAAGCACCAGGAAGTCGCTCGTGAGGGCGCGGTTCCGGCGATCAAGTCGATCACCGGTCTGCCGACCCCGGCCGGTGACTCCTTCATCCAGGCCGAGTACAAGGGCAAGGACTACAAGGTTGACGTTGACGCAGCCAAGAAGATCCTGACCGACGCCGGTTACACCGGTGTGGGCGACAAGCTGGTTGACCCCAAGGGCAACCCGGTTGAGTTCACCCTCTCGGTTCCGCAGGGTTGGAACGACTACGTGACCGGCATCAGCCTGATCCAGAGCTCGGTCAAGGCCCTCGGCGTTGACGCCAAGGTCAACACCCCCGACTCGGACACCTGGTGGGACAACAAGAGCAAGGGTGACTTCGACGCCATCCTGCACTGGACCGACACCGGCGCAACCCCGTACAACATCTACAACAACACCATGGGCGGCATGTACCTGAAGCCCATCGGTGAGCAGGCCGACTACAACTTCGGTCGCTACGACAACCCTGAGGCCACCGCCGAGCTCGCCGCCTACGCTAACGCAACCGACGACGCAGCCCGCACCGCCGCTCTCGACAAGGTCCAGCAGATCTTCGTTGAGGACGTCCCCGCAATGGCAATCGGAACCCGTCCGTACATCGGTACCTACAACACGCGTAACTACGTGGGTTGGCCGGACGCGAAGGACCCGTACGCACCCTCTGACCCCACTCAGGTCAACTCGGTCCTCATCCTCACCAAGCTGAAGGCCGCGAACTAACGTTCGCACTGCAACACCTCTCGTGACGCGAGAGGGACCGCGCATCGCTGCTGCGGCACCATCCACGTCACCATCGTGACGGGGGTGGGGTGCACACGCACCCCACCCCCGCCCACGGGTTTCTCATGTCTTCCCCCATCCCCGCTTAAGACATGACGCTTGACAAGAATCAGGAACGCATTGTGACCTCCGACAATCTGCTGACGGTCTCGAACTTCAGTGTGATGTACGACGTGGATCCGCCCGTTGAAGCCGTGCGCGACGTGTCGCTCACGCTGAAGCGCGGCGAAATCCTCGGCCTCGCCGGTGAATCCGGCTGTGGCAAGACCACCCTCGCCTATGGCATCCAGCGTCTGCTGAAGCCGCCGGCCGTGATTACTCAGGGCTCGGCCATCTTCCACGACAAGGCCGGCGAGGACATCGACCTCAACTCCCTCGACGAAAAGCAGATGCGTGCGTTCCGCTGGAACAAGGCCTCCATGGTCTTCCAGGGCGCGATGAACGCCCTGAACCCCGTGGTCAACATCGGCAAGCAGCTCGGCGACGTCTTCACGACCCACCGCCCCGAGCTCTCCCGTGCCGAGCGCCACGAGGAATCCGCTCGACTGCTGGAGATCGTCGGCGTGGGCCGCGATCGCCTGCGTGCCTTCCCGCACGAGCTCTCCGGTGGTATGCGTCAGCGCGTCATGATCGCCATGGCCCTGGCCCTCAAGCCGCAGCTCATGATCATGGACGAGCCCACCACCGCGCTCGACGTGCTCGTGCAGCGCGAAATCCTTCAGCAGATCTCCGACCTGCGCAAGGAATTCGGATTCTCGGTGATCTTCATCACCCACGACCTTCCGCTGCTGCTGGAAATCTCCGACCGAATCGCCGTCATGCGTGCGGGCAAGGTTGTTGAGATCAACACCGCGGAGCAGATCTACCACCACGCGGAGCACGAGTACACCCGCAAGCTTCTCGCCTCGTTCCCGAGCCTGACCGGTGAGCGCGGCGACTTCGTTCGTGGCACCTCCTCCGTAGAGACTGGAGCGTAATCGCCATGACGACCCTCGAATTCAAAGACGTCACCAAGCGCTACCGCATCCGCGGTACCGGTGACTTCCTCGCCCTGGACAAGGTGAACTTCACCCTGACCTCCGGCAAGACCATCGCCCTGGTGGGCCAGAGCGGTAGTGGTAAGTCCACCATCGCGAAGATCCTGACCCAGCTCGAGCGCGCCACCTCCGGTGAGGTTCTGCTCGATGGCAAGCCGATCCCGCGTCGCGGCCGCGCCCTGCGCAGCTACCGTCAGCAGGTCCGCATGGTCTTCCAGGACCCCTTCGCCTCGCTGAACCCGTACCACACCATCCGCCACCACATCGAGCGCCCGCTGCGCCTCGACAAGGTTGTGCCGAACGAAGAGGTCGAGAACGAGGTGTATCGCCTCCTGGAGCGCGTGCGCCTCGAGCCGAACGACGTGATTGATCGTCGCCCGCACGAGCTCTCCGGTGGACAGCGTCAGCGCGTGGCCATCGCCCGCGCCCTCGCCTCGCGTCCGTCGCTGCTGATCGCCGACGAGCCCGTCTCGATGCTTGACGTGTCGATCCGCCTCGGCGTGCTGAACCTGCTTGCCGACCTGCAGCGCGAGAACAACCTGGGTGTGCTGTACATCACCCACGACCTCGCGACCGCCCGTCACTTCTCGGACGAGATTATGGTGCTGAACCGCGGTGTCGTGGTTGAGCGCGGTAACGCCGATGACGTCATCCTGAACCCGCAGCACGCCTACACGCGTGAACTGCGGGATGCCTCGCCCAACCCGGACAAGCACTTCGCGGCGCCCGGCACGACTTCCCCCCGGAGCTGAACCCCGTGAGATTCTTCCTGCGACGCACAGCGTTCTATCTGTTCACCGCCTGGGCGGCGATCACGATCAACTTCTTCCTGCCCCGATTCCTGAAGGGTGACCCGGTTTCGGCGTACATCGCCAAGAACCAGGGTCTGATCAGCCCGGATGCCGCAGCGGCGCTGCGCACCCTGTTTGGTCTGGACAAGAACCAGTCCCTCCTCGAGCAGTACATCAGCTACTGGAAGCTGCTCCTCAGCGGCGACCTGGGCCGCTCCTTCTCCAAGGGTCTCGCCCCGGTCACCGACGTGATCGCCTCGGCCCTGCCCTGGACCATCGGTCTGGTCGGTATTGCCACGATCATCTCGTTCGTGATCGGTACCACCCTCGGTGCCTACGCCGGTTGGCGTCGTGGATCCAAGGCAGACGCCCTGATCCCGATCACCACCTTCTTCTCCACCGTCCCCTACTTCTGGCTCGGTCTGATCGCGATTGCGTTCTTCGCCACCACCCTTGGCTGGTTCCCCGCCTCACACGCGTATGACAAGGGGGCGAGCCCCGAACTCACCTGGGACTTCATCGGGCAGGTCATCAACCACGGAACGCTTCCCGCGCTCACCATCGTGGTGTCCTCGCTCGGTGGTTGGGTCCTCGGTATGCGCAACATGATGGTCACCGTCATGGACGAGGACTACGTCACCGTGGCTCAGGCCAAGGGTCTGCCGCCGCGCAAGGTCCTCATCAACTACGCCGCCCGCAACGCCGTGCTGCCGCAGCTCTCGAGCTTCGCGCTGTCGCTCGGATTCATCGTGGGTGGAACCCTGGTCATGGAGCTCGTGTTCTCCTACCCCGGTGTGGGAAAGCTGCTGCTTGACGCCACCAACGCGAAGGACTACCCGCTCATGCAGGGTCTGTTCCTGATCATCACGTTGACCATCCTGGTGGCCAACATCCTCGCCGATGTCGCCTACGCGATCCTCGACCCGCGCACCCGTCAGTCGGAGGCCTAGACCATGACTCAGCCCGAAACCGCGGTAATGGCCGCAGTAGCCGATCCCGCTCCCCGCACCGCGCGTAAGCAGACCCCGTTCACCAAGTTTGCTCAGGCCTTCTCGATGTTCCGTAACGGAAAGTCGATCACCGGTCTGTGCATTCTCGGATTCTTCGTTCTCGTTGCGATCTTTGGTGACCTGCTGGCCCCCTACGGCCCGCTGGACAAGGACTTCAGCGCCCTGCGCCAGGGCCCGTCGTCCACCCACTGGCTCGGCACCACCCACATGGGTGAGGACGTCCTCAGCCAGCTGATCTACGGAACCCGTGGTGTGCTGGTGGTGGGCTTCGCGGCCGGTATCATCGCCACCCTGATCGCCGTGATCATCGGTGTGACCGCGGGTTACATGGGTGGCTGGAAGAGCGAGTCGCTCTCGGCCATCACCAACGTGTTCCTCGTGATCCCGGCCCTGCCGCTGATGATCATCGTGGCTTCGCAGTACGAGAACCCGAGCCTCCTGCTCATCGCCGGTGTGCTGGCGCTGACCGGTTGGGCCTGGGGTAGCCGCGTGCTGCGCGCCCAGACCATGTCGCTGCGTAACCGGGACTTCGTCCAGGCCGCCCGCGCCAACGGTGAGCCGCTGTACCGCATCATCGCGGTGGAGATGCTCCCCAACCTGATCGCGATCATCGCCTCGAGCTTCGTGGGTACCGTGACCGCTGCCGTCCTGGGTCTGACCACCCTGGCCTTCATCGGTGTGATCCCGATCACCAACCTGAACTGGGGAACGATCCTGTTCTGGGCACAGCAGAACGGTGCCTTCCCGGACTTCTGGTGGTGGTACGTTCCCGCCGGTCTCTGCATCGCGCTGCTGGGTATGGCCCTCTCGCTGATCAACTTCGGTATCGACGAGTACGTGAACCCGCGCCTGCGTAGCGCCGGTGAGCGTGCCCGCGAAATGCGCAAGAAGGGCATCAAGGTGACCTCGAGCGTGACCGCCGTGCGGACCACTCCGACCTCGGGCACCCAGCCCGATGACGGAGCGGCCTCGGCACCTCGCCACGCGAGCCCCGCGGTTGACCTGGACGCCGTCACTCCGGTGGCGCCGCCCGCACCCGCAAATCCGGACGACACCACCGCTCGGTAATCAGACCAATCGGCCCCCTTCTCCCGGTGGAGGAGGGGGCCCTTTGCGGGGCGGCTCGTTCGCCCCTTACACCCGCATCAACCCGGTCGGCCCCCGACCATCTAAGGACTTACGTTTCATGACTACGCTTCCGTACCTGAACCCCGACCTGTCGATCGCCGAGCGGGTAGAAGACCTGCTGGGTCGGATGACCCGTGAGCAGAAGGTTGGGCAGATGCTCCAGCTGGATGCCCGTGACGACCTCGATGACCACGTGCTGGGCAAGCACGTTGGGTCGATCCTGCACACCTCGCCCGAGCGCGTGGTGCGTGCACACGAGCTGACCGCCGAGACCGAGCTGCGCATTCCGCTGCTGGTGGGCGAGGACTGCATCCACGGTAACTCGTTCTGGAAGGGTGCCACGATCTTCCCGACCCAGCTCGGTATGGCCGGCACCTGGGACGCCGAGCTGACCGAGCAGGTCGCCCGCGTGACCGCGATCGAGACCGCCACCACCGGTGTGCACTGGACCTTCTCCCCGGTGCTCTGCATCGCCCGCGACCTCCGCTGGGGTCGCGTGGACGAGACCTTCGGTGAGGACCCGCACCTGATCGGTGAGCTGGCCTCCGCGATGGTTCGTGGATACCAGGGCAAGGGCCTGAACGACCCCTCGGCCATTCTCGCGACCGCGAAGCACTTCGCCGGTTACTCCGAGACCCAGGGTGGCCGCGACGCCTCCGAGGCCGACATCTCCCCGCGCAAGCTGCGCTCCTGGTTCCTGCCGCCGTTCGAGCGGGTTGCCCGCGAGGGTTGCCGCACCTTCATGCTCGGCTACCAGAGCACCGATGGTGTGCCGATCACCGTCAACGACTGGCTGCTGAACGACGTTCTGCGCGGCGAGTGGGGCTACACCGGAACCCTCATCACCGACTGGGACAACGTGGGCCGCATGGTCTGGGAGCAGCAGGTTCAGCCGGACTACGCTCACGCCGCCGCTGCCGCCGTTAAGGCCGGTAACGACATGGTCATGACCACCCCGAAGTTCTACGAGGGCGCCCTCGAGGCCATCGAGAAGGGCATGCTGACCGAGGCCGAGCTGCACCCCGCGGTGGCCCGCATCCTAACCCTGAAGTTTGAGCTGGGCCTGTTCGAGGACCCGCGTCACCCCGATGTGGCCGCTCAGGAGGCCCTGGTTGGTCACGAGGACCACACCGCGCTGAACCTCGAGGTGGCTCGCCACTCGCTGGTACTGCTGAACAACGATGGCGTACTGCCGCTCGAGGGTGGCTTTGTCGCCGATGAGTCCGGCCGTGCCGCCGGAACCGGTGCCGCGAAGAAGATCGCCGTGGTTGGTCCGCTGGCCGATGACGCACAGACCCAGCTGGGTGACTGGGCGGGTAACTCCGGCCAGGCCGGTTGGTTCCCCGAGGGTCACCCGCGCGAGATGATCACCACCGTGCTGGATGGTCTGCGTGCGCACACCCCCGCCGACTGGAGCGTGTCCTACGCCCAGGGTGCCGACATCCTGACCCTCGCCGCCGACCCCGAGGGTGAGTTCTTCCCGGATGGTCAGCCGCGCCCGCAGGTCGTGGTTCCGACGGCACCGGATGCCGCACAGATCGCCGAGGCCGTGGCCGCCGCGAAGGACGCCGACTACGTTGTGGCCGTCGTGGGTGACCGCATCGAGCTCGTGGGTGAGGGTCGTTCGACCGCAACCCTGGAGCTCATCGGTGGCCAGATCGCGCTGCTGGATGCCCTGGCCGAGACCGGCACCCCGATGATCGTGGTGCTGCTGGCCTCGAAGCCGCTGGTCCTGCCGGAGTCGGCCCTGAACGCCGCCGCACTGCTCTGGGTCGCAAACCCGGGTATGCAGGGTGGCCGCGCCATTGCCGAGCTCGCGCTGGGCCTGATCGAGCCCTCGGGGCGCCTGCCGATCTCGTTTGCCCGTCACTCCGGTCAGCAGCCGACCTACTACAACCAGATCCGTGGCCAGCACGGTAACCGATACGCCGACCTGACCCAGACCCCGGCATTCCAGTTCGGGCAGGGCCTGTCGTACACCACGGTTGAGTACTCCGACCTGGTTATTGCGGACACCAACCTGACCGCTGCGGACACCGTGCGCGCCTCGCTGACCCTCACCAACACCGGTGCACGCCCCTCGCGCGAGACCGTGCAGGTGTACGTCAGCGACACCGTGACCTCGGTCAGCTGGGCCGACCAGGAGCTGAAGACCTTCACCCAGGTCGACGTCGCCGCGGGCGAGTCGAAGACCGTGGAGATCGAGCTGCCGGCGGCCGAGTGCACGATCGTGGATGCCAAGGGCAACCGCATCGTCGAGGCCGGTGCCTTCGAGCTGCGCGTGGGTAAGTCCTCGCGCTCCGAGGACGTACTGCGCGCGACCTTCACCATCGCGTAACCGGTCAACGTAAAACGGCGGGCCCCGAGGTTTTCCTCGGGGCCCGCCGTTTTGGCGTGTGGGCGGGCCCTAGGGCGAGACCACGAGGGGCTGGCCGTTGAGGTACACCTCGGGGATCTGACGCTCCTGGGCGAGCCGGAACAGCAGGGTTGATTCCTCTTCCCCGGCGGGGGCTTCGGAAGCCGTGGTGACGCGCAGGCTGGTGGGGGAGAGCTCGATGGCGGTGGCCAGGCCGTTCGCCGTGGCCGCCCGGTAGAGATCGGCATAGCCCGGATACGGGTTGTTTCGGGTGGTGAGTGCGCGGAAGGCAGGGTGCGGGACGGTGGTAAACGCCGGCTGCCCGGGGCCCTGCGCGGCCACCGTGAGCGAGACGGCCGCGCGCCCGGTGTTGCGCTCGGCGATCTCCGCACTCAGTGTCTCGACGGTGTCGATGTTTGGCAGCGCTACGCTCACCCGGTTGTTCGTGGCCGCCTCGGTCGCGTAACCGCGCTCGCCCAGCCAGGCCACGAGCGCGGTGGTATCTGGCCGTTCGGACTCCGCGGGGGCGATGCTCGTGCCGGGCACGATCACCACGGGGTGTGCCGCGGCGGCCTCGGGATCGCGGGCCTCAAACGCGGCACTGACCGCCGTCGGGTCGCCGCCCGCGGGGAGTGCGAGCATCAGGACGTCGGTGTACTGCAGCGCGGTGATCGGCCGTTCGGCGGAAACCGCGGTGGAATCCTCGAGAACCCGGGTGAGCTCGGCGCGGTTCTCCGCGTGCACCTCGACGCCGTCTCCGCTCAGGAGTGTGGGCGCATCCTCGAGCGCGGGGGCGATGGCCCGCGCGATGGGCAGCGTCTGGGCCAGCCCGGCGGTCTCGGTGATTCGCGCCGCGACTCGATCGCTTCGGCTGAGCGTGATGGCCGCGGTGATGCCGGTGGACTCGGCGGCCGTGGCGATCGCGATTGGGTCAACGTCCAGGTCGGGGCACCCCGAGACGGACCAGTTCACCCGGGTGTGTGCGGTCGCGACCACGTATTCGGTGGTCTGGGCCGAGAACGCACCGGCCTGACAGACCCGAGACCGCACCGCGTTCAACACGTCGGCGCGGGCATCCATTTCGACGTGCAGAGTGGTCTCCCGGGAGAGATGATTGCCGGTCCGTTCGGTCCCGGTGGCCAGGGTCACCCCGGGGATGTCACGGATCTCATCGGTGTAGGCACCCAGGTCTCCCGATGCGCCCAGCGGGGAGCACCCGCCGAGGGCGAGCGCTCCCGCGATCGTGGCGATCAGCAGCGGGCCACCGCGCGTGGCACCACCGGGGTGGAAACGACGCGGCACCCGCCGCTGAATAGCACTCATTTTCCCTACGCTACCCGGAACACGGCCGAGCGCGGTACGCGGGGCGTTCCGCTCAGCGTTTTCTCGGGGATACCAGGGCCAGGACGACCAGGAGCCCCATCGCGATCGCCATCGCGGTGAACCCCCACTGGGCGGCGTGGGCGTAGTCGAGCTTCACGCACTCGAGGATCTGCTTCGCGGCCTGAGCGGGGATTCCGGACGGAAGCGAGGACGCCTGGCCCGAGCCCGCACCGGTGACCTGGTTGACCACGTGCTGGACATCACTCGGGCTCGCCCCAAACCTACCGAGGGAGTCGGTGAGCAGGGTGGTGAGTCGCCCGCTGACGATGCTCGCGATCACGGCCATGCCGAGTGCGCCACCGAAGTTCTTGAGTGTCTGGGTGATGCCGGTGACCTCGCCGTAGCCGGTGTTCGGGGCCTGGTTGATGGCGTCGGTGCTCGCGGCGGTGAGCATGAAACCGATTCCGAAGCCGGCGAGGGCGATGGGGGCGGTCTGCGGGTTGAAGAAGGAGAAGCCGTCGATATTCAGATTGCCGGCCACCAGAGCGAGCCAGGCGAAGCCGGCGGCACCGGCCAGCCCACCGATGAGGAGCACGGTGCGGATGCCGCGGCGGTCGTAGCGGCGCGAGCCGATCCGGGCACCCAGCGCAAAACCGAGGAAGAGCTTCAGGAACAGCAGACCGGTGACCGAGGCGGTAAGGCCGAGCGAAAGCTGGCCGTACACGCTGAGGAAGAAGAAGATCGGCACAAACGAGATGTTTGCGATCATCACCGCGAGGGCCGAGACGCTGAAACCGCGGCTGCGGAACACGCTCAGGGTCAGCAGCGGCGCGGCCGCGCGGGTTTGCCACCAGAAGAACGCACCGAGGACCGCGATACCCGCGGCCAGGACGACCCAGATCCAGGTGGTGCCCCAGCCCAGCTCGCCGAAGCGCTGCAGGGCGTAGATCACGAGGGACATTCCGGCGGCCACGAGGATCGCCCCGGGCACATCGATGCGGCGGTCGCGCACCGGGGCCGAGGGGGTGAGCGCCGCGGCCCGGCGGCCAAGCATGAGCAGCACGAGCGCGATGATCGCGAGCGGGATGTTGACCCAGAAGATCGAACGCCAGGTCCACTGGGTGAGGTAGCCGCCGGCGATCGGGCCGATCGCGGTCATGGCCCCGGTGATGGTGAAGAACGTGGCCATGGCCCGCCCGCGCCCCTCGCGCGGCACCGACTGCACCACGAGGCCCACCGCGGCGGGGAACATCAGGGCACCGGAGAGCCCCTGGAGCACGCGGGCACCGATCAGCCAGGGCTCGGCCAGGTCGCCGGTGGGGGCGACACCGCAGAGGAATGAACTGACGGCGAACCCGATGATGCCGAGCAGCACCATGCGGCGGTGCCCGAAGAGGTCGGCGAGGCGCCCGCCCAGGAGGAAGAACGCGGCGGTCGCGAGGAGGTAGGAGTTGACGGCCCACTGCAGGCCGTCCTGGCTGAGGCCCAGCTCGGACTGAATGGTGGGCGCGGAGAGGGCCACGATGGTCTGATCGATCGTGGTCATCGAGACCGCGATGATCAGGCCGATGCGCAGCAGGCGAGAGCCGGGGCCGGCCGCGGTCGCGGTCGCGTTGACGGTGGAAACTGAGGGTGACATCGGGATCCTTAGAGCCGGAAATTCTGACCCTCCCAGTCTTTTCCCCGCGGCCCCCGCCCACCAGCGTCCATCCGGGTGACCGGCCGTCAACCGTTCGGTTGACGGCCACGGTGGCGCGCCGACCGGTTACACTTGACCAGAGACACACGGCGAAGGGAGACGGCATGACACTGCTGAGCTTCCTCGCGCAGTTCTTTACCGCGATTGCCGAACACGTGGTCCACGCGCAGAGCTTCACGATGCTCGCCACCACCGGTGTGGCCAGCCTGCTGCTGTTCACCTTCGCGGTGGTCGCCGCTCGTGCGCTGCCGAGTATCGGCTTCATGGTGGATACCGCCACGCGTACGCGCGTGCGCGACCCGCGAAACGTGCGTCGGTTGCCCAGCCAGAGCAACCCGAACACCTCGGGAAAACCGCGTCCTCGAGCGCCGGGTGGGATCCTCGGATTCCCCGCCGTCGCTTCGAACGCGCGCTTTAGCGTGCCCGCTTAGCGCGCTCCTCCGCGGTTCACTCCTGCAGGAGAACGGGGAATCCAACAGCGATTCCACCCGTACTCCTACCCTTTTGGACCCCTCATGGACCTCTATTCCTTTGGGCCGATCGCCCTCCTGCTGGATGGCGCCTACTGGCTCGTTTCCCGACTCCACGAATTCGTGACCCCGCTCGCCCCCGAGGCGGGAGCGGCACTCGCCGTGGCCCTCCTCACCATCCTCGTCCGGATCGCCCTGATCCCGGTCGGCCGATCCCAGGTGAAGGCCGAGATCACCCGCAAACGCCTCGCCCCGAAAATCGCCGCCCTCAACGCGAAGTACAAAAACCCCGAGGTGCGTCAGCGCAAGCTGATGGAGCTCTACCAGACCGAGAAGGCCTCGCCGCTGGCCGGCTGCCTCCCGCTGCTGCTCCAGATCCCGGTGCTCTCGGCCATCTACGGCCTGTTCATCAAACCCGAGATTCACGGCGCACCAAACACGCTGCTCAGCGAGACCATGGCGGGGCTGCCGCTCAGCGGTAACCTCGGCACCCTGCTCGGCTCGGGCGAGGCCTGGCCACGCATCACCGTGTACGTCCTGCTTGTCCTCGTGATGGCCGGAGTCGCCGAGCTGCAGCGCCGATACCTGCTGCTGCCCCAGGACCCGCCGCCTACCCCGCCGGCACCGGTACCCGGCCAGCCGACGCTGCCCGACCTCAGCGGCCTCACCCGGATCATGCGATGGATGCCCTACATGACCGTGGTGATGGCCCTGATCGTGCCGCTCGCCGCCGCGATCTATCTCACCATCACCACCGCCTGGACGCTGTGTGAGCGCCTCCTGCTGCGCCGCATCCTCGGTGCCCGCGAGGCGCAGGCCGGATCGGGAAACGCGGAGGTAGTACCCGCCTAGCGCGGGCGATATACGAACGGCGGGCCGGGATCCTCAGGATCCCGGCCCGCCGTGTGCGGTGCTGCGCGTGGCTAGCGCTTGGCGTTGCCCGAGCCCTCGGTGCGCTTCTTCAGGAAGATCGCGACGAGGATCCAGCCGCCGAGCGCGGTAACCACCCAGACCAGAACCGGTGCCAGGATCCAGGCGGCGAGGTTTTCGAAGTGCAGGCCGCCCGGGAAGAGTGAGGCCACAAACAGCGCGACGAAGGTCGAGACCAGCCCGATGCCGCCGATGATGGGGGAGGCATACTTACGCGCGATGTTGAAGATAAAGGGCGTGAGAATCGCCTGTGCGAGGGTGAAGATGATCACCGCGACGATGAAGCCCGAAGCCGTGATGGTCACCCCGGGAATGATCCAGGCGGCGAGCAACAGGCCGAGCGCCGCCGTTGCGAGGTTGATGGCGGTGCGGATAAGAAAACGGACCATTTCCGGGCTCCCTGAGGGTGAGTGATGATGCCCTCAATCTAGGGCAGGTCGCCGCTCCGCGTCCAGCGCCCAAACGCGGGCCTTTCCAGATCGATCAGCGGCTCGATAAACTGTGGGCACCACCGCGCACCGGGGATTCGCGCGGCCACCGACGAAAGGCACCACGATGTCCGCTCGCCACGCTTTCTTGCCCGTGATCGCCCTGGCTGCGCTCGCCCTCACCGCCTGCGCCTCCGGGCCCGGCTCGAGCTCGGTACCCAGCGAAAAGGACCTCGTCGGAACCTGGGTTCCCACCACCATCTATTCCACGCAGCCCCACCTGACCCTCGCCGATGATGGCACCTGGACGGGCTCGGACGGCTGCAACGGCACCTCCGGCACCTGGAAGGTCACCCCGAGCGGCACGCTCTCGGTCACCGCGGGGCCGAGCACCCTGATCGCCTGCGAGGGGGAGGCGCTGCCCAGCCTGTTTGCGCAGTCCACCCGCATCCGCGTCGAGGGCTCAAACGTTCTCCTGCAGGATGACAAGAAGAAGACCCTCGCAACGGTGGTCCGCGGGGAGGTCACGAGCCCGAGCCCCGATGCGGGTGCCGCCGGCGGCTCGAGTGCCGCCGACGTGACCGGCAGCTGGGTCGCCGAGACCCCGGGTACCGGCCAGGTCCCGGCCCTGAACCTCGAGGCCGGCGGCAAGCTCAGCGGCAACGATGGCTGCAACGCCCTGATCGGCACCTGGACCATCGAGGGAGACACCCTGAGCTTTGACCCGCTCGCCTCCACCCGGATGGCCTGCGAGAACGTCGACACCTGGCTGTCCCTCGCAAAGACCGCGACGGTCACCCCCGCCGAACTGGTCGTGCAGGACTCCGCCGGCAAAATCCTCGGTCGTTTGGCTCGCGGATAGCGAAAATACCCTGGAAAACGGTGTTTTCCAGCCAACACCCGGACAGGGTGCCCCCGAAGACGCAAAAAAACGCCTAAAGTGTGGATTGTGTGGCCGCTCGACAAGAACTCAGAAGAACACGATCCCACTGCCGGGCTCGTGGCTGACCAGAGCGCGCCGGGCGCGCAGACCTCAAGCCCGGATGGCTCCCCGGTGAGCCCGGATACTCCGGGCGAAAACGAACCCGCGGAGAGCGTCACCGCGTCTCCGGTCGCCCCGGTGCCGCCGGTAGACCCCGCGGCCGAACGCGCGCGGTGGATCGCCCAGATTCGCGACGTCGGCGGTACCTCGCCGCTGCTGTTCTTCACCGATGAGCCGCGCACCCGCATCGAGCTCTCGTCCACCCACCCGGGGGGCCTGCCGCAGTTCATCACCGGGCACTCGACGCTGCTGTCGAACCTGATCCGCGACGAGCTTGCGCTGCGCCGGGCAAAGTCCGCCGCCGACGTCATCACCACCAAGGGTGTCGAGCTGCGCACCGTCCGCGGCATCGAGGCCGTGCACCTCGCGATCGGCCTGGCCCAGTGGCGGCACGAGGGCGTCGACTACTGCGCGCCGGTGCTGCTGCGTCCGGTCGCGATTCGCCGCTACGGCAAAGACTATGAGCTGAAGCTCAAGGGTCGCTCGATCATGAACCCCGAGCTTGTGCGTGCCATGCGCGAGCAGTTTGGTATCGGCCTGGATGCCGCCGCGTTCGAGGCTCTCTCGGTCGCGAAGGGCGTGTTCCAGCCGCAGCCGGTGATCGATGAGCTGCGCGGGATCACCCGTCGACTCGACTGGTTCACCGTGCAGCCGCGCCTGCTGGTGTCGACCTTTGCCGACATCGGACCGGCGCTGGCCCGCGACGTGGAGTCGCGCGAGCACCCGATCCTCGAGGCACTCGCCGGTGACAGCGGGGCCAAGAAGCTCGTGGACAGCCTGTTCCTCCCGGTGGACGCCGTGGGGCAGGACGAACGCCCGCCCACCACCGACACCCTGCTGCTGGACGCCGATGCCGAGCAGGAAAACGTGATCGCCCAGATCACCGCCGGCAACTCCATCATCGTGCGCACGCTGCCCGGTACCGGCGGCACCCAGACCGCCGTCAACGCGATCGGTTCACTGGTGAGCCAGCACAAGCGGGTGCTCGTCGTGGGTGCGCGCCGTTCGGGCCTCGACGGTATTCGTCACCGCCTCGCGAAGGTCGGTCTGCCCGGGCTCTCGGTGGGCCCCACCACGGTGCGCCGCGACCTCATCGAGGCGATCTCCCGCAACGAAAAGGCCGTCGCCCCGAAGATCGCCGACGTTGATGACGCCCTGGTGCGTCTGCGCCGCGTGCTCCTCGACTACCGCGGCGCGCTCTCCCGGGTGGAACCGACCCTCCGGGTGTCGGTCATCGACGCCCTCGAATCGCTGACGCGGCTCGGTAACCTGCCGTTCCCGCCGAGCACCGCCGCCCGGCTCACTCCCACCTCGATGGGAAACCTTGCCGGTGACCGTCGCAGCATCTCGCAGAAGCTCGCCGCCGCCGCGGCGCTCGGCGAGTTCCAGTACGGTCCCGGAGACTCGCCCTGGTACGGGGCCACCTTTGCCACCACAGCGGAGGCCAAGGCCACCCACGCGCTCGCAAAGAAGCTCAACCGCACCGAGCTGCCGCGCCTGCTGGAGCGCGGATACGACCTCATCGGGCACACCCGGATGCGACCGTTCGAGTCGGTTGAGGAACTCGGCGTGTACCTGCGTCTGCTGCTCGATCTGCGCGACACCCTCGACAAGTTCTCCCCGAGCGTGTTTGATCGCTCCCTGGAGGAGCTCATCAGTGCGCACAGCGCGCGCCGCGACTCACCCTCGATGAACGCCGCGAACCGTCGCCGGCTGAAGAAGCTGGCTCGCGAGTATGTGCGCCCGGGCGTGCACATCACCGACATGGAGGACTCCCTGCGCCGGATCCAGGCACAGCGCGTGCTCTGGCAGCGCTACGTGTCCACCGGCGCGATGCCCGAGGTGCCGCTCGGCATCGCGGACGTTCAGGTCACCTACCAGCGCGTGATGGACGATCTGGCGCGCCTCGACGGCCCGCTGCACCGCACCACCCGGGATGAGCGCCTCGTCGCGCTTCCGGTCAAGGAACTCGTGCGCCTGATGGCCGGCCTCGCGGCCGACTCCCAGGTCATGGAGAACCTGCAGGAGCGCACCACGCTGATCGCCGAGCTCAAGGAGCTGGGGCTCGCCCCGCTGATCACCGACCTCTCGGTGCGTCACGTACCCGAGGAGCGCGTGGCCGATGAGCTCGAACTCGCCTGGTGGCAGTCCGTCCTCGAGTACATGCTGGCCACCGATAAGGCGCTGCTCGGTGCGAACACGAGCGTGATCGACCGCCTCGAATCGGACTTCCGCCTCGTGGACGAAGCCCACGCTTCCGCCCAGGGTGCCCAGCTCGCGACCCTGCTCGGCGACACCTGGAAGATCGGCCTGGTCGATCACTCGGACGAGGCGACCGCGCTGCGAAACCTGCTGCGTGGCTCCACGGTGGAACCGATCGCCCTCGAGGAGCAGGCACCGCACCTCGCCCGCATCCTCTCCCCGGTGTGGGTGGCCTCGCCCTACGAGGTGCACCTGATTCCGGACTCGCTGCGATTCGACACCGTGTTCCTGGTGGATGCCGGTGCGACGACCCTCGCCGAAAACGCCGCGGCGATCGGCCGGGCCAAGCAGGTCGTGGCATTTGGCGACCCGGTCACCCAGAGCCCGCTGCCCTTCACCCTGGCCGCCGCCGATCCCTCCCGGCACGAGGCCCCCGTGTACGACATCGAGGCGCTGCACGGTGACTCGGCCCTCGCCCGCCTGGGTGAGCTGCTGCCGACGCTCACCCTGACCCGCAGCTACCGTGCGGGCGGCGAAGACCTCAGCCAGCTCGTCAACCAGCGCTTCTACGACGGCGAGATCGAATCCCTGCCCTGGGCGGGTTCGTTCCTCGGCCACGGCAGCCTCACGGTCGACTACGTGAGCGGCGGAAAGGGCATGCCCGACCCGGACACCGGCGGTGTGGAATCCGTGGATGCCGAGGTGTCGCGCGTTGTGAACCTCGTGCTGGAGCACGCGGCCAACCGTCCCCGGGAATCCCTGATGGTCGTGACCGCGAGCGTGAAGCACGCGACCCGGCTGAACCAGGCCGTGCTCTCGGCGTTTGCCCAGCACTCCGATCTGGCCGACTTTATTCTGCGCGATCGCGCCGAACCGTTTGCGGTGCTGACGCTCGAGCAGTCCGTGGCCGAGAGCCGCGACCGCGTGATCTTCTCGCTCGGATACGGTCTCACCCCACACGGCCGCGTGCTCTCGAACTTCGGCGCGCTGGGCGAGCCCGGGGGCGACCGTCTGCTCGCCGTGGGCATGACCCGCGCGCGCCGCTCGATGGTGATCGTGTCCTGCATCAAGCCGGAGGATATTGATCCGGCCCGCACCAGCCACGGCATCGCGGCGCTCGCCGAGATCCTGCGTAAGCCCGTGCAGCACGTACCGGCACCGCCGAACACCGAGGGTGCCGAGCCGATGATGGTGGATCTCGCGGAGCGGCTGTACCGCCGTGGGCTGGACGTCGAGGTGGGGTACCGCGGTTCCCTCGCCCTGGTGGCCTCCTATCAGGGCAAGGCCGTGGCGGTGGAGTCCGATCCGGAGGTGACGACCGAGTCGCTGCGGGAGTCCCTGCGACTGCGTCCGGATGTTCTGCGCCGGCTGGGGTGGCACTACCTGCGGGTGCACTCCTTCGACCTGTTTGCCGACCCCGAGGGCGTGACCGCCAAGGTCACCGCGCTGCTCGGTGTGCCCGACGTTCAGCAGGAGCCAGCCGCCGAGGTATAGCCACGTGCGAGCCGGCGCGCACGCGGTACCCTGGACTCATGAGTGAAACGCCTGAATCCATCCGTCGGGTGCCGGGTTCGCGCCGCGTCCGCACCGCTCCGGCCCCCGGGAGCGATCCCTCGCCCCAGGCCGGGATGGCCGCGGTCCGCGCCGCGGAGGACTCCGATGCCGGCTGGGGTGGTAAGCCCGCACAGACCTCGGGAGACTCGGGGAACGATGCCCGCATGCGCGCGGACGTACCGCCGCACTGGGGCACGCACACCCGCTAACCCCGAGGCATCGGGTGCTCTCCCGCACACATAAAAAACGCGGCGACCGAATCGGTCGCCGCGTTCCCTGTTTTGTGGCTATTCGCCGCCGGAGTGCTTTCCGCCGGCCGGCCGGTTACCGAGCGCCGCGTTGTCCGCGTTAGCCGCGAGCAGGTCGCGAATTTCGGCGAGCAGTGCGACATCGGCCGAGACCTCGGGGACCTCCTCGGCGGCGGCCTCCTTGTTCTTGGTCAGCAGGGCGTCGGCGCGCTTCTTGAAGTGGTTGATCGGCAGAACAAACACGAAGTACACTACGACGGCAACGATCAGGAACGAGATGATCGCTCCTACTACCGCACCGATCTTCACCTCGGCCGGCTTGTCTGGGTCGAGGGTCGGGATCGAGAGGATCCAGGTCGCGTTGAGGCTGTCGGCCTTGAACAGTGCGCCGATGATCGGATTGAAGATGTTTTCGACGATCGCGTTGACGACCGAGGTGAATGCGGCACCAATGACCACCGCGACGGCGAGGTCAATGACGTTTCCGCGAAGAATAAATTCCTTGAAGCCCTTGATCACAGGGTCCCCCTTCAGATGGTGGTTTCGCTAGCTTTTGGCTCCGCCGGAGCTCCCGGAGGCGCCCGACTTGGAGTCGGTGCTGTAGAAACCCGAGCCATTAAAGCTCACACCGACCGTGCCGAAAAGCTTACGCAACTTCCCACCACATGCTGGGCATTCGTTCAGCGTTGCGTCAGAAAGGCTCTGGGTGATGTCGAAGGCGTTACCGCACTCCGTGCACTTATACGAGTAGAGAGGCACGTGTAATTCCTGTGTTTCGTTGGGAGGGGTGAAGAACGGGGTTATTTGCCGAGTTCGGCGATCCGGGTGGGCGTGACGACGCCGTTCACCGGACGGTCGTGAATTTCCTGGGGCACCGAGTCGCGCAGTTCACTATCGTAGATGACCGCGTAGACGGGTGGGCAGCGCTCCATCGACCCGAGGGTCTTGTCGAAGTAGCCGCGGCCCCAGCCCAGGCGCATGCCGGTCTGGTCGATTGCGGCGGCGGGCACGATGATGAGGTCGACATCGTTGATCGCGATCGGGCCGAGCAGCTCACCGATGGGTTCGTTGATGCCGAAGAGGCCGGCGCTTTCCTCGCCGGTTTCGCCCACTGTCCAGTCGAGAAGCCCGTCTTCACGACTGATCGGGAAGAGGATGCGAATTCCGCGCTCGAGTGCCCAGTTCAGAAACGGCCGGGTGTTTGGCTCGCTCGGGCGGGAAAGATAGCAGGCGATGCTGGTTGCCCCAGATCGGGTGACAAGCTCCTGGAGGTGCTCGGTGAGCCCGACGGTGGTGTTTTCCAGCTCGGTGCTGGTCAGGTTGCGGCGACGCTCACGAAGTTCTGCTCGCAGCGCGCGCTTTTGGTGATCTACCGAAGACGACATAGCCCCATTCTAGGTGCGTCGCGGATGCGCTGGGGGTGTGGCATGGGTTTTCCCCGTTCGCCGGGATGGGTAGGGTGGAAGAATGTCAAAGCGCACTCATAAGGTCGTGATTCCCGCCGCGGGACTCGGAACTCGGTTCCTACCGGCCACCAAAGCCATGCCCAAGGAAATGCTGCCCGTCGTGGACAAGCCAGCGATTCAATACGTGGTCGAGGAGGCGGTCGATGCGGGCCTCACCGATGTCCTGATGATTCTTGGGCGCAATAAGAACGCCCTGGAGAACCACTTCGACCGGGTGACCGAGTTGGAGATCAACCTGAAGAAGAAGGGCGACACTGGTCGCCTGAACTCGGTTGAGCACCCCAACGACCTCGCCGACATCCATTTCCTGCGTCAGGGCGACCCGCTGGGCCTCGGCCACGCGGTGCTGCGTGGCAAGCGTCACGTGGGCAACGAGCCCTTCGCCGTCATGCTGGGTGACGACCTTATTGACGAGCGTGATTCGCTGCTGGTGCGCATGATCGACGAGCAGGAAAAGCGTCAGGCCACGATCATCGCGCTGATGGAGGTGCCGGCCGAGTCGATCTCGCTGTACGGTGCGGCTGCGGTTGAGGCCACCGATGACCCCGAGGTCGTCCGCGTGACCGGTCTGGTCGAGAAGCCCGCTCCCGAGGACGCACCCTCTAACCTCGCCATTATCGGACGCTATGTGCTGCGCCCCGAGGTCTTCGACATTCTGGAGAACACCCCTCCGGGTAAGGGCGGCGAGATTCAGCTGACCGATGCCCTGCAGGAGTTGGCTGCGGATGAGAGCATCGCGGGTGGCGTCTATGGCGTCATCTTTACCGGCCGTCGCTATGACACCGGTGATCGCGCCGACTACATTAAGGCCATCGTGCAGCTCGCCACCGATCGCGCGGATCTGGGTGCCGAGCTGAAGCCCTGGCTGCGTTCGTTCGTCGCCGGCCTCGACGACTAGGGCTCACCACGGTGGGGACGTGGAATTTCCAGCCGCAGTTGGCTGGGGATGTGCTGCTGCGCGGGGTAAAGCTGCGTGATGCTCGCACCCTGGAGCGTGAGCTTCTGGGGAACCGCTCCTGGCTGGCACCGTGGGAGGCCACGAGCCCCCGCGGTGTCTATGCGCTGGATATGCGGGCGTCGATCAAGGATCGTCTCGCGGCGGCGCGTGCGGGGGAGAGCCTGCCCCTGGTGATGGAGTATCGCGGGGAGATCGCGGGGCAGCTCACGGTGTCGGGGCTGACCTATGGGTCCCTGGCCTCGGCGAACCTGGGGTACTGGATTGCCGAGCGTTTCGCGGGGAAGGGCATCACGCCCACCGCGGTGGCGCTCGCCACCGACTACACGTTCCGCGCGCTCGGGCTGCACCGCATGGAGATCTGTATCCGCCCGGAGAACGGGCCGAGCCTGGCCGTGGTGCGCAAGCTCGGGTTCCGTTATGAGGGGCTGCGCCGGCGTTACATTCACATCAACGGGGACTGGCGCGATCACTTCTGTTTTGCGGTGGTGTCGGAGGAGGTGCCCGAGGGCGTGTACGCGCGCTGGCGGCGCGGCCTGGCGGATGAGTCGGTCGCGAACATTCCCGAGATTGATCGACTCGCGGCGGCGCATCCACTCGAGTTCTAACCCGCAACACGCCGAGCACGGGGAATATCTCCTGCGTGTTTGTAGACACACCCGCGGTGCGGCACCGATTTCTTGTAATTCGCCCGTACCGTGGGTGTATGCCGGGTGGAATCTTGAGTGGTGGGGTTGTCTTCGCGGTAGCCGCCGTGCTTTGGCTCATTTATTTGGTGCCAACGTGGCGTCGCCGCAACGAGTATTTGGCGACCGAGCGCAACGCGGTGCGCCTGCAGCAGACCATGCGTGTGCTGGCGGAGACCACCGATATGCCCGGTCAGGTTCACCTGGAGATTTCGTCGCGCGAGGTAGCCGAGAAGCAGAAGGTCCTGCGCAAGGTGCAGGCCGAGATTCGTGAGCGTGCCAAGCAGGAGGCCCTCGAGGAGGCCGAGCAGCTGCGCGCCGAGCTCACCGCCCGCCCGCCGCTAACGGCGCTGCGCGCGAAGGCACGTAAGCGTTCACGCCTCATGGCGACGGTAACGCTCGCCATTGGCCTGATCGGCGTGGTCTCCGGCGGTGTTGTGCTCGCCGGCGGCGGCCAGATCGTGCTGCTGATCGTGGGTGCCGTGATGGCGCTCGCCGGGGTCTCGCTGCTGGTGGCGCTCGCTCGTCCGGTCGCGATGGTCGCGGTTCCCGAGGCCGTGTTCGAGCAGGAGACGGCACCCTCCACCGTGGCCGCCCAGCCGCTGCGTGATCTTGCCGATCCGCTGCCCACCGCGGTGCCGCAGGCCGAGCCGCTGCGCCCGGGCGCCTGGATCCCGCCGGTACTTCCCGCCCCCCTGTACTCCGCCGAGGGTTCGGTTGCGGCCGCCTCGATGGCCCGTCAGGACGCCCAGGATGCCCTGCGCCGCGCGGCCCTCGCCCAGGTGCTGGCCGAGCGGGCCGCCGAGCTGGCCCCGGAGGCCCCCGTGTCGATCGCCCCGGCCGCCGTGGCCGAGCGGGCGGCGGGGTCTGGCGCTGCTCGTGCTGGCGCTGCTGCTGCTCCTGTTGCTGGTGCAGCTTCTGATTCTCCTGCCGGCGCTCCCGCCGAGCGCCCGGTTAGCCGGTTCGCGCGGATGGGCGTCGTGGATGAGTACGCCCAGGGTGAGGACCTCTCGGTTGACCTCCTGGCACGCCGCCGGAACGCCGGTTAACCGCATCGCTTTCGCGGGAACGCCTCCACCCGATGGGTGGGGGCGTTCTGCGTTTTACGGGGCTTCTGCGGCGCTGAGTGGCTCTGCGCGGGTTGATTGTCGCTAGCGCTGAGTGGCTCTGCGCGGGTTGATTGTCGCTAGCGCGGATTGATGGGCGCTAGATGTCGTGCGTCTCGTGGAAGCGTGGGCCGAGCTCGGCGAGGATCACGTGCAGCGCGGCGCGGCCGTCGGGGGAGAGGGAGGCGAGGAGTGCGTCGTCGAGTTCGGTGGCGATGGCGGTGCTCTGCGCGAGGAGGTCGCGACCGATATCGGTCAGGGCGATGACCTGGATGCGGCGATCGGTGGCACTGCGCTCGCGGGTCACGGCACCGCGGGTGCCGAGCTGATCGACGAGGGTGACGACGAGGCTGGGGGCCACGTGCAGCTGGGTCGCGATGTCGCGCTGAGAGGACGCCAGGCCGGCATCCACGAGCGCCAGTAGGCCCACCTGCTTATAGGTGAGGTCCAGTTCGGTGAGCCGATCGGCGAATGACTGCGTGATCTGCGCGCCGATCACCCCCAGGCGAAAGCCCTGCGTGGCGAGGAAGAGTGCACCCTGTTCGGAATCCATGCGTTAATGCTATCATTCTGAATTGTTCAGTACTGAATGATTTAGATTGGAATGATTATGTTCTGGTGGTTGGCGCTTCTCAATACGGCCGCGGCCCTCGTCTCCTCGGGATTCGGCATCGCCGCGATGCTCCGCCCGCGAGCCCTCGCCCCCACGGAGCACAAGCCTGCCGACCGCTTCTACGCGGTGATGTATGGCGCGCGCTCGGTGCCGCTCGGCATTGCGGTAGCCATCGGCGTCTGGATCATGCCGGCATCCCCGGCGCTCGCGCTGCTTCTGGCCGTGGCCGCGATTGCCCAGATCGTTGACATCATCACGGGCGTGCGCACCCGCCTTTGGACGATGGTCGGCGGCGCCGCCTTCGCGACGCTCTGCCACCTGTCCGGGATCGGGGTTGTTCTGGCGGGGTAGCACTAGCGCGACCACGTGCGCACGCACCTAGTGCGCAGTGCTTGCGGTAGGTTTGGCCCTCGACTCGCGTACGTGTGCGCAGTGCGTGCCATATGCGGTCGCTGATTCGGTGTGGCGTTTTCCTCGTGATACGCTTTTTTCTACCGCAAGGGCCTATGGCGCAGTTGGTAGCGCGCTTCGTTCGCAATGAAGAGGTCGGGGGTTCGAATCCCCCTAGGTCCACCCAGAGAAAGCCCCGAGTCTATCGACTCGGGGCTTTCGCATGCGCGAACGTCACCGCCTGAAATCCTGTCGCGAACACCTCGCTACGCCTGTGGCGGGTCGACTTTCAAGCTTGCCGGCAGCCGTCGTTGGAGAAATAGCGGCGCAGGTGAGCGCGCAGGTGGGGGTCGCACACATATACGTAGGTGCCCGCGATTCCCCGGGTCAGAAGCACCGCGTAAATGTTTTGTACGTAGCGGAGCAAATCCTCGTCGGTGTATGTGATCCCCAGCCGCTTGTTGTTTTCCCGGCCCTTTTTGTCGTAGTACTCTGCCCGATCGAAGAACAGGCGGTTTGCTACGGGATCAAATCGAAGGTCCTTGCCGATGATGACACCCGCGTAGTTCAGGTCGTAGCCCTGCACGGTATGGATTGACCCGACCTCATTGAGAGAATTGGCGCTGTTGATCCAGTCCACCGCGGTGGAGTTCCATCTCAGCTGTGCTCCATCGATGTCGATATCGAACTCCGTCGGGGCTACTCGACTCCGCCACTCCCACGCGTATCCCGCGACCAGGCGTGCGAGGCCGTGTTCCGCATCGCGTTTAACGAGCTCTGCACGTAGCTCGTTCAAATCGTCGAAGAATCTCAGATCATAATCTGAAAATGAACTCGGTGGCACGGTCGAATCGTTACTGAGTACCGAACGAACGTACCCCACATAGTCTTCATCGGCTGCAATACGCATTTGAGTCTGTAGACGATAGAGCCGTCCGAGAGACGAGGCATTTTTAAGAAGTGCCTCTGTGGTGTGCGTTGGAAGATCTGCCGGCCGCACGCTCTGTCCCACATCGAGCATGAGGATCACATGGGTGCTTTGCCTGCGGATCCAATCCAGTTGGGTGAGCGTCGGATCGTCGTACCCAAAGAGCGTGGTGTTAATATCGGCAAACTTTTTGTTCTGGACTCCCGAGGGTTGATTTGCCCGCTGGTTGAGACGATGAGCTTCATCAACGATCAGGAGGTCGAACCGTTCAGAGCTCTGCCCAACGGCAAACGGCGACAGTACCATGCCCTTGTCAAGCCCGGGAGTGAGCGCAAAAACTCGTGCGATGGAATCACGAAGAGATTGTTGTGGGACAACGATTCCCACTCGCAGACCTGACAGGAGTTCCGCATGCCCCTCGGTGAAAAAATCGCTGAAGAGGGAGTCTTGATCGAACTGTTCCAGCGGATCATGCAGCTGAATATCCCTCAAAAGCTTGAGCAGGTAGATCGCCACGACCGTTTTCCCGGTACCCGGATTGCCATTGATAACAACCAAATTGTCGTGGTCGTTTTCCAGGTCGGTGAATAGACCCTCGAGGATGTCCTCGACGGCGACCGCCTGATCCTGAGTGAGCGCCTTGAACGGTGAAAGTTTGAAAAGATCGCTGTTGATAATCTCCGGAACCGTGCGCGTAAACAGGTGTTCCTGGGTTCGAAGCTCGTCAAACAACTCGGCGAACGACGACTGATACGAAGCGCGATCAAAGTACTCGGCATCGACAATCCCGTCGTTTCGGTTCGTCACCTGATATTTGCCATCACCCGAGAACATTCTGATGAGAAAAGACTCAAGGTCCAGGCTTGCCGACTTGTTAAACCTGTCGTTGAGGACGATGCGCACACGATCAAGTTCACGTTTTTCATCTGAATCCATGTGCTGGCGCATGCGGCTCGCAGCATTGAGCGTTTCGCCGACATAAACCCTCTTGCTATCGTTCAGCACGTAGACGACGGGCCAGTTTCGATGCAGCGGATTACGGGATCCCCATGCGCGCACCTCATCCGGGGTGAGGCGCACATGTTCGATTCTAGAGCTGGTCATATTTGTCGCTCCGGCCGAACGCTTTCTCCACGGGATATTTCAGTCGTGTGATTTCTAGCTTTCGACGGACGATCTCGTCGATATCGACTCCGAGCCTGTCTGCCAGGAGAAGGCAGTAGGTGAGAACGTCAGCGAGCTCGTCCTGAACGCGATCCTCATCACCATCGCCCCATTGAAAACACTCCAGCAGTTCGCCCGCTTCGATACTGATGCTCTTCGCCAGGTTTTCTGGTGAGTGAAACTGTTCCCAGTTGCGCTCCTTCATGAACGCCTTGAGAAGCTCGATGGTCTCAGGTTCTCGCATTTGAATAATGTATCAGCGCGAAGCGGCGCTGACGCAGAACCTGGACCGTACCGACGGATAGGCGGTTGCTACCAGACCGGCACCGAGGAGTGCCATGAATGGTCTGCAGGCAGGCCAACGCGCGGATCCATTGCCAGATCCCGTATATACGCGGGAAGTAACACAGGTGCCTCTGACTCGTCAACGTGCAGGAGATCCCAGCGGTCCTCATACGCTTCAAAAGTTCGAAGAGAAACACGGGAGCGTTCCACGGGTGCGTTTCGCTTCCCCGGTGCAGCTGTTTGATCGGTAAGCCAGTTCATGTGTTCAACCCAGGCGGCTGCGGCCACATGCGACCGAGGCACCACAAAACTTCGGGGCCGGAGAAGCACGTCGCCCGGAATCGCCACCATGACAAAATACTCGGTCTCGTGACGAGAGGGGCCCTGTGCTTTTGCTCCAAGCGGCCAGCTGATCCTCTCCATTTTGGCACCGCGGGCGGCCTTCACCTGAACCTCCACGAGACGTCGCGATGCTCCCTCCGTGAAAACCGCGAGAATGTCAGTACGTTCAAGCCCATCACGGGTCATCGCCGGTGCCCAGCCGTGCCGTGCAAGCTCCGCAGCGACGTGGTGCTCACCGATGGTCTTCGTTTGTTTGGTGTCGGTCATGGCTCAGATGCTAGCGGGTAACGTGGCCCGCGTCACGTAGCGCAACGCACATGGTAGGGCCCCCACAGATGCTACGGTATCGACACAATGAGTACGCCAACAACCGACTCCCGATCCCGCCGCGCCACCCTCGGTTTTTTGCTGTGCCTGGTGGGGCCGCTGGTGGTCGGCGTCATCCTGAACGCCTTGGTGCGGCCCGGGCTGGCGCGGTCGCTGGGCGGGGAGCAGCACGTCGTGGGCGGCGCCGTGCGCTCTCGGGATGTGTGGTGGACGTTCACGCCCGAGATCGAGCGACAGCACCCCGTGCTCACGACCTTCCTCGGCTACTCAGACGGCCTCATCGCGATGTGCGTGCTCGCGTCGATCGTCGTGATCTTTCTGGTGCGCTGGGTGGTGCGTCGACGGAAACGGTAATTCCGCGCAGGCACAGCATCCACGGTGGTGGGGGCTACCCGCCCCGCAGCGTTCGCCGGCGAAGAGCCACGATCCCGCCCAGAACCACCGCGGGAATGACCGTGGACGCGAGCGCCACGGAGGGGCCGAAGTCCTCAACGATCTGCCCCGCGCTCAGGTGGCCGATAGCCACGCCCGCGGTAACCGCGGCGAGTACCCAGCCGAACGCCTCCGCCGCCTGATCCTCGGTGGTGACCGCCTCCACAATTAGCGAGTGCAGGGTGGCCTGCGGCGTGATCAGCAGGCCCGAGACCATGAGCGCAATCGTGAACACGACGAGGCCGCCCTGCACAAACGCGACGAGGGCCACCAGCACACCAAAACCGATCAGGAGAACCGGAGCTCGGTGCGCGTAGCTGCGCGGCCACGGCCGACGGGCATAGGCGATACCAAACACCACCGAGGTCAGCGACCAGAGGCCCAGCAGGATGCCGCCGTAAGCACTCACCCCGGCGAGATTCGCCACCGCGGGCACCGCAACCTCCACGAAACCGATGATGATACCAAAACCCAGCACCGCCAGAATCAGGGTCTGCATCCCGGGGATCGCGATGATGTGCAGCAGCGGGCGGCCACGCTGCGAGGAACGGGGGATGGTGCGCACGAGCGGCGACGTGAGGAAGCCCACGGTTCCGACCGACATCATCGCCACCGCCACCACGAGACCGGTGCCCGCCCACTCCAGGGACGCCAGAATCGCGGCGAGCGCCGGCCCCAGGATAAAGAAGGTCTCGAGGCTAATCGCCTCATAGGTAAACGCGAACTCCCGAGCGGGGCCGGCCGGCAACCGGTGCGCCCAGATGGCCCGGGAGGCGGTGCCCAGAGCGGGCTGGGCAAGCCCCAGCACCGCGGCACACACCATGAGCACCGGAAGGACGCCCCCGGACTCCACCAGGAGGAACGCGAGGGCGGCGGCGCTCACGTAGATGCCCGTGGCCGTGGCGAGGGTGCGCGTCGGCCCGAGACGATCCACCAGGCGGCCCTGCACAACCGAACCGATCGCGGTCCCAACGAGCGCGCTTCCGCTCACCAGTCCCGCGTCGCCAAAGCTGCCCGTGGACCGCTGAATGTAGAAGAGCAGCGCGATGCTGGTCATCGCCACCGGCAGCCGGCCGAGCGCGGAAAAAAGAATCGTGCGCGGGGATCCGGGCACGGCAAGTATCTCCCGAATCTGCCCGCGGGAAGATTCGGAACCAGGTGAAGTCACGATCGCTCTTATTCTGTGTGTTTAGTGCATCCGCAGCTGCTTCTCACAATGAGTTCAGCGGGGATGAGAGTTTTATGGGGTGCCCCGGTCATCGCCCGCACGGCCATCTGCGCCATGAGCGCCGTGGGCTGGTGCAGGACCGTGAGCGGCGGGGCGGTGAACTCGGTTGCGGGGGAGCCATCGAGGCTGATGACCGCGAGGTCCTCGGGAATCCGCACGCCTCGCTCATAGGCCGCGGCGAGAAGGCCGATGGCCTGCTCATCGGTGGCCGCGATGATCGCGGCGGGAAGGGTGCCCGCATCCATCAGTTCGCGGGCGAGCTCCGCAGCCCCCGCATTACTGTAGGTGCTGCGCAGGGGCTCGGCCGAAGGGTCGCCGATGGCCCGCCGCCAGGCGCTGACGCGCTCGCCGACGGGCCCACGATCCTCGATACCGGCGATCATCCGGATGTCGGTGTGACCGTGGCCGCGCAGATGCTCGACCGCGGTCACCACCGCATCCTCGTTATCGGCGGCAATCATCGTGCCGGAGAATCCCTCGGGAGCGTGAAACAGATACACGACCGGGGTCGTCCCGAGATCGGGAGCACTGTAGTCGTTATCCGACCACACGAGGATGATGCCGTCCACCTGGGTGGAACGGAACGCCTCGAGCGCATCACCCTCCCGATACTGGGTAGTCTCGGTATTACCGATCAGGGTGAGCTTGCCGAGCCCCGCGATTTCACGCTCCAGGTCCTTGCCCAAAACGGCGAAGTAGGGGGCCGTGATATCGGGCACCAGCACGCCCACCAGATCCGTGCGCGAGGTACGCAAACTCCGGGCAACCCGGTTGGGCGCGTAGCCCAGCGAAGCGGCCGCATCCAGCACCCGCTGGCGCGTCTCCGCGGCTACGGGGCGTGGGCCGTCGTTAAAGACATAGCTGACCACGGCCGTGGATGTTCCCGCCAACCGTGCTACGTCTACTGCCTTCGCCACGCTGCCTCCTGCTCCCTAGTCTGGCATCCCCTCCGCGGAATTAGGAACGAGACGCGGCCGTGTTCCACTCGGTCCAGGCTGAGGAGACCGGCCCGCTGACGTAGGCGGCGAGCATAATCTCCTTAAACCGTCGCTCATCGATCTCGGTGATCAGACGCACATTCGCCGGTTCGGCCTGAACCCGACGGTCGATGATGAGTGCACCGCGCGTCGCCTCATCGGTAGAGACCGAGACGTGGGCACGCTCGTCCGCCAGCACCATACCGGGATCAATCGCGAGTGCCACGGCAATCGGATCGGGAAGGTCATAGCCCTCCAGCCCGCCCTCCGTGCGCGAATACTCATCGAGTCGCGCGCAGATGCGCTGGGCAAAATCGGCTACCGGAGTGCCCACCGCCCGCAGCGCCGCCTGATCCTCATCCCGCATGACACCCCACTTACGCGAGAGATCCCAGCCCACCAGGGTGACCTGCTCCGCACGGGCCGCGTTCAACACGATCCGGGTCGCCTCCGGGTCCACCCACACGTTGAACTCGGCCAGAGCCGTGACGTTTCCGACAAAGTCGGACACCCCGGCCATGCAGTAGACGTGGGTGAAACGAGACAGGAAGTCCGGATCGATCGAGATCGCCAGGGCGATGTTTGTCATCGGCCCAATCGTCACGAGCGCATGCTGACCGGGTTCCGTGCGCGCCACCTCCAGCAGCGCCAGCACCGCGGGGGTCTCCGCGGCGCTCGCCGTGGGCTCGTTCAGCCCGAGATCGCCGAGCCCATCCTCACCGTGAATGTTCTGCGCGGTCTCAAGGGAACGCAGGAGCGGGCTCGCTGCGCCGCGGTATACGGGCACGTGCGCCTGCCCGGCAACATCCAGGGTGTAGAGCGCGTTGCGGGTCGCCCGCTCCAGGCCGACATTGCCGGCCACCGTCGTGATGAGCCTGATCGAGGAGCCCTCGGTCAGCGCGGCGATCAGAATCGCGACGGCATCATCGCTTCCGGTGTCGCTATCGATGACAAAGCTCGTGGCCCGTCGTTCGGTGTGTGCAGTGGTCATGGTGATGTCCATTTCTATCGGGGATGGATGGTCTTAGGAGGCGACGTACGGTTTTCCGGATGCCGCCGGTGGATGCACGGTGCCGACAAAGCCGGCGACCGCGAGGATGGTGACCGCGTAGGGGAGCGCAAGAAGGAACTCGCTCGGGAGCGCGGATCCGATGATGCCCAGGACGTTCTGAATGCTGCTCGCAAAACCGAACAGGAGGGCGGCGAGGGTCGCACGGATCGGATCCCAACGCCCGAAGATCACCGCGGCCAGGGCAATAAACCCGGCCCCCGCGGTCATCTCCTTGTTGAATGCGCCCACGGAACCGAGGGTGAAATACGCCCCGCCGATTCCGGCAATGCCACCCGCGATCAGCACCGCGAGAAAACGGGTCGTATTCACCCGGATACCCACGGTGTCCGCGGCGAGGGGATGCTCACCCACCGCGCGCACCCGCAAACCCCAGCGGGTAAAGAAGAGCACGTAGGCCACCAGCGCGATACTCACGTACATGAGGTAGACGATGACCGTCTGACGGAAGAACACCGGCCCGAGAATCGGAACCTCGCTCAGCAGGGGAATCGGGATGCGGGCGAAACGCTCCGGCGCATTCAACGACGGGTTGATCGACAGAATCTGCGAAAACAGGAAGCTGGTGAGCCCGGTCACGAGCACGTTGAGGACAACGCCCACGATGACCTGGTTGACCAGGTAGCGAATCGCGAACAGCGCCAGGACGGAGGAGACCACCGCACCGGCAATCAGCGCGGCCAACAGCCCGGCCACCGCGCTACGGGTCACGGAGGCCACCACCGCGGAGACAAATGCTCCGGCGAGCATCTGCCCCTCGATCGCAACGTTGATGATGCCGGCTCGTTCGGAAATCACGCCGCCGAGCGCCCCAAACGTGAGCGGTACGCTCAGCGCGAGCGCGCCCACCAGGAGCCCGGGAACGGGAATCGTTTGGCCGGCACCCAGCACCGTGAGCGCGCAGATCAGCGCCAGCACGGAGAAGAGAATGATCACCCAGCGCCCGGTACGTCCCCGCCGATGATCATCTCGGATGGAGACTGCGCTCAGGGCCGCGAGCGCGACGACCAGGGCCAGTGCGCCCCCACGGCTGGGGAACGCGATGGCGGGGAGCTGCATGAAGTCCTGCTCCGTGGAGAGCCGGAACGTCGTGAGGGCGGATCCGGGATGTGCAAGCACCAGGACGGTCAACAGCACCGTGCAGATCACAAGAATGGTCGGGATCTTCGACAGACGAATCTGCCGGCCGGTACCGCGCAGCGGAGAAAGCGTTGAGGAGGTCATACGGTAATCGATTCCTTCGGCGAGAGAGCGCGGGGGCGACGAGGCACAGTACGGGGCGCCTCGGGAAGGCGGAAGACCGCCCGAATGAGCGGGGGCGCGGCGATGAACAGGACGATCAGCGCCTGCACAACCACCACAATGTCGATCGACACACCCTGCGACGCCTGCATCACAAAACCGCCGGCCTTGAACCCGCCAAAGAGGATCCCGGCACAGAACACACCCCACGGGCGCGAGCGGCCGAGCAGCGCCACGGTGATGGCGTCAAAACCCACCGCCGCATCGATGCCCGAACCGAAACCCGTGGTGACCGTGCCAAGCACCTGGATCGACCCCGCCAGACCGACGAGACCACCGGAAATGAGCATGATCTGCAGGTAGCTGCGGGGCACCTTCATCCCGGCAATCCGTGCGGCATCCGGGTTTTCGCCGATCGCGCGGAACGTGAACCCCAGGCGGGAACGGTTGAGGAACCAGGCCGCGAGGAACGTGACCGCGATCACCAGCAGGAACCCGGCGTGCAGCCTCGTGCCGGGGCCGAGAAGCTCGGGGAACACCGCGGTGGGCTGCATCGGTGCGGTTTTCGGGTTGACCGAACCGGGGGCCTGAAGCAGACCCGGAGTGCGCAGCAGGTACGAAACCAGGTAGAACGCGATGTAGTTGAGCATGATCGTGACGATCACCTCGTGCGCCCCGTTTCGGGCCTTGAGGTAGCCGGCAATGCCGCCCCAGAGCGCGCCGCCGATCACGCCACCGAGCACCGCCACCACGAGGTGGAGCCCGTAGGGCAGATCGACGGCGATGCCGATGGCGCCCGAGCAGGCGGCGGCCACGAGCATCTGACCACGCCCGCCGATATTGAACAGGCCCGCACGAAACGCGATTGCGACTCCGAGCCCGGCCGCGATGAGCGGGGTTGCATAGGTCAGCGAATCGGCCAGGGGGCGCAGACCGGTGAGGAGATCCGGGGCCGAGAAGTTGAACACCGCGCCCTGAAACAGCGCGGAATAGGCACCAAAAACCGCGTCGCCGATCGCCGCGATCGTGTCACCCGGACGGCTGAAAAAGTAGCCGAGAGAGGCGGTGACCCGTGCATTGGTGGCGGCGATCAGGATCCCTCCGGCGACGAACGCCAGCAGGACCGAGAGGAACGAGATGGTTCCGCTACCCGAAAGGATTTCCGTGACCGCGCGCCGCATTCGCGTCGCCGAAGACGTCACCGGAGTTTTGTGAGTACTCATGCTGCCATTCCTGCCGGGTAGATACCGGCCATCATCATTCCCAGATCCTCACGGGAGGTATCGGGCGGAACAACGCCGACAATCTTGCCGCGATACATCACGGCAATGCGGTCGGCGAGAGCGATAACCTCGTCGAGTTCAGCCGATACCAGAACCACCGGAACCCCCGCGTCTCGGGTCTCGATGATTCGCCGGTGAATGAACTCAATCGAGCCCACGTCCACTCCGCGCGTGGGCTGCGCCGCCACGAAGAGCTGCAGGTCACGGCTCAGCTCACGTGCGATCACGACCTTCTGCTGGTTACCGCCGGAGAGGGTCCCCACGGGGGTGGATGCGCTCTCGGTACGAATGTCGTACTCGGCGATACTGGCGTGCGCAAAGTCATCGCGCGCGCGGGGCCTGATCGTGCCCCGACGCACAAAGGCATCGGAGTTGAGGCGGTCAAGGATCAGGTTGTCGGCCACCGGGAACGTGCCGATCAGGCCGTGCTTTCCCCGATCCTCGGGCACGAAGCCCACCCCGGCATCCAGTACCTCGCGAACGCTGCGACCCAGGATTTCCGAACCGCCCAGGGTGATGGATCCCTCGGCTTCGGGGTGCAGCCCGAGGAGGGACTGGGCCAGTTCGGTCTGCCCGTTGCCCTCCACCCCGGCGATCGCGAGGACCTCCCCGCGGCGCACGGTGAGGCTCACACCATCCACCGCGACCCTCCCATTCTCGCCACGCACCGTGACCTCGGAGAGGATGAGCGCATCCGGGCCCGGCAGTGCCGGTGTCTTTGACACCGTGAGCTGAACGCTGCGCCCCACCATCAGCGCGGCAAGCTCGGTGTTTGTCGAACCAGCCTCGGCCTGCCCCACCACACGGCCGTGGCGGATGATGGTGATTTCATCGGCGACCTCGCGCACCTCACGCAGCTTGTGGGTGATGAACACGATCGCCCGCCCCGCATCGCGCAAATCACGCATAATCTGCATGAGCTCGTCGGTTTCGGTGGGGGTCAGGACCGCGGAGGGCTCGTCGAATACGAGGACCGAGGCGTCCCTGCTGAGCGCCTTGACGATCTCCACGCGCTGTTGCGCGCCCACGGGCAGGTCCTGCACCCGCGCGTCCGGATCAAGGTCAAATCCGAAGCGATCAGAGATTTCACGCACCCGCCGACGTGCACCCTCGAGGTCGAGGCGGCCGCCGAAGCGGGTGGACTCATTACCCAGGATCAGGTTCTCGGCGACGGTGAAGACGGGGATCAGCATGAAGTGCTGGTGCACCATACCGATTCCGGCACGCATCGCATCGCCGGGACCGGAGAAGTATTGCGGGTCGTCATCCAGAAGAATCTCGCCCTCATCGGGCCGATAGAGGCCGTAGAGCACATTCATCAGTGTGGACTTCCCGGCACCGTTTTCACCGAGCAGGCAGTGAATCTTGCCCGGGGAAATGGTGAGGTCGATACCGTCATTTGCGGTCACCGCGCCGAAGCGCTTGGTGATGCCGCGGAGTTCGAGTTTCATACGGTGTTCTCGTTTCAGAAGGCGATGGTGCCGTCGATAATCTTCGAGGTCACCTCGCCAAGCTCCGCCATGAGATCGGGTGAAACCTTCGAGCCAAAGCTGTGGAACGGCGCAATACCCACACCATCGTTTTCGAGTGTCCCGGTATACGGTTCGGCGTTGAACTTGCCGCTGTTCGACTCGGCGGCCACCTTCGCAACCGCCACGTTGACGCGCTTGATGACCGAGGTGAGGAAGAGGTCCCTGATCTCCGGGGCCGACTCGTAGGCATCGCTGTCGACACCGATCAGCGCGACGGACTTGCCCGAGTCGTGGATGGCCTCGGCCGCCGCCAGGAAGATCGGTCCGCCCACCGGCATGATGACGTCGGCACCCTGATCGATGATGCCGACCGCAGTGGTCTTTGCCTTCTCGTTGGCCTCAAAACCGCCCACGAAGGTTCCGTTCTGGGTGTCGCTCTCCCAACCGATGACGCGCACGGACTTTTGATGGGCCTCGTTGAAATAGCTCACACCCCGGGTGAAGCCCTCCATGAACTGGACGATGGGTGGAATCTGAATACCGCCGTAGGTGCCCACGATGCCCGCCTTGCTGTAGCTCGCGGCGGCGTATCCGGCGAGGAACGCGGCCTGTCGGGTGTCGAATACGAGGGACTTCACGTTGGGCTCAGACGAGGTCTCGTCCACGAGGGCAAAGTTCTGAGCGGGGGATTTTGCCGCCGCAGCGTTCACCGCGTCGGCGAGGGGGAAACCCACACCAACGATGATGTTGCAGCCCTGGCTCACGAGGGCGCTGACGTTTCCGTCGTAGTCTGCCTCGGTCTTTGACACGACCACGGTGGGCGGTGTTCCGGCGGTGCCGGCCACCTCCTTGAGGCCGGTAAACGCCGCCTGGTTAAACGCGCGATCATCGGGCCCGTTGATGTCGGTCACCATGCAGTTCTTGGCACCCGACCCCGCGGCCGGCGCCTCCGTGGGCGCCGCTCCGCAGCCCGCGAGCGTGGCGCTCATGAGGAGCGCAATACCGAAACTCGATTTTCGAACAACACTGTTCATTTCAACCGTCCTTTGTGTTTTGACGAGCAGGGGGGAGCATCGTCGTCATAATCTAATCGATTAGATTGGACGTTAATCTAATCGATTAGATTCGAGATAGCAAGCTCGCGCTTCGAGAGGATGGCGTCGCGGCGCATGTGGAGTGTCGAATCCTTCGAGTTCCGCTTAATCGTCGCGCTTACCGTGGCGCGGGGTGGTGAAGCGGGGGCAATCCGGCCGCCTCCCAGCCGCGCGAAACACGAAATTTACACGAGGATTTTAGTGTGGGGTTTGCCGTCAAAAATCCCCGTCGTTTCGCGGCAGGGGACGAAGGTTGCGGCTGACGAAACCTCCGAAGAGCGTTCCTTGCGAGGGGTTTTGTGGGTTCGATTGGTTGACGAGCCGCCGGGCGCATGGCACCATAAACCTACCAACCGACCGAATGGTTGGGAGGTCACTGCAGACCTCAACCACGGAACATCCCCCACACTCGTTCTGAAGGAGTTAGCGTGAGCGTTAACATCGACTCGGCCACCGCCGCCGGGAAAGGGCTTGCCCACGGCAAGCTGGGTCTGATCGCCTCGACCGTCATCGGCCTCGGTTCAACCGCCCCGCTGTACTCGCTCGCCGCGACCCTCGGATTCATCGTGATGGCCGCGGGGGCACAGGCGCCCATCGCGCTGATCGTCGCATTCGTCCCGATGTGCCTTACGGCCTTCGCCTACCGCGAGCTCAACACCGCGGTGCCCGACGCCGGAACCGCCTTCACCTGGGCCACCAAGGCCTTCGGGCCGCGCGCCGGATGGATGGCCGGATGGGGCGTCTTCGTGGCCGGCGTCATCGTGATGTCCAGCCAAACCGAGGTGGCTTCGAAGTACCTGCTGCTCATGATCGGTGACGGCTCCCTCGCCAAGAACCACGCCCTCGTGGTGGGCCTCGGCGCGCTCATCATCGTGGTGATGACCTGGGTGTCCTACCGCGCGGTTGAGGCCGGAGCCCTCACCCAAAACGTGCTGATGGCGCTGCAATACATCGCGATCATCGCGTTCTGCATCGGCCTGGCGCTGGCCATCGGCAACGGGGCCTTCGCCCACACCAACTTCTCGTGGGAGTGGTTCAACCCGTTCGCCGCGGACAACCCGGCTGGGTTCATCCAGGCCGTACTGCTCGCCATCTTCATCTACTGGGGTTGGGACACCTGCCTCTCCCTCGCCGAGGAGACCAAGAACCCGCGCACCACCCCGGGCCTCGCGGCCCTGCTCTCTACCGTGGTGCTGCTCATCACCTACATCGGCATGACCCTGCTGGCCATGATGCACGCCGGCGTTGGTACCACCGGCATCGGCCTCGCCAACCCCGACGGTGCCGAGGATGTCTTCTACGCCCTGCGCACCGACGCGCTCGGCGACTGGGGCTGGGTGCTCGTGTTCGCGGTGTTCGTCTCGGCACTCTCGACCTGCCAGACCACCATTCTGCCCACCGCCCGCGGCACCCTCGCGATGGGCGTCTACCGTGGCCTTCCCCGCGCGTTTGCGAAGATCACCCCGAAGTACTCCACCCCCGGCTTCTCCACCATCTTCATGGGCGTCGTCTCCATCGTGTTCTACGTCGGAATGTCCCTCCTCAGCGGCAACATCCTCGCCGACACCATCGAAAGCACCTCCCTCGCGGTGGCCATGTACTACACGATCACCTCGTTTGCCTGCATCTGGTTCTTCCGTCGCAACCTCTTCGACAGCGGTCGCAACCTCGTCTTCCGGCTCGTGCTTCCGCTCATCGGCGGGCTGATGATGGCCGCGGTGTTCATCATCTCGGCGGTCAACATGTTCGACCCGAACTACGGCGAAACCCAGCTCCTTGGCACCAGCGGCACGTTCGTGATGGGTGTCGGATCGCTGCTCCTGGGCCTCGTCGTGATGGCCGTCTGGTCGCGCTTCCCTGGGGCGAAGGAGTTCTTCACCGGAAGGTCGCTCAACCGCGAAACCCCGGTTATGGTTCCCGAATCCTGAACCGCCCACGCTATTCCGCCCCGGTTTTCCGAACAACTCGTTTTCTCAATACCCAGATTTCCCAGTAGCAAGATTTCCCAACAGAAAGAAGAATCATGCACATCCTGATCATCGGCGCCGGCGGCGTCGGCAGTGCAGCCGCTCGGATCGCAACCCGTCGTCCCTTCTTCGAGAAGCTGACCCTGGCCGACTACGACCCCGCGCGCCCGGAAGCCCTCGTCGCCGAGATCGGTGACCCACGCTACGCCGCCGCCCAGGTGGACGCCTCGAGCGCCGACGCCGTCGAGGCCCTGATCCGCGAGACCGGTGCCACCCACGTCCTGAACGCCGTGGATCCCCGCTTCGTGATGCCGATCTTCAACGGCGTGCGGGCGGCCGGTGTGACCTACCTCGACATGGCCATGAGCCTGTCGATCCGTCACCCCGAGGAGCCCTTCAGCAAGACCAACGTCAAGCTCGGTGACGACCAGTTCGCCGTGGCCGACGAGTGGAAGGAAGACGGCCAGCTCGCGCTCGTGGGCATCGGTGTCGAGCCCGGCCTCTCCGACGTCTTCGCCCGCTACGCCGCCGACGAACTCTTCGATGAGATCGACGAGCTCTCGGTGCGTGACGGTGCAAACCTGACCGTCGAGGGCTACGAGTTCGCTCCGTCGTTCTCCATCTGGACCACCATCGAGGAGTGCCTGAACCCGCCGATCCTGTGGGACGTAGACAAGGGTGGCTGGCACGCGGTGGAGCCCTTCTCCGACCCCATCACCTTCGAGTTCCCCGAGGGCATCGGCGAGGTCGAGTGCGTGAACGTGGAGCACGAAGAGGTACACCTCATGCCGCGCTGGATCGACGCCAAGAAGGTCGAGTTCAAGTACGGCCTCGGCAACGAGTTCATCGAGGTGCTGAAGACCCTGAACAAGCTCGGCCTCGACAGGACCGAACCGGTGACCGTGCGCGGCCAGCAGGTGTCCCCGCGCGACGTGGTGGCCGCCGTGCTGCCCGACCCCGCAACCCTGGGCCCGCTGATGAAGGGTAAGACCTGCGCCGGCGTGCTCGTGACCGGAACCCACAAGGACGGCACCAAGAAGTCGCTGTACCTGTACCACGTGGCAGACAACGAGGAGACCATGGCCCGCGATAACTCGCAGGCGGTGGTTTGGCAGACCGCGATCAACCCGGTTGTGGCCCTCGAACTCCTGGCCAACGGTACCTGGAACGGTGCCGGCGTGCTCGGCCCCGAGGCCTTCGACGCCAAGCCGTTCCTCGAGCTCCTGGCCGCCGCCGAGCCGCAGGGCTACGGATCGGCCTGGGGAATCGTCGAGCGCTAACCGCTCCGACTCCACCCCATAAACACCGGGGATGCGCGTGCACGCCCGCCGCGCATCCCCGGGAACGTCCGGTTAGGGTATGGCCGGCGTTTGGCGCTCGTTACGGTGAGGGTTCCCGTCGAGCGGATGCGGTGTGCGTGATTCTGTCCGATCACGCACACCGCATCGTGTCATGCACGGACTCATGCACGACCGACCGGTTGGATGTGCCAGACTGGAAACCTCATGGAGCAGAGCAAACCGGATCAGATCATTGAGGCCTACGTTGACCTCCTCGTGGTGCAGGGCGTGCGCTCGGCCAGCATCGACGCGATCGCCAAGCGTAGCGGACTTTCGAAGGCCGGCCTGCTGCACCACTTCCGTTCACGTGAGGCCATGGACAGCGAGATCCTGAGCCGCCTGCACGTGCTCGTCACCGAGGATGCCGCGGCCATGCGGGTCGCTCCCGAGGGTGCCGCGCGCTACTACGTGGGCACCTCACTGGAGTACTCATCGCCGCTGGAACGCCTCGTGGTGGCCGCCACTCGCCTCGGCCAGGCGGGCAACAACGACGCCTGGGTAACCCTGCGCTGGGCCCGGGACCGCTGGTTCGAGGTGCTGGTCGAAGCCCTCGGCGACGACACCCTGGCGCGCCTCGTCCTGCTGGCCGGAGACGGTATCGCCTACCATACGGACATCATCGGGGAGGAGAGTGATCCCTTCCTCGCCGAGGATTCGATCGCCGCGGTGGCCGACCTGATCGGCACGCTCGGCAAGCCCGCCGTCTCTTAGCTGAGCCGCGCTTTCACTAGCGCAGAAGCCGTGCGTCACGGAAGCCCCCTTCAATGCAATGCCCCTCACGACCCGGGTCGTGAGGGGCATTGCATTGATGTGAGCTAGCCCGCGGGCAGCGCCCGGAGGCGGTCGAGGGTGTCCGGCCAGCCGGTCACCTCGACGACCCGTGCCCCCATGGCCGCGACCGCATGGTCGTTACCGCCGGGCTGCAACTGATCGCCGAAAAACAGCACGTCGGAGAGTTCAACACCGGTCGCCTCGAGCAGACGGGTCATCCCGTAGGCCTTGTCGCGGCCGCGGCGGGTGATGTCGATCGAGGTGGAGCCGCCGGCACGCACCTCGAGATCCGGCAGCCGTTCGGCCACGCGGGCACGCAGGGCTGCCTTCTTCTCACCGCTGGGATCCCAGCCGTACTTGGCCTCGACCGGGGCCTCCTGGCCGAGGGCCGAGAACGTGATCTGCGACTCGCGATCTTCCAGAACCTCGCCCCAGGCGCTCTCGGCCCACAGGCCGAGCTGCCGCGCGGACTCCTCGACCGCGCTCAGCGCACGTGTCTTTTCATCCTCACTCAGCGCTTCGACATAGCGACGCTCCCAGGCCCCCTGCGCGTAGCGGTAGTACTGGGTGCCGCAGGTGGGCATCAGGTGCAGGTTTTCAAGGTGCGTGGCACCTGCGTCCTCCAACGCCTCGATGATCTGGCTGCGGAACTGGCCGATCTGCCCGCCCGAAATCACCGCGAGCCGGGTGTGCGGCAGTAGCCGCGTAAACTCCCGCGCCATCTCATCGGGCAGCCGGGTCTTCGACGGTGCCAGGGTGTCATCCAGGTCAAACACCAGGAGTTCCGGCAGCGTCTCGGGACCGCTTATCGGCGTGCTCACGGAGCCGTGCGGCGCAGCTCAGCGACGCCGATCATCGAATCGGCCATGCCGTAAAACACGAAGTGTCGCTCGCCGATCTTCTCGATCGCGGTGGGGAAGACCACGTTGGCGACGGTTCCCGAGGTTTCCTCGGCGGTCTCCGGAACCAGCAGCGGCTCGGCCGTACGATTGAGCACCCGGGAGGGGTCCTCGGCATCCAGCAGCAGCGCCCCCGCGACATAGTGCACGTTGTCCTGCGGCACAAAGGCCCCGCCCACCACCGTTCCGGTGACGCCGTGGTACAGCACCAGCCAGCCCTCGGGCACGCGCAGCGGTGCCGGGCCCGCACCGATCTTGAGGGCCTCCCACTCAAACTCCGAACCCGCGACGAAGCGGTGGCCGGCGGGCCGGGTCAGCGCGCGGATGTCGCGCTCCACCTCGGCGAGCGGCACATAGGAGATCCAGACGCTCGCGCGATCATCGGTCGTGCCGGCGGGCAGCGGGGGTGCCTCCTCGGGGCGCACGAAGCTGAAGTCCCACATCGGGCGGTGCAGCATCGCGATGCTCGGCACGCCATCCGGCCCCGGAACGACCTCGGGGAAGAACAGCACGTCCTTGTTCGGGAACAGATTGAGATCGGTGTCCAGTGTGTCCTCGTAGGCGAACAGAATCGGGCCCAGTCGGGTCCAGCGCTCGCCATCACTCGATACGGCCAGGGCGGGGCGCGGCCCGGTCGGTCCGAACGCGACGTAGGTCATCACGTGGGTGCCGATCTGCGGGATGTGGGTGATCCGGGGATCCTCCACGCCGCCGTGATTGGTGCCGTGCTCCCAGCCGCGATCGGCCTCCAGCACGGGGGAGAGACGCTCCACATCAACCGGGACACCGGAGTCATCCAGGACGATGCGCGCCCGGCCAACCCGAGACACGTTGCCCGCCGAAACCAGGCGCGGGTAGAGGTACAGCTCGCCGTCGCTGCCCCAGGCGGTCGCGGGGTTCAGCACGCCCTCGGTCTCGAGCGGGTTGCCGGGTTCGGGGCGCATCAGCACGCCGAGACGATCCAGCACGTAGGGGATTTTCGGCGCGTTGGGCTGAGGAATTGTCATGGTGAAACTTTCTGAGAGTGTGCGCCGGAGGCGCGAGGTGTGGAGGCTAACCCTTGACGGCGCCGATGACGCCGCTAACCAGGTAGCGCTGAATGAAGATGTAGCCGATGATGAGGGGCGCGGCGACGATGAAGGTGGCGGCCGCGAGGAGTGGCCACTGATTCGAATACGTGCCCTTGAACGCGTAGAGACCGACCGTGACCGGGAACTTACTCGGGTCCGCCAGGAGCACGGTCGCGAGTATGATCTCGTTCCAGATCCACACCGCCTGCAGGATGAAGATCGTCGCCAGGGCGGGCTTGGCCAGCGGGAACACGAAGCTAAACAGGTAGCGCCAGTAGCCGACGCCATCCAGCGCCGCGGCCTCGTCGAGTTCAACCGGGATGGACTTCACGAATCCGCTGAACAGCAGCGGGCCGATCCCGACGCCCACACCCACCATCAGGATGTAGCCGAGCCGGTTGTCGTAGAGGCTCAGCCGGTAGAGCAACTGGAACTGGGTGATCAGGGCGTTGGGGAGGAATAGCACCACCACAAACAGGATCGACCACCACTTGCCGCCACGGATGTATCCGCGAGAGACGGGGAATGCCATCACCAGGGCGATGAACGTTCCGATGGCCGCGCCCACGCCCGTGTAGAGCACGCTGTTGAGGATGTAGGAGCCAAAGTTTCCCTGGTTCCAGGCGTCGAGGAAGTTGGCCCACTGCGGATCGCGGACGATCCCGACCGGATCCGCGATGAACTCCGCATTCGACTTCAGCGCGGTGTTGAGCAGGTAGGCCAGCGGAAACAGGAAGACCAGCAGGATCAGGGCGATCAGCAGGTAGGCGCCGATGCGCAGCTTCTTCCGGCGCCGAGGGGCCGGGGTGGTGGAGGCCGCGGCGTCGCGGCGGGTCAGGGTGGGGGCGCTCACAGTTTGGCCTCTCGTCGGCGCAGGAACCACAGCGCGATCAGGCTCACGGCACCCACCAGGACAAACTGCACCATCGAGATCGATGCCGCGTAGCCCTGTGACTGCGAGAGGGTGGTTCCCGATTTCCCACCGAAGCCCTGCACATAGACGAGCAGAGAGAGGACCTGGGTGGAGTGGTTATTGGGTCCGGTGAGGACGTAGGTGAGCTGGTAGCTCTGCAGCGCATTGACGATGCCCAGGAGCACGTTTGCCGTGATCGATGGGGCCAGCATCGGGATGGTCAGGAAGCGGAAACGCTGCCATCCGGATGCACCGTCGATGTTTGCGGCCTCGTGGAGTTCCTCGGGAATGGCCTGCAGTCCCGAGAGGAAGATCACCACGGAGACACCGAGGACCATCCAGATCTGCGCCACGATGACCAGCGCGAGGGCAATCTTGGGATCACCGAAGAATGCCGATTCGCCGCCAAACCAGGACAGCACCGAGGTGGCCGGGCCACCGCTCACGTTGAACAGCAGGGAGAAGACCAGGCCGGTCACCGTCACCCCCAGCACCGTGGGCATAAACACCACGGCCCGGTAGAAGTTGCGACCGCGCAGCGGCTTGTTCAGCAGGATCGCGATACCGAGGGCCAGCGCGATCTGGAAGATCGTACTGAAGAAGGCGAACACGATGGTGTTGCTCAGCGCGTTGGCGCTGTCGCTCCATTTGGCGGGGGAGAAGAAGTCGAGGTAGTTCTGAATACCCACCCAGTTCACGGGTAGATAGGGGAGCCCGCGGAGGTCGGTGAAGGACACCACGAGCACACCCACGGCCGGGACCAGCCCGAACAGGGCGAGCACCACGAGCCCGATGCCGAAGGTGAGCCGAACCGGGCCACGGCGGGGAAATGGGAAGGATTGAGACACGGATACGTCCTTGGATCTGGGTGGGAGACCCCGCGTGCTGCGGGGCCTCCCACGAGCGATCGGGCTCGAGGATCGAGCGATGTTGGCCGGCGAACCGACGGGTTAGAAGGCGGCCTTCCAGGCTGCCTGAGCGGACTGCGCGGCCTTGGCCGCGTCGCTCGAACCCAGCGGGCTGAGAGCCGGGTAGTTGAACGGATACACGGCGTCCTGACCGGCCTTGTTGTTGGCCACCCACAGGGTGTCCCAGGCGGGCTGGAACGTGGTGGTGTACTGCGCGATCGAGTCGAGGAATGGCGTCGCGGTGATGTCCGGCTGGGTCGGGGAGAAGCCCGACTTCTCCACGAAGGTGGTGTAGTTGCCCTTCTCGGAGAAGTACTCGAGCCAGGCGAGGGCCGCGGTCTTGTTCTTGGTGTTCGCGGCCACCGCGAGCTGTAGCTCGATCTTGCCGTTCAGAGCGGAGTTATCGGCGGCGTTGTCCGAGGCGGGGAACGGGAAGTAGCCGAGATCGAAGGCACCGTTGACGGCCTTCGAGATGGTCGGCTCATTCCAGGTGCCGTCCACGGTCATCGCGAACTTGCCCGCGGCAAAGGCGGCGGGAATCTCGTCATAACCGGTGCCCGCGAAGTTGGGCTGGGCGTTCTGGAAGACGGTCTCGGTCTTGTCGAGAACGCTCTGGGGGCCCGCATCGGTCAGCGCGGTGGTGTTCTTCCACAGCCCCTCGACCAGCTTCTGCTTGGCCTCGGCCGTGGGGTACTCACCGGCTACGGCACCGAGCATCGCGAGGCCGGCGGGCCAGGTGTCCTTGCCGCCGATGCCAAACGGAACATCCCCGGCACCCTTGATCGTGGAGATGACGTTTTCGAACTCACTCCACGTGGTCGGTACCGAGAGACCCAGCTTCGCAAACTCGGCCTTGTTGTAGTACACGCCGGTCGAGTAGCTGAGGCCGGTCGGGATCGCGAACTGCTTACCGTCCACCTCCTGCGCATCCAGAACGCTCGGGGTGTAGTTCGAGAGGAACTTTTCGTTGCCGATTTCCAGCAGGCCACCGGCGCGGGCCAGCAGCACATCGTCCGAGGTGGACTCCTTGGCGAAATCGGGCACCTCGGTGAAGCTCTTGACCACCACGATGTCGACGTTTCCCGCGGTCAGCCGGGAGGACTTGGCGGCCGGGTAGTTGTCGTTGGATACCGAGGAGAAGGTCAGCTTGACGTCCGGATACTTCTTTTCAAAGCCCTCGTTGATGGCCTTGAACGCGGCATCCGAAGCGTCCGCGCTGGAGACCAGGATCTGCAGGTCGCCGGTGGGCTTGCCATCGGATGAGGTGGGTGCAGTTCCGCTCGAGCACGCCGCGAGGAGCGCGACGGTTGCCAGGGCGGACACACCCACGAGGGTGCGGCGGATGGGCGTCGAGGCCCGCAACTTCCTTGTTGCCATGATGTGATACTCCTTGTGATTGCGCCCCGCGGGGCAAGGAACCTAACCGAAACGTTTCGGTAAACAAGGTTTAGCATGCCCGGGGCGGGCGGCGCAAGGAGAAACTTAGTTGGATGACGGAACCGGCCCGGTCGAGTGGCGGATCACCAGCTCGGCGGCGGGAACGTTCACATCGACGGTGGGTTCGCCATCAATTGCCTGCAGCAGGAGGCGTGCGGCCTCGAACCCAATCTGATTCGGGGATGTCTGAATCGTGGTCAGGGTGGGGCGCAGATACGAGCCCAACTGGATGCCGTCATAGCCGGCGACGGAGAGGTCACCGGGCACGTCGAAACCGTGATGCTGGGCCTGGGCGATAAAGCCCATCGCGCTGAGGTCGTTGGCGCAGATGACCGCGGTGGGGCGGGTGCGATTGGCCAACAGCGCGTTGGCGGCGGCGATCCCGCCCTCGTAGGTGAAGCCGCCGTCGACGACCGGACCCGGGGTGATTCCGCGCGCCGTCAGGCTCTCGCGCCAGGCGAGTTCGCGCTGGCGCGAGTGCACAAAGCGCGGGGGCCCGCCCACGAACGCAAAGTGGGTGTGGCCGAGCTCGGTGAGGTGCTCTACCAGGGCGTCGATGCCCGGGCGGTGATCCTGGCGCACGCTGGGAAGCGGGAAGGCGTCGTCGGCACCGATGCCGACGGCGGGGAGGCCGAGATCCTGAACCGTGGGAACGCGCGCGTCGTCAACCTCGAGCTCGTTGAGGAAGACGCCGTCGACGCGGCGGCCCGCGGCGAGCCGGCGATAGCGTTCGAGAATCTCGGACGCACCCGGGCTAGTCTGGAGGACGAGCGCGAAACCTCGCTCGTCGATGTACGACTCGATGCCGCCAATGAAGCCGCCGAAAAACGGGTCAAGCTCCAGGACATCGGGGTCTCGGTGCACCACGAGGCCCACCGAAAACGTTTTCTTACCCGCGAGGCTGCGCCCCCGCACCGACGGAACGAATCCCAGCTCCTCGGCCGCGGCAAGGATCTTCTCACGCGTCGCCTCAGAGACTCCGGGGCGCCCGTTGAGCGCGCTGGAAACCGAGCTGATCGCGACTCCTGACCGTGCGGCCACATCGTTAATCGTGACCCGATGGGCCATCCGAGTCCTCCTTCGCGTCGCGCATCCGCCGTGACACCGACGATTTGACTCTAAACCATTGTGGGCCCCTGTTTGGTGAGAATGGCAGCGCGCAGGGGGAAGTCGGGCCAAAACCTTGTTTCGGATCGCGGTCCCTGCTATCGTCCGTTAACCGAAACGTTTCGGTGGCGCACGTGGTCGTGCCGCCGCAGTATCCGAATAGCGAATCGATCCGGCCGACGCACCGCAGCGTCTCGCCCGTGAAGGAGCCCAATGAAGAGCATCCCCGCGCGTCTGGGGGTGGCCGCCCTCGGCCTCACCCTGGTTGCCAGCGCCCTCGCGCTGCCCGGCATCCCCGCCGAGGCAGTCCCCGGCACACCGCCGGACCCCGGTACCCTCTCGTCCGTCCCCACGCTCGACGAGCTGGCCGATCAGTCACCCACCCAGCAGCGGTGGCTCTCGGTCCCGCAGTCGCGGGTGGTCCTGAACCCCTACAACTTCGATGGCAGCGGAAGCGAGCTGGAACAAAACTCCGGCGCGGATCTCCCGCTCTCCACGGGATTCTACGCCCACGATACGGCGGTCCGTGCCGATCGCCTCATGCAGACATTCCTGAAGCCCGGGCCCGATGCGCAGCCCGACCCGGGCACCGATCCCGAACCGGAGGTCCCCGTCGGCTATCGCGCCGACTTTGGTGATGTCACGGCCCCGAACGGTGCCTGGACGCTCAAGCGACTGACCGCGGAGGCCCGCCCCGGCGGCGCCGTGGCCCTCACCACCTCCGCCAGCGGAGACTACTGGGGGAGCCTCGAACAGAGAATCACCCTCGACCTGCGCGAGCAGGCGACCCTGTCGGTGACCGTTCCCGAAACCAGCGGGAAGTGGGCGCTCAAGGTGGCTGCGCCAGGCGGGGATGACATCAAGCTCCACGCCGATGACATCACCGAAACCGGCGCCAAGACGTTTGATCTCACGGCCACAACCGGGTGGCGCGGAGTCACCACCTTCACCCTCAAGCTCTTCGCCGTAGGGGCAGCGGGTGCGCCGGCCACCACGGTGTTTGGTGCGGCCGAAATCGCCACTCAGGCCGGTAGCACACCGGGGCAGCCCACCGGGCTGACCGATGAGTTCACCGCGGAGTCGGTCACGGCCTGGTCGCACAATAGTGCGGGCACAACCCTGACCCCGGCCGCCGCCGGCGGTGCCACGCTCACCCTCCCCGGATCGGAATGGGGATACCGGGCCCGCGCTGTTTCCCTGAACGTGACGGAAAACCCCATCCTGACCCTCCGCGTCGCGGCCGGAAGCGGTGCCTGGGCGCTCAAGGTCAACCGCTCACTGACCGGGAACGACATCACGCTGCAACCGGACTCCACCGCCTCGGGAGAGCTCTCCTACGACCTCGCCGGGGTCACCGGCTGGAGCGGAAACACCGACTTCTACATCAAGCTGTTCCAGGTGGGCCGCGGCACCGCGGGCACCCACACCACCGTCGAGAAGCTGCAGATCCACCCCGGATCGGCGCTGCTCAAGACGGCCCGAAGCGCGAATCCGTCCTGGAACCCGACCGAGCTCGGCTATGCCGCGCGCTACAGCGGGTTCAGCGGAGAGGTCCGTACCCTCGATCGCTTCGACTCGGGTAACATCGACGCCTTCACCCGCACCGTGACCGGCAGCATCCCCGGGGCACAGCCGGTGGTAGCCGGAGCGCTTTCGGGCACCGGAAACTACGACGCGACCAGGCGAGTGCTGAGCGTTGAGGGTAGGGACGCAAGCCTCGCCATCGCCTTCCCTGCTCGGGCAGAAGTGCGCTTCTACGAGTCCGAATCCGCGCTGCGATTTGGCCGCCAGGGCACCGAAACACCCGATGCCGGTTCACAATACTGGGGTGCGACGCTGCCCGACAGCGGCAGCCACACCATCGGTGCCAGCTGGGCGATCCGGGATGCTCAGCACCCGGCCGCCGAGGTAGCCTCCGCCGCGGCGCTGGCCGCGATCTCCGGAGACGCCCCGGCGCGAGCCCACACCCACTGGAGCGACTTCTGGAATGACTACCTGGCACGCGTGCCGATGGTCGGCAACTTCGGAATCGAACGCGTGGCCACCGGCGGGATCACCCCGGAGCAGGTGCGCCACTTCTACCTGCAGGCCTGGGCTGGGCTGGAAATGAACGTCCTGCCCGCAACACCCGAAACCGGCAACTACTTTGCCCAGCTCGGTACCGGAAAGCCCTCGATGTGGATGAACGGTACCCCCGGCACCCGCAACGTGGCCAGTTGGGACTCCCTGTTGGGCATGCAGCAGCTCGTCCAGACCGACCCGGAAAACGCCTGGGCGTCGTTCCAGGGAATGATGGCCCTCATCAACGACCAGGTCGATCCGGACGCCTACGAGTACGGCGAGCTGGGCGGCGAATCGCTGCCCTCGCGCAAGGCACAGACCGCCTGGATCCTCTATCAGGCCACCGGCGACCGGCAGAAGCTCGAGAGCATCTATCAGGCGCTCAAGCTGCACCTCGCCTGGGAGAAGAACAACATGCGCTGGGTGCTGCACGGCCACAACTACCTGGATGAGCGCGATAGCGAGTTTGTGGCCTCGCTCATCTTCGACCTGCGGTTTGCCGCGCAGATCGCCACCGAGCTGGGCCACGCGGAGGATGCCGCCACCTGGAACGCCTGGCGTCCGGAACTGACGCGCAACTACGAGGAGTGGTTCTTCCCCACCACGGCGGACAAAAACGGCAAGACCTGGGCCACCGTGCAGAAGGTTTACCTCGACCCGACCCGCAGTGCTCCGCCGCAGGCGGACCAGGGCGAGGGCGGCCCCTACCGTAACGAACACGGACAGTGGGTCGACCCGGGCTGGTCGTTCTACACCACGACCGCGCTGGTCATGGAGGATCTCGCACCCGAGTACCGTGCCGGGGTGCGGGAGCGCTTCGAGGATGACTACAGCGAACACCGGCAGCTCGCGGGCCTCGGCAAGTTTGCGATCAAGGCACCGGATGCTCAGCTGATGGTTTACGGACTGCTGGATGGCGGGCGGGCCGCGGAGGCCGATGAGGCCGAGGTGATCATTCACTCGCTCACCCGCGATATGACCAGCTCGGGACTGTTTGCCGAGGTCTACTACGAGACCGGCGCGATCGGAAAGCCGGTGGGTGCGCGCGGCGTGCGCCCCTCACTGTTTGGCATTTCGAACCTAATCGACAATGTGTTCCTTGCAAACGGTGTGCGCACCGATTTGGGGACCCCCTCGTTTGTTCGGCTGGGGCACAGCACCGGTGGAGTGAGCGGAGTGAGCTGGATGGGCAAGCGCTTTGACGCGGTCATCACCGGAGAGAACATCGGGGTGTCCGGCCCGGCCGTCGCGGATCCGAGTATCTGCCCGGTGATTCCGGCACCGACCGGAAAGACCGTGGGGCTCGCCGCCTGCACCGGAACCCCGGTCCTGCCGCAGATCACCATTCGGGGAGAACGGGTTGTGCCGGGATCGCGTATCTCGGTGAGCGGCACGGGGTTCGCGGCCGGAGCGACGCTGACCCTGACCCTGCACTCCGATCCGGTCGAGTTGGGTACGGTGCCCGCGAGCGGCACGGGCACCTTCGAGACGGAGGTGCTGATTCCCACGGACACACCGGCGGGTGACCACACGCTGGTGGTCTCCGATGGAACCGGCGAGGCCCGTGCCGCGCTGGTTGTGGGGGAGAGCCCCGGACCGACGGCATCTCCCAGTACGGGAACATCGGAGGGGCCGACGTCGAGCCCGCACCCGAGTTCGAGTACCTCCACGGGCCCAACCGCGGGGCCCAGCCCGACCGGAACCGCGGGACCGACCGCCTCTGCGAACCCAACCGCCTCCGCGACACCAACCTCCTCTGCGAGCCCGGGGACGGGTGGCCCGTCCGCCTCGGTCACGAGCGCTCCCGAGGTTTCGCCCGGCACGGGAACCCCCACGCAGCCCGCACCCGGAAACGGGCCCGGCGATGGACTCGCCCACACCGGTGCCAGCCCGCTGGTGGTTGGGGGTGTGGCGATCCTGATGCTGCTCCTCGGGCTGGGCGTTCTGCGCCGACGCCGCAGCATCTAGTCACAACGGCGATGGCCGGTGAGAAACCAACGGGTTTCTCACCGGCCATCGCCGCGTCTTGTCGTGCTCTATACGCTCAGCGACTCACCCTCGGCCAGTGTGGTGAACGGCACACCGGTGAGGTCATCGTTGCCCAGCATGTAGCCGCTCATCTGGCGGCCCGGTTCGCTCAGGAGCAGGTCGTGGATCTGCACGCTCTGCTTCGGGGCTACCTCGCGCACGTAGTCGATGGCCTCACCGAGCTTGGCCCAGGGGCCGCTGGTGGGCACCAGCAGGGTGTCTACCGGCACGCCCGGCACCAGGTAGGCGTCACCCGGGTGGAAGACGGTTCCGTCGATGAGGAAGCCCACGTTGTCGATCTGCGGGATCAGGGCGTGGATCAGGGCGTGGGTTTCACCGAAAACTTCGATGCTGAAACCGGCGATGGTGCCGCTGAAGCCGGCCGCCACCGTGTGGATGTTTCCGCTGCCCTCGGGCAGCTGCGCGGTCACCTGGGCGGGGGCATAGATGGGGAGGTCGGGGCGGGTTTCCAGCGCTGCCAGAATCCGATCCTTATCGAAGTGATCACCGTGCTCGTGCGTGATCAGCACCGCATCGGCTCCCGCGAGAAGCTCGTCGATGTTGGTCGTGAACGTGCCCGGATCAATCAGCAGTTCGTGGCCGTCTTTCTCAAGCGTCACGGTTGCGTGGGCGTATTTGGTGAGTTCCATGGGATCCCTTTCATTCACTTATCGACCACACGATAACGCATGAAACTGAATGCGTACACCGCGTGTTTTTCAGGATGCCGCGGATAGCGCAAAGCGGTCGGTTTCCCGAGGGGAAACCGACCGCTTTGGAAGAGGAACCTAGTCCTGGGGCAGCGCCTGCAGGCGAGCCAGGGTGTCCGGCCAGCCGGTCACCTCGACGACCCTCGCACCCATGGCCGCGACCGCGTGGTCGTTGCCGCCGGGCTGCAGCTGATCGCCGTAGAAGAGGATGTCACCGAGCTCGAGGCCGGTGGCCTCGAGCAGGCGGTTCACACCGTAGGCCTTGTCGCGGCCGCGGCGGGTGATGTCAATCGAGGTCGAGCCACCGGCGCGCACCTCCAGATCGGGAAGCAGGGCCGCAACCTTTTCGCGCAGACGCTCCTTCTTTTCTCCCGAGGGGTCCCAGCCGTACTTGGCCTCGACCGGGGCCTCCTGGCCGAGGGCCGAGAAGGTGATCTGCGATTCGCGATCCTCGAGCACGTCGCCCCAGGTTTCCTCAGACCACAGCCCGAGTTCACGCGCGGAGGATTCAACGGCCGCGAGCGCGCGAGCCTTCTCATCATCACTCAGCGACTCGACGTAGCGGCGCTCCCAGGCACCCTCCGAGTAGCGGAAATACTGGGTGCCGCAGGTGGGCATCAGGTGCAGGTTTTCGAGGTGCGTGGCCCCCGCCGATTCCAGCGCCTCGATGACCTGGGTACGGAACTGGCCGATCTGGCCGCCGGAGATTACCGCGAGCTGGGTGCGCGGAAGCAGCTGGGCGAACACCCGCGCCATCTCGTCGGGCAGTCGCGTCTTGGACGGAGCAAGGGTGTCATCAAGGTCAAAGGCAAGCAGTACGGGGAGCGTGGTAATGGGCTCGGCGTTAGCTGGTTCGGTAGCGGCACTCACCTGAGAAACGGTAGCATGTTCGCCGCCTCGACATGGCCTCATGGCGGCAGAGGGAAGTACCCTGTCGCATTGTGAATGATCGACTGTCAGATTCTCGGCGATCAAGTCGGCTAGATGCAGTAGGGCGGGCCCAGCTCCACGGTTTCTCCATCGACCGTAACCGTGGCGAGCCCGCAGATGCGCGCATCCACATCGGGCTCGATCACCATGGTCGTGTAGAGCGACTGCAGGTCAAAGGCCGTGCGCTCCTGCGAGCGCGGAGAGTCCACATCGACCGCCGGATACACGCGCATCGATATCGAGTTACCCGCGGCCTTTCCGTCGTAACGGGTGACACGCCCCCACGCTGCCATACAGTTGTGCGAGTACATCATCTGAACCTGCATTGCGCCGTCCAGGTGCGTAGCACTGCCGGCGATAACGGCATCATTACGGCAGATGGTGCGCATCGGATCAACGCCGTCGGCATAGGGAAGGTATTCCGCGCCCTCGGTCGCATTGGCGCTCGCGCTCGCGCTGGCCGACGAGGTCGGGGCCGCGGCATCGGCGCTGGTGGGGCCCAGGGCGAGCGACCACACCAGGCTGGTCGCGACGACCGCCACCACGGCGGTGGCCGCCGCGGTCAGGAACAGGGTGAGCCGGGTGATCGGGCGTTTACCCGATTCCCCGGTACGCGCTTCGGCCGGCGCGAGCGCGTCGACGCCACCGAAGCGCGGGTCGAGCGCCGCGCGGCGAGCAACCCACGGTGCCGGATCCTGACCCAGCATCGTGAGGAGGCTCGAAACGGTGCGCTCGGTCGGGAGCTTTTTCCCGTTGAGCCCCTCGGACAGGACGGATTTCGACACCCCGGTGGCACGAGACATCGCCTCGAATGTGGGCTCACCCTGGGCAATGCGCAGCGCACGAAGATCCGCGGCAAAGGTGGCGAGCGAATCCTGGGGCGAGGCCTCTGGCTCCATGGGGCAATCTACTTCCAAATAGGGTTTCGGGTGGGTACCGCACCCGAATCATACCCGTCCCGGGCATCGGGGAAGTTCACTATTTCGACGTGTGATGGGGTGCCTCGGACTGAACCCGGGCACGCTCTGGCAGGCTGTACTCACCGGAGTGAAGGGATCACCAATGCGCGCAATCATCTCCTCCGAGGATGCCCCCTTCGGGCTGATCCTCGCTGAGACGGATCGGCCGCTGCCCGCACCCGACGAGGTCCTGGTGCGGGTGAGTGCGGCGAGCCTCAACTACGGCACGGTGGCGTATCGAGACCCCCGAGAAACGGGCAAAATCAAGGGAAGCGACGGTGCGGGGACGGTGATTGCCGCCGCCGCCAACGGGAGTGGACCCCGGGTGGGTGAGCGGATTTGCTTTGCAACCCCACACGGGAGTTTTGCCGAGATCTGCAGCGTTCCCGTCGCCTATGCGGCACCCATCCCCGCCGGGGTGAGCGATGCGGAGGCGGCCGCGCTTCCGGGTGCTGGCCTGACCGCGCTGCAGGCTGTTCGTCGCCTTGGGTCGGGTGACGGGCTTCGAAACCTACCCCGAACTGGGGTGAACGAATCCCTCATTTTGGGACACCAGCTGAGCGGAAAACGCGTGTTGGTTACGGGGGCTGCCGGTGGCGTGGGGGTCTTTGCGATTCAGCTGCTTGCGGCGGCGGGTGCCGAGGTGATCACCTGGGTTGGTCGGCCCGAGCGCGGTGAGGGCCTCGCTGACCTGGGGGCGAGCGTCGTGATCTCCTCGGCCGAACAGCTCGGGGACACCCGGGTTGACGCGGTTTTGGACACGGTGGGCGGTGCCGTACTGACCCGGGCGCTCTCGGCGCTTGCCGACTATGGTCTCGCGCTCAACATCGGATTCACCTCCGGAGAGCCCAGCGTGATCGATATCGAGGCGATCCGCCGCCTCGGACCGGGTCGCCGCCTCGAAGCCTTCGTCTGTACCGACGTGGGCTCGGCCTCGCTCTCCGAACTGCTCGAGCTCACGGCGCGCGGGCTGCTGCGCGTTCCGCTGGCACCGCTCACTCCGTGGACCCGCTATGCGGAGGCGGTGGACGACCTGCTCGGGCGGCGAGTGTGGGGAAAATCGGTGCTCCTGATTGATCCGGAAACCGCGGAGGAGACCCCCGCGAACAACTAGCATGGGGGAGTGAGCACACCTACCCTCGGGGCCGCCGCGTCCGGGAGACGGCGGGGCCAGCCCGCGGTGATCCGCCCGACGCCCCCGCAGGCGCGTCCGGAAGACATCGACTTCAGTATCGCCGGACAGGCCGAGGTAACGCCATATCCGATCGAGTGGGAACCGCACACCCACCCGATCCATGAGCTCCTGTGGGTACGTCGCGGCACGATGACCACCCGGATTGGCCGCGATCGATACACCCTGCCGGGCAACATCGGCATCTGGATTCCGGCCGGTATCGAGCACTCCGGCCGTGTCAGTGGGGGAGCGGAGTTCCAGGCGAGCTTCTTCAACCCCGAAATCAGTACCTTCAATCCCGCGACGCCGGTCTGCGTGGATATCACCCCGCTGCTGCACGAGCTCCTGGTGCACCTCGCCCAGGACGGCCTAAATCCCGGGCAGCGCGAGCGTGCCGAGGGGCTCGTCTTTGACCTCCTGGCTCCCACCGCTCGCCCGCTCAACCTCCTGATGCCCGAGGATCCGCGGCTGCGACCCATCGCCGCCGCGCTGATCGAGGACCCGGCGGACAGCCGAGGCATCGAGGACTGGGCCGACACCCTCGGGTGCAGTGCGCGCACCCTCGCGCGCGCGTTCGAGGCCGAGCTCGACCAGACCTTCGGTGCTTGGCGGCAGCAGGCCCGCGTGCACGCGGCGCTCGCGCTCCTGAGTGATGGTGCCACCGTGGCCGAGGCCGCGGCATCCGTGGGGTATCACAATCCGAGCGCGTTCATCGTGGTGTTCGATCGCATCATGGGCACGACCCCCGGGCGCTATCGCGGAGACGCAATCCGGCGCTGAGGCTGTCCCGCCCGTACCCGCGCCCTCGACCCTGGATGGCCGAGGGCTCGTCACCGCGGCCTATCCGCGCGGGCTCAGCACGATCCGCCCCGCAACGTCGCGGCTCTCCATCCGCTCGTGGGCGGTGATGGCCGCGGAGAACGGAAGCACCTCGATGCTGATCTGCCCCTGACTCGCGGCCACGACCTCACGCGCGGCCTCGAGTGCGGGGCGGATGAGGTGGGGATGCGTGGGAAGGTACGCACCGGAGTTGAATCCCGAGACGGTGACACTCCGCAGCCACAGCTGGTTGCTGTCGAGCTGGTGATCCCACGCCTCGCTGGCGTTGCCCGCGACGATCATGCGGCCGCCCGGGGTCAGCAGATCGAGACTCGCGGTGCGAAGCTCTCCGCCCACCGCATCGATGATGACGTCAAACCTCTCGTCGCCGAGTTCGCTGAGGAGGTGTGCGGAGTCGATGATCCGGTCATACGGTACCGCGGTCTCACGGGCTGCGTCGAGCTTTGATGCGCGCACCGTGCCGACGACGCGGGAGGCACCGAGGTGGCGAGCCATCGCCGGGAAGGCGGCGGCAAATCCGCCCAGCGCGCCGTGGACGAGGACTCGCTCACCCCCGCGCAGGTGAGCAACATCGGTCAGTGCGGCATGGGCCATTGCGGAATTGGGGAGCACGGAGACGGCGACGGCCGGGTCGATGTCGTAGCCCTCGATCGAGACCACCGAGGCTGCGGCCGCCACGTAGATTTCGGCGTATCCGCCGATACCGCCCGCCGACATCGACACCACCCGCTCGCCCACCCGAAGCCCGCTGACTCCGTCGCCCAGGGCGCGGACCGTGCCGGCCACTTCGAGGCCCGGAACAAACGGCGGCTGCGGCATTCCAGGAACGTCGCGGTAGAGCCCCTGACGCACGAAGATGTCGATGAGGCCCACGGCCGAGTGGGTGACATCGATGGTGATCTGCCCGGGGCCGGGGGTGGGGTCCGGCAGCTCGGTGAGCTGGAGAACGGATGGTGAGCCGAAGGCCGTGGCCTGAACTGCGTGCATGGTGGAGCCTCTCTGAGTTAACGCACCTTGTGATGCGTTAAGTACGATAACACATAATGCATCACCATGTGCGTTATGATCGGTTTATGGTTATTCAACGAGCGCGATCCAGTGACGCAAAGGCGCAGCGTGCCGATGATCTGCTCGATGCCGCCGAGGCGCTCGCGCTCGAACTCGGGGGCGTGCGCCACGTGACACTCGCGCCGGTGACCGAGCGGGCGGGCCTGCATCGCACGGCGGTGCGTCGATACTTCGAGAGCAAGGAAGAGCTACTTCTTGAGCTCGCCGAGCGCGGCTGGCGACAGTGGCGAGAGGGGGTTGATCGCGCCCTGGAGGGTCGCACGGGGCTCACCGCGCGCGAGGTGGCCGACGTGCTCACTGACACCCTCGCCGCGCTTCCGGTGTTTTGTGACTGCCTGACCCACGTGGCGCTGAGCCTCGAAGGAGACGTTTCGCTCGAGCGTGCGCGGATCTTCAAGCGCAATGCCTTCATCGAGCATGACGCGCTCGTGACGGCGCTCACCGAAGCGAGCGTCCTCTCGCGCGCGGTTGTCACCGCGCTCGTGCCCGCGGCCTCCGCGCTGGCCGCGAGCTTTTGGCAGATATCGCATCCGAGTCCGTCACTCGCGGAGCTCTACGTGCAGGAACCGCAGTGGGGTCACGTCGCCTATGACTTTGAGCCGAAGCTTCGGCTGCTCGTCGAATCCACGGCGATTGGCCTGATGCAGACCCTGCCCGAGTAGGCATCATTTCGGGCATGCGGGTGTCCGGTTTGCGGGATCAAGTGTCAGTCTTTGGTGATTGCGTCATAATTTCAGCCGATATAGCCTTGAAGTTAGGTAAGGCTGGGCTGAATTCGCGCCGGTCGTTGAAAGACAAGAGATCCCCGCATGAGCGCACTTCCGGTGCCCCGTGCCGCGACACCCGCGCACGGCACCCACAGATCGGCACGCTCGCGAACCCTCATCCTGCTCGGTGGCATCATCGTGCTGGTGGTGCTCGCGGCGCTGAGCCTCTTCGTGGGCTCCGGCCGGCTGAGTATCGCCGAGACCTGGTCGGCCCTGACCGGCGGCGAACTCGATGCCACCGGCATCATCGTGCGCGACTATCGTGTGCCCCGCACCATCCTCGCGATCATCGTGGGGGCCGGGCTCGGCGTCAGCGGCGCACTGATCCAGGCCATCACCCGTAACCCGCTCGCCGACCCCGGCATCCTCGGGGTCAACGCCGGTTCGTACCTGTGTGTGGTCATCGGGGCCGCATTCTTTGGCGCGGGCGGAACGCTCGGCCAGGTGTGGTGGGCTCTCGGGGGAGCGCTCGTCACGAGCGTGGCCGTATACCTGATCGGCACCGCCGGGCGGCACGGGGCGAGCCCGGTGCAGCTGGTACTCACCGGCGTCGCGCTCGGCGCGATCTTCACCGGGATCAGCTCGGCCATCACCCTGCTCACCCCCGAGGCGTTCGACAGGCTGCGCTTCTGGGCCGCGGGCTCGCTTCAGGGGCGGCAGATGGACACCGTCCTGGCGGTCGCACCCTTCCTCATTCTTGGGCTGATCATCGCGCTCACCCTGGCCTCCCCGCTCAACGCGCTCGCCCTCGGCGACGAGGTGGCGCGCTCGCTCGGCACCCGGGTCGCGCTGCTGCGGGCGGTCGCGATCATCGTCATCACCGTCCTCTGCGGGGCCGCAACCGCCGCGGTGGGCCCGATCGGGTTCCTCGGGCTGATGGCCCCGCACGCCGTGCGCTCGCTGGTGGGGCCGGATCAGCGCTGGGTGATTCCGCTGAGCATGATCGGGGCCCCCATCATCTTCCTCACCGCCGATATGATCGGCCGCATCCTGGTGGCCACCGAACTGCCGGTGGGTATTGTCACGGCGTTCCTCGGTGCGCCGATCCTGATCTGGCTCGTGCGCCGGAAGGAGGCGAAGGGACTGTGAGTACACCCGCACCATCCTCCGCGCCAGCTAGCACCGCGCTGCGATTCTCCGGCGAGCGCGTCCTGCGCCTTGGTGGATTGAGCCTGCGCGTTCACCGCCGCTCGTTCTGGGTGGGAATCGCCTGCCTGATCGTGGCCCTCGCGGCCGCCGCCTACTCACTGACCATCGGAGACTCCGCGATCTCACTCGGTGAGGTGTGGGGTGCGCTCACCGGTCAGGCCGATGCGGGTACCTCGCGCATCGTGCTGGACTGGCGTCTGCCCCGGGTCCTGATGGCCCTGTGTGGCGGCGCAGCGCTGGCGATGAGCGGCGCGGTCTTCCAAACCCTCACCGGAAACCCGTTGGGCAGCCCCGACATTATCGGCTTCAACACCGGTGCCTACACCGGTGCCCTCCTCTCGATGCTCGTGGTGGGTGGCGGCTCGACCGGGACCACGGTGGGCGCGCTGATCGGGGGCACCGCGACCGGGGCGCTCGTGTACCTCCTGGCACTGCGCCACGGACTGCACGGCTACCGGCTGATCGTGATCGGCATCGGCGTGAGCGCGATGCTCGGCGCGATCAACTCCTACCTCATGATCACGGTCAAGCTCGAGGCGGCGATCTCGGCGCAGGTGTGGGGTGCGGGCTCACTCAATACGATTCGCTGGGTGGATCTCACGCCCACCATCCTGGTTACGCTGATCTGTCTGCCGCTGCTGCTCGTGCTGTGGCGGCAGGCGGGCATGCTGGGGCTCGGGGTCGAGACGGCATCCGGTCGCGGGGTCAACATCGGGTTCCTCCGGGTGGCGCTGCTCGGCCTCGGGGTAGTCCTCACCGCCGCGGTCACCGCCGTGGCCGGCCCGATCGCGTTCGTGGCCCTCGTGGCCCCGCAGATCGCGTTGCGCCTCACCCGCGGCGCGGGCATCCCGCTGCTTCCCACCGCGTTCCTCGGTGCCGCCCTGCTCGTGATCAGTGATCTCGTCGCGCGCACCCTGCTGGCACCGGTCCAGCTCCCGGTCGGGGTGGTCACCGTGGTACTCGGCGGCGGCTACCTCGTCTGGATGCTGATTTCTCGTTTGCGAAAGGCCTGACCCATGGCACCCGAATCCACCCTCGAAGCCGATGCCCTGCGTGTCGGATACGGCAGCACCCCGATCATTCCGGAACTCAGTGTGAGTATCCCGCCGGGGTCGTTCACGGTCATCGTGGGGCCGAATGCCTGCGGGAAGTCGACCCTGCTGAAGTCCCTCGCGCGCATTCTGCCGGTGGAATCCGGCCGGGTGCTGCTCGACGGCGCCGATATTCGGGCGCTGCGCACGAAGGAGCTGGCACGCCGGGTAGGGCTGCTGCCGCAGTCCTCCGTCGCACCCGAGGCCATCACGGTGATCGACCTGGTCTCGCGCGGCCGGCACCCGCACCAGGGCATCTTCCGGCAGTGGTCGGTCGATGACGAGGAAAAGGTGACCCGCGCGCTCGCCGATACCGGCCTCACCGAGCTTGCCTCGGCCACGGTGGATCAGCTCTCCGGCGGGCAGCGGCAGCGCGTCTGGATCGCGATGGTGCTGGCGCAGGACACCCCGATCGTGCTGCTGGACGAGCCCACCACGTTCCTCGATCTCGCCCATCAGATCGAGGTGCTCGAACTCTGCGCGCGGCTTCATCGGGATGGCCGCACCCTGGTGGCCGTGCTGCACGATCTGAACCAGGCCGCGCGCTATGCGACCCACCTGATCGCCCTGCATGCGGGCAGCATCGCGGCCGAGGGCCCGCCCGCCGAGGTACTGACCGAGGAGACGGTCGAGCGCGTCTTTGGTGTACGCGCCCGCATCATTCCCGATCCGGAGACGGGCACCCCGCTGATCGTGCCGCGCGCGGTCGGCGCCGTCACCCCCTAACGCTTGCCAGATGAACCGTCACACTCCCCGAGAGAAAGAGGAACCGATGTCCCGAAACTCCCTGGTGCGCCGCACCCTGACCGCCCTCGCCGCCCTTACGGTGGCCGGCCTCGCGCTGACCGCCTGCGCGACCGGAGATGCGGTGGGTAACAAACCGAAGGACGGCGACCTGCTCGCCTCGGTGGACACCAACTTCGGTACCGTCAACATTCCGAAGCCCAAGGACGGCAAGGAGCTTCGCGTCGTGGCGCTCGGCTGGTCGGATGGCGAGGTGGCGCTGTCCCTCGGCGTGAAGCCGATCGCGATCTACGACTGGCAGTCGTTCGGCGAGAAGAACAAGGGCGTGGGCCCCTGGGCCACCGAGGAGTTCGGGAAGGACACCCCGGTGCTGATTCCCCGCGGCGACGCGGCGCTCAACTACGAGCAGATTCAGTCGCTCAACCCCGATGTGATCCTGAACGTGCGCGCCGCGCTCGATGAGAAGGTGTGGGAGCGTCTGAACGAGATCGCCCCCACCGTGAGCGCCGCGAAGGGCACCCCGGACTACGCGGTCAAGTGGACCGATCACACCCGCCTGATCGCCAAGGTGCTGGGCAAGGAGAAGGAGGGTGAGGCCCTCGTGAAGCGCCTGGAGGACAAGATTTCCGGCATCCGCGCCGAGCACCCCGAATTCCAGGGCAAGACCTTTACCTCGGGCTCCAAGTTTGGTGACGCCTACGGTGCGAGCCTCCCCGGCGATGCCCGCTTCGACCTCTACGGCGACCTCGGCTTCGTGCTGAACCCGAAGATCGAGGCGCTGCCCGCGATGGGCTTCTACGCTCCGGTTTCGGTCGAGCAGGTACCGGCGATGGACGCCGACACGGCCGTACTCACCACGATCGGGTACCCGCTGCAGGCCATCAAGGATGACGCTCTGATCCAGGCCCTGCCGATGGTGCAGGCCGGCCGTGCGATCTTCGCCGACCCGGAGGGCATCGTGATGGCCGGATCGAGCGCGGGCACCGTGCGCGCCCTCGAACTGACCCTCGACGAGGTTGTGCCGCAGCTGGCCGACTCGGTGGCGAAGCTCGGCAAGTAGCGCCGCACGACAAAACTGCCGGGTGGATCCTCTGATCCACCCGGCAGTTCGTGTTGAGGGGGTTACTCGGCGGGTGCGCCGAAGTTGGCCTCGAGCGGGTCTGCGCCCACGCGTCCGGTCTGCGGAAGACCGGTGATGCGCGCGACCTCGTCGTGGGTCAGTTCGAAGTCGAACACCCGGATGTTCTCGGCGATGCGCTCCTCGGAGAGCGACTTCGGGATCACGATGAGGCCGTTCTGCAGGTGCCAGCGAATGATGACCTGCGCGGCCGAGCGGCCGTGGGCGGCGGCGATCTCGGCGATCACCGGGTCGGCGAGCACGGTGTTGGGCTTGCTGCCCGGGCCCCAGCCCGAGTTCGCGGTGCCGCCCAGCGGGCTCCACGAGGTGATCGCGGTGCCGTCGGTGAGCGCGCGCTCGCGCAGCTCGTCCTGGTTGAAACCGGGGTGCAGCTCGATCTGGTTGACCGCGGGTACGGTGAGACCGGCGGCGCGCAGCTCGTCCAGGTGGCGCGGTTCGAAGTTCGAGACGCCGATCGAGCGGGCACGGCCCGAATCGCGGATCTCCTCGAGCGCACGCCAGGTGTCGAGGCGGCGCTGGGCGTTCTGCAGCGGCCAGTGGATCAGGTAGAGGTCGACGTAGTCGAGGCCCAGCTTGTCGAGGCTACCGGCGAAGGCATCGAGGGTGGGCTGGAAGCCCTGATCCTGGTTGCGGAGCTTGGTGGTGACAAACAGGTCGTCGCGGTTCAGCCCGGCGCGGGCGATGGCGCGGCCGACCCCGGCCTCGTTTTCGTAGCCGCTCGCGGTGTCAATATGGGTGTATCCGGCCTCGGCGAGCGCATAGTGCACCACGCGCTCGGCCTCGTCATCGGTGGCCTGCCATACGCCGAGCCCGAGCTGCGGCATCTGGTGGCCCGAGTTGAGCAGGATCTGCGGAACCGAAAGTGTCATGGGTGTACTCCAAAGAGAGAGAAAAAACCGGCGGTATCCCCAGACTACGCCCGGGGACACCGCCGTGGTGTTAGAACTCGGTCAGATGACCGCGCAGGGTTGATGCCGCGTACTCGCTGCGCACGAGTCCGCGCTTCTGCAACGCGGGTACGAGACCATCGGTGATCTCTACCAGGGTGCGGCGGTTCAGCTCGCTTTCAAACGTGAACCCGTCTCCGCCGACCTCCTCGATAATCTCGCCCATCCGGGCGCTCACGGTGTCCGGGGTGCCCACGAGCTCCACGGCCTCCTCGAAGTGCCGCACGCCGAGTGCCTCGCGGAGGGTTCGCCCCTTCGCGATGCGGTGGAAGTCGGCGAGCATGCCCTGGTGGCCGTTGGTGGTGAGTTCGGGGGCCGGCTCATCGAGGGGCAACTCGCTGAGATCCTTTCCCCAGATACTCGACAGCAGCGCGAGCTGATTTCGCACACCGCGCTCGGCGGAGAGGCGCAGGCGATCCTTCTTTGCCCGGGCCTCCTCATCGGTTTCGGCGAGGATCGGATCGATGATGAACAGCACCTTGCAGGCATCCGGCGCCCGGCCGGCGGCCACCGCCTCGGCCTGGATGGCCGCACGATACGTCTTCATTGCGTCGATGCTGGCGGCCTTGGCGATGACGGTGTCCGCATGACGTCCGGCAAAGCGAATGCCCTGGGGCGATCCGCCCGCCTGGGAGAGCACGAGTTCACCGTTGCCCGCACCGGGTACCGGGAGCGGCCCCGCCGAGGAGAAAAACTCCCCGGAGAAGTTCACCGGGTGCACCCGGGTGGGATCGGCGAACACCGGATCGAAGATATCCGGCGAGATCGACTCGGCCTCCCAGGAGCGGGAGAGCTGGCGCAGCAGCTCGGCCCACTCCTCGGCTCGGCGGTAGCGCTGGTCGTGTTCGAGGTGCTCGGTGTGCCCGTAGTTACGAGCACCGCCGTCTCCGCTCGAGGTCACCAGGTTGAGGCCCACTCGGCCCTGGCTGATGTGATCCAGGGTCACCGCCGTGCGCGCCGCGGTGAAGGGTTCCACGAAGGAGGTAGACACCGTGGGGAGTACGCCGATGTGCCGTGTCTGCGCGGCAATGATTGCCGCATAGGGCAGCGGATCAAAGCGCGGGGTGCTGATCGCGTTTTCCAGGTAGACGTCTCGGCTGCCACCGAACTTATCCCCGATCGCGAGGTTGTCGGAGATCAGCAGGTAGTCGAATCGTGCCCGCTCCAGGGCGCGCGCCAGCTCGACATAGAGGTCGGCACCAAACGACTCCCGCCGCTCTCGGCCAAACCAGATCGGGTCGCGCGGGTGCAGGCTCACACCGTTGAGGAACCATCCGAGGTGAAACATACGTGTGCCTTTCTTCGGGGCTACTTGGTGGAGATTTCCGCCGGCCAGATATAGTCGTCGCCGCGGATCTTCCAGTTCAGGGACGAGTTCACGGCGAAGGTCTGCGGCTGCGGCCACAGGTACACCACGTAGGCGTCATCGGCTGCGGTGGTCACCGCGGTCTTGATCTGCGCGAGCTGGGCATCCTTGGTGTCCGCGGCCTTCGCGGCGGCGACGGCCGCATCGTATGCCTCGGGGACCTGACCGTGGGTCTGGCTCCAGGTGTTGCCGTAGAAGGTGAGCAGATCGGTTGCGACCGTGCTGTTGTCGGCGGATCCGAACCAGGTGAGATCGGCGGCCTTATCGGTGAAGGTACGGTCGAGCCACACCTGGCGGTCGGTGACCGTCAGCGTGAGCTTGATCCCGGCCTCGGCGAGCTGACTCTGCAGCACCGGGGCGGCGAGTTCCGCGCCCACATATGCGCCCTTCGGAACCGAAAGCTCGAGGTCCAGACCGTTGGCATATCCGGCCTCGGCGAGCAACTCCTTAGCCTTCTTCAGGTCAAACGGCCAGGCCTTCGTGACCGAGTCATAGCCCTCATAGAGGGAGGAGAGCACCTCGGTGCGGGCCGGCTTCACCAGGCCGCCGTAGATGGTCTTGGTAATGGCGTCCTTGTCGATGGCGTAGTTGATCGCCTCGCGCACGCGCTTGTCCGCCAGCGCCGGGTTGTCCCGGTTGAAGCGCAGTACCTGCACCCGGTTGCTGTCCACCGCGCCGGTGCGCAGGGTCTTCACGGACTTCAGCTGGTTGAGGTCGCTCGGATCGATCACAAAGCCCGCGTCGATCTCACCGCTCTTGAGGCCAGAGAGACGGGTTGCGGCGTCGGAGACCACGCGCAGGGTCACCTTCTTGATGTCTGGCTGGGTGCCCGAGTACTTCGGGTTGGCGGTGAGAACCACCTGCTTCTGCGGTTCATAGGTGGCGATCTCGTAGGGGCCACTGGCGAGGGATTCCAGCTTGGTGTTGTGGGTTTCGGCCCACTTCGGCTGGAGGTAGTAGATACCGGCAACCTTGCGGGGCAGATCGATATCCGGGGTCGTGGTGGTGATCGTTACGGTGGTGGCGTCGGTGGCGGTGGCCTCGGCCACGTTCTTCACGAGCTGGGCGGTCGCGCCGGGGGAGTCCGGGTGATCCTTCAGGCGCTTGATGTTCCACGCCACGACGCTTGCATCCAGGGCTGAGCCGTCGGTGTAGGTGACGCCCGGGCGCAGGGTGAACGTCCAGGTGTGGGCGTCGGTCGCGACCCACTTCTCGGCCAGATCGCCCACGAGCTCCCCGGAGGAGTTCAGCCGGGTGAGCGAGGAGTAGATTGAGCCGAGCACCGAGCCGTCGGAGCGGAGGTTGCCCGAGTCCAGCTGATCCAGCGAGCTGAATGCGCCGGAGATCGCGATGACGATGGAGTCCTTTTTTGCGGCCGAGGCCGGTTCGGAGGAGGAGGCCGGGCCGGATACGACGGCGCAGCCGCTGAGCAGGAGCGCGCCGCCGGTGGCGAGGGCGAGGAGGGAACGCCGAAGCGAGGTTTTCATGATGATTACCGTTCTGGGAGGGGGTGAGGGGAGTTCAGGGCGGCGATCCGGGTGCCGGGGATGGCCTCCAGAAGCTCGCGAGTGTAGGGGTGAGTGGGAGAGGTGAGGACGGTGTGGGTGGGAGCGTCTTCCACGATGCGGCCATCGCGCATCACGACAACGCGCTCGCTGAGGGCCGACACGATTGAGAGATCATGGGTGATGAGCACGAGTGTCATGTGGCGCTCGCGTCTGAGCCGATCCAGCAGCGCCACCACCTCGGCGCGCACGAGGGCGTCGAGGGCCGAGACGGGTTCATCGGCAACCAGGAAATCGGGCTCGCTCGCGAGGGCCCGGGCGATCCCCACGCGCTGACGCTGACCACCGGAAAGCTGCGCCGGGTAGCGCGTCGCGAGCGCCGGATCAAGGGCGACCTCGCCGAGCAGCCGGCCGATTTCGCCCGGGAGCGCATCCCCGCTGATACCGCGGTTTTTTAGCGGCTCGGAAAGCTGAGCGGCCACGCTCCAGCGCGGATCCAGTGAGCTGAACTGATCCTGGAACACGTACTGTGCCCGGGCGATCCGCGGGTTCGCCGGCGCGATTCCGAGCTGTGGTGCAAGACTCAGCGCGCCCGACGTCGGCGCGGTCAGCCCGGTGATCATCCGGGCGAGGGTGGTCTTGCCCGAGCCGGATTCACCAACGATCGCCACCGATTCGCCCCGGCCGATGCTGAGGCTCACCGAATCCACCGCGGCCGGAGGTACCGGGCCGCGCCGCGGGGCGCGGCGGAACCGCTTGGTGAGGTCACGAACCTCCAGCAGGGGTTCGCGGGGTGGCTCATTGCCGGTGGGCGCCGCCGCGGTGTGTGCGCCCTCGACCCGGTTGGCCTCGATGAGCGCGCGCGTATACGGGTCAGCGGGCGCGGTGAGGATGCGGGCGGTGTCGCCGGATTCGACCAGGTGGCCGCTGCGGAGCACTCCGAGACGGTCTGCCCGATCGCCCACCACACCGATGTCGTGGCTGATGAGGAGTACGGCGAGGCCGAGGTCCTGACGCAGCTCGTCAATGAGATCAAGGATGTGCCGCTGCACGCGCACGTCCAGGGCGGTGGTGGGCTCATCGGCGATGAGAACGCGGGGGCCGCGGGCGAGCGCCATCGCGATCATGACCCGCTGCGCCAGGCCCCCGGAGAGCTCCCGGGGAAACGCATCCAATCGCTCGGTCGCGCGCGGCACGCCCACCCGATCCAGCAGTTCTCGGGCCTGACGGGTGCGCTCGCCCCGCGGGGTTGCGCGTGGCAGGGCTTCAATTAGCTGTTCGCGCACGCTGAGCCGCGGGTTGAGTGCGGTGGTGGGGCTCTGGAAGATCACACCAACCTCGTCACGGCGCCAGGCGCGCATGGCCGCGGTATCCCTCGCCTCGGGCAGCTGGCGCGACCCGATGCTGACTCGGCCCGTCTGAATCCCGGAGTGTGGCGAACGCAGCCCGGCGATACTCAGCCCGGTCACGGATTTCCCCGAGCCGGTTTCGCCGACGAGGCCGAAGCACTCACCCGCGCGAATATCGAAGGATACCCCGTGCACAATCGGGGTGAGCGCATCGGGGCGCCCGAAGCTCACCGAGAGATTCTCGACGCGCAGCAGTGGACCATCTTCGAGGATCAGATCCATGGAACACCTCCTCTTCCGGTGGCGGCAAAGCGCCGTGAGAGTGCATCGCCGACCATCTGGACGCCGATCAGGAACACCACGAGCGCGAGCCCGGGGAACACCGGTCCCCACCAGGCATCGCCCAGCTGGGTTCGGGATTCGGCGATCATGAGCCCCCAGTTGGCGGTCGGCGGCTGGCTGCCCAGCCCCAGATAGCTGAGCCCGGATTCGGCCAGCACCGCGGTGGACACGTTGAATGTTACGGTCACGGCGAGCACTGGAATGAGGTGCGGCAGGATGTGGCCGCCGAAGGTACGGAGCCGACCGCTGCCGCCGAGCCGGGAGGCCTCAACGAAGGGGCTCGCGGTAAGCTCTCGGATTTTGTCACGCACCACCCGGTAGTGCATCGGCCACCATTCGAGGCCGATAATGATGATGATTCCGAGCGGTGTCGTGCCAAACAGGGAGAGTGCGAGCAGGGCCAGTACGAGGCCCGGGATCGACAGTTGAATGTCGGCGATGCGGCCGATAACGGCGTCCACGGTGCGTCCGGTGGCGGCCAGGAGCCCGAACAGGACCCCCAGGGTCACGGCGATCAGGGTTGAGAACAGACCCACGATCAGTGCCGCGCGGCCACCGTACAGGACCCTGCTCAGCACGTCGCGCCCCACCTGGTCGGTGCCAAACGGGTGGAACGGATCGATGCTCGGCGCGGAGAGCATCGACCCCAGGTCAACCGCGTTGGGATCGTACGGGGCCAGTAGCGGTGCGAGCACGGTGCCGAGCACCACGACGGCCACGATCGAGATCCCGACGACGAGCTGGGGCGTGGTGCCACTCCGATGAGCCGTTCGGCCACGAGCGCGCAGGCCCGCACCCACGCTCATCGCTCGACCCGGAACTGCGGGTTGAGGATCGCAACCACGATGTCCGCGAGCACGGTGGTCGTGACAAACGTGGTCGCGATGACCACCACCGCGGCGATCACCACGGAGTAGTCCTGGTTCGTCACCGCATCCACCGTGAGCGCTCCAAGGCCCGGCCAGGCGAAGACAGACTCAACCAGGATTGCCCCGGCAAGCAGGGAACCGCTCTGTACTCCGAGCAGCGAGATGACCGGCGCGAGGGCATTGGCAATCACGTGGCGGCGCAGGAACGGTGCCGCCGGGGTGCCCTTGGCGCGGGCGGCAAGCACGTGATCCTGCCCCAGGGTTTCCAGCAGCGAGGTGCGAAACACGCGGGCAATACCGGGGGCCACCACCGCGGCGAGGGTGAGCGCGGGGAGGACGAGGTGCAGCGGGGTGCCGGAGCCGCTCGTGGGGAAGATCGGCAGAATCAGACCAAACAGGAGCACCAACACGATACCGAGGAAGAAGGAGGGGATGGCCTGCAGCGCGAAGATTCCGGTGAGGAGCGCATTCACCACGAACCGGTTACGGAGTACCACGGTGAGGTAACCAATGACGAGCCCGGCAAGCGCTCCGATGATGATCGCGAGGATGGTCAGTGCCAGGGTATTACCGAGCGCGGTGAGAACCGGGCCGAAGGGATTGACCCCCATCCGCAGCGAGGGCGGGAACGAACCCGTTGCGACATCCCGTAGGAATACTAGGTACTGCACGAGCACGGGCCTGTCATAGCCGTGCTCGGCGGTGAGACGCGCGATCTCCTCATCGCTGGCCGCGCCGGCGAGGAGCAGACGGATGGGGTTTCCGGTGGCGGCGATCATGATGAACACCAGTGTGCAGGCACCAAATACGGCCCCAACGCCGCCGAGGATTCGGCCAAGAAGGAAGCGCGGCCAGGGGGAACGCCGACGCTCGGGACTCGCGGAATTGCTCGCTAGACCGGGGGTTTCGAGGGCGCTGGATGGGGATTCGAGCACGCTCATACTGACCGCTGACACATGGGGATCACTCTCACACGGACGCCACCGGTTCGCGCTTTCCGTGGGGACGGAGCGCGCGCTCGGGGCGAGGTAACACTGGGGGATTTGTGTCCCTACGGCACCCGTGTGGGGTGCGCGTCGGCACATCGCCGACGATAACAACTGTTGCTTATCGGCGTCCCGAACGTGTCGTCACGCGTTGTTTCATGACGGAGCGTTGCGCCGCGATTTCCCTCACGGCCGTGTGTGATGTAGTGAAACTACCTTTTGGCGCGGCTAGCGGCTGCTCCGGTGCTCGTGGATCGCCTCGAGCGTGGTGAGCAGGGTCTGGGCCGAGCGCTCCCAGGTGAAGGTGGTGATGTGCGCGCGGCCGGCCTCGACCAGCGCGGTGCGGCGGGCATCATCGTCGAGTTCGAGCACGCGCGCACTCACTTCGGCGGGGGAGTCGGCGTCGAAATAGAGGGCACCGTCGCCGGCGACCTCACGGAAAATGTCCATGCCCGTGATCACCGCGGGCACTCCGAGCTCCAGCGCCTCGGCCACCGGCAGGCCGTAGCCCTCGTCGCGGCTCGCGGTGACGAGGATCGCGTCATTCAGCAGCATGGCCTCGTACTCCTCGTCGCTCACGCCACCGTGGAAGATGACGCGGGCACCGGCCGGGATCAGCGCCTCCAGCTCGGTGCGACGCTCGGGGGTGATGCGGCTCAGCAGGTGCAGGGTGTGTTCGGGGAGCCCGGCCATCGCGCGGATCAGCGTTTCGACGTTCTTATAGGGCATGAACGAGCCCATGTAGACGAGGTTGCGCGGAGCGCGCGAGATATCCGCCGCGGGCTTGTCGCCGCGCGGCTGCGGGGCGTTGGGGATGACCACGACCGGGCGGCGGGTGAGCTTCACCCGCTCAAAATCGGCCTTCGAGGTTTCGCTCACCGTGGCCACGACGTCCGCCGCGTTGAGGGTGAGCCGCTGCGGCACATAGGAGAGGTGGAACAGCCGCCAGCCCATGCGGATAGGCCAAGCGAGGTTCTTCGGGGGCGTACGGTGGCGGTAGTAGATCATGTCGTGCAGGGTGAGCACGAGGCCAAACTTGCGTCCGGCCGCGCCGATGGTCTGCATCGCCGAGAACAGCACATCGGCGCGGTGACGGTTTAACAGGAGCGCGGTGAAGGGCTCGCGCCAGGAGGTCGGGGCGTGAATCAGCAGGGCCTCGGCTCCGGCGGGCAGCGAATCGCGCTGCGCGGGATCGTGGATGAGGTAGGTCACGCTGGTGCCCTCATCGGTGCTCACGAGCTCCGACAGGGCGGCGGCGAGGCTGGCCGAATAGCGGCTGATCCCGTCGTGAAAATCGGTACGGATGTAGCGCGCATCGAACAGGATCTTCATCCTCCGAGCCTACCAGCGCACCCGATTGCGACCCGCGCATGCGGCCCCGATCCGATTGCCGGTATCCTGCGGGAATGACCGATTCGCTGCCTCCCTGCCCCGCCTGTTCCGGAATCTACGCCTATGAGATGGGCGCGCTGCTGGTGTGCCCGGAGTGCGGCCACGAGTGGAACGCCTCCGCCGAGGACGCTTCAGCGGCCGAGAATGGTGCTCCCGAGGAGCGCGAGATTCGAGACGCGGTGGGTAACGTGCTGAGCGACGGCGACACCGTGACCGTGATCCGCGACCTGAAGGTGGGTGGCGGCCAGGGATCGATTAAGGTCGGCACCAAGGTGCGCGGCATCCGCCTCGTGGACGGCGTCAACGGCCACGATATCGATTGTAAGGTGCCCGGTTTTGGTGCGATGCAGCTGAAGTCCAGCGTCGTCAAGCGGGTGGCCGACTAGCGTACGCGTGCAGGCCAGAGCCCCCGATAGCCAGGCTACCGGGGGCGTGTGGAAATGGTGCGGGGGTTTAGCGGGCGCGTGCGGGGCGGGTGGAACGGCTGGTGATAACCTCGCCCGGCTTGATCAGACCCATCTTGACGGCGCGGGCGTTGATTGCGAAGCGCTGTACGGCGAGCATGAGGGCGAGGTAGAAGGTCAGGGTGGCGACGCCGAGGCCCTCGGCGACGAAGAGGTCGACCAGGAGGTGCTGGGCGATACCGACGATCCAGAGCACACCGGTGATCCAGGAACCCTGGCGCATCGCGGTGCCGTTGTCGGACCAGAGGCGCACGGTGTGGGCGCGGATCAGGGCGATGCCGGCACCGATGGCGATGCTGACGAGGGTGAGGATGACGTCGGAGACGGTGAGCGGGTGGTCGGCGAGGAAGCCGTAGGCCCGAGCCACACCGACGGCGGCGAGGATGATCCAGAGCTTGTGGGAGGTGGTGAGGGGCTTGACCCGCAGCTGGTTGGTGAGCAGCCAGGCGAGGATGACGACGCTAATAACAACATTGATCACGATTTCCATGTCTTCAGTCTGCCCTCGGCACTCGGCCGGCGGATCAACCATCCGGGTGGAGAAACGGGTGGAGATCGAGGTCTATCCCGCCCATTGCCGAATCGATCGCGCATGATGGATGCATGAGCCTCACTGACCCTGCCCCCGAGCACCGGATTGCCGATCGCGTGCTGAGCCCCGGCCGCACCATCGCGCGCATGGTGGTGCACCTGTTTGGTGTGGTGTCGGCGATCGCCGCGACGTTTGGTCTGGCGGGGCCGTTTGCTACCAAGGCACCGGCGATCGTGCTCTCCCTGATTGCATGCGTGGTGTGGACCGCGGCGGCCTTTTACTGGCCCAAGCTCAGTGACACCGCGTTTTTCCGCGCCTGGGCGCTCATCTTCCTCCTGGGGGCGGTGGCCGGCGGGCTGGGGTCGGGTGGGGCATCGATCATCGTGCCGGTGGCCGTGTTTGTGCTGCTGGGTACCCCGTGGATCACCATTCAGCGCACGCTGTGGGTGGGGGCCGGAGCCGTCATCGGCTATCTGGTGTCGCGCCTGTTTGCGCCGACCATCGAACCCAATGATCTGCCGCTGCTGATCAGTCTGGTCGGTGTGGTGGGCGTTTCGCTGATGCGCCGGATGGCGTCGACCGAGCGCGAGGCCGACCGCGAGCTCCTGGTGCAGCGCGCCGAAACCGCCGCGCTCGCCGAGCGGGCGCGTCTGGCCCGCGACCTCCACGACGTTCTGGCGCACTCGCTGGGCGGCCTGGTGATGCAGCTCGACGCGATCGACGTGATCGCCGAGGCGCAGGCGGCCGATCCCGGGCTGCGCGAGCGTATTCGGGGTGCCCGCACCCTCGCTCAGGAGGGGCTCGAGGATGCCCGCCGGGCGGTCGCGGCACTGCGCGAATCCGGGTCCCTGGAGGAGGCGCTGGAGACCCTGCGCCGCCACGCGGACGCCCTCGGCCATGCGGTGAGCGTCGACACCGAGGGCGACCTCGATTCGGTGCCCGCGGCGGTGGCCGATGCGCTGCGCGCCGCGGTGACCGAGGCCCTCACAAACGCGCGCAAGCACGCCCCCGGTGCCGCGAGCGCCGTGCGGGTGGAGGCGCAGAAGCAGCGGGCCAGCGTGCGGATTTCCACCGGTGCGGGCATCGCGGATGCCGCGGGGTCGGCGATCCCCTCGGGAGGGCACGGCCTGGGCGGTTTGCGCGAGAGATTTAGTGCGCTGGGCGGCACGATCAGTGCCGGCGAACGGAACGGAGAATGGGTTGTGAGCGGCGAAATCGAGTACCACTGATGCGGGCCGAACTCCCCGGGGTCTGGGATACTAGAGCTCCCGGCCGAAGTACCGGGGCTGACGAAGGGCCTGTGGATATGAGCGACTCCCCGGACATCCGCGTCCTCGTGGCCGATGACCAGGCCACCGTGCGCGACGGCCTCGCCACGATCCTCGAATACTCACCCGGGGTGAGCGTTGTGGGCACCGCCGAAAATGGTGAGCGGGCCGTGGAACTGGCCCGTGAAACCCGGCCCGACGTGGTGCTGATGGACCTGCGCATGCCCGTGCTCGATGGCGCGGCCGCGACCCGGCAGATCCGCGCCGAACTTCCCGACACCGCGGTCCTCGTGCTCACCACCTACGCGGATGACTCCTCGATCGCCGGCGCGCTCGCCGCGGGAGCCGCCGGCTATCTGACCAAGAGCGCGGGCCGTGAGCAGATCCTTGCCGCCCTCAACGCGACGGTGGCGGGGCAGCAGACCTTCGCCCCCGAGGTGGCGGCGGTCATGATCCGCGGGCTCGGCCAGCGTTCGGCCCGGCAGACCCTCGCCCGTGAGGCCGGCCTCACCGAGCGGGAGAGCGATGTCCTCGAACGCATGGGCCAGGGCGCGAGCAACCGCGAGATTGCCGAGGCCATGTTCGTCTCGCTCTCCACCGTCAAGACCCACACCAACAACCTCTTCGCGAAGCTCGGGGTCTCCTCCCGCGCCGAGGCCATCGCCCGCCTGGGCGAGAGCGGCTAGCGCGTGCGATACTCGCGGATCAGCAGCGCGAGGAAGTAGAGGCCGCCGATCGACACCGTGACCATGCCCACGGGCAGCTGAACCGGGGCGAAAATGCGCTGTGCGAGGAAGTCCGCGGCGATCAGGAGCACGCCCCCGATGAGCGCCGAGGGCAGCAGGGCAAGCCCCGCGGTTTTCGTCACACGGCGGGCGATCTGCGGGGCCACCAGGGCGATAAACGCGATCGGTCCGGCGATGGCCGTGACCGCGGCGGTGAGTGCAACCCCGAGCAGAATCGCGACCAGCCGTAACCGCGTCGTGTGGGTGCCGAGGGCCGCCGCCGCGTCATCGCCGAGTTCAAGCTGACGCAGTCCCGGGCCGAGCGCGATCGCCAGCGGAAGCAGAATCGCGAGGGTGATCGCGGCTGCCGGAAGATGCTCGATGCTGAGCCCGTTCAGGCTTCCGCTACCCCAGACCCCGGCGCGCATCGCGGCCTCGATCGGGGAGCGCAGGATCAGCCAGCTGTTAAATGCACTGAGCATCGCGGCCACCCCGATGCCCACGATGATCAGCCGGAAGCCCTGCACCCCGCCGCGATAGGACAGCGCGAAGACCACCGCGGCGGTGAGAATGCCGCCGATGAGTGAGCCGATCGCGGTACCCACGTATCCGCCGCCCAGCACGATCATCGCGATCAGTGCGCCGGTGTAGGAACCGGAGGCGAAACCGATGACGTCCGGGGAACCCAGTGGGTTGCGGGTGAGCGACTGGAAGATTGCCCCCGATACCCCGAGCGCCGCCCCGAAGATCAGCGCCAGAAGGGCGCGGGGAAGCCGCCACTCGGTGATCACCATCGTGGCCCCCCGGATCGCCGGTGCCGGTAAAGACCGCGAGCACATCGGGCACCGGAATCGTGTACGTTCCCGAGCTCACCGCGGCGACGACCAGGCACAGAGCGGCCACCAGGCACAGCAGTCCCACGAGGATGCCGCGGCGCTCGAGACGCAGCGACCACCAGCGCGTGCGCCACACGAGGTGGTGCGGATTACGCGGCGGCGCAGCCCGGGTCACAGTCCGCTCAGCTTTCGTTTCCGGGCGAGCAGGATCAGGACCGGGGCACCCACAAACGCCGTGACGATCCCGGCCTCCAACTCGATCGGGCCGCCCATGATGCGGCCAATAATGTCGGCACCGACGAGCAGGATGGGCGCGCAGACGATCGTGTAGGCGAGGATCCAGCGCTGATCGGGCCCCACAATCCAGCGTGCAGCGTGCGGGATCATCAACCCAACAAACCCGATCGGTCCGGTCGCGCCGGTCGCGGCCCCGGCCAGCAGGGTGACCGCGATAATCACAAGAATGCGCACGACGGCGAGGTTGGCACCGAGCGAGCGCGCGAGATCATCGCCGAGTGCCACCGCGTTGAGCGCGCCCGCGCAGCCCACGGCGATCACGATCCCGATGAGGATAAACGGCGACACCGCGGCCAGGACATCCCAGCCGCGCCCCGCGAGGGAACCCACGCCCCACCCGCGCATCTTTTCGAAATTCTCGGGCCGCAGCAGGGCGATGGTGCCCGAAAACCCGCCGAGGACGGCGCCGAGTGCGACCCCCACCAGGGTGAGCCGGATCGGTGTGGCCTGCCGCGGCCCGGCGGAGCCCAGCACATAGACCAGCACGGTCACGAGCACGGCCCCGCCGAAGGAGAGCCAGAGGTACTGGTGAATGCTCGTAATGCCCAGAAACCCGACGCCGATCGCGATCGCAAACGAGGCCCCCGCCCCGACACCGAGGATTCCGGTATCGGCGAGGGGATTGCGGGTCAGCGCCTGGATCAGCGCCCCGGCCACGCCGAGCGCACACCCCACCACGAGCCCGAGAAGCGCCCGCGGCAGACGCATCTCCCGCACAATATAGGCCGATTCGCCGCCGTCGTTGACCCAGAGATACCGCCAGGCCTCGTCGGCCGGAATGGCACGGGTACCGACCACGAGACTCAGGAGCAGCGCGAGAACAAGCACGGCCAGGGCAATCGCCAGGCCGAGCATCCGGCCCCCGCGGCCGCGCAGCAGCACGGTGCGGGCCGCGGGAGCGGACGCCGAGGAAGAGACCGAATCGGCTCCGGAAACGGGGGCTCCGGAAGCGGATACTGCGGAAGCGGGCACTGCGGAAACGGGCACTGCGGAGGCCCCCGCCGCCGCATCCCGCGTTTCGGGGGAAACCCGGGTCACAGCCCCAACCGTTCGAGCTGATCCTCGTAGGCGTCCCGCGCAAGCTCCTCATCGGCCGGGTTCTCCCAGAGCTGGCTGAGGCGCGTGGTGACGGACTCATCGAGCGCCTCCCAGCGGGTGATCCATTCCTCCGAGTTGTGCCGCCAGTAGCCGATGATCTTCATCGAGGTGCCTGGCACCTTCAGCTCGTGACGCAGCAGTCGGCGAGCATCACGCAGCTCGCCGGCCTCGCCCGCCACCCACACGTAGGTGCCCGGCTGGATGCTCATCGCCCGCAGCGCCTCGGTCATTGCCGAGGGGGCCACCCCGTTGCCTCGGCCGGAAATCCACTCGGTTTCGAGGGCGGCGGGGCTCGTGAGCTCGATCCGGTGATCGGCCTCGGCCACCTCGATGATCGCACGCGCGTGGGCGGTAGCGGGGAGGCGTTCGAGGAGGCGACCGAGTGCGGGAATCCCGGTCGCATCGGTCACGAAGAGGTAGCGTTCGAGGTGGTCCGGGGCGTCGTAAAGTCCCCGGGGCGAGCCGAACAGCAGGCGATCACCCGGGGCCGCATTTTTCGCCCAGGTGGCCGCGTGGCCGTGACCGTGCAGCACAAAGTCGATGTCGATCTCGGCGTCCGCCGCGCTAAACCGGCGGATCGTGTACGGGGCCACGTGCGGATACTCACCCGCGAAGCTCCAGTTGCCGTTCTCCTCGACGGTGGGTTCCTGCAGGGTGCCGTCGAGCTCGGGGAAGTGCACGCGCACATACTCATCGCCCACGTCGGTGCTGGGAAAACCGGAGAGCCCGGGATCGTGCAGGGTGACCCGCACGAGCCCGGGAGAAAGCGGGGTTACCGCCGTCACGGTGCCGAAGTAGGCGCTCACTTGACCTCCGCCCGAGCCGTCTCGACCCGGGTGAGTAGCGGATCAATGTCGTTGAGGTTGATGGTGCCCCAGCCGTAGGAGCCGGTGGGCGAGTAGGGAATGTTCTCGAAGACCATGCCGTCCTTCACTGCGGGCAGGTTCTTCCACAGCACGCTGTCGGTGAGGGCGGGCACGATGTCCGTGATCGGGATCTGGCTGAACAGCACGGTCGCGTTGTTCAGGCGGTCCAGAGCCTCGAAGGAGAACCAGTTCGGGAACTTCGCCTCGTTGATCTCATCGGGCTGCTGGTCGCGGTAGCGCGCGCCGACGTCGGACCACACGCCCCCGGTGAAGTGGGTGGAGGCGTAGGTGCCCCAGGTGTCCTCGGTGGGCACAAACACGGCCATGGTCTCGTTGTCGAGGAAGCTCGGGTGGGCCTGCTTGACCTCGGCGAGGCGGTCCTCATAGGTCTTCTTGACGGTGGCTAGCTGCTCGGTGCGGCCCATGAGGTCGGCCATGCCGTCGGCGCGAGTCTTCCAACTCAGGCTGTCGCGGGCGGAGAAGGTCACGATCGGGGCGATCTTTTCCAGCTGCGCGCGCATCGGGTCATCCAGCGGCAGGAAGTCGTCGGTGGCGACGATCACATCGGGCTTGGCCTGGGCGACGGCCTCGACGTTCAGCTCGTAGTACTCGCCGATCGAGATGGCATCGGACTTCTGTACCTGCTCGCGATAGGTGTCGGGGATGCCGCGGGATTCCTTCTCGAAGTACGTGTTGACCACACCCACGGGCTTCACCCCGAGGTCGAGGAGGGCCGCGGGGGTGTAGAAGTCCACCGAGACGACGCGATCGATCTTCTTCGGGATCGTGACGGTGCCGGTGTCGGTGGTGAATTCGCGGGTCGAGGCGCTCGCCGGGGCGGCGCCGGATCCGGTGGCGCAGGCGCTGAGGGCGAGCGCGGCGAGTGCGGTCAGCGCGACGCCGGCGAGGCGGCGCGAAACGGAGGTGCTGTTCACGGAGGTGCTTTCTTTTGGGGAACCGCGCGGGGCGCGTCGGGGGAGTCGGCTACACCCAGCATCGTGATTAGAGCTTAGGGCAGCCTTGCCTCATAACTCTAGGGCGAGGTTGATCCCGGGAGGGTGACGAAAGATACCGGTATTACGACAGGATTGGCGATTTTGCGCTAGTCGGTGCGCGAAACACTGCGGAAGTACGCAGCCGGGGTGTGCCCGGTCACCGAGCGGAAGGTGTCGATAAACGTACTCGGGTTCGCGTAACCCAGCCGGCGGGCTACCGCCGCGACGGTGTGCCCGGCGGCCAGATCGATCAGGGCCAGCCGCACCCGCACCAGGATGCGCCACCGCGTCAGGCTGAGCCCGGTGTCCGCCTCAAAACGGCGCATCAGCGTGCGACCGCTCAAATTCAGGGTTGCCGCCCAGTCCTCCACCGTGCGTGAATCATCCGGCCGGGCGATGATCCGCTGGGCGATATCCACGAGCTCCGGGTCGGTCGGCAGCGGGATGTCCAGCGACGCCGCGGTCACCGGGGTGACCAGGTCAACGATCGTGCGCTGCAGCCGGAGCCGCTGGGTGTCCGGCATCTCCTCGAAGTGGTTGTGCAGCAGGAGTTCGCGCAGGGCGGGGGAGAGCGACACCCCGAGCACATCGGGCCAGGTGATCTCCACCAGATCCGGATTAAGGTAGGTCGCATAGGTGCGGGTGCCGGCCTTCGCGCGTACCCGGTGGGGCGTGCCGGCCGGGATCCAGATGCCCAGCACCGGAGGCACAAGCCACACCTGATCCGCGGCCTCAACGGTCACATTGCCGGTGGGCGACCACAGAATCTCATGCTCATAGTGATGGTGGGCCCGCCAGCTGATGGGGGAATCGGCCGCGACCATCATCGTGGTCACGAGCCAGGGGGCATCCACCATTCGGCCGGGCGGCGCGGCAAACGGCGAGCTGGGGAGTGCCTCAAGGACCGGTGCGCCCCACAGGCGCACCGGGGTCTCGGGCGGGATACCGGTCATCCCTCGGCACGATACCAGGTGGTGTTAGACCAGGCCCTCGCTCAGCTGGCCGTCGGCCATCTGCCAACGCCTGGTCAGTCGCACGTTTTCGAGCATCCGGCGGTCGTGGGTGACGAGCAGCAGCGTGCCGGTGTAGCTCTCCAGAGCCTCCTCCAGCTGTTCGATGGCGGCGAGGTCGAGGTGGTTGGTGGGCTCATCCAGCACCAGGAGGTTGACCCCGCGGGCCTGGAGAAGCGCGAGGCCGGCGCGGGTGCGCTCGCCGGGGGAGAGCTCATCTACCGGGCGGTCCACGTGGTCGGCGCGCAGGCCGAATTTCGCGAGTAGGGTGCGCACCTCGCCCTTCTCGAGGTCGGGCAGGCGGTCCGCCATGGTGTCGGCGAGGGAGGCATCCCCCACGAGCTGGGCGCGGGCCTGATCCACCTCGCCGATCGCGACGCCGGTGCCGAGCGAGGCCCGGCCGCTATCCGGGGTGAGCCGGCCGAGCAGCAGCCCGAGGAGGGTCGACTTTCCGGCGCCGTTGGCCCCGGTGATGCCGATCCGGTCGCCGCCGTTGACCTGGGTGCTCACCGGGCCAAAGACGAAGCCGCCGCGGTCCAGCACTGCCGCATCGAGCGTGCACACGACCGCGCCCGAGCGCGCCGCCTGACCGATGGTGAACTCGAGCTTCCACTCCTTGCGCGGCTCCTCCACTTCGTCGAGGCGGGCGATGCGGCTCTCCATCTGGCGCACCTTCTGCGCCTGCTTCTCGCTGGATTCCACCGAGGCCTTGCGGCGAATCTTGTCATTGTCCGGTGCCTTCTTCATGGCGTTGCGCACGCCCTGGCTCGACCACTCGCGCTGGGTGCGCGCCCGGGCCACCAGGTCGGCCTTCGTATCGGCGTACTCCTCGTAGGCCTCGCGGCGCTGCCGGCGCGCGGTCTCGCGCTCCTCCAGATAGGCGTCATAGCCACCGCCGAACAGCGAGTTGCGGCCCTGGTGCAGGTCGAGTTCGAGCACCTTGGTGACGGCGCGGCCGAGGAACTCGCGGTCGTGGCTGACGAGGACCGCGCCGCCGCGCAGCCCGCGAATGAACGCCTCCAGGCGCTCCAGTCCGTCGAGGTCGAGGTCATTTGTGGGCTCATCGAGCAGCGCGATGTCGAAGCGCGAGAGCAGCAGCGCGGCGAGCCCCACCCGGGCGGCCTGGCCACCGGAGAGGGAGGTCATCAGGGTGCCGGTGGGCAGGGTGAGGCCGAGGTCGGCGAGCACCTCGGGGATGCGATCCTCGAGGTCGGCCGCGCCACTCGCGAGCCAGCGGCCGAGCGCGCGGTCGTAGGCGTCGGCATTTGTGCCGGTGGGATCGGGGTCGGCGAGCGCCATCGCCGCGGTGTCCATCTCGGCCTGGGTGTCGGCGCAGCCGGTACGACGCTCGATATAGGCGGTGATCGTCTCGCCCTCGACCCGCTCGCGCTCCTGCGGCAGATAGCCGACGAAGGCATCGGCGGGGGAGCGGGAGATCACGCCCGAGGCCGGATCAATGAGCCCCGCGAGCACCTTCAACAGGGTGGACTTCCCGGCACCGTTGACACCCACCACGCCGATCACATCGCCCTCGGTAACGGTCAGGGTGAGACCCTCGAAGAGGATGCGGTGGCCGTAGCCTCCGGCGATGTCGCGGATATCCAGCGTTGCACTCATGCCCCCATTCTTTCAGGCCGGGCGGGGCCGTGGAATACACGCGCCGCGGGCCGGTAACCTCGCATCCTCGATGCTCGGCCGCCGTCGACGGTAAATCCCCGGTTGGCCGCAGCGGGTATCATCCGTACTATCCCGAGAACGCCCCGCGTTCCCCTCCCGAGTGAACGGACCACCCGAATGCCCCGCCGCCGCGCTCTCACCGTGCCCGAATCCGCATGAGCGCGCCGGAAATCTGGGGGCTGGTCCTCGCGATCCTGCACGTCGTGATCGGGTTTACCGCCGCGATCGTGATCTCGCTGCATCGAAAGCCCGCCACCGCGATCGCCTGGATCCTCACCATCATCTTCATCCCGTTCCTCGGGGCGATCGTGTTCTTCCTGATCGGGTTTGGCCGGCTGCCGCGACGTCGCCGCGAACAGCAGCGCGAGGTCAACCGACTGATGCTCGAGCGCTCGGGGATCGAGACCCACCGGGTGACGCCGGAGTCGCCCGCCTGGCTCACCTCGGCCGCGGTACTCAACCAGAACCTCGGGGCGCTGCCGATGGTGGGCGGCAACACCGCCGCGCTGATCGAGAACTACGTCGAATCGCTCGATCAGATGATCATCGATATCGACGCCGCCGAATCCTTCGTGCACGTCGAGTTCTACATCCTCGTGCGCGACCACACCACGGGGGCGTTCTTTGACGCGCTCGCCCGGGCCACCGCGCGCGGGGTGCGGGTGCGGGTGCTCTCGGATCACGTATCCGGATTCATGTTCCCCGGCCGCCGCGACACCCTGGCCGCCCTCGCCGAAATGGGGGCCGAGTGGCGCGCGATGCTGCCGCTGCGCCCGCACCGCGGTCAGTGGCAGCGGCCCGACCTGCGCAACCATCGCAAACTCGTGGTGATCGATGGCCGGGTCGGCTACACCGGTTCGCAAAACCTCATCGACGACACCTATCTGAAGCCGGGCAACGTGAAGCGCGGGCTGCACTGGATCGAACTGATGGTGCGCCTGGAGGGGCCGATCGTCGGCGAGCTGGACGCCGTGTTCGTGACCGACTGGCTGGGGGAGTCCGGTGAGATGCTGCCGCTGACCTCCGCCCCGGTTTCTGCCCGGCACCACGTGGCGACGCCCGTCTCCGCGCCGAGCGGAGTGCCCGCGACGGGTCTCGACGCCCAGGTGGTGCCGAGCGGCCCCAGCTTCGAAAATGACAATAACCTCAAGCTCTTCGTGCTGCTGATTCAGAGCGCGCGCTCCCGGATCAGCATCACGAGCCCCTACTTCGTGCCGGATGAATCCACCCTGCTCGCGATCGTGACCGCCGCCTCACGCGGGGTCGAGGTGGAGCTGTTTGTCTCCGAGGTCGCCGATCAGGTGCTCGTGTATCACGCGCAGCGCTCGTACTATGCGGCGCTCCTGGCGGCCGGGGTCTCGATCTACCTGTATCGCGCGCCCACGGTGCTGCATTCCAAGCACTTCTCGATTGATGACGAGGTGGCGGTGATCGGGTCCAGCAACATGGATATTCGCTCGTTCAGCCTCAACATGGAGGTCTCGGTGCTGGTGCGCGGACGCGAGTTCGTGGACCGGATGCGCCTGGTCGAGGACGCCTATCGCGCGCAGAGCGTGAAACTCGATGCCGAGGCCTGGCCGCGGCGTCCACTGCCACAGCGGGTGGGCGATGCCCTCGCCCGGCTCACCTCGGCGCTGCAGTAGCGCGCGAATGGTCGCCGGGGTGGGGCAATGATGGTCTGAGCCTACGCCCGATCCGCGATCGATAAATCCCCTTGTTCCGGGGGTATCCGGGCGTGCCCGATGGTCGTAACGTCGGGATCATCGGCGCGTATGCGTGTGACGCCGCCGCGCGCGAAAGGAACACCCCGTGGCCGAGACCACCACGAGTACCGCGACCACCGCCATCCGGGCCCCCTGGGCACCGCTGATCGTGGTGGTGCTCACCCAGGTGCAGGCCTCCTTTGCGGTCAACGCCCTGACGGTGTCTATGGCAGGCATTACCGAGGATCTGAAGACCCCGGCCACCTCCGTCGGTACGGCCATCACGGCCGGAACCTTCGCGATGGCCGCGTTCATCCTGCTCGGTGCCAAGGTGGGCGCGCGCTATGGTACCCGGAGGGTGTTCCAGATCGCCGTGGTGATCCACGGGCTCGCGATGCTCGGCGTCGCGCTCAGCCAGAACGCCGCGGTACTGTTCATCGCCCAGGCGTCCTCGGGTGCGGTGATCGCACTGATCGCCCCGGCCCTCACGGTGTTCATCGCCAGTAACTACACCGGGGATCAGCAGGCGAAGGCCATCGGTCTGCTCGCCGCGGCCATCCCCGCCGCCGGAGTGCTCGCACTGGTGATCGCCGGGTCGTTTGCGACGACCATCGGCTGGCGCTGGTCCTTCATCCTGGTCGTCGCCCTCGCGGTGGTCAACCTGGCGCTGAGCTTCACGCTCAAGAAGCTGCCGCCCCAGCCCGGCCTCACCATCGACTGGACCGGCGCCCTGATCGCCGCCGGATCGATCATCCTGCTGTCCTTCGGCTTCAGCGGCCTCGCCTCCTGGGGCGTCTGGAACGCCACCGAACAGGCGCCGTTTGACGTTCTCGGAATCTCCCCGGCTCCGCTACTCATCCTCGCCGGCCTGATCGGCGGCCAGCTCTTCTTCGCCTGGCTGCGCCGCCGCGGCCGCGAGGGCAAACCGCGCATCTTCGACCTGCGGGTGCTCGCCAGCGGCTCCGAGCGCGCGGTGGTCGCGTGTATGGCCACCATGCTGTTCGTGGGGACCGCCGCGAACTTCCTGATCCCGCTCTACATTCAGGTGGTGCAGGGCCGCACGAGCCTCGAAACCTCGTTCTCGATCATCCCCTATACCCTCTCAATCTTCCTCGCCTCGACCTTTATCGCATACCTGTACGGGCGCTTCAGCCCGCGGGTGCTCGCGATTGCCGGGTTCCTCGTGGTCGCCACCGCGCTGACCCTGCTGGCGTTCACCGTGCGCGGCGAATGGGGGCAGGCATTCGTGGTCATCGGCCTGATCCTGCTGGGTATCGGGCAGGGTTCGATCGTGGCCCTGGTCTTCAACACGCTGCTCTCCGCGGCCCCGCGCGAGCTCGCCGGAGACGTGGGTGCCTGGCGCGGGCTCGTGCACAATCTCGCCGGATCGGTGGGTATCGCGGTGGCGAGTGCGTTCGCGATCGCGACCCTGGCCTCGACCATTTCAACGGCCGCGACCGAGCATCCGGAAATCTCACCCGAGCTGATCTCCCGGGTCAACTTCGACAACACCAACTTCCTCACCAATGAGCAGGTGTACGCGGTGCTCGAACGCTCGGGTGCGACACCGGAGGAGGTCGTAGCCGCCAGCGAGGTCAATGCGGATGCCCGGTTGCGCGCACTCCAGATATCGTTACTAGGACTGGCCGCGATTTCGCTCCTCGCGGTGGTCCCGGCCGGTCGGATGCCCGGTTTCCGCCGGGGGAGCCTCCCGGAAAAGCTCGAACCGGACGACGATGACCCCATCAATGTCCCCATCGATCTCACCACCAAGGAGGCCTAACATGACCCGCACCCCGACCAAGCTGATCGCCGACTCGTTCACCCCGGTCCCGTCGCTGAGCCAGGAACCCGCGCTCAGCGTGACCGCCTCGCTGAGTGGCGAGGAGGAGGTCCTGGGCGTTCTGGTAGCCGCGGACTCCGCGCTTCCCGAGGGTCTGGATCTCGATCAGGAGGCACTGACGCTGCTCGGCTTCGACGGCTCCGCGGGGAGCACCGTGGTGCTCGCGGGCACGTCGAACCCCCTCTACGTACTGGTCGGCATCGGCCCGCTCGACGACCTGAACGACGCGGGGCTGCGCACCGCCGCCGCCGCGCTGGTGCGCGCCGTTCCGCACGCTTCGGCGCTGGCGATCAGCGCCACCTCGCTCGCCGAGGTGCGCCCGGAGAGCGCCGGTCAGGCGCTCGCTGAGGGGGCGATCCTCGGGCGCTACCGCTTCCGGGGTTTCACGGGTGATGCCGGGGATTCCCCGCTCGAGTCGTTCGTGATCGAGGTGCCCGGGGCAAACACCGGCACCCTCGCGGCGCTCGAGCGCGGCGTGGCCGAGGGGCTCATCACCGCCCGCGCGACCAATATTGCACGCGACGTGATCAACGTTCCGCCGGGCCACCTCACCCCGACGAACCTCGGCGAGGTGGCTCAGGAACTCGCCGCCCAGTTCGGATTCACTGTCGAAATCTTCGACGAGGCAGACCTCATCGCGCTCGGCTGCGGTGGCGTGCTCGGTGTGGGGGCGGGCAGCGTGGAGGAGTCCCGGATCATCCGGCTCGACTACGCCCCCGAGGCCCCGACCACCGCGCACCTGGGGCTCGTTGGTAAGGGCATCACCTACGATTCGGGTGGCATCAGCCTCAAGCCCTCGGATCCGATGCACCTGCTGATGAAGATGGACATGGGCGGTGCCGGAGCGGTGCTCGCAACCTTCACCGCGCTGCGCGACCTCGGAGTCACCGCCCGCGTGACCGGCTGGCTCGCCTGCGCGGAAAACATGCCCTCGGGTACCGCGTACAAGCTCGGCGACGTGCTGACCGCCCGCGGAGGCAAGACCGTCGAGGTGAAAAACACCGACGCCGAGGGTCGCCTGGTGATGATGGATGCCCTGGTGCTCGCGACCGAGGAGGGCGTGGACGCGATCGTTGATATCGCCACCCTGACCGGGGCGGCCCTGCGCACGTTTGGTTCGCTGATCGCCGCGCAGCTCGGCAACAACGAGGGTTTTTCGCGGGAGGTTGCCGATGCGGCCGCCCGCGCGGATGAGCGCATCTGGCCGCTTCCGCTCGAGCCCAGCTACCGCAAACAGCTCGACTCGGACGTGGCGGACATCTCAAACCTCGGTGGTCCCGATGCCGGGTCGATCACCGCGGCGCTGTTCCTGAACGAGTTTGTGGCGGGCACCCCGTGGGTGCACCTGGATATTGCGGGGACGATGCAGTCCGACGCGGATGACGGTTGGCGCTCGAAGGGCGCCACCGGGTTTGGCACCCGACTCCTCATCGAGACCGCACGTAATTTCCGTCCCCGGAGCTAACCGCTCCGGGGCTCACCACCCACACCGAAGGTAGTAATGGCTGCAACACTGATCATCCTGGCGCTCGCAATCATCGCGTTCATGTCGAACCGGGTGCCCTTGGGGGTGGTGGCGCTCGGGGTGAGTATCGCGCTGTGGGGCACCGGGATCCTGACCCTCGGGCAGGCGACCGCTGGCTTCGGCGACCCCACCGTGATCTTTATCGCCTCGCTGTTTGTGGTGAGTGAGGCGCTGGAATCCACCGGCGTCACCACCTGGGTGAGTGCCCAGGTGATCAGCCGTGCGGGCGAAAAACGGTCAACCCTGATCGTGGTGGTGGGGCTGCTCGGCGCGGCCGCGACGGCACTGATCAGTGTGAACGGTGCGGTGGCGGCCCTGGTGCCGGTGGTGGTTGTGGTGGCCATTCGGGCACGGCTAGCACCCTCGCAGATGCTCATCCCGCTGGCCTTCGCGGCGCATGCGGGCTCGCTGCTGGCGCTCACCGGTACCCCGGTCAACATCATCGTGAGCGAGTACGCGGCGGGGGCCGGTGCTCGCAGCTTCGGGTTCTTTGAGTTTGCGCTGGTGGGTATTCCGCTGCTGGTGGGCACCCTGCTGATCGTGGTGTTCTTTGGGAAGTTTCTGCTTCCCACCCGGCCGTTTCGGGCGCCGATGGGCGACCTGCGGGCGCACGCCGAAACCCTGCGCGCGCAGTATGACCTGGATGGCGCTTCCCGCCTGATCGGGGCGAAGAAGGGCATCTCCGAGGTGGTGGTGGCTCCGCGATCGGATCTCATCGGCACCCACGCCTACCCGGGCATGGTCACCGGGGAGGGCTCGCTCGTGATCCTGGCGATCCAGCGCGGCGGGGAGAACCTCACCGAGGAGCACACGGTCCTCATGGCCGGCGATACGCTGCTGCTGACCGGTAGCTGGTCGGATCTCACCCACGGGGTCTCCACTCCGGGCATGCTGGTGGTGGATGAACCGGACATCCTGCGGCGCGGGGTGCCGCTGGGTATCGGTGCCAAGCGCGCCATCTTTACCCTGCTGGCGATGATCGTTCTGCTCGCCACCGGCATCGTCCCGCCCGCGATCGCCGGTCTTGCGGCCGCCATCGCGCTGGTCGTGACCGGGGTGGTGACCCCGCCGCGGGCCTACCGCAGCATCTCCTGGACCACGATCGTGCTGATCGGCGGAATGATCCCGCTGTCCACCGCGGTGGTCCAGACCGGCACCGCGGACTTCCTGGCCAAGGGGCTGCTCGACATCGTCGGAAGCGGTTCCCCGCACCTGGCCCTGCTCGCGATCTGCGTGCTCACGATGATCCTCGGCCAGCTGATTTCGAACACCGCGACGGTGCTGATCGTGGCCCCGATTGCGCTCGTGGTGGCGGGGGATCTCGGGGTGTCGGTGCTGCCGTTCATGATGGCGCTGACGGTGGCCGGTGCCGCCGCCTTCCTGACCCCGGTCGCGACCCCGGCAAACACGATGGTGTTCGAACCGGGCGGTTATCGCTTCAGCGACTACTGGAAACTCGGCCTTCCGCTGCTGCTGTTCTTCCTGGCCATCGCGGTGTACTACGTGCCACTCATCTGGCCGTTCTAGCGCCCTCGCCCGGCGGGAACCGGCGCGGTGTTGCTAGCCTGGAATTCCGCGATCCATTGCTGAAAGGTGTTCCATGGCCAAGAAGACTCCGGCCCCGGCCGGTACCCCCGCGCTGCGTGCCCTCACGGAGGCCGGGATCGCGGTCACCGCACACGAGTACGATCATGATCCGGCGGAAAAGAACTTCGGATTGGAGGCCGCGGGCAAGCTCAACCTCGACCCCGATCGTGTCTTCAAAACGCTGGTGGCGAGCGTGGACGGCACCCTCACCGTGGCCGTGGTGCCCGTGTCCGGAATGCTCGATCTGAAGGCACTCGCGCACGCCGTGGGTGGCAAAAAGGCCGAGCTCGCCGACACCGGCCTGGCCGAGCGAAAGACCGGTTACATCGTGGGCGGAATCAGCCCGATCGGCCAGAAAACGCCGCTGCGCACGGTCATCGACGAGGAGGCCCAGCTCTACGACACCGTGTTCGTCTCGGGCGGCCGCCGCGGCCTCGACATCGAACTCGCCCCCGCGGATCTCGCGAGCGTCACCGACGCCACCTTCGCCCCGATCGCCAAGGAACGTTAGGGACCTGAGCAGCCCTGCGGGGTCTGAATACTGTGCGGACTGTCAGTAGCCAGAGGTGCGCTCCCCGAGTTCACTCGCCCCATCGAGGTTCAGTAGTCCGGCGATTACCGTCGCCTCCGCGTCCTGACGACCGCCGAGGTACTCAACAAACCCGGCAGACTGGCGTCGCTGCGTGGTTTGTGCCTGGGCATTCAGCTCGCTGCACCACGCCGGGTATACGCGGAATCCGCGCTTTCCCGGATGGCGGGGCGAGTGCAGAATACCCAGCTCGGTGAGCTGGTCGGTGTCCCAGATAAACGCACCGCGTCGGTGAGCGTCCTCGACAAACACGATCATCCCGGCGATCGTGGAATCCGCAAAAAACGGTTCGGTTTCTCCGGCGGCCCCGCGTCTCCAGGCCGAGACAAAACCGCCCGGTTTCGTGGGTGTCACCCGCGCGGTTCGAATCCGCCAGCCGGCCGCTCCGATCCGCAGAATCGCCGCACCATAGTCGGCGTTAGTGGCCTCCTCTTCGAGTACCGGGCGGGGCAATCCCGTGGCGAGCCAGCGCTCCTGCCACCACGGCGGTATACGGGAATCCATGGGGCCATTTTACGGCGTGGAACCCGGGCGTAAACCGGCGCAGAGTTGCCAAATAGGCACCTTTTTTCGCATACCCAGAATATAAATAACGAGCGCTTGACCAGGGGTTTAGTGCGGTATCTGAATAAGTGAATTATTGATCTATCAGCCATTTTGTTAGGCTGGGTCTCGTTGCGGGATCTCCCGGAGCGCCGGATAACAGATGCCAAAACCCCCGTGGGTGTTGTCAAAACCGCGCGCCTGAGGGGGATCGCCGCAGGTGATTCTCCCTCACCAAAACATGCCGAACTGAGGCCTGCGGGCCGGAAAGGATGTCGTGGTAGAACGCATTGCGATTATCGGAGCGGGACCGAGTGGAATGGCGCAGTTGCGCGCCTTTGAGGCTGCGCGCGAAGGCGGCGCCGAGATTCCCGAAATTGTCTGTTTTGAAAAGCAGAGCGACTGGGGCGGACAGTGGAATTACTCCTGGCGGACTGGGATCGATCAGCACGGCGAACCCGTGCACTCCAGCATGTACCGCAACCTGTGGTCAAACGGGCCGAAGGAGGCCCTGGAGTTCGCTGACTACTCATTTGATGAGCACTTTGGGAAGCCCATCTCGTCGTATCCGCCGCGGGCGGTGCTGTGGGACTACATTGCGGGCCGGGTCGAGGCCAGTGACGTGCGCCGCTTCGTCCGCTTCAACACCATCGTGCGCTGGACACGCGAAACCGAGGATGGCTTCACCGTGGCCTCGGAAAACCTCACCAGTGGTGACACCGTCACCGAACAGTTCGACCGGATTATCGTCGCCTCCGGTCACTTCTCCTTCCCCAACGTCCCCGACTTCGAGGGCCTGGAAAACTTCACCGGCGAGGTGATGCACGCCCACGACTTCCGCGGTGCCGAGCGCCTCGAGGGTAAGCGCGTACTCATGATCGGTGCCAGCTACTCGGCCGAGGACATCGGCATGCAGGCACACAAGATGGGTGCCGAGCTGGTGACGCTGAGCTACCGCTCGCACGCCATGGGCTTCGACTGGCCGGACGGTGTGGAGGAGCTTCCACTCGCCATCGGTTTTGACGGCAACCGGGTGACCTTCCGTGACGGTTCCGTACGCGAAGTCGATGCGGTGGTGCTGTGCACCGGATACCTGCACAAGTATCCGTTCCTGCCCGATTCGCTCGCGCTGTCCTCGCCAAACAACCTCTACCCCGACGGCCTCTACAAGGGCACCGTCTGGCAGCAGAACCCGCACCTGTTCTATGTCGGGGCGCAGGATCAGTGGTTTACCTTCAACATGTTCGACGCCCAGGCCTGGTTCGTCCGCGACGTGATCCTCGGCCGCATCGAACTGCCCGATGCCGAGGAACGCGCCGCGGATATTCGCCACTGGCTCGCCGAGTACGCGGCCCTGCCCGATCACGACTCCGAGGTGGTCTATCAGGCGAACTACATTCGTGACCTGATCGAGCGCACCGACTACCCGATGTTTGACCTCGACGAGGTCGTGCGGATCTTCCAGGCCTGGCAGCAGGACAAGCAGGTGGACATCGCGCGCTATCGGGACAAGACCTATCCGTCGGTGATGACCGGCACCATGGCCGCGGTGCACCACACCCCCTGGCTCGAGGAGATGGACGACTCGATCGAACGCTACCTCACCCCGGTGGGGCACCCCGCTAGCAGCAGCGAGCACCGGGATCCGCGTCCTGGCGCGCATAGTGCGCGCGCCAAAACTCTGCCGCGCTCGGGACTGGTCGGTCGGGATGGTGCAGCCGCTCGTGTGTGACAAACACCGCGTAGGCGTCCTCGCCCAGGACTGAACCGAGGAATCGGTACAGCCGCACGAGGGCGCGAAGCGGGCGGGGCATCAGTGCCCCGCCCGCTTCGGCCGGGCCTCCGCAGGCAGCGCATCGGTGTAGCGGGCCCACTCGCGTTCGAGGGCGCGCTCCGCCGCCGTCGGGAAGAGCCCGGCCGGAGCAAACCGGGCGGAGGGAACGATGGGATCCTCGGTGTTCGGCGAGGCCCCGCCCATGAGTGCACGTACCGTCGCGCCGATCGCGATGATGATCACGACCAGGGCGAGCACCACGAATACGATCGATAGGGTGCCCTGAACCGCGGTGTTGCGCACCACCGCCTCCATCGCGGCCACGTCTCGGGCCGCACCCAGGCTGGTTTGCCCCTCGGCCAGCGCCTGCCGGAACGTGGCGTGCTGAGCCCAGTAGCCGACACCCGGAACCGGTGAGAAGATCTTGTACGCCGAGGCCGTAACCGTGACGACGGTGGCCACGGTGAGCGGAAGCGCCACGATCCACAGCCACCGCCCCGGCCGGGTTCTCGCCGCGATGGTGAGGCAGATTGCGAGGGCGATCGCCGCCAGGAGCTGGTTGGCGATACCGAACAGCGGGAAGAACGTGTTGATGCCCCCGAGGGGATCCGAAACCCCGAGGATGAGGATCGCTCCCCAGGCCGCAACCATCACCCCGGTGCACAGCCACACCCCCGGTTTCCAGCCGTGATCGCGGAACCTCGGAAACACGTTGCCGAGGCCATCCTGCAGCATGAAGCGCGAAACCCGGGTACCGGCATCCACCGCGGTGAGGATGAAGAGTGCCTCAAACATGATCGCAAAGTGGTACCAGAAGGCCATCATTCCCGGGCCGCCGATCAGTGACTGCATGATCTGGGCGAGCCCCACCGCGAGGGTGGGGGCACCCCCGGTACGGGAGACGACCGAGCCCTCACCGACGTCCTTTGCCGTCTGTAGCAGCATGTCCGGGGTGAGGTTCACGCCGGTAAGCCCGAGCGAGTTGACGAACGCGACGGCCCCCTCGACTGTGCCGCCGGTGGCTCCCATCGAGGCGTTCATCGCGAAGTAGATGCCGCGATCGATCGAGATTGCCGCAACGAGGGCCATGATCGCGACGAACGACTCCATCAGCATGCCTCCGTAACCGATGACGCGGGTTTGGCGCTCCTTTTCGATCAGCTTCGGGGTCGTGCCCGAGGCGATCAGCGCGTGGAACCCCGAGAGCGCCCCGCAGGCGATCGTCACAAAGAGGAACGGGAACAGGCCTCCGGAGAACACCGGGCCGTCGGTCCGGCCGGCAAACTCGCTGAACTGCGGCACCGTAATCTCGGGCCGCACGATCACGATCGCGCCGGCGAGCATCACGATCACGCCGATCTTCATGAAGGTCGAGAGGTAGTCTCTCGGGGCGAGGAGGAGCCACACCGGCAGAATCGCGGCCACGAAGCCGTAGATGATGACCGCCCAGGCGAGCGTGCTGCGATCGAGGTGGAAGAGCGCCTGACCCCAGTCTGTCGCGGCCACCGCGCCTCCGCCGATGATGGCCGCGAGCAGCAGGATAAACCCGATCACCGACACCTCGGTGATCTTGCCCGGCCGCAGATAGCGCAGGTAGAGGCCCATGAACAGCGCGATCGGGATGGTCATCGCGACGCTGAACACACCCCAGGGGCTCTCGCCCAGAGCGTTGACCACCACGAGGGCGAGGATCGCGATGATGATGACCATGATCGCGAGCGTGGCCAGGAGCGCGGCGAGCCCGCCGATCCGGCCGAACTCATCCCGCGCCATCTGGCCGAGGGAGCGGCCGCCGCGCCGCGTGGAAAAGAACAGCACCAGGTAGTCCTGCACCGCGCCGGCCAGGAGCACGCCGACGATGATCCAGATGGTGCCCGGCATGTAGCCCATCTGGGCGGCGAGGATCGGGCCCACGAGCGGCCCGGCACCGGCGATCGCCGCGAAGTGGTGACCAAAGAGCACGCGGCGGTCGGTGGGCACGAAGTCCCGTCCGTCGGAGCGCACCTCGGCCGGGGTGGCCCGGGTGTCATCGGGTCGTACCAGGTAGCGCTCGATGACGGACGAGTAGAAGCGGTAGCCGATCAGGTACGTACACACCGCGGCAAACACGAACCAGATCGCGTTGACGCTCTCGCCGCGCACGATCGCGAGCATGCTCCAGGCGAATCCGCCGAGGAGCGCGATGGCCACCCAGAGCAGAATCTTCGCGGGGCCGGGGCGACGCCTGGCGGCAGAGCCGTCGACGGCCACGGGTGGCGGCGGAACAGCAGACTCCGTAGTCGTGACTGCGGCACTGGTCTCTGCGGTACCGGTCTCTGCGGTACTGATGGGGCGAGCGCTCTGGCCCGCCTGGTTCGCGTCGTTGCGATGCACGGTATTCCCCCGAATCTTGTGCGAGTGTGGCCGAATCTAGCACGGTGTCACCCATTTGGGGGGAGCGTTATGTATTGGGGGCTGCCCGCCGCAACGCCAAAAATGGCCGGTGGATCGGGGATTCACCGGCCATTTCGCGGATGCGGTTAGGCGCTCGCCGCGGGCTCGTGCAGCCCCACCACGCGGTTGCGGCCGGACAGCATGCCGAAGATCGCCTGCGCGACCACGACTCCGAGCAGCACCAGAAGCGGAACCTGCCAGTTTCCTGTGGCGTCGTGAATCAGGCCGATCACGATCGGGCCAAAGGCCGCGAAGAGGTAACCGATCGACTGTGCCATGCCGGACAGCGCCGCCGCCTGGCCGTGGTGCGAGGTGCGCAGACCGAACATGCTGAGCACGATCACGATCGAGGCACCACCGGCGGCACCCAGCAGCGCGGCCCAGAGCACCGCGAGGCTCGGGTTGAACAGCACACCGATGATCCCGGCGGCCGAGAACAGCGCGGCGCCCAGGGCCAGCAGACTCTGGCTGCGCGTGCGCTGCACGAGCGCGGCCGCGGTGATCGTGGCGAGCACGCCCACCAGCTGCAGCTCGGACTGATGGAACCCGGCGGTGGTCGGGTCGATGCCCGCGGAGCGTTCAATCGAGGGCAGCCAGGTGATGATCGAGTAGAACACGGTGGACTGCAGACCCATGTAGGCGGTGACCTGCCAGGCGAGCGCGCTCTTCCAGGGCGAGCGGTAGCGCTCGGGGTGCGGATCAAGTGCCGCGGCACGGTCGTGGTTGGGGAGCGTGCGCGAGCGCAGCTGCGGCCAGAATACCGCGAGGGCGATCAGCGCGAGCCCGGCCCAGATGCCGAGGGCCAGCCGCCAGCCGCTGCCATCCGATCCCGCGATCGGGACGGCGAGCCCCGAGGCGATGGCGGCCGCGGTGCCCTGAACGGCCGAGTACCAGCCGGTCACGCTACCGACGCGATCGGGGAAGTCACGCTTGATCAGCGAGGGCAACACCACGTTGATGATCGCGATCGCGATACCCAGCAGCACGGTACCGATCCAGAGCCCGGCGGACCACGGCAGCGACCGGATCACGATTGCGAGGGCGAGCAGCGCGAGGGAACCCCCGAGGGCGCGCTCCATGCCGAATCGGCGGGCGATGATGGGCGCGATGGGCGAGACCAGGGCGAAGGCGACGAGCGGGATGGAGATGAGGACGGAGGCCAGCGCCGCGGAGATGCCGTGGTCGTGCTGGATGAAGCCGAGAACCGGGCCCACCGGGGTGATTGCGGCGCGCAGGTTGGCACCGATGAGCAGAATGCCCACGAGGAGGAGCCCGCCGCGGGTGCGGCGTTCGGAGGTGAGGGGTGGTGAGGAGACGGTCATGCTGTCGCTTTCGATCAGGGGAGGGAAATCTCGGGGCGCACGGTGTCGTGCAGGGAGCGGGCGCACTCGATCAGGCGGGCGGCGATGCGTTCGGCGCGGGCGGGATCGTGGGCCACGATGGCATCCAGGAGGTCGTGATGGGAGTCGGGAGTGCGTTCGGCGAGGGCGCGGAACGCCTCGATATCGCCGGCCGCGGCGGGCAGGCTGTCGAGCTGGGCCGCGACCGCATCGAGGCTCGTGTAGAGCTCGGTGAGGAGGGCGTTTCCGGCCGACCGGACGATGATCTCGTGGAACCGCGCATCGTGCGCGATATACGCCTCGATGCTCGTCGCCGCATCGCGTTCGGCGAGGGCGCGGGCGAGCTCCGCGTGATCCGCCGCGGTGGCGTTTCGGGCGGCGCCGCGGGCGGTGTGGCGCTCGAAGAGGTCGCGCAGTTCGAACAGATCGTTGAGCCGATCGGGCTGGATTCGCCGGGTGATCTGAACCTGTAGCTCGCTGCGGGCGCGCACGTAGGTGCCATCCCCGGCCCGAGCTTCGAGCAGCCCCGCATGCGAGAGCGAGCGCAGGGCTTCGCGCACGCTGCCGCGGCCGACACCGTGGGTTTTCGCGAGCGTCATCTCGGTGGGGATCCGGGTGCCCGGGGTCCACTCGCCGGAGTCGATGCGGGCGCGAATGTCCGCGGCGATGCGCTGCGAGACGGTGTGTGGTCGCGGTGTCACGGGCGAGGTTGCCGCGGAATCCGGGCCGGAGGCGGCACCCTGCGGGTGCTCGGTAGCGGGGTTTTCGGGGGATGAAGTGGACACAGGACAAATGTAGGACATTTGATTGAGAATCACAATCACTATTTATTGGGTCTCTGGGGATGCAGCCAATTAACGGGTGGAACAGGCAACACTGAGGGGCAGGTTGTTGCAGTGTGGTCACCCGCGGGGGCGGAGTAACCGACAACCGGAACGGAAGCGTAATCACTCTCATGTGGGAAACCTCAGGCCGGCTTCTTCGGCTCCTTGCCCTACTCCAACAGCAGCGCGGGTGGTCGGCCGAGCAGCTCGCCGCACACCTCGCCGTCACCGGGCGTACCGTCCGGCGCGATGTCGCGCGGCTGCGCGAGGGCGGCTATCCGATCCAGTCCACCTACGGCACCGGCGGCGGGTACCGAATGGAGCCGGGCACCGCGCTGCCCCCGCTCCTGATCGATGCGGATGAGGCGGTGGCCGTGCGGCTCGCCCTTCAGGCGGCGCGGGTGCATCGCGATCACCGCGATGAACTCCTCGAAACCGTCAGCGACAAGATCGAGGCGGTCATGCCCGGCCGCCTGGACTCCACAATGGAGGCACTGTACCGTCACGCCGACTTCCTCGATATCTCCCGTTTCGCGGGCATGACGATTGATGCGCCGCCACCGCTGGTGCTCATCCGGCTCGCCCGCGCCTGCCGGGAGCGACGCCGGGTGGACGTCGAGTTCAGCGATTCGCTGGGTCGGGTGTCCATCCGCCGCATCGAACCGCTTCGGCTCGCCTATTCCCGCGGTGCCTGGCACGCGGTCGTCTACATGCTGGACACCGCGGAGTGGAGGGTGATTGGCCTCGATCGTTTCCGCCGAATCGCGGTCACCGCTGTCGCGAGCTTTCCGCGGCAGCAGCCCGCCACTGATCTCGATCGCTTTGTGCGGGAGCACACCACCGTCCGGGGGCTGCGCGACTACGTGATCTGGGTGGGGTTGGGGGAGGCCGCCGTGCGTCGCTGGGTGCTTCCCGCCTGGGGGCGGGTGGAGGCCGCGCAGGAGGGCGGCAGCATCGTCCGCATCACCGCGCCGGACACCCACGCGGTGGCGCGCTGGATCCTGCTACTCAACACCGAGGTGCGGGTGCGCGAACCCGCCGAGCTCCGCGAGGCCTTCGCCCTGCTCTCGAAGCGCGCCGGGCGAGCGTCCGGGCGCGAGAGCGACGATGATGTCGGTGCCGAGGCGCATCCCCGTGGGGACCCTAGCGGATGATCCGCGGCACCGCGCGTACCACGGCGGGCATCGCGGTGAGCTCAACGAGGGTCTGCGTCACGATGACGAGTGCGGCCCCGTGCAGCGGTTCGGGAAGTGCCAGCGCGAGCGGTAACACCACCAGGGAGTTTCGGGTCGCGCCGCTCATGGTCAGCGCCCGAGCGCCGGCAATATCGAGACGGAACACCCGGCCCACGAGCAGGCCCAGCGGCAGCATCAGGACGACGAAGACGATGTAGGTCGGGACGGCCGTCAGCACGGTGCCGATCGCCGAGCCGATCTGCGCGCTCTGCGCGGCCACCACGGTAAACAGCGTCGCCATCATGAGCGGCACCATCCATGCCGCCCCTGCCCGCGAAATACCGCGGGCGATACCGGAGCGTGAGTGGGTGGCCTGGGTGAGGGCGGCCACGATCAGCGGAATGACGATCAGGAATACCAGGGCCTCGACAAACGGGCCGGGTTCGACGGTGAGTTCGGTGCCGCCGACCATGAGCGGCAGATAGACGGGCAGCAGGATCCCCTGCACCAGGAGCAGCAGCGGTGCCGCAGCCAATAGCCGTTCGCGCGCGCCCCCGGCGATCCCCGTGAACGCGATCACGTAGTCGACGCAGGGTGCCAGCAGGACGAGTGCGACGCCGATGCGCACGCCGGCATCCACCGGCCCGGCCGCGAGCAGTAGCCCGGCGTCGGTGCGGGTGAGCATCCAGACCACCCCGGGAACCACCAGGAAGTTGAGTACCAGGATTGCCCCGACAAAGCGGACATCGCGCAGCGACGCACCCAGCTGGCCGAGCGGAACGGCGAGGAACGTCGCGCACATCAGGAGCGCAAGCACCGGGGTGAGGATCAGCTCGAGCGGTGCGGACACCGCGGGAACCGCCCAGCCCACGGCAAACCCGGCGAGTACCGCCGCGAGGCACAGCGGCAGTTGCCAGCGTTCGAGACGTTCGGGAAGGGTGCTCACGAAGCGGCGCGGCGGCTAGGGCTCGACGCGGTCGGGATGTGATCCGACGCGTCCGTCCTCGCGGCCGAGGGTGTCGATGTGCGCGATATCCGCGGGGCTCAGCTCAAAATCGTTGAGCGCAATGTTCTCGGCGATGCGCGCCGGGGTAACCGACTTGGGGATCACGATGCGCCCCTGCTGCAGGTGCCAGCGGAGAATCACCTGGGCGGGGCTCTTCCCCAGCCGCTCGGCGATCTCGATGATCTGCGGGTCGGCGAGGCCGTGCCCGCGGGCGAGCGGGCTCCATGCCTCGGTGGCGATGCCGTGAGCACGATGGAACTCGACGGACTCGTGCTGGGGAAGCGCCGGGTGCAGCTCGATCTGGTTGATCGCGGGCACGATCTCGGCAGAGTCGAGCAGCCGGGTCAGGTGTTCCGGGGTGAAGTTTGAGACGCCGATGGCGCGGGCGCGGCCGTCGGCATAGATGCGCTCGAGTGCGCGCCAGGTTTCGCGGTAGAGATCCTGCGCCGGGCAGGGCCAGTGAATGAGGAACAGGTCGATCTGGTCGATGCCGAGCAGTTCGAGACTGTGGTCGAACGCCCGCAGGGTGCGGTCATAGCCGTGCTCGGTGTTCCACACCTTGGAGGTGACAAAAACGTCGGAGCGCTCGAGCGACGATGCCGCGAGGGCCGCACCCACGCCGGCCTCGTTTCCGTAGAGCGCCGCGGTATCGATGCTGCGATAGCCCAGCTCCAGGGCGGTGCTCACGGCCTCGGTGGTTTCGGCATCGGGCACCTTGTACACCCCGAATCCCACCTGGGGAATGGCGACGCCGTTGTTCAGGATTACGTTGGGGGTGGTCATCTGAGCCTCCTGGTTCCGCGGATGAATCCAATCTACAGGGCCGTCTCGGCAACCGCCGAACGACAAACTATTGTGCGCAATGCTCTGGAAACTCTCGGCAATCGCTGACAGTCTGGTGTGACTCCAGAATCGAAAGGATGCACGATGTCCGTTTCTTCTTCCCGCCTGGCCGTGACCGGTTCCTCGGGTGCCCTGGGTGGTGCGGTGGCCGCCGCGCTCGCCGAAGCCGGATACGAGCAGCGGCTCGTCGTGCGCAGCCAGGGTCGTGCGCCGCGTCTACCGGGGACCACCGTCGTGACGGCCGCCTACGGTCATACCGCGCAGGCTCGAGACGCGCTTCGCGGAACGGACGTGCTGTTTATGGTGTCGGCGGCGGAGTCGGAGGATCGCGTGGCGGAGCACGTGGGGTTCATCGACGCGGCCGCGGAGGCCGGGGTGTCCCATATCGTGTACACGTCTTTTTTGGGTGCGGCCGAGGATGCCACGTTTACCCTGGCTCGGGATCACTGGGCGACCGAACAGCACCTGCGGGCCAGCGGCGTGAACTACACGATTCTGCGGGATTCCTTCTATCTGGACGCCCTGGTCGGGTTCGCCGATGAGTCCGGCGTGATTCAAGGACCGGCCGGTTCCGGCCGGGTGTCCGCGGTGGCGCGGGCGGATGTGGCGCGGGTGGCGACCCGGATCCTGACCGATCCCGGCGCGCATCGTGGCCGCACCTATGACCTGACCGGCCCGACCGCCCTGACCCTGGACGACGTTGCCGAGGCCGTGACGCGGCATACCGGTCGGCCCACTCGGTTTGAGGATCAGAGCATCGCCGAGGCCGAGGAGAGCCGCTCCCACTACGGGGTGCCGCGCTGGCAGCTGGATGCCTGGGTGTCGACCTATACGGCCATCGCGGCCGGGGAGATGGCGACGGTGTCGGATGCGGTGCTCCAGATCACGGGTGAACCCGCGACGGATATCGACTCGTTCCTGAGCGCCGGAGCCTAGCGCGGCCGAAGCCGGGCCATGGCCGAGGCCGAGTACGGCCGTGGCCCCGCGCAGCCGGGGCCGGGTGCGCTCGCCGATGTGCACGGCCGCGGCTGAGCACGGCCACGGCTGAGCGCGCCCGAGGTGGCCGTTCGATAGGCTGGGTGGTGGGTGCGCCGGGCATCCACAACGATGCCTGCTAAGGGGATGTCATGGGAACTATCGGCCTGATCTTGGGTATTGCGATCGTTGCGGTGGTGCTGGTGCTGTTTCTGCGTCGCTCCCGCTCGGTGTTTGCCGAGCGTGGCACCGAGGGTACCGTGACCGAGCGTGGCGGTGTGGCCGATGCCAACCGCTTTGACATCGTGCAGATTCCCGCCGATGAGGCGGGTGCCCGTGAGTACATTCTGCGGGACGATAAGACCGGCGCACGCATTCAGGTGATGACGGTGTTTACCCGTGCCCGCGTGGTGCAGGTGGTTATCCCGAAGAAGCACCTGGGGCAGGGCGTGGAGTTTGAGCTGTTTCAGGCCGTGGCCGCGAACCTCCCCGATGTGGAGAACTGGACCTGGCCGCAGATGACCGTCGAGGGCCGCGACGCCCTGGCGCGATACGTGCGGGAAAACCCCGGAGTGGTCTTCTACGACTCGAACGGCCTGCAGATCCGCTAGCCGCGCGGCTGCCCCGGCGGCTACTCGGCGGTACCCACCGGCCCCAGGAGGCTGGCGGCCACGGTGGCGTGCACCGATTCGGCATCCGACGGGTGAAATACCCCGGCGAGGACGTCTCGGTAGAGCCGGGAGAGCTCGTTCGAGCTGAAGTAGCTGGAGCCGCCGGACACCCGGATGGCGTGATCAACCACGCGGCGGGCCTGCTCGGTGGCGCGGTGCTTGACCCCGGAGAGCAGCGCGAACCAGCGGGCACCGTGGGCCGCATCGGCGTCGACGTCGTGAGCCAGCGAGGCGAGCTGCGGCAGGATGGCGTCGATCAGCAGCCCGGCGTCGGCGATCTGCCAGCGGATGTCGGGATCATCGGCGTAGGGCCGCCCCGTCTTCTTCGAACGGCGGGTGGTGACCGTGGCAATGGCGAGTTCGAGCGCGCGCTCGGCGATACCGGTGTACACCGAGGCCAGCAGGATTTCAAAGGCCGAGAAGATGCCGAAGATGAGGGGATCCGCGCCGGGGCCAACATCGAGCCGCCGCACCACGCGCTCGGCGGGCGCATGCGCGCCGTGCAGCTCGGTGGTACGGGACTGGCTCGCGCGCATGCCGAGGGTGTCCCAATCGTCGCGATGTACCACGTGCTCGTCTCGCGGAACGAACCCGAACACGATCTTGGGGGCATCGGGTGAGGTGGAGTCGCGGCCCATGGTGCCAAGCTGCGTCCACGCGGGGGAGAGCGAGGTGAAGATCTTGGTGCCGGTGAAGCGGTAGCCGCCGTGGCCGTCTGGTTCGGCGACGGTATCGGAGTCGAACAGCACGAGATCGTTCCCCGCCTCGCTCACCCCGAATGCGAAGACCTCGCCCGCCACGGCCCCGTGCAGGACGAAGTCGAGACTGGCGTCTCCTCGTTCGTGCAGATATCGTGCGACCGACACCCACACCTGGTGCATGTTGATGGCCAGCGCGGTGGCCGGGGCCGCCCCGGCCAGGAGCCGCTGGGCGCGGCTGAGATCGGTCAGGAGGAAACCCCCACCGCCCAGCTCGGCCGGCACCCCGGCACGCAGATAGCCCGCGGCACGCAGATCGTTGAGGTCGGCGTCGAAGAAGGCGTTGTCTCGATCGTTCTGTTCGGCGCGTGCGTGAATTGCCGCGAGGAGGTCTGCCGACAGGACGGATTCGGGGGTGGCTGCGGGCTGGGATGCGTGCGTGTGAGGTGCCATGAGGCTAGATTACGCCCGCGTCCGCCCAGGCGAAACCGCCCGGGCAGATTGTGGAAAGAAGACTAGCTGTGAAGCGCTGTGAGCAACTCGGCAAACTCGGTGAACGCGCGCTCGCTCGCGAGACGCGCGGGCTCCAGGGCATCCACCATGACGAGGAAGCCGTGCGGCAGCCCGGGCTCGGTGCGCACGCTCACCAGCGTGCCGGCGGCCTGTAACCGGTGGGCAAACGCGATCGCCTCATCGTGCAGTGGGTCGAGCTCGGCGGCCACGAGCAGGGTGGGCGGGAAGCCGCTCACCGGACCGGAGATCGGTGAGACGCTCGCGGCACTGCGGTCGATACCGGCCGGCACCCACTGCTCGATGTACCAGTCGAGATCCGCCGCATCCAGGCCGTGCCCGGTGCCGTAGGTCTCGACGCTGGGGAACGAGAGGCTCATATCGGTCATCGGGTAGCCGAGCAGGAGCGCATGGACGCGCTCACCGCGGGCGTGCAGACGCGCGGTCGCGAGCAGCGCGATCGCACCGCCGGCGCTGTCTCCGGCGAGGGCCACCCGAGCGGAGGTCAGGTGCGCCCACTCAACGGCGGCGATCGCGTCATCCACCGCGGCCGGGGCGGGGTGCTCGGGGGCGCGGCGGTAGTCCACCGCGACGACCGGGGTACCGGTGGCCGCGGCGAGGCGACGGCACAGGGCGTCGTGGGAGGCGAGGTCGCCCACCACGAAGCCGCCGCCGTGCAGGTAGACAATCGTGGTTTCGGTGTCCGCATCCGCGGGCTCGTAGCGGCGCACCCGGACATCCTCGCCCACGGTCGTCTCGAGTATCGCGGCCATGGCCGGGCCGGGAAGGCGGGCGGCGGCGCGATCGGCTCCGCGTCCGCGCACGCGGGCCGCACCGAGCTCACGGCAGCCGGGGCCGGTGTCCTGGCGAACCGCGTCGAGCCAGGCTCGCATGTCGGGGTGCAGGGGAGTGGGTGTTTCCGGGGCCGTGCTCATGAGCGCAGATTATCACGCGGTGACGGGGCGCGGCACGGACACGGTCAACACCGTCGCTGCGCAGATTCTCATCGGGCGGATCGGGGCAAAACGCGACGGCCCCGATCGCCAAGGATCGGGGCCGTCGCGGTGCGTACGAGCCGGTGTAATGCGCGCGATACGCGGCACTGCGCGCAAGCGGGTGGGGGCCCGCTAGGACGGAATCCGAATGGGTTCGGTATCCGGCATCGGGCCGACCTCGCGCCCGCGAAGATCCGGATGCCAACGCTTACCCAGGAGCGGCACGATGGTACCCAGCAGGAGGAACGCCCCGGCTACCCAGAACGCGCCCTGAGAACCATTGTGATCGATGAGGAATCCGGCGGCGGCCGAACCCAGGGCCGAACCGATCAGCTGCCCGGTACCCACCCAGCCGTAGGCCTCGGCGGTGTCGGAGAACTTCACGCTCGACGAGACGATGGCAAACAGCACCGCAAGCGCGGGGGCGATTCCCATACCGGCGATCAGGAGGGTGATGGCGAGGCCCCAGAAATTGAGGAAGAACATCGCCAGCGCCGTTCCGACAAACACCACGGCCATGCGGCGGCCCAGGGCCCAGGGGCCGATGGGAATCCCGCCGGAGGACAGGCCACCAACCAGGCTACCGATGGAGAAGATTGCGAGGATGAGTCCGGCCTCAATTCCGTCGTGCCCGAAGGTTGCGACGACGCCGGCTTCAACCGCCGCGACACCACCGATCAGCAGGAAGCCCACGACGGTGGCGAGCATGACCGGCGGGCGGCGCAGCACAACGCCAAACTTACGCTTGCTGCGCGGGATGCGCACGCGCCCCACCTCGGGCAGCACGATGAACCAGATGCCGCCGCCCACGAGCAGCGTCATGGCGAAGAGGATGCCCCACTGGGTGCCGATCTGGGTGGCGATGAAGGTCGTGATGACCGGGCCGAGCACCCAGATGATCTCCTGGGCCGAGGCGTCGAGGGAGAACAGCGGGGTGAGCTGCTTCGAGTTCACCATCTTGGGGTAGATGGTGCGTACCGCGGGCTGTACCGGGGGAGTGCTGAGGCCGCAGATGATCGCGAGGATCACGTAGACGCCGAGGTTCGCATGCACCAGCGCGATCGATGTACCGGCGATCGTGCACACGGTGGTGGTGAGGATCAGGACGGGGCGGATACCCCAGACACCCATCCAACGGCTGGTGAGGGGGCCGGCGACCGCCTGACCGATACTTGTGGCGGCTAGAACCAGGCCCGCCTTGCCGTAGGACCCCGTGACCTGTTCAACGTGTAGGAGAAAGGCCAGGGAGAGCATTCCAAAGGGAAAGCGCGCCACGAGCTGGGCGGTGATGATTCGACCGACTCCCGGGGTCGCCAGGAGGTTCGAATATGCACTCATAGGTTAATAGTAAGCGCCCGCGTGCCGGGGTGCCCGGGACGGGCCGAGACGTGTGCGACGGAGGTCTCTCAGACACGCCGCGATCGAGACTTTGGGGCAAAAATGATGTCGGTGGTGGCGGGTAGTGTCTGCCCTGTGGAAGACACGCCGGTCGGGGCGCTAATTGCCCCCAATCCATGGGGTAGCAGAGCTCCCCAAACTGTGGAGAACCCCGTGGATGGGCGGTGGATAACTCCCAAAAACGGTGGAGAACCCCGTGGATAACTACATCGGTGCAACTACTACCTGTGGGGGTACGAGACATCTCGGGCAACTAGATGTAGTATTGAAGACGGGGCACAGAGTTGCCGCACACTTCAATAAATCATCTGATTTACCTCAGATAAATCATCAGATAGGGGAACAGCGAAGATGACGATTACCGTTTACACGAAGCCGTCCTGCGTCCAGTGCACGGCGACCTACCGGGCGCTCGACAGCAAGGGTCTCGAGTACAAGGTTCTTGACGTTTCTGCCGATGAAAACGCTCTCGAAGCTGTCAAGGCTCTGGGTTACCTGCAGGCCCCCGTGGTCATCGCAGATGACGAGCACTGGTCGGGTTTCCGCCCCGACAAAATCGAGGAACTGGCCGCTCGACTGGCCTAGGTTCGTCCTGGCCCGCTCAGCCCAACGGGCAGCATGACATTCTGATCATGATGCAGACGGGCAGCCGGTGCCATTTCGACCCCGCGACGCCGCGTCGTCGCCACCACACAACCATCGTTCAGGCCCGCGTTGAGCCTCGTCTGTGAGGTGTGTGGTGCCCTTCCCGGGTGATCGCTTCTCCGCAGCAGTAGCTGTAGCAGAAACCGAATCAGCCCGCGTGTTTTATCGCGACCGACCTTACCAGGGGGTGTCGCAGTAGGGCACGGCACCACCCGCCACCGTCTCCGCGGTGCACACCACTTGGAGGGATCCAGATGGGTAACAACCTCGTCTACTTCTCCAGCATCTCCGGCAACACCCACCGCTTCATCGAGAAGCTGGGCATGCCGGCCTCCCGGATTCCGCTCTATGCGCGGGATCCCGCACTCCAGGTCACCGAACCCTACGTTCTTGTTCTGCCCACTTATGGCGGCGGAATACTCGGGGGAGCGGTACCGAAGCAGGTGATCCGTTTCCTCAACGACGTGGAAAACAGATCCCTGATCCGTGGCGTCATTGCCGCGGGCAACACCAATTTTGGTGAGGCGTACTGCCTCGCCGGGTCCATCATCGCGCAGAAGCTCGATGTCCCGATGATGTACCGATTTGAACTATTTGGCACTCCGGACGACGTACAGGTTGTCCACGATGGATTGGAAGAATTTTGGGACCGTCACTGACCGAGTCACCGGTAGCGCAGGGCATGGACTACCACTCGCTGAACGCGATGCTCAACCTCTACGACGCGGATGGCAACATCCAGTTCGAAAAGGATCGCGAAGCAGCCCGTGAGTTCTTCCTGCAGCACGTGAACCAGAACACGGTGTTTTTCCACTCGCTCAAGGAGCGTCTGGACTACCTCGTGGAGAAGGAATACTACGACCCCGCGGTCATCGAGAAGTACTCCTTTGAGTTCATCACCGGTCTGAACGACCTCGCCTACTCGAAGAAGTTCCGCTTCTCGACCTTCCTGGGCGCGTTCAAGTACTACACCTCCTACACGCTGAAGACCTTCGATGGAAAGCGCTACCTGGAGCGTTTCGAAGACCGCGTCGTGATGACCGCACTGGGCCTGGCCGATGGCGATGAAGCCCTCGCGACCAACCTGGTTGAGGAGATCATCGCCGGTCGCTTCCAGCCCGCGACCCCCACCTTCCTGAACTCCGGTAAGGCACAGCGCGGCGAGCTCGTCTCCTGCTTCCTGCTGCGGATCGAAGACAACATGGAGTCGATCTCGCGCGGCATCAACTCCTCGCTGCAGCTCTCCAAGCGTGGCGGTGGCGTGGCCCTGTCCCTCTCGAACATTCGTGAGGCCGGCGCCCCGATCAAGCAGATCCAGAACCAGTCCTCGGGCATCATCCCCGTGATGAAGCTGCTCGAAGACTCCTTCTCCTACGCCAACCAGCTCGGTGCGCGTCAGGGTGCCGGCGCCGTGTACCTCAGCGCCCACCACCCGGACATCATGTCCTTCCTCGACACCAAGCGTGAGAACGCCGACGAGAAGATCCGCATCAAGACCCTCTCGCTGGGTGTTGTGGTTCCGGACATCACCTTCGAGCTCGCGAAGAAGGGTGAGGACATGTACCTGTTCTCCCCGTATGACGTTGAGCGCGTGTATGGCATCCCCTTCGGTGACATCTCCATCTCGGAGAAGTACCACGAGATGGTGGACGACTCCCGCATCAAGAAGACCAAGATCAACGCGCGTGAGTTCTTCCAGACCATTGCCGAGATCCAGTTCGAGTCGGGCTACCCGTACATCGTGTTTGAAGACACGGTGAACCGCGAGAACCCCATCGCCGGTCGCATCAACATGTCGAACCTGTGCTCGGAGATCCTGCAGGTCAACACCCCGACCACCTACAACGACGACCTGTCGTACAAGGAAATCGGTAAGGACATCTCCTGCAACCTCGGTTCGCTGAACATCGCCCTGGCGATGGACTCGCCGAACTTCGGCCTGACCATCGAGACCGCCATTCGCGGCCTGACCTCGGTGTCCGACCAGAGCCACATCTCCTCGGTGCGTTCGATCGAAGACGGCAACGACAAGTCGCACGCCATCGGCCTCGGCCAGATGAACCTGCACGGATACCTCGCTCGTGAGCGCGTGTTCTACGGCAGCGAAGAGGGCATCGACTTCACCAACATCTACTTCTACACGGTGCTGTTCCACGCGCTGCGTGCCTCCAACAAGATCGCCATCGAGCGTGGCGTGACCTTCGAGGGCTTCGAGAACTCCACCTACGCATCGGGTGCGTTCTTCGAGAAGTACCTGACCCAGGAGTGGCTGCCCGAGACCGAGCGTGTGCGCGAGCTGTTCGCGAACTCCTCGGTGGAGATCCCGACCCAGGCCGAGTGGGCCGAGCTCAAGGACTCCGTCATGAAGCACGGTATCTACAACCAGAACCTGCAGGCCGTGCCGCCGACCGGTTCGATCTCCTACATCAACAACTCGACCTCGTCGATCCACCCGATCGCCTCGAAGATCGAGATCCGCAAGGAGGGCAAGCTCGGTCGCGTGTACTACCCCGCGCCGTTCATGACCAACGACAACCTGGACTACTACCAGGACGCGTATGAGATCGGTGCCGAGAAGATCATCGACACCTACGCCGCCGCTACCCAGCACGTGGACCAGGGCCTGTCGCTGACGCTGTTCTTCAAGGACACCGCCACCACCCGCGACATCAACAAGGCTCAGATCTACGCATGGCGCAAGGGCATCAAGACGATCTACTACATCCGTC